>JAGRNR010000054.1:0-25393 GCA_020440645.1 bacterium | reverse complement strand
CGATGACGTACAATAGTTCAATTGAAACGTTACCCATGTATTGAGCCTAAACCGTTACCTATGTTCTGAACCGTACGGGTTAGCGTAATGCCTCCAACCTCCCAACTCAAACCTCCAACCTATTCAGTCCACTCCGTACTCTCAGGTCTTTCATCCGGGATGCTGTGCACTTCCACCGTATTGCCCATCGGATCCTGCACCGGGAAGCTCCAGTAGCTGTCCTGGCACCACTGCGGCTTTTCATGGAATGCCTGCGAGCCCATCTCGCGCAGGCGTGCAATCACCTGTGGCAGGTCCTCATTCCTGACAACCACGCTCCACGAGAGTCCGGGCACCGTCCCGCCGTCCCAGCCCGGCTGCATGCTCCAGCCTTCCAGCTTCACGGCTGACTTGTCTGGATGGATCATGAACTGGAAGCATCCCATGTCAATCACCGACCAGCCGTAGCCATGCTCGTCAATCGGCCGGTAATGGATCTCGCTGCAGCCCAGCGCATCCCTGTAGAAGGCGCGCATCGCCTCCATGTCAGTCGCGTGCAGGTAGATGAAGTTGATGCGGGCCTGCGGCCGGGCGGTCGTACTGGCGTTGTCAGTCATGCTGATCCTCCACTGCCGGAGGCTCAGCCCAGCAGGTCCCCTGCATCTTCCCAGAAATCCCTGAGACTTTCAATCACCCGGTCAGCCAGCTGGAAGCGGACGTCGCCGCGGTTCAGTTCCTCGGGCACCGCCACCACCGTCATGCGTGCGGCCTTGGCGGCAATGATCCCCAGCAAGGCATCCTCGAACACCAGGCAGTGCTGCGGTTCGATGCCAAGCCTGGCAGCTGCACTGAGGTACACCGCCGGATGGGGCTTGCCATACTGCTCATCGGACGCGCTGGCAATCACCGTGAAAGCTTCGCGCAGGCCGCTGACATCCATCACGGCGTCAACCACATCAGGCGCACTGCTGGTGGCAATTGCCAGTGGATAGCCGCGGTAGTGCAGTTCCTGCACCAGCTCCTGTGCCCCGGGCAGCAGCTGCCCGCGCTCGCGGATGCTGTCGCAGAGCTGCTGCTGGATCCTGTCCGCCACGCTCTCCGTTGATTCACCATCCCAGGGGTAAAGCTCCCGCCAGTTGGCGACGACCTCGCGGATGCGCAGGCCGGCGAACTGGGCGCAGTCCTCGTGGTTGATCGGCACGCCGAGTGGGTTGAGCACCGCCACCTCGGCATCGCGCCAGAAGGGCTCGCTGTCAATCAGCAGGCCGTCCATGTCGAAGATCACGGCCTGCAGGCGCAGGCGCGTCTCAGCCTGCCTCATTGCCCGCCAGCTCCAGGTCAGCCTTCATCTCCTCACGGCTGAGGAAATTGCGGTAGGCCTCACACTCCGCCAGCAGCTGCATGTGCGAGCCGCTGCCGACGATGCGCCCGTCCTCCATCACGTGGATCAGGTCCGCCACCTGGGCCGTTGCCAGGCGGTGCGTCACGATCAGGCAGGCCGTCTGCGGGTAGTGCTCACGCAGCAGCTCCCAGAAGGCCTTTTCATTCTCGGCATCCAGGCTGGCGGTGCAGTCGTCCATCAGCAGCACGTCAGGCTGTCCGGCCAGCGCACGCGCAATCGCCAGGCGCTGCTTCTGTCCGCCGGAGATTGTCAGGCCCTTCTGTCCGAGTATGGTCTCCAGTCCCTTCGGCAGGGCCTCAAGCTCCGTGCGCACCCTTGCCATCTCCAGTGAGCGGATCACGATCTCGGCATCCGTCTCACGGCCGAAGCTGACGTTGTCACTGACGCTTTCGCTGAACAGCGTGGCCTCCTGCGGGATGTAACCCACATGGCGGCGGTAGTCATCCAGTTCGTATTCGGTCAGCGGCCGGCCGTTGACAAGCAGCGCGCCTTCCTGCGGCGGCAGCAGCCCGGCCACCACCTTGAGCAGCGTGCTCTTGCCGCTGCCGACGCGACCGACGATCGCGATCTTGCGCCCACTGCCCAGCTCCAGGTCCACATTGTCAACCGCATTCGGCAGGCCGGGGTCGAAGCAGAATGAAGCGCGCTCCAGCGCGAGGCGTTCGATGCGGCCGACGGCGTCCCTGCCGGTGTAGATGTCCTCGGTGCCGCCGCGCGTCTCCTCGATTTCGATCTCGCGGTCGATGCAGGCGAAGGCCTGGCGGCTGGTGACGAACAGGTTGGGGATGTCCATCAGCGGTGCCAGCAGGATCGAGAGGTAGACGTAGAACGCGTAGAACTCGCCGATCTTCAGCTGGTCGTTGAGCACCATGTAGCCGCCGGCCACGATCACGATGATCTGCCCGGTGAACTGCACGCCCTGGTAGAGCATGCGCACGCCCATCCACAGGCGCTGCAGGCGCAGCTCGACGGCGATGCGCTCGTCAAGGATGCCGCGCAGGTTGCGCACCTGGTGCATCTCGCCGCAGAAGGCCTTCAGGATCCGGATCCCGCTGAAGCTTGCCTCCAGCTCGTCGTTCGTGCGGCTGAAGCTCTGCTGGCGGTCCGCACTGGCCTTGGTCAGCGCCATGCGGATGCGGTAGAAGATCATCAGCATCACCGGCAGCGGGATGATTGCCAACAGCGCCAGCTGCCAGTTCATGTAGAACATGAAGGCCATGCAGAACACGAACTTGCTGCTGCTTTCCACCGCGCGGAAGATCCCCGAGCAGCAGAACCAGGCGATCTTCGGGAAGCCGAAGATGTCGTCACTGAGCCGGGTCACCAGGTCGCCGGTGCGGAACTTCTGGAAGAAGCGGTAGCCCTTCTGTACGATCTGGCCGAAATAGTACTCGCGTACGTCCTTCTCCAGCAGGTTGTTCACCTGCGCGCGCACACCGGGGTAGATCCATGATGCGCTGCGCACCAGCCCGACGATCACGATCATCATCACCAGCTTGTAGGTCAGCTCGGTGGAGTCGAGGCTCGGGTTGTCCTTCAGGTTCTCGTCGAGGTTGTCAATCACGAACTTGAGCACGAGCGGGAAGCCGATCGTCGCCGCGCTGCTCAGCAGCGTGAGGAAGCCCAGCACGTACAGCCAGGGACGGTGCGGTTGCCAGAAGCGCCAGATCCAGCGGATATGCTTCATCGCCCTGCCGCCTTCGCCAGGTTGGCCGTGATCTGGTCACTCTTGTCGCCGAACTGCAGCTTGACGAGCCGGGTGTACACACCGTCAGTGTGGTACAGCTCCTCATGCGTGCCGCTCTCCACCAGCTGCCCGCCCTTGATCACGAGGATCCGGTCACTGTTGAGGATCGTGCTCAGGCGGTGCGCCACGATCATCGCGGTGCGGCCCTCCAGCAGGCGGTCGATCGCCTCCTGCACCATCTGCTCAGTGTGCGGGTCCACGCTGCTCGTGGCCTCATCCAGTACCAGCACCGGCGGATCATATGCCAGCGCCCGGGCGAAGCTCAGCAGCTGGCGCTCGCCGACACTTAAGTTGGCACCGCGCTCCGCCAGCTCACCGTCGTAGCCGTCCTTCAGCTTGCCGACGATCTCATCCGCCCGCGCGATCTGCGCCACGTTCTGCACCTGCTCATCAGTGATGCTGTCGTCAAACACCCGGATGTTGTCCTTCACACTGCCGGGGAACAGGTAGATGTCCTGCAGCACCAGGCCGAGCAGCTCGCGCCAGGCCTTCACCGGGAACTCGCGGATGTCAACGCCGTCCACGGTCACGCGGCCCTGCTGCGGGTCATAGAAGCGCAGCAGCAGGTTGATGGTCGTGCTCTTGCCGCCGCCTGAGGGCCCGACGAAGGCGATCTTCTGGCCCTTTTCCACGGTGAAGGACACATCTTTCAGGATCCACTCCGGTTCGCCCTCGGCATTGTCCTCATAGGCGAACCAGACATTCTCGAAGCGGATCTCCCGCTCGAACTTCAGCTCGGATGGGTCGCGCGGGCCGTCCTTGATCGAGATCTCCGTCTCGAGGATGCCGAACACGCGCTCGACTGAGATCAGGCCGCGCTGCACGAAGTTGAGCTGGCCCGACAGTTCCATGATCGGCTGGAACATCTGGCGGATGAACTCGATGAACATCACGAGGATGCCGAGGCTGACCGTGCCGTCCACCACGCCCTGGATCGCGACCACCAGCACCACGCAGATCGCGATGATCTCGCCGAAGATGAAGCCGGCCCAGAAGCCGTACTCAATGTACTGGCTGAGGGTGTCAATCCGGTACTTGCCCATGTTGACATCCGCCATCCGCTCACGGGCACGCCTCTGGTAGTTGAACTGCTGGATGACATCCATGCCCTGCATGTATTCGGCGATGTAGCCGATCACGATCGCCACCTGGGCGCGGGTCTCGCGCCAGTACTTCTTCATGAAGTTCAGGTACCAGAAGGTGGCCCCGAACAGGAGCGGGATCATGATCAGAACGTAGCTCGCGATGCGCAGGTCCTTCAGCAGCATCACGGTGAGGATCCCGAAGAACAGCACGAAGTTGCGCAGCAGGTTGACGCTGACATCGCCGAACAGTTCCTTCAGTGTCTCCGTGTCGTTTTCCACGCGGCTGATCAGCTTGCCTGACGGGTGGTTACCGTGGAAGCCCAGCCCAAGGAACAGCACGTGGCGGAACAGGCGTTCCTTCAGGTCCGTGATGATGCGGATGCCCATGCTGAACAGGGTGATCGCCTGGTAGTAGCTCACGACACTGCCGAGCGCGATCACCGCGAGGTAGATCCCGGCCGCCAGCCACAGTTCACCGGTGTCCGACTTGGGGATTGCCACGTCAATGATGTGCTGCAGCACCAGCGGGCCGACGAGCGCGGTGGTCGTGGTCAGGGCCAGCAGGGAGACGCTGATGAAGAACAGGCGCTTCTGGCCGGCGAACAGCGGGATGATCTTGGGCAGCAGCTCGCGCACGCTCTGGGAGCGCACCGCTTCTTCAGTGGACTTGAAGTGCTTCATGTAGCTGCTGACTCCTGATCCGCAGTGGACTCAGGCAATTGCCGGTCCCCGCTCTGCCGGGCCTGCTCCCATACAGGCCGTGTGTGCCGCCGGACGGCGGTATTGACGCATCGCACGCGCTCCCTGTGCCGCGTGGCGAAGTACATAATACCCACATAATCGCAGACTGTCTCAGCCGGAACGGAAAAAGCTCCCCGCATCCGGCTGGCTTTCCGGAGCACGGGGAGCCTGTCATTCCCTGATTGCTACAGGCCTAGGGGTTCTGCGCGGTGATCTGCCACTTGAGGATCTTGCTGTTCCCGTTTTGGCTGCAGTGGTTGGCCAGGCCGGTCAGGTGTTCCCAGTGTTCACCTTGTGCAGGAAACACCATTGCCGGGCAATTCGTCAGTTTGTGACCACAAGTCCAGTTGCAGCGGTTAAGATCGGATTAACTGTGCGGACAGTCAGAATGCAGGATCCCGGCGAATTACAGCTCGATCTGGTGCTCGGCCTCTACGGCCGTGACGGCAGCCTGCCGCATGTCCTGCGCGCTCCCGCCATTCCGCTGGCGGATGCACTGCCCGGCATCAGCCGGATCCGCGATGAGCTGGGCCAGCATGCGCTGCTCAGTTCAGCCCGGCTGGAACTGCCGCTCAGGCTCGGACATGCCGGACAAGCGGAACTGGCCTCGCACAGGGCCGACGCACATGCCAGCCTGTCCCTCGGGCTTGAAGCCGATCTGCCGCCGCAGGATCCCGCTGTTCCTGCACTTGCCAGCCTGGAGATGCAGCCACTGTCTGGCAACCGGGCCCGCCGCCTGCGCAGCATTGTCAGGCGGGTGCTGAGGGAGTACAACAACCCCCAGCGCGACTGACAACATCCCCAAAACATCTGAATTGGGCTGAATTCCGCAGAAATCCGGCATTGCCACTTGTAGAGCCTGCCCTGATCGGGTATGACTTAATTGCGTTGTGTGCGCCCATGACACAGCGTTTACCATCCCCCCTAACTTGGTAGGGCTCCGAGGTGAAAGCCTTGGAGCCTTTTTGATTTGCCTTCTCGCCTGAGGGCTCACCGGTCTACCAGCCAAGGTTCAACCGCGGCCCACCCCCGCCGATATACCCCTCATGCACCCTATTGCACGACTGCTGCCTGCGATCTGCCTGCTGCTGCCGCTTGCTGCGCATGCCCGCGTGGAGGAACGCCGCAGCCTGCCGGACATCCACGAGTTGCCTGCCTCCACCATGCAGTGGCCCCAGCAGACCCCGGTGCTGTCCGGACTGGAGTGGAGCACGATTGCCCCTCCCGGGATGCTGCTGCACCCGGTGGAGGACGAGCCCTATATATACAACCAGGGGGCCTGGCACAAGGGACTGCAGTATCCCGGCCATGGCCTGAGCAGCATCCAGCTTATGTCACACGATCCTGCCGGCGGCAGCTTCCAGGCGGTTGCCAGCCTGCGCATGAGCCCGGTCACGGGAGATGCCAACCCACTGCGCCTGAGCTTCGACGAAAGCGCGGCATACATGGCCCGCAGGTCACAGATCACCCGCGAGCAACGCACTGACAACGGCTACAGCGTGACGGAGATGCGCTCGCCGCTGGGCCTGACCGACCCGCGTGACAAGGAGAACTGCCGCCGCGAATACATTGGCTACAGCGCTGTGCTGCCGAGCCCGCTCATGCATCCAACGGTCGAAGGCGATCCGGTCTACAGTTCTGTCAGCGGTGAGCTGCGCGTGCTGCGTGTGATTGATGGCAGCCATTACCTGTTGACGGTGGAGTTCGCGGCGCGTGACTACCCCTTCGCGATAGCGCTCACGAAGAACATCGCCTGCATGGTGCTGGAGCAGTTCGTAGCCTGCGACCCGGACATGTGCCTGCCTGAGTACGAACCTTACATCGCCGAATGGTACTGGCCCGTCGCTGACAGCGCATTGCTGGGACAGCTCGACGAATCCACCGCAGACATCGTGGAGCAGCCGGACAGCGGCCTGCATCCCTCACATTTCCCTGAGCTGCTTGAAATTCCTGCCGCACGTGGCAACCTGAGCATGCCGCCCATGCCTGAAGCTCCCGTGCACCGCCTGCCGGAAGGTGAGAGCCTGCTGCAGATCGCCCCGGATGGCAGCTTCGTGGAAGCACCGGAGGAGGACTGGGCCGACCTGCCGTACATCCCGCGCAGTGGCAACGCGCGCAGCACACCGCGTAACCCGCTGGACGGCTGGCTGGATGAGCCGTTGCCACCGCGCAGTGCACCTGTCAACCCGCTCGAAGGCCGGCTGGATGATGAGCCGGAACACGAGCCGGCAGGGATTGCAGTACCGCAGGAGCCGGCCCACACTGACCCGGTGCAGGATGCCATTGGCAGCGCTCCGGCTGAAGCTGCAGAGCCGCAACCGCAGGTCAACCTGCCTCCAAAGCTGCCGCGCCTGTTCGAGGGCTGGGGCAGTCCGCGCAGCAGGAGCATTCCGGCCACGCCTGGCATGCTCAGCCCATTTGCAGGCTGGCTGCATGACTCGCCCGGTGACATCGCCGCGGAGGTGGCGAAGAAGCTCAAACGAAGGGAGCGCAAGGGCCGCTAGCTGCGGCCCTGGGTCTCCGGTGTCGCCAGGTTGCGCATCAGCAGCAGCGCATCCCCGGCCGGGATTGCCTCCGGCTGCTCATTCTGGATCTCATAGTTGCCAAAGGGCATCGGCTGCAGCACGCTGCCTCCGTTGCCAAGCTGCAGGTTGAGCATCATCATCTCGCGGTCCACCAGTGCGTCAACGCCGGTGCCGAAGATGCAGACACGCACCAGGCTGCGCCCGCTCCACTTGGCCGGCAGGCCAAGCAGCAGCGCATCCGGGCTGGCCGGCGCCTCACCGGTCAGCGTGTAGCTGCCGTAGCGCGGTTCGCAGTGCATCATCACGTAGTCATCCAGCTTACCGGCCTCGCGGAACAGCTCGAGGTTGGCCTGCAGCAGCCTGTCGGAGCTGCCACGTGCCAGCTCATAGTCCACCACCAGCCCGGCACTGTTCTCCGTCACGGCCACCGCCAGCCCGGCGCTGTTGTCAATCCCGTGTCCCGGCCAGGCTGCCACGCCGAAGATGCGCAGCGTGAGCATACCCAGCATGCGGTCGCGCAGCAGCGGCCCATCCGCCGCATGGGGCAGCAGGTAGATGTCCGCACAGGGCGGCATGCCGAGGCTGGGCAGCCCCTCAATCGCCAGCTTGAGCGGCTGTTCCTTCGCTGAGTTGTCCTCGCAGAGCTTCATTGCCAGCATCGCCGCCGCCGCCTGCTGGCTGCCGGCCAGTGGCTGGCTGCGGGGGTCCTGGCCTCCCGTCACGAGCGTGTCCAGGTCCAGCAGCAGCGCCTTGCCAGTTACGCCGTCGAACGCACTGAGCAGGCTGTCAGCGGTCTGTGGCCGCCTGATCCTCAGTGGCACCCGGCCCGGGCCATTGCCGGGTTTGTCCAGCAGTGCCAGCTCCCTGTCGCTCTTCAGTTCCGGGCTGTCCGCCGGCAGGCTGAAGGGCGAGACCCGTTGCCACTGTGTGATGCCGAATTCGTCACACTTCGCCGCCGCATCCGCTGGCAGGCCGGCCGTTGCCAGTCCGTCCGGGAAGGATGCCCCGGTTCGTGTGTCCGTGATGATCCCCGCCGTGTCCCACAGCCCGGTCTTCAGTTCCAGCACCTCATGCAGCGCTGCCAGTTCCGCCCCGGATGTTTCCGGGCTGATCCCAGGCGCATCCAGCATCGAATGCTGCTCTGTCACCAGCCGCGGGCTGTAGCGTGCGTGGAAGGCCGCCACGAAGTCGCTCATGCGGTCAGCCACCTGCTGGGTCGTGCCCGCCACGAAACTGTCCTCCATCGTCGTCGGCTGCAGGTTGAACGCTTCCAGCACCACGCTGTCCCGCTGCGGCAGGCCGCTGATCAGCAGTGGCTCCGTGAAACCGTCCACCGTGGTGTTGAAGACCGTGTAGTCGATGCCTAGCTGCCGGTTGCCATCATTGCCATCCATCCCGTTGGCCAGCCGCCAGCCGCAGTGGTACTCCCGGTCCATCCGCCGCGGATGCTCATCCGAGATCGCCAGCAGCACACCGCGGCTCTGGTCGTAGGCGGCCAGCGCCGGCAGCATCAGTTCCCCGGGATAGTTCGCACTGTGCCAGGCTCCATCGGCCTGCGCTTCCTCCAGCACGCCGAATGGCCCGCTGGCCCCGGCGGCCAGCCGGTAGGGAAGGGGTGGCAGCTCCAGTGTCCATGCGGTGTAGTCGCTGCCCATTGGCAACTCAGCATCCAGTCCGCCGGCCTCGTAGTTGCGCTTCACCTCAAGGTAGCGGTCCTGCACCCAGCGCAGGCTGAGCGCGAGGAACACCCCGCCGTCCAGCTGGTACTGCAGGCTCATCCCGCCGCCGCCCAGCTCCTGCTGGTTGACGAGCTGCGGTGCCGCCTGTTTACCTGTGCTGTCGCGCCAGACCCACAGCACCAGTTCCTCATCGGTCGTGTTGTCACGCATCACCACCGCGATGCCATCCTCGCGCACACGCTGGCCGAGCTTGTAGTTGAGCTGCGCGCTGCCGCTCGTCACCGCGCCGGCGCTGCCATCACCCGCGAAATGCTCCTGCAGGCGCTTCAGTTCCGTCTCGAAGGCCGTCGCATCCCTGAGCTTCAGGCTGTATTCCGCGTACTTGCCGGAGGGCGCCTTGCCAGTGTTGCCGCCGTCCTTGCCGGGGCAGCCCGCCAGTGCGAGGCAGGCCACGAGCGCTGCCACTATCAATCCCTTCATCGGCTGATTGTAGCCCAGCCGCCGGCCTGAGCTACAATCCAGACGTGGCAAGGATTCTGCTGCTCGGCTATTTCGGTGCGGGAAACTTCGGCGATGAGGCGCTATTGGCCGACTGGCTGATCCGCCATGGCCGCTTCTTCCGCGACCAGAATTTCGACATCGACGTGGTGGTGCGCGGCGACAAGTTGTTGCCCGGCATCCCCTCGTCTCGCCAGCTGCTGGACAGTGTCAGCCAGCTGGTCCCGCAGAAGCAGGCCCTGCGCCTCGACCCGCGCGACTACCAGGTGCTGGTGCTGCCCGGCGGCAGCATCCTGCAGGACAGCTCCAGCGTGAAGAGCCTGCTCTATTACCTCTGGTTCATCCGCCGCTTCACCCAGTCCACCTGCCGCGTGATGCTGCTCAACCAGGGCATCGGCCCGATCAGCTCATGGCTGGGCAGCACGCTCACGCCAATGGTGCTACGCAACACGGACATGCTCAGCCTGCGCGATGAACAGAGCATGCAGTGGGCGCAGAAGCAACGCGTCGACTCCGGCAACTGCCGGCTTGTGCAGTCCTGTGACCCGATCCTGTTGTATGACCAGCCGCCACTGAGCGGCTTCGACGGCGCTCAGCTGCCGGCCCGCTACTTCGCCTACATCCCACGCCGCAGCGGTGACCTGCCGGCCCCGGATGACCTCGTAAGCGAGGCCCAGGCGGCGGCCACCCTGATCCGGCATGTGCGTGAGCAGACCGGGATGGACTGCCTCGTGCTGCCCTATGCCCCGGAGGACCTCGGCTTCGCGCAGGAGATCTTGGCTGAATGCGTAGGCGATGCCCAGCTGGCCCCCGGAGTGGACCAGCCGCAGCCCGACTACTGGCAGCTCACGCGCCATGCCCAGCTTGTGATCACCAGCCGCCTGCACGGCCTGATCGCCGCCGCCGGTGCGCTGGTCCCCTGCCTCGGCATCGCGATCGATCCAAAAATCAGCCAGATCGGCACTGAACTGGGCTTCCCCTGGTGCTTCCCCGCCACCCAGCACCGCGAGGACACCTTCAGCACCTTCGCGGACCTGTGGAACGAGCGTGAGCACGTGCGCACGCACCTCGAGGACAAATTGAAGGAACTGCGCGAATTACTCCATCGCAGTGATGAGCAGTTCCGTCAGTTAATCTAGGATGAGCATGCGCCTTCTGCTCCTTATAACCTTCGCAGTGATGTTCCTGTGCGACTGCGCACGGGCCGCGGAAGCGCGCATCATCGCCCGCTTCGTGCCGGAGGCCGGCTCCATCGCGGATGCCGCGATCCTCGGCCCGGACCACGTGGCGCTGCTGTACCCGGCGGAAGGCCGCATCGCCGACTACTCGCTGGAAGGCCGGCTGATGCAGCACATCATCCGTGAGGGTGGGGCCGAGCTGCAGTTCCAGCCGACGGCCTGCACGGAGGGCCCGGACTTAAGCATCTGGGTGTTCGATGAAGCCGCGCACCGCGTGTTCCAGATCGCGCCCGACGGCAACTTCACGCGCAGCATCAACCTCGCTTATGAATATGCCGACGGAACGGTGCTTGCGCTCAGCCGCGTCGGCGATATCGACGTCGGCAAGGACGGCCTGCTGTGGGTGCTGCTGCCGGACCGCGGCACAATCACCGCCTTCGACAAGGAAGGCAACATGAAGGATCAGGTCTACCTGCAGAAGCTGCTGCCCTGGCCGGATGCCGTCTATGCCCGCACCGCCAACCTGGCGGACGGCTCGATGTTCGTGCTGGATTACCACCAGGGTGCGGTGCTCTACCGCCGCGGCCAGGAGACCGACTTCCACCGCCTGATCCTCAACCGCCCGGCGGACGTTGACAGCGTGCCCGGCGTGCAGGACTTCGCCGTGGATGAGTCCGGCAATGTGATGCTGGCCACCTACGGCAATGGCGGCGAGCTGTACTTCCTTGAACCGAACGGGACGGACTACCTTGCCCGCCGGGTGGACCTCAAGCTGCCCGAAGGCGAGCACAGGCTGGCCTGCCGCTACAGCAACGGCCGCTTCATCGTCTGGCTGCGCGACAGCCAGCTTGTCTACGTACTGGAGGTGCGCCAGTGAAGCTGCGTGACCAGATCATCCTGTCGGCGGGCCTCATCCTTGCATTGTCATCCTGCGGCGGCGGGGGAGGCGGGGGCAACCCCGGTCCGACACCCACCGATCGCCTTACCCTCAGCGGGGTGGTGACTGACGGATCTGGCAGCCCGCTCGCCGGGGTGCAGGTACTGCTCAGCCTCAACCCGACCACCACTGATGCCTCCGGCCGCTTCAGCTATGGCAACCTGCCGGCCGGTGGCTACACCGTCAGCTTCGAGGACCAGTCCGGCAACTATGACAGCCGGCGCGTGAGCCTGTCCGCCAGCAGCGTGGACTTCAGCTTCAGCCTGCCGGCGACGGATGGCCTGCGCGTTGTCAGCGCTGACCCGGGGCTGAACAGCAGTGGTGTCCCACTGGATGGCCTGCTGACCTTTGAATTCAGCGAGGCGCCGCTTGCTTCCAGCATTTCCGCAGCGGACTTCACATTCACTCCGCCGGTTGGCGACCTCGAACTGAACCTGAGCGGCACCACGCTGACGATCCTGCCCGATGAGCAGCTGCCCGTCTCCCAGAACATGCTTATCGAATACAGTGGCGAGATCCGCAATGCCGCCAACGTGATGGACCAGCCGCTGCGCCTGCGTTTCACCACGGACAGTACGGACAGCTACGCCCCGCGCCTTGTCGGCAGCCGCCCGGCGGATGGCAGCAGCGGGCATCCGCCCAACGTGTCAGTCAGCTTCGACTTCAATGAGCCGCTGGACAGCCAGGCTTCCGCAATCGATGTCGTCATCAGCCCTGACACCAGTGTCACGACGCGCGTCAGCGGCAGCAGCGTACTCGTCTCCCCGGTCGGCGGCTGGCAGCCCAATACCGACTACAGCGTGCGCATCACCGGCGTGCGGGACAAGGCCGGCAACGAGAATGACACCTTTTCCGAGATCGACTTCCGCACCGGTGACCAGGCGCTCAATGCGCGCAACCGCGAGGCGGACTGGAACCTGACAAAGGACACGATCGTGTTCAGCAGCAACCTCGGCGGCAGCTACGACATCTACAGCGTCCGCCCGGATGGCAGCGAGCTGACCCAGCTCACCGCATTCGCCGGTGATGAGCGCCACCCGACGCTCAACTACGATGGCAGCCTGCTGGCCTACCAGCAGCGGGATGACGACGGCTTCTGGCAGGTGATGCTGGTGTCAACCGCGGATGACCAGCTCAGCCCGGTGCAGCTCACCAGCTCCGGCTACGAAAACACCGAACCATACTTCTCGCGCACGCCGAGCAATGACATCGTGTTCGTCAGCACCCGCCAGAGCGTGACCGGCATCTGGAGCGTGAGCGCTGACAACCTGCTGGAGACCGAGCTCGACCAGTCCTTTGGCAGCGGGCAGTACCAGCCGGTCTACCATCCGCTGATTGACGGCCAGCTGCTGTTCCAGAGCGGCCGCAGCGGTAATGGCGACATCTGGCGCAAGACCGTCAGCGTGATCAGCGGTGAAGCGATCAACATCAACCTCACCCAGCAGCTGCTCAGCGATGAGCACAGCCCGGCCTGGGGGCCGGATGCCTCCTTCTTCGTGTTCATCAGCGACTTCGACGGTACTGACAACCTCTGGATCGGCGATGCCGCCGGTGACCTGCAGAACCAGCTGACCTTCCTCGACAGCGCTCTCAGCGAGCCGGTGGTCGACCCCGTCAGCGCCAACAACCGCTGCCTTGTTACAATGGAGAAAGGCAGTGCAGGCAGCGACCTCGTGCTGGTGGACCTCACCAGCGGGGAAGTGCTGTCCAACCTGACTGGAGTGTGATGAGCATTTGAGTGATCCACGCAAGGCAAAGCTGGGCGGACTGAAGGCCCTGCTCGTTGTCGTCCATGAACGGCAGCCCCGCATCCCCGCCGAACCCGGGCGGGTTGACAATTCAGGCCTCGTTGACGAGCTGGCGCGCCGCTATGACCGCGAGCTGCTGGCGGAGAGCGAGACCGGCGACTTCACCGAGCTGGCGAATGCCGCCGGGCTCGAGATCGCCGACATGATGGAGATCAACCTGAAGGAGCGCCAGAGCCGCTACTACCTCGGCAGCGGCCAGATGGAGCAGGTGGTGGAGCGCGCCAAGGCCAGTGAGGTGGACCTGATTGCCATTTCCGCGCCGATCTCCGCCGTGCACCAGCGCAACTGGGAAGTTGACAGCAAGCTCGTGGTGCTCAACCGCTACGACATGATCTTCGCGATCTTCGAGGACAATGCAGTCACCGCCGACGGCAAGCTGCAGGTCGAGCTGGCGCAGCTCAAGTACGAGCTGCCGCGCGTGATGCGCAGCTACGAGAAGCTCGACAGCATCGGTGGCGGCAGCGCCGGCGGCACTTCCACGATCGGCCCCGGCGAACAGCTCACCCGCCGCGTCAAGGACCAGCACCGCAAGCGCATCGTGCAGATCGAGAAGCGCCTCGACAAGCTGCGCGGCCAGCGTGAACTGCGCCGCCAGCAGCGCGTGCGCTCCGGCGTGTTCACCGCCAGCATCGTCGGCTACACCAACGTCGGCAAGAGCACCCTGCTCAACCGCCTGACCCGTGGCGGGGTGCTGAGCGAGGACAAGTACTTCGCCACGCTGGACCCGACGGCGCGAGCGCTGTACATGCCGGATGGCAGCCGTATGCTGCTGACGGACACAGTCGGCTTCATTGCCGATCTGCCGGAGGAGCTTGTCACCGCATTTCGCGCCACGCTGGATGAAATGGCCGGCAGCCACCTGCTCCTGCACCTGGCCGATGCCTCACACCTGCGTGTGCTGGACCAGATCGAAGCGGTGCGCCAGATCGTCCGGCAGATCGGGCTCGAGAACATGCCGGAGCTCCTGGTATTCAACAAGCTGGACCTGGCCGACCCGGAGGAGCTGGAGCTGCTGCGCAGCAGCTACCCCGACGCGCTGTTCATCAGTGCTGCGACGGGGGAGGGGATCGATGGCCTGCTCGCGCGCCTCGTTGCCATCCGCGACAGCCAGCCCGCACCGGTGCTGCCACTGAGCGAGAAGGAACAGCTGGCCCGCATCATGGATGACTGACGGAGGCCAAGCTGTTAGCTTGGCACGGAGCTGCGGCGCAAGTCGCACAACGGGTTTCCGGTTTCGGGTTTCCGGTTTCGGCAATCGGAGGTGCTGCGAAGCTGCACCATTGGAGGCAATGCGACGCTGTGCCAACGGAGGCCAAGCTGTTAGCTTGGCGCGGAGGTGCGGCGCAAGTCGCACAACGGGTTTCCGGTTTCGGGTTTCCGGTTTCGGCAGTCGGAGGTGCTGCGAAGCTGCACCATTGGAGGCACTGCGACGCTGTGCCAACGGAAGTCTGGCGCAAGCCAGGCGCGGAGGTCGAGCGCCAGCTCGGCGGTAGTTTGATTTACCACAAAGGGCACAGAGTTCACAAAGCTGATTGTCAGTTCACTAAGCCAATCTTAGTGAGCATCTAAAACCTTCGTGGCTTAGTGGTGGCTTTTCCCATCGGAGCTGCGGCGCAAGTCGCACAACGGGTTTCCGGTTTCGGGTTTCCGCTTTCGGCAATCGGAGGTGCTGCGTTATTCGGGCGAGTAAGCAATGAATTCTGAGCTATGAAGAATGAGCCAAACTAGTTCGAGGTCATTACAAATGCACCCTTGGCTCATTGCTCATCACTCATTGCTGGCAACGAAGCTGCTGCGCAAGCCGGGAGGTGTGTTGCTCTGTGAGCAACAAGGCCCTGTAGCTCTAAGAGCTACACTCCGTTTCCACTCCTCTCACCCCTCGCGCAGCATCTCCTGCAGGCGGGTCAAGCCCATGACCAAGTTGTCCTCCGGCGGGCCGAAGCTGAAGCGCACCCACTGCCTGTACGGATGCTCGATGCCACGTTCGTGGCGCGGGTCCACGTTGAAGAAGCGCCCCGGCACCGTCATCACCCTGCGCTCAATTGCCTTGAAGAAGAACTCGTCGGCATCATTGAAACCGTCCGGCAGATTGGCAATGCTCGCCCAGATGTAGAAGGTGCTCTGCGGGTCGCGCGCAGTGGTGATCCCCATCTCCCCGAGCATCCTCAGCATGATGCCTCGCTTGCGGGCGAACACCTCGCGCAGCGCCGTTGTCTCCTGGTCGGCGCGCTGTGGCTGCAGTACTTCAAGGGCTGCGCGCTGCACGATCCGGCTCGGTCCGCCGTCAATCGCCGATGAACTGCGGTTGATGGCCTCGATCATTTCGCGCGGGCCGATCGCCCAGCCGCAGCGCCAGCCGGGGTAGCGGAAGCTCTTGGTCAAGCCGTCGATGATGATCTGCGGGTCCTGCTCCACATCCTCCACGTAGGCCGCCGCCGACACCGGACCGCTGCCCGGGCTGCCATCCGCGTTGTAGATGAAGTGCGAGTAGAACTCGTCATGCAGCATCGTGCAGCCGTTGTCACGCCCGATCGCGCAGTAGCGCGCCAGCTCGTCGCCACTGACTACGTTGCCCGTCGGGTTGCAGGGGTTGCTGTAGATGAAGGCCCGCGCGCCGCGCTCTCGCACGGCCTCTTCCAGCTCAGCCGCCGGCACCTGGAAGCCGTTCTCCTCACGGCCCTCCAGCAGCACGGGCTCCAGCCGGTGCGCATGGTAGCCAATCAGGTCCTCATAGGCGGTGTAGTCCGGCACCTGGTAGGCCAGTGGACCGTCCGCCAGTGCCGCTACCACGCGGGTCAACGCCAGCCGGCCACCGCTGGCAACGCTGACATTGTCCTTCGTATACTGGCTGGATTTGCCCTGGCGGTACAGCCGGTTGTAGTGCGCGGCAATCACTTCGCGCAGTTCATCCGTGCCCCCGAGCGGCCCGTAGGCATGGTCAGTCGGATCAAGTGCGACCTGCATCAGGCGCGGCGGAGCACCGGCCATCTCACCGACCTCAGGCTGCCCCTGACCGAGGTTGCACCAGTCGGGATGGCCATTGTAGAAGCCACGCTGCACGGCCTCGTGCACGACCCAGATGACGCCCATGTAGGGCACTTCGCGAAATGACCCGCGCGTCGAGGCGGTACGGTGTTCCTGGCTTGACAATTGCAGCTCCTCAGAATTGGGAGCTTGATTATACGGCCTTGGACTTAGCCTGCGCTGCTGACCAGCCTGGCTTCAAGCTTCATCGGTACGCTGGCCAGTGCACGGCTGATCGGGCAGCCGTTCTTGGTGGCCTCGGCGATCTCCGCGAACTTGTCGGCATCAATGCCCTCAATGTCGGCTTCGCAGTGCAGCTCGATCAGGTCCACCGTCGGCTTGCCATCCACGAAGTTCAGGTGCACGTTGGCACGGGTCTTGACGGAGTTCACCGTGTAGCCGGCGCCGCTCAGGTCAGCGCTCAGGGCCATGCTGTAGCAGCCGGCATGCGCCGCGCCGATCAGCTCCTCGGGGTTCGTCTGGTCCCCGGTCTCGAATCGGGATACGAAGTTGTATGCGGTGGAGAAGGCTCCGCTCTCCACGGACACATGGCCCGCGCCGCCCTTGAGATCACCCTTCCACTCCGCTGTTGCATGTCTTACCGGCATGACTTCCTCCACATTGCTTGAATAGCTCAGTACTACCAGAGGATATACCCTGCTGTTGTAAGCGCGGTGAAAATCAGCCGAGCGGATGCGGGCGTTCGATCAGGGACAGCACCTTGCTGCAGGCTGCCAGCTCAGCCTGCTGGTCAGTCGCCCCATGTTCGGGGGAAGCGCTGACCGCGGCCAGCCGGAATACGATGGCGCGGCGCAGCAGCGAATCCGTCACGCCCTCATGCCGCACCATCTCAAGCAGGTTGGCATCAGCTCCCATCCAGGAGATCGCGTCCACCGCCATCACCGCATGCGCATAGGCCACGGGACGCCAGTAGGGTGAGAAATCAATCACCCCCGGGGCCAGGCCTTCCTCGAACAGCAGGTTGCCGGCGATGTCGCCATGCACCAGCTGCTTCGGCAAGCGCCTGTCGGCTGCATCGCACAGCTCCAGCTGGCGCTCAATCGCGTCGCGCATGTTCCAGCGCTCGCCGCAGCGCTCCTCCTGCCATGCGATGCGGTCCGCCTGGGCCCAGTGGTGGCGCGGCGTTGCCAGGAAGCCCGGCGGGTCCGTGCCGGCCAGGGCCCTGTGGAATGCAACACTGGCGGCAAGCATGCCCTGCCAGTCACCCTGGCAGTCGTGGCGGCCCGGGATGTAATGCCAGGCGCTCCAGCCATCCACAACGAAGCTGCCATCACTTGTGCGCATCGGCCGCGGGATGCGGAAGCCCTCGCCGTCCAGCACGCCGTAGAGTTCAGCTGCGAAACGCGCCTCATCTGCATCGTCAACCGGCTTCAGGATCGCGCTGGTCACCGACCAGCTGCGCCCGCGGCCATCCGCCAACAGGCGGGGCGTGACACTGGGCAGGCCGAAGGCCGCCAGGATTTCCGCGGACGGTGCCGTCTGTTCAGTTTTCATGCTCATAGCTCTACCTGTGATGATGCCGCAATGTGCGCAACCTGAGGTTTAAGAGCCGATTAGATTAACCCAGGGATGCAGGTTTCAGCCGGGTCCTGCATGAAAATCTCTTCAGGCTGCATCTGGGGACGACCCCAGCCCCCCTACGTTACATGATTCGTCCAGACTTGCGGTCTTTTTGCGATTCAAAATGGAAAGCGGCGGTGCCGGGTACCAGTATCAGTAATTCAGGGAGATGGGAAGACATGGATGCAAACACTGCAGGGAAGATGATTCCGAACCGGATCCGGCTCGGGAATACGGATACAGAGATAAGCCGCGTGGGACTGGGCTGCATGGGCATGTCCGAGTTCTACGGACCAAGTGATGAAGCTGAGTCCATCAAGGTGCTGCACGGCGCGCTGGAGCTCGGCGTGAACTTCTTCGACACTGCTGACATGTACGGCAGTGGACACAATGAGGAACTGATCGGCCGCGCCTTCGCCGGCCGCTGGAACCAGCTGGTGCTCGCCACCAAGTTCGCGGTGGAACGTGGTGCTGATGGAGCCTTCACCGGCATCAACAACCGGCCGGAATACATCCACCAGGCCTGTGAAGCCAGCCTCAGGCGGCTGGGCCGTGACAACCTCGACCTCTACTACATGCACCGCCGCGACCGCGAGGTGCCCTACAGTGAAAGCATCGGCGCCATGAAGGAGCTGGTGGAGCAGGGCAAGGTGCGCTGGATCGGCATCTCCGAAGTCAGCCCCGAGGAACTGCGCGAGGCCAATGAGATCCATCCGATCACGGCCGTACAGAACGAGCTGTCGATGTGGAGCCGTGAGCCGCTGGACGGCATGCTTGGCACCGCCGCAGCGCTGGGCACTACCTTTGTCGCCTACAGCCCGCTCGGCCGCGGTTTCCTCACGGGCGCGATCAAGGACAAGGACTCACTGGATGAGACTGACTTCCGCCGCAGGAACCCGCGCTTTGCCGATGAAGCATTCGAGCAGAACCGCCGCTTCCTTGAGGTGATCGATTCAGTGGCTGCCGAGAACAACGTGAGCACGGCGCAGGTCGCATTGGCCTGGGTGCTCAACCAGGCGCCGAACCTGGCGGTCATCCCCGGCACACGCAAGCTCAGCCGCCTGCAGGAGAACATTGCGGCAGCGGGCATCAGTTTCAGTGCTGAGCAGCTGGCGGGGATCACGGCCGGCCTGCCGGAGCAGACGGCGGGTACGCGCTACTGAGAACGCGATAAGGAAAAGGAATATCGGGCGGGCGAGATTCGAACTCGCGACCCCTAGTCCCCCAGACTAGTGCGCTAACCGGACTGCGCTACCGCCCGACGTGGAGGGATATTATAACCGCCGCTGGCGGTGATGCAATCCCGTGTTTTTGACCCAGGAAACAAACAGGGGAGCCCAGCCGGGCTCCCCTGTGGTTCATTCGAATATTGGTCCGGCCTGCTTACTCAGCATCTTCCTTCGGGAAGCTGATGAAGTCAAAGCTGGACGTCGTCAGCCCCTCGCCGCCGTTGAGCGCCTCGGTGCCGGGGATCTTCACGCTGACCACCACGAACAGGTAGCCCATGCCTTCCTCCGGTGTCAGCATCACGTCCTTGGTGAAACTTCCGTACTGGCTGAAGCTGGCGGTGAAGTCCGGGGCACGGCCCTCGTCACGGTAGTTGACGGGCTCGTAGTTCGGTTCCTTGTGCTCGGGGTCCTTCTCATCGTCGTAGCTGATCTTCGTGCCCATCACGTCGACCATCACTTCGAGGTCCTCATGCGTCGGGCTGTACACGTCGATCGTGAGCCTGACCGAGCCATCGTCCGACAGCATGACATTTCCCTCGTCATCAGTCGGCTTGCTGAAGCTCAGTCCGATCGGGGCAGGGACACTGTCCTGCTCGAGGAAGTAGAGCAGGTTCTCCTCAAGGTTCTCGTCCACGTCCATGCTGCCCTGGATGATGCCATCGGGGTTGACGAGCACGGTGGTCGGGAAGCCCTTGATGTTCCAGTCGGCCTTGTTGGAAAGGTCCGTCGCCTCGCGGTGGTCCCAGACCACCACATGCGGGATCTTCTTCTCGCGGATCACCTTGTCGACTTCCTGCTCGCGGTCCGGGTTGTCGAATGCCACGGTGAACACGGCGAAGTCACTGCGCTTGCGCAGTTCACTGGTCTCGTCCAGCAGATAGGGCAACTGCCCCATGCAGGGTCCTCACCAGGTGGCCCAGTTCTCCAGCAGCACCCACTTGCCGCGGTAGTCGGCCAGGTCAACCCAGTCTCCGCTGACACGGTCGATGCCGTAGAGCGGCAGGGCACGGTTTCCGGCATCAGCTTCGAATGCCAGCGCCGGGGCGGTCCACAGGAGGACCATCACGGCGACCATAAGTTTTATCGTTTTCATTGCCTACCTCCACTGCTAGATTAGCACCGGTTGCGGCAGGCTGTTACCCGGACTACTGGGTGGGCTCGTCCTCGCGCTCGTCGTTGGTCACAGCGGTGAGTTCACGCACGGGCACGGAATCGAGGATGCTGCGGATGCCATTGTTGTCATTACGCGAAATAATAGTCATCGTCTCATCTCCAGAAAGAAAGTAACAAAAGTAAGTTCAACAAAGTAACCGCCGGGTTTCGCCCTAGGCGGTTGCGAAGTATTCTATAGCAAAGACCTTCTCATTGCTACCGATCACTTCCAGAACGGGGTTACGGCGCAGTTCAGACAGGATCACCTCGAAATCCCAGCGAGCCTCGAACTGGTCGCGGAGGTTGGTCTCTTCCTGGCGATACGCCCTGATCTCAGTTGTATACATTTCCATTTTCCCGATTCGATGAATTGGGGTTTCATTGCCGAAACCGCTTGTATTACCCCCGCTGGCGAATGAGTAAACAGCCATCTGCGAAATGCACTGAATTGATCACAGGGAGCATTCCCGTGCGTCCTGTGAAGTGCCAGCCGGAGCACAGAAACAGGGGACGGGACCGTCAAATCGGAGTTACAGGGAAATGAAAAGCTACCGGGATTTAACCATGTACCTTATTTCAGCTTGCGCAGCTGTGCGTGTCTGAAGCAGCCCGTCACGTGGTCGTTGACCATCCCCGTGGCCTGCATGTGCGCGTATACGATGGTTGGGCCGACGAACTTGAATCCACGGGCCTTGAGGTCCTTTGAGAACTTCACGGCAAGCTCCGTCTGGGCCGGGATCTCGCCCATCTCCTGCCACTGGTTGACGAGCGGGCGTCCATCCACGAAGCCCCAGTTGTAGGCGTCGAAGCTGCCGAACTCCTCCTGCACCTTGAGGAAGGCGCGGGCATTGGCAACCGAGGCCTCGATCTTCATCCGGTTGCGGATGATGCCGCTGTCCAGCATCAGCTTCTCGAGGCGCTTCTCGCTGTAGCGCACCACCTTTAGCGGGTCGAAGTTATCGAATGCCCTGCGGAAGTTGTCGCGCTTGCGCAGGATCGTGATCCAGCTCAGGCCGGCCTGGAAACCCTCCAGCACCAGGAACTCGAACAGGGCGTTGTCATCATGCAGTGGCACGCCCCATTCCTCGTCATGGTAGGCAATATAAAGCGGGTCACTGCCGCACCAGGCGCACCGTTCGTTATTGCGGGCCATTGCCTGCCGCCTTGCCAGGGTGCAGCTTCGCAAGCGTTTCCATCCCGGTGCCGTAGAAGAACTCCATGATGCCTAGCACATCGTCCTCGCTGGCACCGTCAGGCTTGAAGCGGCAGGACCACTCGAACTCACATCCACCCTCGGGGTCCTCGTTGATCTTCATCGTGCCGACATAGTCCTTGAACGGGAAGCTGCTGCTGGTGATTGCATAGGTGTAACTGCGGATTTCCGGTTCGTAGCGCAGGAGTTCCTCCTCGACCCACTGGTCGCCCTCGATCTTAATGCTGCGCTTCGCGCCGGGATCGCCCCCTGTGGTCGTGCAGGAAATGATCATCGGCAGGAAGCGGTTAACCTCATGCCAGTTGCCAACCGTGCCCCACAGCTCGTCGGCACTCACTTCAAACGGGGCCTTCATCACGTATTCAGTCATTGCGCTCTCCAGTGCAAACTTGAGCGCTGATTCTATACGGCGCGCTGGCGATTGGCGAGTAGCCGGATTGGAACAATCGGCTTACTTGCCAAGTATTCCAATCCTGAGCTGCGAGGGCAGGTTGCGTGCACCCTCACGCCTCGTCAGACCGCTGGCCCGGTCGCCGACACGGAGCAGGAAATCGTGCACCTGTTGCGGATACTGCTTCGATGCTTCACGCAGCACCCAGCCGATGGCCTTGCGGATGAAGAATTCCTTTTCGTGCAGGCGAGATTCCCATGTATCCCAGCAATAATCCTCCGCAAGCCTGGCCTGCCTGGCCGGATGGATATGCACGAGGATGCTGGCCCGGCGGGTCCACATGCAGCTGTCCTCTGCCCAGGCTGCGACATCACCGTAGCACTGCCGGCGGAGTTCTTCGTCCGCATCGAAACGCAGGGCCATCTGCGACAACACACCGCAGGCCAGGCCGTCAAGCTGGGCCCAGCCCTCGCATTCACGTGTCATAGCAAGGATGCTGGCAATGTAATCGAGCGGAAGCTGGCGCTGGTGCCGTTCCAGCAGCATGATTGCCAGCATCGTCTCCTCCCAGCAACCGGAGTGCCAGAGCTGATTGACAATGCCGGACAGTTCATCCTCATCCAGCCTGCTGCGGGCGGGGAATACACTGCGATAGAGCTGCTTCAGCACTGGTGCCCGCAGCCCGTGGAATATCAATTGCGACTTGTGGTACTCGCGGTGGAAGAGGGCATGCTGTGGGTCCGAGTGCTCATGCAGCAGTGCGCGGATCCGTTCGATCCGTTCATCCGGGAAAGCATTGTGCTGCTGGGGCATCTGCCCATCTTAACCGCTGCGACTCAGCGCAGCAGCAGCATGGAGAATACGAGGTCGCCAAAGCAGACCACCGCCGCCACCATCACGGCCTTGTTCAGCACGCGTGGGAGCAAGAACACCGCCAGCAGCAACACCAGCAGTCCACTGCCGACGCCGATCACAAGCGCTTCAAGGATGCTGTCCGGGAAGTCAACGTGGTTGTCAATCAGGTAGTGCAGCACTCCGGTCAGCACACCGCTCGTGGCCGCCAGCGGGAAGAAGCGCCGGGAGCGCGTCTGGTCCATCTTCGTCAGGCTGAAGCCGAAGTAGACAGTCGTCATGTGGATCAGCAGGTACATCCCCGCCAGGGCGAGCATCAGCGGGCCTCCAGCTCGGGCCTGTCCTCGAGGCCCATCAGGGTCATCTGCATCGCAGCCACCAGCTTCTCGTTGCCATCCTTGAGCGCAAACACATCCACCCGGGCCGGGAACAGGGTGCGCCCGGCCTTCAGCAGCTGTCCGCGCGCGACCAGGCATTCGCCGATCGCGGGGCTGATCAGGTTGACCTTGAACTCCGTTGACAGCATCGACCAGCCCGCCGGCAGCATCGAATACGCACTGTAGCCACCGGTCACATCAGCCAGGGTGGCAATTACACCGGCGTGGAAGTAGCCATGTTGCTGGCAGAGGTCCGCCCGCCAGGGCAGGCGGGTTTCCACCGCACCGGGAGCCACGGCGGTGATCTCAGCGCCCAGCAGGCGCAGGAAACTCTGTGTGGTCCACGATTCGCGCACGCTGCGCTCAAAGTCTGGATTGCGGGGGATGAAGTCCGGCACGGGCAGAGTATATACGAGACTTGCGATGCTTCAGAACTAACCAGCCTGGTGCACAGCTGAGCAGCTACTCAGAAGTGCCTGTCCCGGAAGGCTCATCGAGTTCCGACAGCAGCTTGCGTGCTTCACTGTCAAAGCTGAACTGCGTTGCAATCCTGAGCAGGCGACGTGCTTCCACTATGTCAACAGGCCCGCCGGTTCCATCCCGGTGCAGAATCGCAAGTTCGATGCAAGCGTAGTATTCACCGAGCTTCACCGCCCTGGCGAGCCATTGCCGAGCTTCCTCGGGATCGTAATGGCCCAGTTCATCATCAAGGAGCATCCGGGCCAGCAGCTGCATCGCATGGCTGTCAGTACGCGCCGCGCATTCCCGCAGCATGGCAATCCCCGTTGCTGGGTCGAAGCCACCGTACGCCGGATCACAAAGGACTTTCGCCACTCCGGTCCGTCCGGCCAGCCAACCCGCGTCTGCTGCCTTGCGATACCACAGCATCGCCTCTTCCGGGTTGCAACCATCTGCAGGGTCCGCTTCAATATCTCCGCGCAACAACCAGGCTGGCACGAACCCTGCATCACAGGCTTCAAACAGGGATTCCGTCTCGTACATCATGGCAATCTCGTCCATTGAATGCATGCCCCAGGTGTTGCAGAACAGGAAGTTCGCTTCAGGATGGGATAGCTTGACCAGTTCGAACAGGGCATCCCTGCAGTCATGGAAGATACGCTCTGACTCGCGTGCTGCAGACATGCCCTGGTCAAAGTACAGCAGGCGCTGCAGCTGCATCCCTGCCAGTTTGTCGCCTCTTGAATATGCCTCCCGCAGCAGGCGCTTCGCTTCGGGGAAATCAATATCGCGCTTATGTCCGTATCGCGCGGCGAAGGCACCGGCCCGCAGCTCCCTCGTCCGGGGCAGGTCGATGCTGTCAATCAGCCGCTGGCGGCCAGCTTTGCTTCCTTGGACCAGCCGGAAGTAACTGGCAAGCATTACGAACGTGCCGCTGACAAACAGAAGTACGAAGGTCCATCCCACCCAGTTGAATTGCAGCATGGCAATCACAGAACAATCTTTGCACAGGGCAGGCCGGCACAAGAAAGCACAGCGGCCCGGATTGCTCCGGGCCGGGACTGTGTGTATGGAAAGTGGTTAGCTTGGTTGGGGTTGGCACTGCCTTAGATGTAGGCGGGGCCATCGAGGATCACCGTACCGCTGTTGAGGTAGAGCTTGCCCTTGACGGTGGCCAGTCCGCTCATCACGTGGTTGGAGAGGTCCTTGCCATCCCAGGGCACTTCGTAGGACTTGGTCTGGTAGGGCGGCAGGTAGAAGTCCGGCTCGATCACGAGGCAGAAGCTGTCCTGGCTGGCCTGCCACTTCTTCACGCCGTTCTGGTAGACGAAGTAGTCGTAGTTCAGGCTGAAGTCCTTGAAGTCGACGATGCGGGAGTGGGCGGAATTGTTGGTGATGTTGATCACGAACTTGTACTGGCCCATGCCGTTCTTCTTGAACTGGAAGAGGATGTCGAGGCCGTCCACATAGGCGGCGTCTGCGCTTTCAACCCAGTAGCCGTCGTAGCCGCTGGTGCCCTTGGCGTCATCAGCCTGG
>JAGRNR010000053.1:0-25487 GCA_020440645.1 bacterium | reverse complement strand
AGATCGGGCTCAACACCCAGGCGGTTTCCAACCAGCTGCGCAACCTGGCAGGCAACGGCATCGTGATGGCACGGCGCTGCGGCACGAACATCCACTACCGCGTGGTGGACGACTGCGTTCTCGAACTGCTGGAGCGCGGCCTTTGCCAGCGCGAATGCGTGGAGGAACGCGGTGCCCAGGGTTGCGGATCGGAGGGTTGCTGCAATGGATGATGAACGGAAGGGCGCTGACCTGAGCGCCCTGCGGATTGATTCACCGGCACTGCGGCCCGGCCTGCGGCGCAGCCTGCCGTTGGTCGAGATCCTGATCGTGGCCTGCATCCTGCTGGCAGCCTGGCTGCTGGCCGGTGACAAGCTGGCCGCACTGATGCCTTCCGCCGTGCAGGGCAGCCAGCCGGACCCGAAGCTGCAGCAGGCGGCCACTGAAACTGACAACACAAGTGCCGCACTGCCACCCGCCGCCCCCGGTGAGATCGTGGCCGGCGGCTACATCGAGATCATCCCGCCCGGCGCTACCGTTGTGTCCAGTGACGTGGATGCCCGCATCACGGCGATCCACGCCGTACCCGGTGCGCATGTCAGCGCGGGCCAGCTGCTGGCAACGCTGGATTCCAGCCAGCTGGAACTGGAGCGGGACAAGCTGCAGGCTGAGCGCGAGGTGGCCAGCCGCGAGCTGGAACTGGCGCAGGCCGGCAGCCGCTCGGAGGAGATCGAGGCCGCGCGCGCCGTTGTCAATTCCGCGAAGGCGGAGCTGGAGCTGGCGCGCGAGGAGGCCCAGCGCGCCATCGAGCTGTTCGACAAGGGCGTGGTCTCAAAGGCGGAGATGCGCACCTTCGAGACCCGACGCGACACGGCGGAGCAGAAGCACAACGCCGCCCTGTCCGAGCTGGGCAGGCTGGAGGCCGGGACCCGTTCCGAGGAGATCAGCATCGCCCAGGCCCGCATCAGCCAGCTGGACAGCCAGCTCAACGAGCTCAACTGGAAGGTGGCGCACTGTGCACTGCGCAGTCCGGTGGATGGGGTGGTGCTGGAGCAGCTGGCTGACATCGGTGACTGGGTCGGCGTTGCCAAGGACGACCCCTCCAGCGCTGCGATTCTCTCGCTGTATGACCCGCTGCAGGTGCAGGCCTGGGCGGACATCAACCAGCGCGACAGCGGGCTCCTGGCGGTCGGCCAGCCGGCCACGCTGACAACCGACGCGCAGCCGGACCGCAAGGTGCGGGCGGTGCTCAGCGCGATCATGCCGCTGGCCAGCATCCAGAAGAACACGGTGCAGGTCAAGCTCAGCATCACTGATGTGCCGGCGGATTTCCGGCCGGGGCTCGGGGTGCGCGTGGCGATTGACACATCGGCTGCCACGGCTGGCAACACAGAAAGCAATCATGGCAACGGGGAGGCCACGGATGGCTGATGGCAAGGGCCGGGCGGTGGTCGAGCTGCGCGGTGTGACCCGCCGCTTCAGGAGCGGCGGCGGCTTCATCACACCGCTGGAGAACGTCGACCTGACAATCAATGAAGGTGAGTTCGTGGTGCTGATGGGCCCCTCCGGCACCGGCAAGAGCACCATGCTGAACCTCGTGGCCGGGATTGACAAGCCTGACAGCGGGCGGATCATCGTGGCCGGCGAGGACATCACCGGCTACAGCGAGGACGCCCTGGCGCGCTGGCGCACCCGCGCGATCGGCTACATCTTCCAGCAGTTCAACCTGCTGGGCGTGCTGACCGCGCGCGAGAATGTCGAGCTGCCACTCAGCCTGCTGCCGATCCCGCCCGCCAAGCGACGCGAGCTGGTTGACACGGCGCTCGAGGTGACCGGCATCACTGACCGGGCCGGGCATTACCCGCGCCAGCTGTCCGGCGGGCAGGAGCAGCGCGTTGCCATTGCACGCGCGATCGCCTGCGACCCGCTGCTGCTGCTCGGTGACGAGCCGACCGGCGCGCTGGACACGAAGACCGCGAAGATGGTGATGGAGCTGCTGGCGGAGCTGAACCGCCGCTTCCACAAGACGATCCTCTTGGTGACGCACGACCCGGCGGTGGCCGCCTACGGCCAGCGTGTGCTGCACCTGAATGATGGCCAGATTGAGGAGGAAGTGAGGGAGGCCGCGGCGCATGCTGATGCTTAGGATGGCACTGCGCACCATGCTGTCCGGCGGGCTGCGCAGCCTGCTGACAATCGGCAGCGTGGCGGTCTGCGTGTTCGTGTTCTCGCTCCTGCTCTCACTCGACGAGGGCGTCAGTGCGATGCTGGAGCGCAGCTCCGATGAGGGCGTGCTGATCGTGTTCGAGAAGTACAAGGCCTGCCCGCCCTACAGCCGCCTGCCGGTCAGCTATGCCGCGCAGATCGCGGGGATCGAGGGCGTCAGCGCCGTCACCCCTGTGCGCTTCCTGCTGTCGGACTGCGGCACCACCACGAACCTGATCGCCGTGCACGGCATTGAGCCGGACCAGTTCCGCACATTCCGTGCGCTCGATGTTGACGACAGCGCCTGGCAGGCCTTCGAGGCCGAGAAGGGCGGGGCGATGGTCGGGCGCAAGGCGGCGGAGAAGTACGGCTGGCAAGCGGGCCAGACGGTCACGCTGGCCGAGCTGCGCGGCGTGAGCTTCACGGTGCTCGGGATCTTCGGCAGCGGCGGCTCCAGCCTCGATGAAGTGGTGCTGGTGGACCGTGAATACCTCGAACAGAGTATAAACGAGATCGGCGAGGTGACGATGTTCCTCGCAAAAGTTGGCGACGGCGCGGATGGCGGGGCTGTGGCAGACCGGATCGACAGCAACTTCGCCAACTACGCCACGATGACCAGCAGCACACCGGAGAAGGGCTTCATGGCGCAGCAGATCAGCGGCTTCTCCGAGCTCGTGGCCTTCGCGCAGCTGATCGCCTGGGTCTCGCTCGGCCTGCTGATGCTGGCAACGGCCAACTCCGTGTCGATGGGCCTGCGTGACCGGATGCGCGAGGTGGCGCAGCTGAAGCTGCTGGGCTTTGACAGCCGGCTGGCTGCGCAGCTGATCGTGATGGAATCCCTGCTGACCGGGATCCTGGCGAGCCTGCTCGGTGTCGCGCTCGGCATCGCGGTGCTTGGCAACGGGATGGCCAGCATCAGCGTGGAGGGCTACACGATGTACCCGCAGTTCACCGTTGCGACCGCCCTTGCCAGTTTCGTGGCCGGGGTCGGGATGTGCCTCGCCGGCGGCTATGTGCCGGCGCAGCGCGGGGCAACACGGCCGATCGGGCTGGCGCTGCGGGGGGTGGACTGATGAAGCTGCCTATCAGCTACAGCCTGCGCAGCATGCTCAACCGCCCGAGCCGCAGCCTGATGACGAGTGGCGGGGTGGCGATCGCGATCTTCCTGTCCGTCACGATGCTGGCGCTCGGCAAGGGCCTGAGCCGCACCGCCTCATCCACCGCTGAACCGCTGAACCTGATCGTGATGAGCTACGGCGCGGTCAGCCAGGAATTCAGCGCGGTCGAGCCGGCCTACATCCGCGCGATGGCCTCACTGGAAAGTGTTGGCAACGGAGTGGAGCTCAGCCCGGAACTGTACATCAACACGATGGTCCAGGTTGGCAGGCAGCCGGCCTCGGCTGTGCTCACGCGCGGGCTGCGCAGCGAGAACGCCGGCCTGCATCCGAAGGTCAGCCTGGCAGAGGGACGCTTGCCACAGCGCGGCAGTGAAGTGGCGCTCGGCCCGCTGGTGGCCACCCGGCTCGGGCTGGATACCCAGCAGCTCGGGATTGGCAGCGAGTTATCCTTCGAGGGCCAGCAGTGGGAGGTGGTCGGCATCCTGTCCGCGCCGGGCACGGCCTATGAGTCCGAGATCTGGGCCCCGCTGGAGGACCTGATGGCGGCCGCGCGCCGGGACGACTACTCGATCGTGATCACCCGCGCGGCGGACATGGCAACGCTTGGGGATGTGAAGTTCGACCTGGACACGCGCACCGACATCCGCACCACGGTTGTCAGTGAAACGGAATACTTCGCCCGCGAGAGCGAGCGGCTCAAACCCGTGCTGGCGGTCTGCAGCATCATGACCCTGCTGCTCGTCAGCGGCGGGGCGATGGCCGGCATGAACACGATGTTCAACTCAGTGATGGGCCGCATCAACGAGCTGGCGGTGCTGCTGCTGCTGGGCTACCGCCGCTTCGAGGTGGTCGGCGGGATCATGTTCGAGGGCCTGCTGCTCTGCCTGCTGGGCGGGGTACTGGGCAGCGCTGCCGGGCTCCTGCTGTCCGGAGTGCCGATGAAGTTCAGCATGAGTGCCTTCCGCTTCGTGGTTGACCAGCAGGTGCTGCTGCAGGGCGTCGGGCTGGCGGCGGTGATCGGCGTGGTGGGCAGCCTAGTGCCATCCCTGCGCCTGCGCAGGCTGAGCATTGCCAATGGCCTGCGGGCCAGCAGATAAGTTAACTAGCAGATTGGCCCACGGGCCTGGTATGTATTGTCACGTGAATTTGAGAGGTGCCTGATGACCAGACAGATCGCGATTATCGCAATGCTGTTGATCCTGCCGCTGGCGGGCTGCAACAAGGGCGGATCCAATACCGATGCTTCAGCAGCCGCTGCGCAGGCGGCGCCGGCCGTTTCCGATGAGCTGGCCACTTCCGCTGATGCCACGGCTATCGCTGAGGAAGTGAAGTACGAGCCACAGGCCGGCCATGAGCTGGCACTGGGCGATGACGAAAAGGTGATCATCGTCAGTGTCGCCGACCTGGACAGCAAGGCGAAGGACATGGAAGGCCTCGTCGCGCTGGAGGGCCGCGTGGCCGAGAGCTATCCCGACAAGGGCACGATCATCCTCGTGGACTGCGACAACATGAAGGGCTGCCAGGATGGCTGCTGCCCGCAGACCCGTGTACCGGTCCGGCTTGGTGCTGCCGAGGGGTCGGAGCAGCAGGCGGTTCCCGCCGTGGATGAGTATGTGATCGTGGTGGCGGAGCTGAGCCTGACCGAGACCGGCTACAACCTGGCCGTGCGCGAGGTCCGTCCCGCGAAGCTGGGCTAGGCTGTCAGCCAGTTTGAGACACGATGGACATGAGGCGGTCCATCGTGTCTCAGTTCGATATAGAACAGAGACAATTTGTCTCATTTACAATTTGTAACGCTATCACGAGACTGCAATTCTGGCCTTTACAGGACTGGATGCAGCAATTTCTCAGGAAGTTCCGGAATTTTCCGCCCCGATCATGGATTCGGGGCCCTTATCGGGCATAATCTTTGTGCGGGACGCAATTTCATGGATCGTTGTTATAATGTATCCGGTTAAGGAACCCTTTCCATGCTGAAGGTTATCGTCACAATTTGTGCTGCGCTCCTGCTGTTTGGCTGCAGCTCATCCACATCTGACACGCTGGATGCCACCCGCGAGAGCTCCAAGGCTTACTATCGCTTCCACGTAGTCGACAGTGAACCGACCGCCAGCAACATCTACTACACCTTCCCCGAGAACGATACCTGGGGCAGCTTCTCCGTCTACCGCGTGATCGAGCCGATCGAGGACATCGACTGCTACGACGAGTTCGTGATCGAGGGCCGCGGCCCGGACGGCGCCGGCCGCTTCGTGATGCGCGTCGTGACCGACCAGGAGCAGATCGCCGAGTACAGCTGGGACTTCTTCCTCGTATCCGGCATGTAGCCCTGCCTCCGGCAGCTTCTCTCTCCGCCACTTCAGTCGTTTGACCGCGACTTGACCTTTGTGCGCGTTTTTTAACATTCTTTTAAACCGTGGATTTGTGCCAGAATCCTAAAATATACGGGTCGGCTTCAAGGCCGTAACCGGCACAGTTTTCAACCACGAGCAAGGCGGATTTCGCAAGTGTTCAGGCGTTGCCTGAAGGGGCTGCTGGCCCTGATCGCAGTTTACTTGTCCTTTGGCGCGAGCGCTGTGCTTGGCGCGGACACAGCCCAGCCTGAACGTAACCCGGACAGCGTGCGCCTGCGCCTCAAGTGGAAGCACCAGTTCCAGTTCGCCGGTTGCTACGCCGCGCTGGAAAATGGCTACTTCTCCGCCCACGGCCTGGATGTTGAACTGCTTGAGGGTGGAGAGGACAGCCCGGTGCAGGCAGTGCTGGATGGAGAAGCCGAATTCGGGATCGCCGGTCCTGAGTTGCTGCAGAGCCGGCTGAACGGGGCGGACGTGGTTGCCCTGGCCGTGATCATGCAGCAGTCCCCCTCGACACTGATCACGAAGTTCGATAGTGAAATCAACTCCGTGGCTGACCTGCGCCACAAGCGCCTGATGCTCTACGATTCACCGCGCTCCGTCGAGATAAGCTCAATGCTGATGAAGGCGGGCCTCTCCGAAGGCCAGTACAGCGTGCAGCCGCTTGACGGAAATGCCCTGCAGCTGCTGATTGCGGGCAAGGTGGATGCGATCCAGGGATATAGCACGAATGAGCCATTCCTGCTTCGCAGGATGGGTTACGAGACACGCCTGCTCAGTCCGGCAGAGGAGAATGTGGACTTCTACGGCGACACCCTGTTCACCACGGAACGGGAGATCCGGGACCACCCGGCGCGCGTGATGGCAATGCGGGAGGCACTGCTAAAGGGCTGGCAGTACGCCTTTGACCATCCGGATGAGATTGCCGCGCTGATCCGCAGCAAGTACAACCCGCAGTTGGATGAGGACCAGCTGGAGTATGAATCCCGCCTGACGCTGACGATTGTCAACCCGCCCTTCTCCGACATCGGCCAGATGAGCTCTGATCGCTGGCGGCATATGGCGGAGTACATGCAGGTGTTCGGGATGGTGGACGGGCTGGACCGGCTTGATGGCCTGATGTATAGCGACTATGACATCCTCGACCCGGATGTCAGCCGCATGCGTCGCGTACTGCTGGCCCTGGCGCTGGCGACTGTGCTGGCCTTCGGGCTGCTGCTGTTCTTCAACCTCAGCCTGCGGCGTGCAGTGCAGTTCCGCACCCGCGAACTGACGGAGCTGAACCGGCAGCTCAACAGCCAGCTGGAGCAGAACCGCAGTGTATTGCAGGAGCTTGAGGAGCATCGGCGCGGCTATGCCGAGGCCCAGCGCATCGCGCGCGTCGGCAACTGGAGCTATGACGTCGTCAGCGGCGAACTGGACTGGAGTGAGGAAGTGTTCCGCATCTACGGACTGGACCCGCAGATCACCCCTTCACTGGCGGACGCGCTTGAAGTGACCCATGAGGAAGACCGCAGCATGCTGCGCATCGCACTGCGCGATGCGATCCGCGATGGCCGGCCGGGCTCGATCGTGCGCCGTATCCACTACAGCGACGGGCAGATCGGCTATGCCAACACGGTGTTCGAGCCGGTGATCAACGAGCAGGGACGCACCGTGCTGCTGCGCGGCACCGTGCAGGACGTGACCGAGATCCGCCTTGCTGAGGAAGCCCGTGAGCAGAGTGAGCAGGCCTACAACGCCCTGTTTGACAACAGTATCGAGCTGATCTTCGTGGTTGACCCGCAGGGCAGGCTGATTGAGGCGAATGACAATGCCCTGCAGCGCTTCGGCTTCGGCCGCACTGACCTGGGCAAGCTGGGCATGCAGGACATCACCAGCCGCAATGAGTACAACCGCGCGATGCGCGGCATCACGGAAGTGCTCACCGGGGAACGGCGCGGCGCGCTGCAGGAGTTCAGTGCAACCACGCGCGGCGGTGAGCGGATCTGGTACGAATCCGCCGGTGTGCGGCTGGAGCGCGACGGGCAACCCTGGGCGGTGCTGGTGGTGGCCCGTGACATCACGGACCGCAAGCATGCCGAGTCGGAGCGCCGCCACCTCGAGTCCCAGCTGCGCCAGACGCAGAAGCTGGAGGCGATCGGCACGCTGGCCGGCGGCATCGCACATGACTTCAACAACCTGCTATTCGCGATCCGTGGCAACGCCGACCTGGCGCTGACCCTGCCCGGCGACGAGGAAAACACGCGCGAATGCCTGGCGGAGATCCTCGCGGCCTCGGCGCGCGCAACCGAACTGGTGCAGCAGATCCTCTCGTTCGCCCGCAAGAGCGAGGTCGAGATGCGGGTGGTTGACCTGAACCAGACATTCGCCGAGGTGCTGCGCCTGATCCGTGCCACGATCCCGGCCAGCATCGAGATTGTCAGCGAGCTCAGCCACGGGCCGAACCTGGTCTACGGCGATGTGACCCAGATGCACCAGCTGATGATGAACCTGTGCAGCAATGCCGGCTATGCGATGCGCGAAAGGGGCGGCCGGCTGACGATCCGCCTGCGCCGTTTCGGACCGGTGGCGGAATTCGGCGGGCGCGTGATGGACCCGGCCAGCAGCTACCTGATGATCAGTGTGGAGGACACAGGCACCGGCATCAGCGAGAAGGTGCGCGAGCGGATATTCGAACCCTTCTTCACCACCAAGGGCATGGGCGAGGGCACCGGCATGGGCCTGTCGGCTGTGCACGGCATAGTGGTCGCTATGAAGGGTGCGATCGAGGTGCAGAGCACGCTCGGGGTCGGCACCACCTTCAACATCCTGCTGCCCGAGGCCCAGCCGGAGATGCTTGAGCTGCCCCAGCAGCGCCGCGAAGTACCGCGTGGAAATGAACGCGTGCTGGTGGTTGACGACGAGGAGGCGATCGTGCGCGTGATGTACACCTCGCTGAGCAACCTCGGCTACAGCGTGACGGCCTGCACCGGCAGCCAGGATGCGCTGGAGAAGTTCCGCCTCAGCCCGGACGGCTTTGACCTGGTGATCAGCGACCAGGCGATGCCGGGCATGACCGGCAACCAGCTGGCACAGGAGATCCGCGGAATCAGGGATGACCTGCCGATCATCATCTGTTCCGGCAACAACACCGCACCCAGCACCGAGGAAGGCGAGCGCGCCGGTGTGGCGATGTTCCTGCACAAGCCGGTGGAGCGCCGCGAGCTGGCCGAGGCGATCCGCAGCCTGCTGGACTGATCAGCCGGCGGGCAGCAACTCCAGCATGAAGTCGTCATCCGGGCCGCGCCGCCAGCCGGATGTGGCGTCATCACCATCGTTGTCAAACCACGGGCTGTAGGTGCGCACGTGGATCGTGCGGCCGTCCGGCAGGAACTCCAGCAGGCGGATCCAGCCCTCGCCGCCGTAGGGCAGGAACTGCGCATTGAACAGCATCTGGTGGCAGTCATTGCCGGCGTCGTTCTGCGTCGTCAAGCGGCCGACCATGTCCCCGCCGACATGCCCGCTGAACACCAGCTGCATCAGCGGTTGCTTACTGGCAATCGCCTGCCAGAGGTCCTCACCATCGCTCGTGTCAGCCGCCGTCCCCTTATAGCTGTAGGGGTTGGCGGCCTGGCTGTCGCCCCTGGCCTGCCAGTCGAAGCGGGTGTCGTCAAAGTAGGTATAGGCATGCGTCAGCAGCAGCTGGGTATGCCCGCTGTACTCGCTGCGGGCACAGAGCTCACCGGCCCAGCGGACAACCTCGCTGCGTGGCCCCCACTCCAGTGAGACAACCAGCATCTTCCGGCCGTCCGGCGCCGTGAAGTCATAGGCCGCATTCTCCATTGTCAGCCTGCCACTCGCGTTCGGGTACATCTCGGCGAGGATCCCGCCCTGGGCCGGGTCCAGCAGCGGGAAGTCCTCCAGCCGGAAGTAGTCACTGAAGCGGCTGTTGCGGTTCTCAGCATTCTGCCGGCCATAGTCGTGGTTGCCGGTTGCCATGATCACCGGGATGTCATCGCTGACCCGGCCGATGGCCTGCCGCGCATTGCGCCACTGCTGGAAGCTGTTCTGGTTGCCACTGCTCTGGGCGGCGAACAGCACGCCGTTCTGGAACACGATGTCGCCTTCCTGCAGCACGAGTGCGATGTTGAACTGCTCGCGGTGTTCACTGATCCAGTCCATGCAGTCATTCAGGATGTGCATGTGCTCACTGTGGTCCACGTAGCTCTGGATGTCCGGCAGCACCACCATCAGCCAGCTGTCCTCCTCAAAGGGCCAGTCATCAGCGGAAGCGGGACCGGTCGTTGCCAGGATCAGGGCCAGCAGCAGGCAGGCCGACAGGGCGGGTTTGCGCATGGCCCATTCTAGCGGCGGGATGTGTGGCTAGGGTGTGTGGAAGTAGACCTTGTCCGCCACATAGCCCGGGATCTCCAGTTTTCCGGGGTAGAGGATGTGCACGGTCACGAATCCTTCGAAGCCCTCTTCAAGTTCGATCACCGGGTCGGTGTAGTCAATGTAGCTGGCCTCTGGCGGGTCCACCACGTACCAGGTATTCGGGTTCTCGGTGATGTCGAGGTCAATCTCGTCCAGCACCTGCAGGCGGTAGCGCTTGCCGGTCTCGATGATGTAGGGGTCATCCAGGCTGCCGTCACCGCCGAGCGGTGTGTCGAACAGCAGCAGCTTGGGCAGCGGGGCCAGCAGGTTGACCTTGATTGCGTCCCCGAACTCCGGGCTGACCCAGTTGTACTCGTTGCCCTGGGCATCCTTGTAACGTGCGACAGGTGTCTTGTAGCGGTAGCCGGCCAGCACGAAGGCCGGCTCGTAGATCCGCAGGTCGAAGTTGAACAGCGCACCGGAGGCATTGCTCAGGTTGAGGCTGCTGGAGGGTTCAATCTGCACGTCGAAGTTCTGGAAGTAGGTGCCTGCGAAGTAGGCCACCGGGTAGATGTTGGCATCCATCGTGAGCGGGCCGCTGCCGAGGTTCTTCCAGATGCCGTCCGCGAAGTCGTCAGCGCCACCCTGCACGCCGGGGTTGATGCTGCCCTCCACCACCTCGGCGCTGCCGAGCACGTGCAGCGTGATCCTGTCGAGGGTATTGAACGGGTCCTCGCTCTGGTTGGCATAGACTGTCACGTTGACAACCTGGCCGGGTCGGCGCTCGGTCAGGGCGGGCACCACGTGGATGCTGTCCTGCGCACCGAACTGCTCGAGCTGGCTGACGCGGTCGGTCCAGATGCGGGCCACATCGCCGAACTGGCTGAGGCGCTGCATGCGGCAGTGCAGGGTCACCTGGCGGCCGGGCTCGATGTCGTTGCCGCGGATCCGCCCGAGGGCCAGGCCCTGGTTGAGCGGGTTGGCATTCTCAAATGCGGTCAGCTCCGTGAACCAGACCTCGATGTCCGCCAGCTCACCGTCGCCGGAGTCGTCATACTGGTAGGCATTGCGCAGCTGCAGCAGGCCGTTGTCAAGCTGGATGTCCTCCACCGTGCCGACGATGGTCACGTCGTCATCGGCGAAGTACAGCTCATCGGTGCGCAGCTTCTCCTCCAGCGCATCGCTCAGGCCGTTTAGGTCACTGTCATGCAGCCAGGTCTCGTCGCTGAAGTCGCCATCGGCATTCAGGTCGCGCGCCAGTGCTCCGCTCGCCGGATTGAGCCGGGTCGGAGCACTGCTGGGCTGGCCGGGGATGGTGCTTGTGGCATAGATATCGAGGTATCTGCCGGACTGGCCGTTCGGAACGGACTGGATGCTCTGCTGGATGCCGTAGCTGCGCCCGTCGTCTGGCAGCCTGAAGGGGAATGACAGCGTGAACACCGCCGGACCGTCAGGACCACTGGGCAGGTTGGGCTCGCCAGTTGCAGGGTTCACGGCCGGCAGGAAGCTCGTCTGCAGGTAGCACAGCTTGTCGCGGTGCACTTCATCGAACATCGCCGTGCCGAAGGGCAGCGCGAAGTCGATCGGCGGATGCGCGCTGAAGTCGTCAATCGGGTTGATCAGGCGCATCACGGAGTAGCAGTCGTAGCTGTCCGGATCCACCGGGATGAACTGCTTGGTGGAGCTGCCCGACTTGCCGCAGAGGTCCAGCAGCTGCATGTCAAGGAAGCGCAGGCTGGCGGTCAGTTCGGCGTTGACAGCCTGGCCGCTGGCGGGTCCACCCGGCTTGCCTTCCCGGTCCAGGGTGACGACTGTTAGTGCTGCGGCCGAGGAGACGCTTTCGGCTGAGACCAGCAGCTCAAAGCGCGCAGGCAGTCCGCTGCCCTGTTCGCGGATACCGTCCGCGAACGGGACCTGCTGCAGCAGTTCGCCATCCGCATACAGGTGGAAGTGGTCAATCGTGTTGCCGAAGTTGCGGGCGATGGTGGTGATGTCCGCCAGGTTCAGCTCCCCGTTGCCATCGCCGTCCACCCAGTAGCGCGGATTGAAGCGGCTCCAGGGCTCGTTGCCGGTGGTTGATTCACCGAAGTAGAGCGCAAGCGGGATCAGGTCGGCGACGTTCACCTCGCCGTTGTGGTCGTAGTCGCCGAGGTTGACCGCCGTCCAGTTCAGCCTGAGGTAGTTGTCAGCGGCCGGACTGATGATGAAGTCCGTCACGCGGTTGTCAACCGCGAGGATGCTCGGGTCACGCGCCTCCGGCAGGCCGCTGAGCTGGATCTCTGCACTTGGCACGGCTCCGTGCAGGGGCGCCAGGCTGATATCCAGCATATTCCCATTGACCTGCGCCAGTGCCAGCAGATCCGCGGTGCTGCTCAGGAAGATGCTGCCATCCGCCGGGCCTTCCGCAAGCTCAATGCTGCGGCTGGCCCCGGCTGCGGGGATGTTGGCGGCGGACAGCCTGAGGGAATCAGGGCCGCTCTGCAGGACCTCAATGATAAGCGGCTGGCCGGACTGCACCGCATCCGCGCCGGCCTTGCCACCACCGCCGCAGGAGGGCAGCAGGAGCAGCAGCAGGAGCAGTTGGAGCCGTTGCCAGTTCATTCGTACAGGTCCTTGAAGGAGGAGGCTTCACGCTTGAGCAGGGCCGGGTCGGCAATCGCCTTGCCGATCTGCTCGCAGAGGATGCGCACACCCTTCTCAATTTCACTGGTTGCGGTCCGGCTAAATGATAACCGCAGGGCATTGATGTCACTGTGGTCGGGCATGAAGAAGGCACCGGGGGTGAAGTCCACCCCGGCCCGCCGCGACATGCTGAGCAGGGCGATCCCGCGGATGCCGGCCGGCAGCTTGATCCAGAAGGCGAAGCCGCCGTTCGGGATTTCATAGCTGCAGCCTTCCGGCAGGTGTTCGCGCAGCACCCTGTCCATCACGTTGCGCCGCTTGCGGTACTCCCGTGCCGCATGCCGCACATGCTTGGAATAGTAGCCACGCTGGATGAACTCATGCAGCAGCACCTGCAGGAAGTAGCTGTCACCGCTGTCGCGCCCGAGCTTGGCAGCCACGATGTCATAGGCCAGGCTGGATGGTGCGCACAGCCAGCCGACGCGGATGCCGGGCAGGAAGGACTTGGCGAAGGTGCCGATGTGGATCACGTAGTTGCCGGAGTCCATCGCCTTCAGCGGCAGCGGGGCCTTGCCCTCGTAACGCAGCTGGCGGCCGTAGTCATCCTCGATGATCGGCAGCTTGAAGCGCTCCGCCAGGTCCAGCAGGCTTGTGCGCCGGTCCATCGACATGGTGATCCCGGTCGGGTTGTGGTAGGTCGGCGTGACGACGATCGCACCGATGTTGCCGGCCTCCAGTTCGCGCTCCAGCAGGTCGGTGCGGATGCCCTGTTCGTCCAGGTCAACCTGCACGATGCCGATCCCCTGCACCGACAGGCAGTTGATGATGCCGTTGTAGGTCGGGGCTTCGATGGCAACCTTCTGGCCGGGCTTGAGGATCATGGACAGCACGAGCCCGAGCGCACGGCGGAAACCGCCGGAGATGATGATGTCATTCTCACCCTCGGCCATTGCCACGCCGTTGAGCGCCATTTCCTTCTCGAGGTGCTCCACCAGCGGCTGGTAGCCCTGCGGATGCCCGATGTCGAAGAAGAACTCCTGCGGGTTCCAGAGCATGCTGGTGGCAACCTGCTTGATGCGGTCAAAGGGGAACAGCGAGGGTTCCGGGTAGAGGTGCGAGAAGCTGATCACGCTGGAGCCGTACTTGCGGCTGCGGGGCATGCCGAAGTACTCAAATGGATTGGTCAGCTTGTCCCACTCAAGCGGTATGCGGTTCTGCTGGGCGGCGATTGTTTCCTCGCGGGTGCGCAGGTTGCTGCCGAGCACGATCTCGGGATGTTCGGTGATGTAGGTGCCGCTGCCGCTGCGGCGCTCGATGATGTTCTCCGCCGCCAGCATGTCGTAGGCGTTGAAGACGGTGGTGACGGAAACGTCGAGGTCCTTCGCCAGGTTGCGCACGCTCGAAATCCGCTCGCCGGGGGCGAGCAGTCCGTCACGGACCAGACTCACGATCTGTTCATAGATCTGAAGGTAGAGAGGAGTCTGGCTGTCCTTATCAAGCAGGATCTTAAGGTCCACGCTCCTCAATTATTCCAGAATCAGCAAAGCAGAAAGTAATCACTTCGCATCGATTTTGGAAGAACGCTTTTAGGGGGATAATCCTCGAATGATGTGCCGGCATCCCCTGGCGTTAATCCAGCTGGATGTTCTGCTATGCAACTGGGCCGGATGCCTTATATTCCAATCAGTACATTCCAATGTCACTAATGGACCGTACTGAGACTGCATGAAGGTGCCTGAGGCCTTTATCCATGGGGAATCAGTGATCTTACCAAAATTGGCGCAAAGTGATCATTGATGCATTATCAATAGCTGAGTATCATCTCCATAGCGCACCTCCATCGGCCCGTGGGGTGCGCTATCCTCTTTCTTGGGCCTGCTGAATACCCCCGCACGAATTCCAGCTCCAAAGATCCTGTTGCAAAGTGATCACTTTCTCATACATGCAAAGTGATCATTGAGATGCACCCCATAATCCCGTACCATGCTATCGGGGGTCCGTGCCCGTGGATCCCGTGAATCTCGGCACGTAATGCGTGCCGATCTGATCCAGGCAGGTGCGAGCCTGTCTGCAGCATGAATAACTTACGCTTACACCAAAGCGCCGCGAGGCAGTTATTCAAGGCGGTGGAGCAGCAATGACTCCATCGCCTTAATGCTTTTCTCAGGGACCAGGGACCGGGGAACGGGGAACAGAAAGGCCGCTGGCCGCTGGTTACTGGCCTTGGTTCGGGACTTTAGAGTTGTTGTTGAAACACCTTACTGAACTGTAGACTGATGCAGTCTGCGTGCAAATCAATCCAGTAACAATGCCAACAGTTCCAATTTCTATGGCTTGGAAACTTCGTTACCCGGTTCAAGCAGACGCCTGCGAAGTGAGTAAAGCATCCTGCTGATTTCATCAATCAGGGAATTGCATTTTGACAATTCCTGGCTGGTAACGGTTCCGATCCTCACGCAGACAAGCAGCAGGGCTTCCAGCTCCCGTGCTGATCCCAGTGCTATGGATACAAATCTCGCATAGTCCCGCCGAGATCCACGTCCAAATCCTTCAGCCACATTTGCAGTCACCGAAACAGCACTTCGCCTGATCTGGGAAGTGATGCCGAATTGTTCATCACGCGGGAAAGATGCGGTGATTCGATATATCTCCTCAATAAGGTCCATCGACTTCTGCCACACATTTAGATCCCTGTAAGTCCGCACAGTCATTGCAATCTCCTTTCGGAAATTACAGTAACATAGATTTAAAAATGTGACAAGTCAAGGCCTGAGCCCAGCGCCCAGCGGCCTCTACAGCTGCCGCTCGATCCTGGCAATCGTTGCGTTACGGTCCCGGTTGTCCGGGTCAAGCCTGGCGGACTGTTTCAGGGAAGCCAGGGCCTGCTCTGTGCTGCCGGTGGAGAGGTAGAAGCTGGCCAGCATGTCATGCGCGTCCGGGTCGGACTGGTTGTGCTGCACATGCAGCTGCAGCAGTGCGATCGCCTGCTTCGGCAGGCCGTCGCGCACCAGGTGCTTGCCGGTCGAGACCACCAGCTCCGTCAGCTGCTCTGCGCTCAGGCTGCGGCTGGCTGCGCTGTAGATCCGCTCCGCGCCGCGCCCGCCATTCTCGTAGAAGTCATGCTCCAGGTCGTGGCGCGCGATGAAGCGCGGGTCCTCGAAGTCCGCATAGGGCAGCCAGTCGAAGGCCGGGTGCGGGCCGTCCAGCACCGTGCCGGCCAGCCGCTCGGCCACGCTCAGGCCGTTGGCGGAGTTCGTCAGCAGGATGATCCCGCTGCCGAGCTGCGGGTCCACCATCACGAAGCTGCGGTAGTCCAGGTTGTCACCCCACTGCCAGACATTGTTGCCATGGCGGCCGGCCTCGATGCCGAAACCCAGCCCCCAGTAGACGCTGCTGTCATTCTCGCCGCCGAAGAAGCCGGTCGGACGGGCCTGGGCTGTGCTCATCTGGCTGGCCAGCTTGTTGTCAATTCCCTCGCGGCGCAGCAGGGCCTCGATGAAGCGGCCGTAGTCCTCAGCCGTTGTCAGCAGCGTGCCGGCTGGGTTCATCGTGCGGCGTGACGGCAGGGTCTGGCCGGTTGGCCGGCCGAGCAGGTCATGCCCGCCGGCCAGCTTGCGCTGCACCTGCTCGTCGGCGACATAGCTCGAGTTGCGCATCCTGAGCGGGCCGAACACCTCGGACTGCATGAAGTCCTGCAGGTCCTCACCGGTGATGCGCTGCACCACCTGCTGCAGGTAGACGAAGCCTTCGCCGGAATACTCCCAGCTGCTGCCGGGATCGAATGACAATTCAAGCTCCGCTCCGCTGGTCCAGTTCGGCAGGCCGCTTGTGTGGCTGAGCACCATCCGCGCCGTGATCTCACGGTAGCGCGGATCATGCTTCAGCCGCGGATTCTCCTCATACTCGCACAGCGGGCGGTCGAGGTCGATCAGGCCGCGATTGGCCAGCCGCAACACGGCGTAGGCGAACAGCGGCTTGGACAGTGAGGCGGCGAAGAAGCGCGTGTCACGCTCCACCGGCCGGTTGGTGGCACGGTCCATCGTGCCGAAGTTGCCAACATAGCTGACGCGGCTGTGCTGCAGGACGACAACGGACATCCCGGGGATGTCAGCTCCGTCCATCAGGCGCGGCACGAGCCTGTCGAGGTCACCGTGGGTCAGTTTTGCCGGGATGGCCTGGGCCTGGCCGGCTGTGAGTACACTGAGGAAGATGACTACGGTGGCGATCAGTCTTCCCAGGCGGTCCGCATCGTGAATCCATCCCTGCAGGTGCAGCATTTCACTTCCCATCCACGTTAAGTGTCATTCCCCGATGCAGTGCAATAGACGCGCCTGATCTCGCGATGGTTTCGGCTGTGTCAGGAAAATCCGGAAGCTTTATGGATTGCGGTGAATTAGATGTGAAGAAACGCGCAAGGTTTTGTGACCCGGGTTGTCATGGGGCTGCGTGGCGTGTCCGCGCCAGTCGCTTTACACTCCATATGACGCAGACAAGCGCTGATTGTTCCGGTAACGCGTGGAAATTCGGGAAACTGCTAGCGGCGCTTGCGGATCAGGAAGAACAGCGAGACCGCCGCGCCGATGAACACCAGCGCGGATGCGACAACCACGGGGATGGTCTCGGAGGTGGTGCCGCCGAGCACCACGAAGCAGGTGCCGAAGAAGCCGGCGAACACCCCGATGCAGCTCAGGCAGGCGATCCCCAGGCCGCGTATGAGGGAGCGTCCGCCACCGCTTGACTGCTGGAAGCTCGGCGGCGGAGGCGGGGCTTCGCGCGACCACTGCTGCGCTCCACCCTGTTGCCACTGCGGCGGCGGAGGTGGAGCGGACGGCGGATCCGGCGGTGGAGGTGGAGCAGCTTCGCCGTGGTTCTGCGGGGCATGCGGGGGATCGACCGGATCGTGTTCGTTGCCGTGCGGGAAGTCGTTCATTGCCAGCCTCCAAGGCGCAGGATGCTGGGCAGCTCGATCCCGGCCCAGGCGCAGTAGCCGGCCCCGAGTGCCACCGCTCCCCAGAATCCGCAGATCAGCGGCGGGCTCTTGGCGAAGCAGCGGGTGTCCATCCGGCCGTGCCACATCATCACGACATAGCAGAACACGGTGCCAAGCGCGATCAACGTGAGCACGTACTTCGGCCCGGCCAGCAGCATCGCGAGGAAGGCCAGCGTGGCGGCCTTGCAGAAGGTGAAGGCGATGCCTTCCCACTTGGCGGCCTCGCGGCGCTGCAGTTCAGCGTTGTCAGGCTGGGCCTGTCCCACATGGCTATCCATCGGCTCTCTCCCCTGCTGCGGACTGCAGCGGCTGGTCATCCAGATTATCGCGCCTGTCACGCGTCCTTGCATACAGCCCCGCCCCGCCAGCGGCAATGAACAACAGGCAGACCCACTGGGCGAGTGACAATCCGGCGAGCAGGCCGTCCTGCTGGCGCGTGGCTTCCACGGCGAACCTGAGCAGGCCGTAGCCCGCCAGGTAGCAGAGGAACAGCTCGCCTTCCTCCGCCAGCCGTGTGCGCAGCCAGAGCAGCAGGCCAAGCAGGGCAATAAGGCCAAGCGCCATGTAAAGCTGGCTCGGGTGCACGGTGTTGCCATCCTGCACCGCGGCCCAGGGCAGGCTGCAGGAGCGGCCGCTGCAGCAGCCACTGAACCAGCAGCCGAAGCGGCCGACGGCTTCGCCGGCCGTCAGGGCCAGTGCGAAGGGCATGCCGGTGCTGTAGCGGATCCCGAGCCGTGACTTGGCAATCTCGACGGCGATCCAGCCCACCAGCAGGCCGCCGAGCACAGTCCGTCCACCGCCGAAGGGGCTTAGCAGGGATGTGTCGCCTGTCGGCAGGCCGAGCGCCAGCCACTGGCTGAGTTTCGCCCCGACAGTGCCGCCGAGCAGCGCGGCGGCCAGCAGCACCAGGCGCGCATTGCCGGTTGGCAATGGATGGCGGCTGAGGCGCTGGGCCAGCATGAACACGATGATGCCAACGAGGTAGCCGGCCGCGTGCAGGCTGCTGCCGAGCGCGGGGTTGCTGCCCGGCTCAGGCACCCTTGCCATCCACGAGCGTGCTGCCATCGCGGCGGTAGCGCGGCCTGCCATCCGGGAAGTCGGATGCGTCATCGAACAGCCAGCGCCAGCAGAAGCTCAGCCGGCGCGGGTCCTCCTCGAAGCTGCCGCTGTGCACGCAGCACTGGCGGATGCGGTCGGAGTTGAAGGTGTGGGCGTCCATGAACTGCTTGATGGTGATGCGGAAGCCGCGGGTGGCCAGCTCGTTGCCATCGGGCCGCTCGCCGCCGCTGCGTCCGCCGAGCCGTTGCCAGATCCCTCCGAGCTTCTCGAACAGGCCCGGCACGCAGGCGCACATGCGCGAGACCTCGAGTGCGAGCTGCGGCGCCCCCGGCCCGAGCTGTTCACTGAGCACCTTTGTCAGGCTGCCGCTCTTCAGCATGTCAACCACAGGCTGGCTCAGGCCGTCGAAAGTGATCGTATTGGCAACGAGGTGCACCCACTGCCTGAGGTTGTCACGCCCGATCAGCTGCGGCAGGGACTTCCAGCTGCCGTCGTACAGCTTCAGCATGTATGAGATGTCGCAGCAGTCGCGGTGCGAACAGGGCAGGGGCACGAAGTCGTCCGCCGTCATCGCCCCGTCAGTCCAGCCCGCCAGCCGTTTGAGGATGCCGGTTGGGGTTGTGCGGTCCATTGGGTCGTAGCCCGGGAAGCGCCCACTGCCGAACATCGGCTGCAGGGCCACGCCGGAGCAGTAGGGGCTGTCCAGCCCGTGGCGGATGATGCGGCCGCACTGCTCCTCGTTGACATTGCGCATCACGGTGGTGACCAGCGTGTGGAAGATGCCGCGCTCATTCATGCGCGCACTGGCCTTTAGTTTCTCCTCCAGCACGTCCTCGTTGCGCAGCACATGCGATGTGTTGCCATCGAAGCCGTCGAACTGCAGGTAGACCTCCACCTGGCGGCGATGTGCTGCGAGGAAGTCCAGCAGTGTGTCGTTCACTGCGATCTCGCGGCCGTTGCTGTTGAGCATGATGCGGGTGATGTTGCGCGTTGCCAGCGCCTCGATCATCGGCACGATGTCGCGGCGCACCGTCGGTTCGCCGCCGCTGAGCATTACCACCCCGAGCCGGCCGCCCTCGCGGGCGAGCATCGTGTCCACCGTTGCCAGGATTTCCGGGAGAGTCGGGCGCTCCTCGACTGGTTCAGCGGTGCCCGGTGGCTTCGCACTGGCGAAGCAGGCCGGGCAGCCGTAGTTGCAGCGCTCGGTGACGTTCAGCAGCAGGATGCAGGTATGCTGCGCATGACTTGCAGGCAGGCCATGGCGGTAGGCATCCGGGAATCCGCCAGGCATGCCGGGGCGGTCAGGCACCACGGTGCTTGTCGGCGTGGACCAGCCGCGGCGGCCCTGCCAGAGGGCGGCGTCCTCCTCATAGAGCGACTCCGTCTCTCCATGCACTTCGCAGAAGCGCCGCATCCAGATGCTGCCGGAATGGCTGACGAGCATGCCGTCCTTCCAGACCCCGGCCTCATCGCTGGTGCGCTGTCTTTCCGCAAAGCAGTGCGGGCAGACGGTCTGCACGAATTCCTCGATGGTGTACTGGCGCAGCTCTGGCGCTGCGATGCCTTCCGGGTCCACCCGATGAGTATAGGGGGAGTGCGAGTGGTCAGTAGGCAGTGGGCAGCAGGCAGAAGGCAGAGCTGTGCGGCCAGGCTAAGCGCTGTGTGTTGCCAGACCGTGTTCCGCCACGAACTTTTCCAGGTAGGCCCTGATTTCGTCGCGCACGCTGCGAAAGGCCTCGAGCTGCTCCTCCGGCCCGCCTTCCGCGGCGGCCGGGTCGGAGAAGAAGGCGTGCTCCAGCTGGGTGATCCGGCCGGAGATGCCGGGCCAGACCGTCGGACAGCTTTCGGCTGCCTGCGAGCAGACGATGATGATGAACCCGAAGAACTGCTTGCCGAGGTATTCCTTCAGGCTCTTGCTGCGCAGGCCTTCGGTGGAGACCCCGATCTCCTCCAGCACCTTGATTGTCAAGGGATGGACCGGCTTGGGGTCGGTTCCGGCGCTGAAGGCCATGAACTCCTCCGGCGCGATGTGGCGCAGCAGCGCTTCGGCGAGCTGGCTGCGGGCGGAGTTGCCGGTGCAGAGGAACAGCACCTTCGTCCTTGCTTGGTCCATAGCGGCTTCCTTGCTTTGCCAAGCCATGCCCTTGGCTGCCTGTTGGTCGCCACCGGGCCGGCTTGCCTGGATTAAGTGGAATGTAAGGCCTGCACCCGGGTGCAGGGTCAATAGCAACTGAGGAGATCAGCCCAGTTTCTGCTGCAGCAGCTGCAGGTCAGCACAGCGGGAGCAGTTGCAGTTGTCAAGCGAGGTGGAGATTGCCGCCTGCAGGGCATTGCGCACATCGCAGAGCTGGGCGATCTGGGCATCCACCACATCCAGCCTGATACGCGCCAGGCTGGACAGGTAGTCGCGGCTGGCCTCGTTGCCATCGCGCAGTGCCAGCAGCGCGGCAGCATCATCCAGGCTGAAGCCGACGGACTGGCAGAGCCGGACGAAGCGCAACCGTTCCAGTTCGGCTTCGCCATACTGCCGGTAACCGGAGTCGCTTCGCTCGCGTGGCAGCAGCAGGCCGATCCGTTCGTAGTAGCGCACGGTGGAAACCGGTACTCCGGCGCTGCTGGCCAGTGACCCGATGCTGTAAACCTGCTGCATGTTGCCAACTCCGCCACGTGCCAGCCTCGTTCAGTTAAGCCTGGCAGGATGCGTGGATTATTCCACCGCCATGTGAAGATTCGCGGACTGGGAAGGGGGAGTAGTTTGATTAGTATGAATAGCTGTGGCAGTCAAGGATTCCGGGGACGAGGCTTCTGGAATCATTTCACAGCGCTCGAGCCTCGCGCTGCTGCGCTGCCTCCGGCCTTGCCTGGATGAATTGCCAGACCGGATTCCTCCTCCCGCTCATGCAAGCATTCGCGGGCCTGCAATACAGCTCAAGGCATAGCCTCTCGCTGATTGCGTGGACAAGGGGTAAAGACCAGGGGGGATGTAACTTCCACCCGATCACACCTGCGGCTCAACCCTCAACTTCTTTGGCAGCGATGCATATTCCACCCGACCCGCTGGCAGCTATGTTGCCGGACTGACATCCGGCCTCCGGTAACTTCCACCCGACCCGGATGCGCGGATGCGCAGCCGCAGGGTCAGACTGCTGAAGCTTCAGCTGAAGCAGAAAAACAAAACGGGACCGGATCCTTTTCGCGGGTCCAGTCCCGTTTATGCTTCTCGTTCCTGTCGTACTTCCTCGGGCTGTGGCTGCCACCGCCCCTGTACTCCAGGATGTGCCGGATGTGCTCTTCAGCACGTCCGTACTTCAGTACGTGCTCCTTCTTACGGGAGCCCTTCTTCTTTGGCATATGCGCCTCCCGTGGCGAAATGTTTCCGCAGAAACAATACCCCAAAGCCCTTGACACGCTTCTGATTTTCCGTGGTATTCTCAACGGTGCCTGTGTTCCGTATCACAGAATCCAAGCGGGGTGCGGGCAAAACACAGTGGGTGCACGAAGGATTTGAAGAGTAGAGATACCGGTTTGCTGAAGGCTGTCTACCAAGATTGACCCGACTCCGTTTTCCCCCTCCCAAGAACCCGACTCACGCAACTGTTTTTCTGGAGATTGTATGAATATCTATGTAGGCAACCTGTCATACAGGCTTTCTGATGTCGAGCTTCGCAACCTGTTTGAGGAGTTCGGTTCTGTTTCCTCGGCCAACATCATCAAGGACAAGTACAGCGGCCAGTCCAAGGGCTTCGGCTTTGTCGAGATGGACAACGAGGATGAGGCGAAGCGTGCAATGGAGGCCATGAACGGCAAGGAAGTCGGCGGCCGCGAGATCGTGGTGAATGAAGCCCGCCCGCGCAAGGAGTTCGGCGGCGGCGGTGGCGGCGGTGGCCGTCGCGGCGGTGGTGGTTATGGCGGTGGCGGTGGCGACCGTGGTGGCTATGGCGGCGGTGGCGGCTATGGCGGCGGCGGTGGCGGTGGCGGCTACAGCGATGGCGGCCGCGGCTGGTAAACAGCCCCTCCCGGCATTGAAGCCGGGAATCAAACCCGACTAATCAGACGGTCAGTGCTGGTCCGGATCCTTCAGGACCCACTGGCCGTCCTTGTTTTCCACGTACTGCGATACGCGCAGCTGGGCCTGCTCCAGGAACTTCTGGCAGTTGCGCACCAGCCCAACCCCCTCCTCGAAGCGTCCCAGCAGTTCCTCCAGCGGAAGCTCACCGCGTTCCATCTCCGCCACGATCTCCTCGAGGCGGGCGAAACTGGCCTCGAACGCGCCAGCGCCTGATTCAGCCTGCGGGCTCACTGCATCGCCATCCTTGCCGGGCATCTCTTCCTCCGTGTGATCGGCCGCCTCATCGTGGGTGCCGAACAGATCCTCAACCATGCGAGCATTGTAGCTGAAGCGAGCCGTATGGCCCCCTGGCCCTGCGCTGCCTCCAGCTTGATTGTGAAACCCCGGCAAACCCGGCTTACAGTCAGAATTGGAGGGTTATACATATTATTGGTAAGTCCATGTGCCAGCACTTTTGCAGGTCGCAAGCAATGGGTAAAAACTGTTTGACATGCCCGAGTTGTGAGTACCTGTAGCCGCCGGTTTCGGCAGGCGGGGGGCTGGACAGGCCGGGTAGTTTTGCCATTTTAGTCAATTCTCGCTTGACAGGGCCCGTTTGAGACAGGAAGCGGATTCATCGTGAAGAGGGAATGGACTGAAATTGTGAATTATGGAAAAAATTGAAAAATTAAGCAAAATTTAAGATTCAGTTTGACTTCCATGATTATCAAAGGGTAAACTACTTAGGTTGTGGATGCAGCAGGTGTGCGGATACGCGCGCTTAACTGCATTGTAAGGAAAACTAAATTAGAAAGGCATGTGAATTTCTGAGGAGAAGGGAAATGACACACCTGAATTTCAGCAAGCTTGCAGCCACCGTAATAACTACGGCTGTGCTGGGAGCATGGATTGTCGGCTGCGGTGGTGGCAGTACTGCCCCCGACCCGGTCAACCTCAACGATCCCGGCAGCAACGGAATCGTCGGCGGCGATAACCTGACCGGCAACATCAGCGTGGGCCTGCCCCAGGCTGGCTTTGCCCCGGACCAGGTTCCCGGTGCATCCACGGATGCCCCGCTCGGCCTGAACACCGAATATGCCCCGGTGTTTGGCGGCGTTGAGACCACCAAGTCCTCCGCCAAGAGCTCTTCCGCCCTCCAGCCGGGCGATGACATGGCGATCCGTGCCGCAACCATTGCGGATTTCGGTGCCGAGCCGGACTATGACGCTGAGAACCCGAGCTTCACCGAGGGTGAGATCGTCACCCTGTGGGTCGAATACGAGGTGAGTGGCCAGGCTCCCGGCGTGGCCATCAGCTGGTACTCAGCTGAGACCGAGATTGACTACACCGCGCCCTTCATCGCAACTGACGGAGCCGGTGTGTACACCACGAAGTTCACCGCCACCGTGCCCGTCGGCTCCGCCGGCCAGGCCAGCTATGACTTCACCCTCGACTACGGCAAGATCACCAGCGTGGTGGTCGGCCCCGGCGTGGAAGGTCCTGACTCCGTGAACGTGCCGTTCACCATCGAGGCCAACACCCCGAACGAGGAATACACCTACGAGCCTCCGACCGAGACTCCTCCGGGTGATAACCCGGACTGTGTCCCCGATATCAGCGTGGCCTGGAGTGACGATAACCTGTCGGTTACTGCCACTTCATCCGCTGCCCTCAAGAGCATCACACTGCAGTTTGAGGACTTTACGAGCCAGAGTTTCAACTACGAAGGCCAGAACGTTTTCGTGGCTACCGCTTCCGGTACCGGTTCCAACAGTGGAAAGAGGCTGCGTGGTACCTATGTCGAGTCCGGTTGCAACTCTGATTACTGGAACGAGTCAGGCGATGGTGAGTACTTCGGCCACAACATCACCGGTCACAACCTGATGGTCTGGGAAGACCTTATCCAGAACTCCGACTACGACTACAACGACTTCGTCTCCTCGATGTTCCTGAAGGAGATCCGCGATGGCAACGGCGACCTGATCGAGATCAACCTCGAGATCAAGGCCCTGGCCCGCGGTGCCGGTTATGACCATGACTGGCAGTTCAACATCGACAGTGCCTTCCCCGGTGCGGTCTGCGTTGCGACCATTGACCAGTACTACGCCACCGGCCTCCGTCACGGACCGCAGCGCATCTGGTACTCCAACCAGGGTGTCAGCATCCCGGTGTTCGTCAGCAGTAAGCAAGCCCTGCCGGCTCCTCCGGGCTACTGGGCGACCAACGCCTTCGACAGCCAGCCCGTCGTGCAGGGTGACTATGCGATCGTGAAGATCCAGTTCAGCACCCCGATGAAGCAGGGCAGCTACACTGCGATGCCTTACGAGCCCGAGCTGCGTGTCCATCCGAGTGGTGGCAATGTCTACGTTGTGCCGCTGTGGACCAAGCCCGGCGACTACATCGATTCCAACGGACGTCCGCTGGCCTTCATCGTCCCGAACACCTATGCATGGTGTGCCGAGGGCAAGAAGATCTGGAACGTCTATCCGGGATTCAACGACTTCGCCAACTGGGCCAATGGCACCGCCGCTGAGCCCAACGTGAAGTTCTATGACACTGCTCCGGTTGGTGACATCTTCAATGAGTCCTACAACCTGATCAACTCAGTCGAATTCATCTCTGAGTAATCCTTCTCCGAGGAAAACGGGGGATCCGCAGTGCGGGTCCCCCATTTTTTTTCGTTCATAGCCCGATTCCGGGGAAAGCATTCTTGATCTTGAGGAAAAAATACTCGTCATCGCGGTAGCCATAGGCCA
>JAGRNR010000052.1:0-26085 GCA_020440645.1 bacterium | reverse complement strand
GCCGCACTGGACATCTGGCGCGAGGAGTACAACACCCAGCGCCCGCATGAGGCACTGGGCATGCGCTGCCCGGCCGAACTGTATGTGAAGTCACTGCGGAAGTACAGGCCGGAGGGATTCGAGCTGCACTACCCGGCGGGATTCCTGCGCCGCAAGGTGCAGCGCAACGGATACATCAAGCTGGACAGGCGCATGATCAACCTGACAACGGCACTGCGGGGCTGGCATGTGGGACTGCAGTCGCAGCGATCACAGGAGTACAGGGTATGGTTCGCGCAGCTCTGCCTCGGCAGGCTCAACCTGAGGGATGAAGTGATGCACCCGCCGGGATGAGTACAGCACAGGAGCAATACCCGATGATATACAATAGTTCAATTAAAACGTTACCTATGTATTGAGCCTCAACCGTTACCTATGTTCTGAACCGTACGTGACAAACCTCATCCCGCATACCGCATTCCCCATCCCCCAGAAAAAAGGCGATGGGCCGCGGCAGGCAGCCCATCGCAGACACACACACACTGAGCCGGAGGATGTACATCCGGCCCGTTGTCATCTAGATGTCGTCGTCAGCCAGGATCTCGTCCTCATCCTCGAAGTCCTCGAGATCATCCAGCTCATCGAGTTCGTCGTCGAGGTCGTCAAGGTCCGCAGCCGGGCCGAGGTCAGCCTCTGCCTCCGTGCGGTGGCCGTTGGCCTTAAGGTCGATCCCGTCGCGGCGCTTCCACTCGATCAGGAAGGCCGCCACGTTCTGGCTGAGGTGCACACTTACACCACGCGGGTTGTCATCCCAGTCGCTGCTCTCGGCGAGGCCATCCACCAGCTCCAGCCCGTACTTCTCCAGGTTGAGCTTGGACAGGCTGCCGGTCGCCTCAAGGCGCAGGGCGTAATCCTCCGGGATGTGCAGCGTGATGCTGCCGGCGTTGTTGCGCACGTCCATCTCCACGCGGTCCTCGCGGGAGCCGAGCTGCACCACCATGTTGCCGGCCTGGTTGTCAATCTCGAGGTCCTTGATGTCGAGTTCACTCAGGTCAAAGTGCGCATCGGCGGCCGCATTGTGCAGGCTGGCGACATAGGCCATGTCCGGGTTGAGCTTCAGACCGCTGCGCCCGATGCTGTGCTTGAGCGTCACGTCGGCCTTGCCACCCTTCACGTCGCTGATGATCACCGGCTCGGTCGGCGTGCGCTTGACCTTGCCCTGGATCAGCGGGCCGCCACTCTCACCGGCCTTGACCTTCACGCGGCCGGCGCGGATGTCGAGCGTCAGGTTGCAGCGCTTGATGGCCTCCGGCACCTCCACCTTGACGGGGAAGTCCTTGAGCTCGGTGTAGCGCGAGGCCTTGGAGCGCTTGTACTGGCGCTGGGTGCGCTTGAAGGTGTCAACGAGGGTGTTCTGGAATTCAACCGCCACCTCGCCGATGTCCTTCAAGTCAATCTTCGGCAGCTTGATGTTCGGGATGTCGAACTTCGCGGCCCCGGCAGAGCCGGTGCTGCGGCTGCCGCCACGGTTTTCGGAGTCATGCAGGGCCTCGATCAGCCTCAGCCCCTCCTCGGGGGTCAGCCGGCCTTCCTGCACCATTTCCAGAATCTTGATCTTTTCTCTGCTCATAGTATTCCTCTCCAATTGATCTATGCGGCGGCGGCGCGCATGGGGTAATCCGCCCGGCGCTTCATCCACAGCAGGCAGGCGTCGTTGCCATCGACGCCAAGCATCTGCGGAACGAACTGCATCTCGGACTGCTCCAGCGGCTGCCAACCCTGCTGCTGCAGGGAAGTGATCAATTCACCCAATCGTCCCAGCTCGACTGCCGAGACATCCTCATACATGTATTCAACACTGACTACCATCTTGCTTCCATCCCTGTAGACGCTACCGCGTCAATCCCGCAGGCGGCTTTCGGCCTCCTCGACCGTCAGCTCACCGCGCTCCAGCGCCGCCAGGATCTCCTCGCGGCTTTCTTCATCTTCGTCATCACCGGCGGCTGCCGCTGCTGCTTCACCGGCATAGGCTCCATCGCCCATCCCGAGGCTGGCCAGCAGCTGGTCAAGCCGTCCACGGACCGTGGGGTAACTGATGTTCAGCACGGCCTCCACTTCCTTCAGGTTGCCCCGGCAGGAAAGGAAGGTCCGCAGGAACTCCAGCTTGTCGTGCGGCAGGCGGGCGAACTCATTGGCCATGAATACGCCGTTGAGCTCGGTGTCACACTCGTTGCAACGCAGGTGCGTCACTGAGAGCTGCCCGCTGCATACGGGACATTCGGAGATCAGCCGGTTGGCTTTTTTATTGTTTCTGAACATCACATGAGGATGATAACCAGCAATTTCAACTTTGTCAAGCTTATTTTTGAAAAAATTGAAGTTCACCTTTCGAATTAGTCTTGGGTAAGAGAAAAAACAGCACTTTTTCTGATTTTGGACTTTAGATATCAGCAAGATTGAGCGATTCCTCCGCTGATTAACTATTAGATAGGTACGGGCCAGGCAGATTTGCCCCCATTGCTGCTATCTTCATTAATTTATTCTGAATAATGACCTATTATTAGGTGTCATGAGTGTGATTTTTGCGCGTTATCCCTGCCTGAAGATGGCCATGTGCGCCCTGATATTGCTTTCAACCCAGATCCAGCCCGCCTTTGCCCAGTATTTCGAGGCGCTCGACCAGGGATATGCGCTGGAGGATATCACCGAGTCCAATGCCCTGCTGCAATGCAGCCCGGCCCCGGATGTGATCGCCGCCCAGGATGCCTCCCGCCCCGGCACCAGTCTCAGTTGTCTGCTTACGCTGAGATCAAACATGCGCCGCCGGCTGGAACAGCAATACATTGAAGACCTCGACCCCTTCTTCGGTGAGCAGAAGATGATTCCTCCCCCCGACTGGGCCGGTCATGCGATCAAGCACAAGCAGGCCGGTTATGCCAGCACAGCCGGGCAGGTCTGCATCGGGATCGGGATCCACTACGAGGAAGATGAGATGTGGGGCCTGGGTTGCATCAGCTCATACCTGAAGAAGCCCGATGGCAGCTTCGTGGAGGTGGCAAGCCACGAGCTGGGCCATGAATACATAGGCACGGTGTTCGTGCTGGATGCCAACAACGATGGCCTGCTGGATGTAATCGCGTCCTGGATGACCGGGGCTGGCAGTGGCGGCGGGGTGGACCTGTTCACGGTGCTGCCGGACGGCAGCTTCAACTACTTCGGGGAATCGGGCGAACCGACGGACTACGCCAGCTCGCTGTGGAGCGCGCATGGCACCGTCGAGCTGACCGACTATGACAACGATGGAGACTGGGAGCTGCAGCTTACCTTCCCACTGTTCTTCAGCGCGGCCGGCTACTACTACCGCGATATCGTAAGCTTCAGCGAGGCTGACAATGCCTGGAGCTGGGATCCGGACTTCGCACCGGGCTACTACGAATCCGAGTACCGCTTCTATGCGGAGCTGTACAGGCAGGTGAAGCTGCTGAAGCAGGACCCGAAGAAGTTCAGGCGCGAGACCGATGACTACTACCAGCAGTACACCTGCACGATCGACGGCGAAAGCTACAGCCTTGTGCCCTTCGTGAATGACGATGGCAGCCTGAACAATGAACTGATTGAAGATCTGCGCCTGATCGTGGAAGGTGACGGGCTGGCTGACAACCCCGTCGGCAGGATCATCCTCAAGGATACGCAGGAGGCCTGAAATGAAACTGGTAATAATTTGCGGCTTACTGCTGGCAACGCAGATCTGCTCCCCTGCCCTCGCGCAGTATGAGCTGAACCCACTGGACACACCGGCGGCACTGCCGATCCCGGTGGGCATGGGTCTGCTGGCCAATGAGACTGACTTCCTGCAGCGCTTCCCGGATGAGGACAGCCGCCCCGATTTCCTGCTGCGCTACCATCCGGCTGCGCATGTGAAGTTCGGCTGGGATGGGATGGACGGACTCGGCGGCTACCGGGCTGAGGAGCACCTGCTGGATGGCCCGCAGGGCAACCCGATCGTTGGCAATCCGGACGAGCGCTATGAGTCGCTTGAAATCGCTGTGTATGGGATTGCCAAAGGCTACCTGGAGCTATACGACACTTCCTCCGGCCAGCCGGAGCTTCTGCAGACCCTGGAGTTCCCGCCTGTCTCCGCGGAGTATGTCTGGCTGCTGGACCTGACCGGCGATGGCCGCAGTGAGCTTGTGGTTTCCGGTATGTCCGGCATCAGCTATGGCGGCGGAGCTTATGTATTCAGGATGACGGATGATCGCAGGCTAGAGCCCGTGATGGAGGACATATCCGGTGAGAGCTGGCCCCAGCAGATCTGGAGTTTCTATGGGTCGCTGGACCTGCTGCACACCCCTGATGGAAAGTGGGTCTTTCGCGGGATCGCTCCAATCGGCGGCAGGCTGAGCGACTATTTCTGGAGCTACTTCTACGAATGGGATGAATCCCTCGGGCGATTCAGCATGGAAGGCCCGAGTTATCGCCAGCAGAAGCGGGAGCAACAGGATTTCTTCCGCAACTTCCAGCGAGTTCTGAAGGACTTCAAGGCCAGCCCTGAGGTGTTTGCGATCAAGGGATCTGGCAAGCCTGCATCCTATGGTTTCAAGTACCTCAACCGCGATTACAGCCTCGATGTATTCCGCGATGAGGATGGCAGCATTGTGGAAATGCTGCTGGATGAAACCATCAACGAGCTGGAATACTTCCTTGACCCCTCCCTGCTGGACTGAGAATCAACCCAGATCGAACATGCGCTTGTGTTCTTCGTAACCATTGACTCCGGCCTGCGTCATGTTATTTAGTGTAAGGGCGAACTGAGAAGGAGAATCCATGACGCGAGGACTGGCTGGGATCGGACTGGGCTTGCTGGCGCTGCTCTGTGCTGCGCTGAACCTCGTTTCCTGCGGCTCCGCTGATGCCACGAATGCTCCTGAGTCCGCCAGCCTCAGCGCTGATGCGCCGGTCTTCCCACTCGATGAACTGCACTACTCCCGCCAGGTGAATGCGATTGAAACCCTCGATGGCACCCAGGCATTTTCAGACTGTGGCGCTCCGGGCTTCAGCACTCATGAGACGATCCCGACGGTCAGCGTGCTTACATCAAGCGAAGAAGTGCCCACCGCCTGGGCGGTCTACCGCTTCCCGCTGAACAATCCCCAGGACCTGGAATCAATCAAGGTGACCCTGCACCAGGGCAAGCTGGATGACTATTACTACGTCATGCTGGCTGACTACAACAGCAATCGCTGGCACCTGGTCGGGCAGAAGCTGTCCACCTCACAGGTGCTGCCGGCAGACTGGCAGGGCCTCGACATCACCAGCCCGGCCAAGTTCGTCTACATCGCCCTGATCGTGGTGGAGGGCCGGGACATCAACATCGCCGGGCTGGAGTCCAGCATCACCCAGGGCAACGGCGGGGACTACCCGATCTACGACGACTTCGAGGACAACGACACGCTTGATACCTGCCATCCGATCGGTGTCGGCAGCTATCACGCTTCCACGCATGACGACTACGTGCCGGAAATGCTGGAGATCGGCGAGGCGCAGGACCACTGGGACTTCTACTGCATCGACCTGACGGCCGGGGACCATTTCACCGCCACGATGGAGTACGAATTCATTAACCACTTCACCCCGCCATATACCTTCAACGACCTGGACATCCTGATGTACGCGCCGGGCGTGACGAGCGACCCGCTCAATACATTTGACGAGCAGTGGAGCAGCTTCCGCATCTACTTCACGAACATCGAGCTGGTGCACTTCGTGGCACCGAGCACCGGGACGTACCGCATCGGGATCCGCGGCGACCTCGGCGACCAGTTCACGGCGGACAGCAATGCCGAATACGTGCTGAACACCTTCATCAGTGCAGACACGCATACGGTCAGCGGACTGATCAGCCAGGATGAGCAGGAGCCGGACAAGAAGTTCCTCGTGGTGCTGACGCCCGGTAACTTCAGCGCGGTGACCTCGCTGGAGTCCGCTCCGCATGGTGGCTACCAGATCGTCGGTGTGCCGGACGGCACATACACGCTCGAAGTACGTGGCAGCGCGGGCTTCGGCCAGGAGAACTACACCTACCCGAACACCCAGCAGGTGGTGGTGAACGGCGGCGACGTGAACGTCAGCCTCAGCATCGATCCCTTCCCGGGCTAGGTTTCACATTCCCACTTCCATGTAACCACGCAATTGCCTGATCGTCTATTAAGCTGATGGACATGCGGCACCATGGGAAAGCTTCGGACTTTCAGTACAGAAGCGGGTGCAGGGCATGTGGTGCATACAGAATGGGTTAAAAGTTGTTATCATTAACGGCTGATTAAGATGCACTTTGGCCCACGAATATTCCCACAGACCAGAACTGCGAGGATTGATGGTTATGACAGAAAGATTACTTGGCAGACTGACTACCCTGCTGGCGGCCGCGGCACTGTCCGTGCTGGCCTCCTGCGGCGGCGGCGGTGGCGGGCTTGACGGCCTCGACTCCGCGGCTGACAGCTGGCCTGTGCACGGCTATCAGGATGCGGCCCGCAGCGGCAGCTACATGGTGGTCGCGGTGGATGACACCGAGCGCAGCATCGTGGACCTCACCTCGCAGCTCAGCCTGCAGGTGGAGGATGCGGACGGCGGACATTACGTGCGCGTGCTCGGCAGCGGGCTTGAGCCCGGCAACCACGCCTACCTGCACCTGGCCTACGACCCCGCCAGCGTGCGTCCGGTGACTTCCGGCGCCGGCCGCGAGATCGCGGGCGACAGCATGTTCGTCGCCGTGACCAGCGAGCCCGGCCTGGTGGCGATGGGCATCGGCACCATCGGCGGCCGCGATGCGATCGCCGGCGATGTCGAGCTGGCTGAGGTGTTCTTCGCGGACGGCCCGGCGCTGATGCTCGGCCGCGGTACTTCCGCCGTGGCCCAGAGCCCCGTCAATTCGCTGCGCTGGGACGGCATCGACCCGACGAAGCTGGTCTGGAACTACCGCAACACCGGTGACTACGACCAGAACCGCCAGGTCGGCATCTCCGACATCACCCCGATCGGCATCTACCTCGGCAAGAGCAACACTGACAGCGACTGGTTCAAGGCTGAGCCGACCGATGGCGACAGCAACGGCGTGATCAACATCTCCGACATCACCCCGATCGGCGTCAACTACAACAACCAGGTTTCGCAGTACCGCATCGACAGCGCGGCCACGGAGGCAGGCAGCTTCTCCGGCACCGGCAGCAGCCTCGACTATGAGGACCACATCAAGCCCTCAGCCGGCGGTTTCTACAGCTTTGAATTCAGCCTGAACAACCCGCTGGATGGCACCTGGTTCGCGGTGACCGCGCTTGACAACGGCAACCCGGCTTCCGCCCATTCCAACGCCATCCAGTTCGGCGGCTCCGGCGGTGGCGGCAGCGCCCCGCAGAACCTGACCGGACTGGTCAACGGTGACAACTTCCAGCTCAGCTGGGATCCTCCGGCCACCGGCACCCCTGACGGTTACCACGTCTATGTAAGTGGCTTCCCGAGCATGTCCGGCGCACAGCAGGTCGACGGCTCGCTGATCACCGGCACCGACTACATCGTGCCCAGTTCGATCAGCACCGCCGGCATCTGGCACTTCGCCGTCACGGCCATGACCGGTACCGATGAAAGCCCCTACTCCAACATCTGGAGCAATGCCACCGCCGGTGACACCACGCCCCCCGAGTGGTCCGGTTCGGACATCGGCATCAAGGCTGCCACCCCCGGCGATGCCAGCGTGAACGTTGAGTGGTTCATCGCGGCTGACAGCCAGAACGACCCCGTGACTTACAACATCTACTACGCGGAGACCGGCACCGGCATCAACTGGAGCACCCCCCAGCTGACCGGCCAGAGCGGCACCAGCAAGATGATCAACGGCCTGACGAACGGCGTGAGCTACGACTTCGGTGTGCGCGCCCAGGACAGCGTCGGCAACGAAACCACAAATGAGAACTTCCTCAGCGCAACCCCGATGGCCGGCGTTGACAATACTCCCCCGGCCTGGTTCCAGGGCGAGGGTATCAAGAGCGCCGAGCCTGACAACCAGGTCGTCGCCGTGACCTGGTACAGCGCGGTTGATGCGACGAACCCGCCGGTCAGCTACCTGCTGTACTACGTCGAGGACACCGAGGACTTCGACTGGGACAACCCGCAGGAAGTGTTTGACAGCAGCATCACCAGCCATACGGTGATCGGCCTGACCAATGACCAGCGCTACAAGTTCGCGGTCAAGGCGCAGGACAGCGCAGTCCCACCGAACCGTACCACGAATGAGAACTTCCTCTATGCCACGCCGCAGGTCTTCCCCGGCTCCGGCCAGATCGGCGGCGGCGTGACCGCCAGCGACACCGCCAGCGTGCGCATGCCCGGCGAGGAAGTGCCGCGCATCTTCTCCGTCGACCGCGGCACGGCACTGAACTACACCAGCTGGAACGGCAGCTCCTGGATCACCACCGACCTGAACACGATCCTTTCGAACCCGGACCGCAAGTACCACCCGCAGGCCGTGGCCCGTGGCAATGACATCCACCTGGTGTTCGGCACCCCCAACGCCCTGTACGAACTGCATGGCGACAAGGACAGCGACCCCAGCACCTGGACCCAGACCACGATCGCCAACACGGGCATCACCGAGCTGTACGGCATCGGCCTCGACTACTCCGCAACCGATGACTACTTCGCGGTCTGCTATGCGACTGACAACGGTGGTGAGAAGCTGTTCTACACCGAGCGTGCTGCGGCCGGCAGCTGGACCCTGCCCTCGAAGATCGCGGATGGCAACCCGGAGATCTGGCAGTGCGACATCACGATCAACGAGAGTGACGGATCCCAGTGGGCCGTTGCCGCCGTCGGCCAGGCTGACAGCAACAGTGATGACCTCAAGTTCTACTACTTCACCCGTCCCAACCGCGTCGACGGCTGGACCGGCGGCCCGTCCGGCTACGGCGGTGACGTGATGGTGGTGGACATTGACCCCAACAGCAACGTGCCGATCGTCGTCAACGCTGAGGTCCGCGTGGTGGACACCGGTTTCGGCAATGCCCCGATCAGCGACGCGGTCGTCTACATGTGGAGCGGCACCAGCTGGATCAAGAACGTGCTTGAGGAAGGCGACTTCATCATCGACCTCAACAACTTCACCCAGGAGACGATCCTCACCGGGCAGGACCCGCAGATCGTGTTCTCCCCGACCGGCAAGGCCGTCTCGCTGTGGAGCAACCTGGACATGGAGGTCGACCTGATTGAGCAGTCCGCCCAGCTGACCGGTTCCTGGCGCTACAGCCAGCGTCCGGATACCACCTGGTCCAACCCTGCCAACCTGATCCCGAACATCTCGTCGAGCAACTCGGTGACGGCGGGTGAGAGCTACCAGCACTGCGTGACCTGCGACCTCGGCTTCCTTGACCAGGATGACAACTACATCAACCTGTTCAACAAGTACAGCCAGCGCAACAACTACGTGGAGGGCAATCTCTACTACAAGCGCCAGACCTGGAACCCCGGCGAGTAGGCGCAGACCAACTGACTGGAACAGAAGCTGACAACAAAGGCCCCGGGCAACCGGGGCCTTTTCGCAGGAGGTGCGGCGCAAGTCGCACAACTCTCTCAATTGCTTCGATACTCGAGCCTATGATCAAACAGCCATCTGCTTCCCATGGTTCCTTAGCAGGAAGCACCTTCAGTACGAATAAATAGCTAAAAATGTCATTTTATGTTATACTGATCGAGTGAAGCCTTATCCGCATATCGGATTCTACAAGCATGGGAACTTGCCGCACTTTGACGAGGCAGGTGCCTGCCAGTTCGTGACATTGGTACTGGCTGATGCAGCACCGACAAGACAGAAATCACGGACCATCCGCTTGAAACGGAATTATGGCGAAGAGGAGTTTCTGCTCATCGACAACCAGCTTGATCGCGGACTGGGTGCCTGCCTGCTAGAGAATCCTGCTTACGCATCGGAAGTCGTTGATGTTGCCTGTCATTCCGATGACCTGGGCATGGATCTGATTGCCTGGGTTGTGATGCCGAATCATGCGCACTTGTTGCTCAGGCAACATGAAGGTTGTCAGCTTGGTGAGATGATCTGCAAGCTCAAGTCGCGTTCCGCCAGACGGATCAATCTGCACAGAGGCGCCAGCGGTAAATTCTGGCAGATCGGCTATTTCGACCGATTCATGCGCAATGAAGCTCAGTTAAGGAACACGATTGATTACATCCACAACAACCCCGTGGAAGCTGGACTGGCAGCTTCCCCTGCTGATTGGCGGTTCAGCAGTTTCAGTCAGTTTGACAACAGTCAGGTTGAGGAAGTAATCAGACGAACGAAGTAATGCATGGGTGCGAAGAAATGAATTGCAACTGCAGGATGTGACTTCTGCCAAATGTGTGGTTGTGCGACTTGCGCCGCTGATAGTGTTGTGCGACTTGCGCCGCACCTCCTATTCCCACAGGTCAGCCTGGTAATCACCCTCCGGGCTGCGGTAGCCGAACACCTCGCGGAACTCGCGCTCCAGTGCGTTGCCGACTTCATCAAGCGTGGGCGACTGCCCGCTGACGCTTTCGATGCTGCCGACCTGCTTGCCGTTGATCCCGCAGGGGATGATCAGGTCGTAGAAGCTCAGGTCCGTTGTCACATTCAGCGCCAGGCCGTGGTAGCTCACCCCGCCGCGCACCGCCACGCCGAGCGCGGCCAGCTTCACCTCGCCGACCCATACGCCGGTCAGGCCGGGGATGCGCTCACTGTCGATGCCCCACTCATGCAGGGTGCGGATGATCGCCTCCTCGAGGCCGTGCATCAGCTCGCGCACGCTCATGCCGCGGGCGCGCAGGTTGACAACTGGGTAGCCGACCAGCTGGCCGGGGCCGTGGTAGGTGATGTCCCCGCCGCGCTCGATCTCCTGCCAGCCGACGCCGAGCTCCGCCAGGTGCTCCCTGTCAACAATCAGGTTGGCAGTGTCCCCGCTGCGTCCGAGCGTGATAACCGGGTCGTGCTCGACGAGGACCAGGGTGTCGGGGATTTCGTCCATGCGCCGCGCCGTGTGCAGCTCCAACTGGCGGCTGTAGCACTGCGGCCAGCCGAGGCGCCCGAGGCGCAGCACGTCCAGCGGCAGGTGGTCAGCCATAGGGATATTCTATTGCACACAGGGCCGGTTTCATCCATCCAGTGCGCTGCGCCTGATCCGTCCGCTGCGATCCCACAGCACGTGGTAGTCGTGCCGGAAGCGCTCGCGCAGCTCAGGGCGCCGGGCATCAAGCTGGCGCTCCAGCCGTGAAAGCGCCCTGCGGCGGGCGGCATCGTCCAGTGCGCGGTAGGCGCGGCTGCGGCTGAAGGCAAGCAGCTCCTGCTCGATGAAGGCCTCCAGAGCCACGTCGTCATGCACGCTGGCAGCGCTGTCGAACTGGAACAGTGCGCGGGCCGGCACGCGGTCCAGCGTGACATCCACGAGTGTCGTTGAATGGCGCGGCAGCAGATGGTCCAGCAGGTGATCTCCCTTGATCGCGACCGCGCTGTCAGCCTCGGAAGCCTGCGGTTCCCAGTGCAGCAGGCGCTGGCCCTCGACGAATACCCGCATGCCATAACTTGCTTCGCGAGCAAGAAGCGAGCGGTCAATGAAGAGGGTGAGAATGTGCGGGTTGCGGCTGTTGCAGTGGATATGCGTGATCGCCTTTGACTGGGTGATTTCCATGCGCTGGAACTCAAGGCCATAGCGGTCACGCTCCGTCATGCGCCGGGCCTCGCCGAACTCCACGAAGTAGTCCTCCACGGGACGGCCGTCGCGGTCGAGGAAGCGAAGTTGTAGCTGGGCACAGTCACTCAGGCGCTGTGACTCGCTGTCAGTCAGCGAGGCAAGCAGCTCGCGGTTGGCAGCGTAGCTGGCATTGTCAGTCGGGCTGGCCAGAAGGTGCACAATCAGCTTGAGGTTGAGCCGCCGGTCGTCCTGGCTGTCAGCCTTGATGGACCAGTTGGGCGGCTCGACGGCAGAAATGGACTGCAGGATCGAGTTGCCAGCTCCACTGTGGGTGTAACTGCGTAGCGCGGCAAAGGGGATGCCACTGAGCTGTGCGGCCGGCGCGGTGTGGTCGAAGCACTCGTCGCGCAGCATGTCCAGCTTGTAATGCCGGAAGTTGAGGTTGGCACTGGCCAGGCGCACCACCTCATCACTGCCCTTCTCACGCAGCAGGCCCACATGGCGCAGCAGGTCGCGGCTGGTGCGGTCGCCACTGAGGCAGTATGGCCGGATGCCGCGGCTGCCGAAGAAGTCCGGCTCGGCGGCGAGGCGCAGGCTGCTCTCCCAGCCGTACTGGCTGCCAAGTTCCAGCGCACTGAGCACGCGCTGGCCGACATCACCCTGCCGCCAGACCCGCGCGATCACACTGCGGCCATGGTGCGCCAGGCGGGAACCGAAGTGTGGCCCGGCGAGGAACACGAGGTTGCCAAGCCGAGAACGGGGATTGCGCCGCTGGCTGTAGTGCTCCAGCAGCCAGTGCCGGGCGACGAGTGCGCCGGTGCTGTGGGTCAGCATATGGAAGGGCGTGCCGCTTGGCAACGGCCCTAGCGCTGCACGGACCGCCCGGTCCATTGCTCGCGCCAGGTCGCGCAGTTCGATGTCGTCATCGAGGGAGACGTAGCGCCCGAGCTGGATTTCCCGGGGGGCGAAGCCGCGGCGTTCAAGCTGGCGGTGCAGCTGGCCGTAGGTACCGGTCCGGTTGATGCTGTAACCATGGACGAGGAATACGAGCTGGCCGTGTGGCATGGTGCACTCCTTGCACGTGATGCCAGAGCCTAACCCGCCAGGCCCAGCCAGCCAAGCAATTTAACATTGGGGACGCCCGACCGGGCGTTTGTGTGGCCTATCAACCACCGCTCATGCAGCGGCGTTCCGGGGTGTAGACGGAATCCCAGTTGATGCGCTGCACGCCACCGCTGCCGCCCTCGGCGCCCGGCTTATCCAGCACGAGCTTCTCGCCGAGGCCCTTGAAGCTGTAGTTAGCCATCCATTCCTTCGGGCAGGCCACCAGCTCGAAGCGCGGGAAGTGCCAGTGGTGGTTGGCGTTCTCCTTGCAGGTCGGCATATCCTTGTAGCCCTCGCCGACATAGGCAATCCCGAATTCGGACTTGCGGCTGAACTCGTGCAGGTCACCGGGCTTCACTTCCTGCAGGAAGATCCGCTTGTCGAGGTCCGCGAACACGGTCTTCGTGTGGTGCCCGTTGCGGTTGGCATTCGTCATGCTTTCCAGTTCGTTCGTGTCCTTCGCATCGAACACGGCGATCACCTTGCCATCGCCTTCCTCCACGCGGAACTCATAGCTGCCGCGCTGGCGGTCGTTCCATTGCGGGCTGATTGCCAGCCACTGGCCATCACCGATGTCCAGACGGATCTCGTCAGCCTGGCCCTCACGCACTGCAAGCTCGCGGGTCTCCTCGAACAGGTTCATCCCCCAGCGCGCCTGCACCGTGAAGATATGCTCACGGTCCGCCGGGTTGCCGTCATCTGAATCAACAGCCCAGCCGTGATAATCAACCGCGATGCTGACTTCGGTATCTGCCGGGATGATCATGTCTTCGCGGCTCAGGCCGATGTCGCCGACTGCGTTCAGCTCGGCGGGTGCTCCGGCGGTTTCAGTGGCGGCGGTTTCGCTGTCCTGCCTGTTACAGCTGCCCATGCACAGCATCAGAAGCAGGAGCGCCAGCAGGGCGGTTTCACGTAGTAAATGTCCAGTTGCACGATCCATGACAGTCCCCGTCTTTGGATTCTCTGAAGAACTGGTTTAATTGTGCCCCAACAAACGGGTAAAGTCAATTTGAGGGGACAACGCAAATGAATCCGGATTGGAGTGAATGAAGGGTACCAGTTCGCAGGGAAGGTAACCACTTGCGAGGTTGTCTCAACTGCTCTTCCCTTTATCAGTCAGGTATCGCAAATGGGATGAAACTGGTACCCCTCATTTTCAATGGTACCGGTATAGCGCGGTACCAGCCAGCCGGATATAATCTGGATGAGGGATGTTTGTATCCATAGACAAGGAGCTTAGCCAGCCCGTCTACATGCAGATCCGCGACAAGATCGTGGAGATGATACGCAGCGGGCTGCTTTCGGCCGGCGACAAGTTGCCCGGCACCCGTGAGCTGGCAACCCAGCTCGGGGTGTCGCGCAAGACGGTGCTGCAGGCCTACCTTGAGCTCGCCGCAGACAGCTGGGTGGAAAGCAAGCCTGGCAGCTGCACCTATGTGCTGGACCGCGACGCCTTCACCGGCCAGAGTAATGTCGGCCGGCGTGACTACCAGAGCGAGGGCCGGCGCGGGGATCTTGAGATCCTGCCCGGACAGCCGGACCACGAAGTGGCGCAGATGGACTGGGGCGACTACTCGATCCCGGCCGCCTGGTTCCGTATGCCGGCACATTACCAGAACTGGAAGGGCGACGAGGAGTGGATCAGCTTCAGCCGGGCCATCCCGGATGCCAAGCTGTTCCCCTTCGAGCGCATCAAGAAGGTCTCCAGCCAGATGCTGTGGGACCCGCAGGCCTACTTCTTCGACTATGGCAACCCGCAGGGCTACCTGCCTTTGTGCGAGTACATTGAGATGCAGCAGGCGCGTGACGGCCTGAACGTGGCAGACGGGCGCAACGACTTCGTGGTCTGCAGCGGTTTCCAGGTCGCACTCAACCTGCTGTTGTCAATCCTCTTGAAGCCCGGTGACATGGTGGCGGTCGAGAACCCGACCTTCAACGCGATCATCAACCTGCTCGAGGCTCGCGGCATCCCGCATCGCGGGATCCCGATGGAGCATGACGGGATGGACATCGACTACCTGGAGCGGCTCGTCGAGAAGGAGAAGCCGCGCCTGCTGATCACCATCCCGACGATGCACAACCCGACGGGTGTGACAATGAGCCGCGAGAAGCGCCAGCGCCTGATCCAGCTTGCGCAGAAGCACCGCCTGCCGATCATCGAGGACAACTGGGCGATGCTGCTGGGCTACGAGGGCGAGCACCAGCCATCGCTGAAGACGCTGGACAGCGCCGGCAACGTGATCCAGATCGGCAGCTTCTCAAAGGCGTTCCTGCCCGGCAGCCGCGTGGCCTGGGTGGTGATCCCAAGCGACCTGGCGATGACCTTCATCATTGCCAAGCGCTCAATGGACAGAAGTGACAGCTACTTCCTGCAGACGCTCGTGCATGAGTTCATCAGGAAGGGCTACATGGACCTGCACTGCCGCAAGGTGGACCGCATCTACCGCGGCAGGCGTGAACTGATGGACGAAGTGATGCGTCAACACTTCCCGGCGGAGGTCAGCTGGAAACGCCCCCGTGGCGGCTTCAGCTACTGGGTCTCCCTGCCCGCCGGGCACAGCAGCAAGGACCTCCTTAGGGAGGCGGTGCAGTCCGGGATGGACTTCGCGCCGGGCAACTACTTCCATGTCGGCCGTGAGGACAGCGGCAACTTCCGCCTGTCCTTCAGCACTCTCAACCAGTCGCAGATCCGCCAGGGTGTGCGACGGCTGGGGGCGGTGATCCGCCGGGTGCTCGCCGGACAGGGGAATCTGAAATCGAACAGGAGTGCATCATGAACTGGGTGAGATTGATGGGAGTGCTGGTGCTGAGCGCCGGCATCTGGGGGATGACGGGCTGCGGCAGCGGCAAGGCTGTGGATGCCAACAGCGGCAATCCGCAGGTAGCGCCGCCGCAGGCGCTGGAGGCGGCGACGCTGTCACGCCTGCTCGTCAACGGTGACGGTACACAGACCAGCGTGAAGGGCACTGTGTCGATCAAGGACTTCACCGTGCTTGCCAACGGCGCCAGCCAGCCCTCGCAGCTGGACATGTCAACCGGCATCCTGGTGCGCGTGATCGACCCCGGTGACGACATCCTCGTGGCCGGCAACCCGGACGGCAAGGGCGACTTCGAGCTGCTGATCAACGGTGATGTGCTGCTTTCACGGCTTGAGGTGGAGTTCCGCGTTACCGAGGACATCGATGGCGACGGCACGCCGGGCGACACCGTGCGCCAGACCGTGCCGTTATTCCTCGAGCAGGGCCGCGTGCACACCGTCAAGATGGAGATCAGCAAGGCCAGTGCGCTCAAGCTTGACCCGGCGCTGGAGCCCGAGCAGGGCGAGGTGCTGATTGCCGCAATAGACAAGCTGGACCGCGGCGGGCACCTGGCCACTGAGCTGGCGCAGATCCCGTCCAGCGGCAGCCTGGTCTCGGACTTCGACCGCGACGGCTTCATCGAACCGGGTGACGACGTCAGCTTCGATGATGCCAACTTCGACGGCACCGCCGACCCGCTGGAGACCCCGGTGAACGCCGGCGAGGGCAGTGCCGCACTGCAGACCATCCTCGGCACGGTGGTTTCCGTCAGCGAGGAGCGCGGCCGCATCAGCATCCGTGACAACAGCGGAAACATTGTCAACATCAGCGTGAGCTACTTCACACCGGTGGAGCGCTTCGTGGTCAGCAGCCAGGGCGGCGAGTTCTTCAGCCTGGCGATCACCGAGCTGGCCGAACGCGGAGTGCAGGTCACCGGCTACTTTGACAGCGGCGTGTTCAACGCGCTGTCAGTGAACACCTTCTAACCAAGCTGTTCCTGTCGCAAATGAGGGGTGTGGGCTCAGGCCTGCACCCCTTTTTGATTTTCTGCTTCGTGCAAGCACTCAGCAGTCTGGCGCTGGGGCGAAAGCAAGTTTCGCCCGGTCGCGCGGAAGTTACGGGAGGTGCGGAGGTGCGCAACTTGTTTGCGCACAAAGGGGCGGTGGATAAGTGTGAATAGTAAGAGTAGTTTGAATAGTGGAAGTAGTGAAGGTGTGATTGTCAGACTTTCGTCTGGCCTCCACTGCCTGACATCCACTTCGTTGAACTATCAAATGTCATCATCACAAGCGCATCGTTTTCATACTTCCGGGTCAGTCCACGATAGACTTCTGTTTCATCCTCGCCGATTGTCACGTACAGCTGCAGGCCGGAGCTGAACTCCAGCAGCATGCCCACAGGAAACATTTCCCAGCCGCTGCGGCGTGTACAGGCCAGGCTGACCTTCTCAAGTCTTGCATCGATGTACATTGCGAATTCGGGATAGCCAGCCAGATCGATGGTCTGCGGCAGACTGCCGGCAACATTGCCATCTTCATCTTCCTGCTGCTCCTGCTCGTAACGTAAATGCGCTTCAACGAGGTTGCGGAACTGCAGCAGTTCCGAACCATGCGATACCTGTTCAACGAGCACTCCTCCCGGCGTTCCCATTCTGGCTTCGATGCGCAGATCGGTCGAGACACCGTCCTGCAGCAGGCTGATGACCATGTCGCCATCCACGCTGTCAATGTCCCAGTCGAGCTGCGGCCAACGGTGGATCCCGAGTCGCGTGACAGTTGCTCCGATGAAGGGCTCGAAGAAGTCGAGGGTTGCCAGATTCGACTGGACAATGCGGGCCAGCAGCAATTGTGCCTGATCATCCTGGGTTTTAGGTTTCATGGATTTCCAGAGTATACGAAGGAATAGGCAAACGGATGGCTGTCGCCATCCTGGGCAAGGCACGGTGGCCTTCCCCTACGTAACCAACAATGCAATGAGCAGACATGAACGTCGAAGATCAGGCGGCAGCATGCCGCCGCTAAATCCTAGCTAGGAAGCTTCGGTTTCGACAATTACTGATTTACTGAGACATCAGACCGCGACTTGGAGGCTTCATTGATCACCGCCACAGACACTCCCAGTGAAGATGCATTCATCAGGAGCAGCATGAACATTGCCTGGTTAAGCCCAAAGCCTTCAATCCCACGCAGTGGTATCCATACTCCGAACATGAGGTTGGCAGCGATGACAAGTCCCAGCAGCAACCTGATCGCGAAGTATCGATATCTGAGTTTCCGTTTTTCCGGTATGTGGAAAGTGGCAAGGGTCCTGAAGGCTGCATAAATGGCAATTGAAAGGAAACACAGGTTGATGCCGGCCATTCCCCAGCCCAGCCTCGTCGAGTCTGCAAATACTGCAAATGCCATCAAAACGATTCTCCCACGATCGCCGGAATGAATTCCCCCTTGTCAGCGGCGGGAGCGCAACTGCTACTGTGGCCCGGCTGCTTGAAGCAGCCGCTACCGGGAACTACTTATACTTCTTCCACTTCCCCACTTCTTCCACTATTGGAACTGGTTCGGCGGCTGGAAGCCGCCGCTACAGCCAGGCCAACGGCCTGGCCTCCGTTGTCAGACTTTCGTCTGACCTCCCCGCCTAGTCCTCGCAGTCGATTTCCATCAGGCGCGCGAGCCAGTGCTCGGGCAGGCCGCGCTCACGCGCTGTCTCCACGAGGAAGTCGCGGTAGGCATTGCTCGGCGGGCGGTGCTCCTCGTCGGTGATCGTCAGCACATAGGTGCTTGCCACCAGGCGGTTGCCACCGCGATCGTGGATGCGCACGCTGCGGCGGTGGTAGCGGTTGGGCACCTTCAGGTGGCGCTCCAGCGGCTTCAGGTCCTTCCCGCGCAGGTTGTACAGCACGCCCCAGACCTCGTCGTTGTCATTGTTCGTGCGGATCAGGCTCGGCAGCGATGTCTCGCGCGGCGGGTAGAAGTACGGGAACACCAGCCGGTGGCGCGGCACGCAGACGATCTTCTCCATGCGCATGCCCTTCACGTAGCGCGCGATGGTGGCCTGGTCCAGCAGGTCGTCGAATGCGAACAGGTAGTGCGCCTGGCTCGTGGCCGGCAGCAGCGCCGCATCGTCTATCTGGCTGCCGAGCGTTTCCAGCAGCGCAGTCGGCTGCACGCTCGCCGCGTCCTGGTCCTCTCCTTCCTCCACATCCTCCGGAAGGATCATCTCTTCCCTGTCATCAGTCAATCCGATACCTCATTTTCCATCCATTCAAGCCCGAAATGGCGTTGATCCCAGTCCAATGATACCGCTGAGATTGAATTCCTGCCGGGGGCCGGGGCGGAGTACAGCTGCTTGAACACCACATTGTGCCCGCTGGGCAGGTAATCCGGCGACAGGAATGCGTCCGCCTGCGATCCGAGGTGTTCCCAGAGCGGGTGCTCCGGGGCCAGTAACTCGGCAGTGCGCGTACTGCCATCGCTCAGCTTAAGCTGCAGCTGGCCGCGATCCTCTGTATGCACATCCGTGTCCTGCAGGCTCTCCAGCGTGCAGAGCAGCACCAGCTGGCCCTCGAAGGCCGGGTTCTTCAGCTCCAGCGGCTCAATCCGCAGCTGCAGGCGGCGGTCGTCGCTGTAGCCGATATGGATGTCCGGGCAGTCCGCTTCATGCAGCATTGCAGCTTGCCGGCGCCTGGCCCAGTCGAAGCCGAAGAGCTGGTCCAGTGCCGCCAGGCTGCTGATTGCGAGGTCGAACTGGATGCGCAGGGCCAGCTCATTGCCTTCTGCCCGCTCGCGCTCAATGCCTCGGTAGGCGGAGCGCAATTGCGAAAGAAGCTCGACGGCGTAGGCATCTCCTACCCCGAGCTGGCCGGCATCCTCGCGTGCATGGGCAGCTGAGGCCAGCAACAAAATGAATGCAGTCAGGACCAGTAATCTCACAGCATGATCGTCGCGTTACGGTCGGCACCCACGGAGACGATGCGCACCGGAGCGCCGGCTTCCCTGGCAATCAGCTCGAGATAGTCCGAAAGCTCGGAGGGCAGCTCGCCCTCGCTGCGCATGCCACTGGTAGTGACCTTCCAGCCCGGCAGCTCCTCATAGACAGGCTGGCAGCGCTCGAGCACCTCGGGTGCCATGTCCGGCCAGTCCAGCCGCTTGCCGTCAATCTCGTAGGCCACACAGACCTTGATCCTCTCGAAGTCATCAAGCACGTCGGTCTTCATGATGGCCAGCTCGGTGAATCCGTTCAACTGGGTTGCATAACGCAGCAGCGGCAGGTCCAGCCAGCCGCAACGGCGGGGGCGACCACTGACAGTGCCAAACTCAGCGCCGGTCTTGGCCATGGTCTGGCCGTCGGGTCCGGTATCCTCAGTCGGGAAAGGCCCGGCACCGACACGGGTGTTGTAGGCCTTGGCGACACCGACTACGCGGTGCAGCTCGCGCCAGCTGATGCCGGTGCCGAGCAGCGCGCCACCACTGATCGGGTGACTTGAGGTCACGAAGGGGTAAGTGCCGTAGTCGATGTCCAGCAAGGTGCCCTGCGCACCTTCCAGCAGGATGCGTGCATCCTGGCTGATCGCCTGGCGCACCATGCCGATCGTATCCTTGACCAGCGGGGCCAGCAGCTCAAGCGTGGGCTGTACTTCAGCCCAGACGGCGTCGGGGTCCATCAGGTCACGGTCGTAGTAGCCGCCGAACAGCACGTTCTTGCGGGAAGCGAGACCCTTCACACGCTCCTCGAAGTCCGGCAGCAGCATGTCACCGGCGCGCAGGCCGACGCGGAAGTACTTGTCGGCATAGGCCGGGCCGATGCCCTGCTTGGTGGTGCCGATCGCGCTGTTGCCCTTCGCTTCCTCGAAGTAGAGGTCCTGGGTCTTGTGGAAGGGCAGCACGAGGTGTGCATGGCGGCTGACGAACAGCTCGCCGCGGTAATGCCCAAGCCGCCGCAGGTTCTCGATCTCCCAGGCCAGGGTGACCGGGTTGGCAACCACGCCGTCGCACAGGATGCAGCGGATGCCGTCAATCAGCATGCCGCTTGGCATCAGGTTGAACTTGTAGGTCTGGCCGTCAGAGATGACGGTGTGTCCAGCGTTGCTGCCGCCCTGGTAGCGCAGCACGAAGTCCTGGTCCGCAGCCAGCAGGTGCGCCAGCTTGCCCTTGCCCTCGTCGCCCCATTGGGCGCCGATGATAGTTGTGACAGGCATTGCCACTCACTCCTAGAAGAAAACTTGCCTTGTTTAAAATCACATTCTAGGGGCGGTGCATCCCGTGGTCAAATAGACCTCAGGCTGCTAAAATGCCATGTTCGCGGATTACAAGCATTCGCGCCCCTTGAAATGATCGACATGAAGCTCCCGCGCCTGAGCCTGCTGCTTTCCCTGGTCCTCCTGGCCAGCCTGTTCGGATGCAGCACCAAGCCGAAGGATGAGGAGCCCCAGGCTGACAATGACAACGGCCTGGCCTACCGGGTGATCTCCGACCTGCCCGTCGTGGACGGCGAGAACAAGCTGATCGAGAAGTACGACTTCAACCCCGAAGCCCAGCGAGTCAGTGATTCCGTTCCCTCGAGCACCAAGGCGACCGGAACCCAGGAGGAGACCGTCCTTCCGCCTCCGCCGGACCGCTGGGTGTTCATCCGCACGAGCAAGGGTGACATCAAGCTCATGGTGCATTCCAGCTGGTCCCCGAATGGTGCCCGGCGCTTCATCCAGCTCGTCGAGGAGAAGTTCTACGACGGAGCACCCTGGTTCCGCGTCAACGACAACATTGCCCAGACCGGCATCGCCCCGGATCCCGAGACCAACACGCTGCACATCGCCGAAAGTGTCAAGCGTGACCCGATGCACGGCAGCAACACGCGCGGGATGGTCAGCTTCGCCCAGAACAATCCCGATGGCCGTAATACGCAGTTCTTCGTGAACCTGACGGACAACCCGAACCTTGATGGCCCGGACAATTACTTCGTGCCCTTTGCCGAGGTGATGGAGGGCATGGACGTGCTGGATGGGCTGTTCAGGACGGGCGATCCCAAGCCGGGACTGATCGAACAGATCGGCAGTGACGGCGTCATGGTGTTCAGGCGGCAGTTCCCGGACGGTGACTTCATCGAATACGCATCGATGATGGACTGAGCCCCCGCCATTCGCGGGTCCTGCCCCGCCGGGCATGCTAAAATGTCCGTTTATCCAGAATCCCAGCCTGTCCTTCCGGGTGTCAGACGGAAGGTCGAATACAAGGAACGGAGTAAACCATGAACAGGACCATCCTCTTCGCGCTTGTCAGCGTGATGTTCCTCAGCCTGCTGGCCGGCTGTCCGCGTACGGACTCCAATGCAGGCGCCAGCAATGGCAGCACCAGCACCAGCTCCACCAACGCCAGCAACAACGGCAACGGTGGTGCCCAGGAGAACCCCTGCGCCGGCCAGGAGAACCCCTGTGCCGCTGAGGAGAACCCCTGCGCCGGTGAAGAAAACCCCTGTGGAGAGAATCCCTGCGCAGAGAACCCGTGTGGCGAGAACCCCTGCGGTGAGAATCCCTGCGCGGTGGACAACGCTGCCACCGAGAACCCCTGCGGTGAGAACCCCTGCGGCGAGACCGAGCCGGAGGACAAGGTGACCACCGTCGTGCTGGAGACCACCGATGGCGACATCGTACTTGATGTGCACAGCGCCTGGAGCCCGCTCGGTTCCGAGCACTTCCTCGAGCTGGTCAAGGCCGGCTTCTACGACGGCGCCCCTTGGTTCCGCGTGCTGGACGGCTTTGTCGCGCAGTGCGGCGTGGCCGCCGACCCGGAGATGAACACCAAGTGGAGCAACAAGACCATCCAGGACGAGCCCGTGGTGGTCGGCAACAAGCGCAGCTTCGTGGCCTTCGGCAAGAGCCAGATGCCCAACAGCCGCAGCACCCACATCTTCATCAACTTCACTGACAACAGCTCCGCGCTCAACCCGCAGGGCTTCGCCTGCTTCGCACAGGTGGTGGAAGGCATGGAGATCGCTGACGGCCTGTTCAAGTGCGAGTTCCGCGACCAGGGCGCCCTGCAGAACGTGGGCGGCCTCGACGCCTTCAAGGCACGCTTCCCCGACGCTGACTTCATCAAGCGGGCCTACATCCGCGAGTAATTGACCACACCGCTGCCGGCCCCCGGGCCGGCAGCTTTTTCATTATTGGTTCAGGAGAAAGGCATGGCAGGTAAGCTGACTGAGGTCGTTTTCGAGACAACGAGCGGCAACATCGTGATCGAGGTCGTGGAGGACTGGTCCCCGCTGGGAACCGAGCATTTCCTCGGACTGGTGAAGTCCGGATTCTATGACGGTGCGCCCTGGTTCCGCGTGATTGACAACTTCGTCGCACAGTGTGGCATCAGCGCAAACCCCGAGCACAATGAAGGCATCGGGTCACAGACGGTCAAGGACGAGCCGATCGTGGAAGGCAACAGCCGCGGCAACATCTCCTTTGGCCGCACCGGTGCCCCCAACAGCCGCAGCTCGCACATCTTCGTCAACTTCAAGGACAACCACTTCCTCGATGGCCAAGGCTTCCCGGCCTTCGCCCGCGTCAAGGAGGGCATGGAGGTGGCGGACAGCCTGCATCGATGCGAGTTTGATGACCAGTTCGGCCTGCAGCAGCCCGGCGGCATCCAGGTGTTCAAGGACATGTTCCCCGAAGCCGATTTCATTACGCGGGCCTACATCAGGGAATAACTGAAAGGGTCCGCGGGTAACACAATTCCCCGCAATTGCGTATATTTAGCTTGCCGGGCGATCGCCTGGCGGGATTGCTGTAATGGAGATTCTCAGACAGGACCTGCTTGGGAGGCTGACACAGCGGCGCCGTGCCATCCTGCGCCACGTGATCAGCAGCTATGTGCGCAACGTGCGCCCCGTCAGTTCGTCTCTGATCTCCGAGTCGGTCAAGGCCAGCAGTGCCACGATCCGCAATGAGCTGGCCGCGCTGGAGGAGATGGGCTTCCTGATGCAGCCCCACACTTCCGGCGGCCGCATTCCGACCGACCTGGCCTACCGCTACCTCGTGGAGGAGCTGCTGGCCGACCTGAGCGAGACACTTGCCGACCGCGGCCGCGTGGCCGAGGTCTATTCCCAGCTGTCCAGCGAGACGGAATCCCTGTTCGAGGGTACGCTGGACCTGCTCACCGAGATGACCGGTTACGTGGCCTGGGTCAGCTTGCCGCGGCCCAGCTCGCTGGAGATCCGCAGCCTCAACTTCGTCGAGGCCGGGGAGCAGGAGATCCTAGCGGTACTCGTTACGGCGACCGGCGTGATGCAGAGCCGCCGCATCAGGGTGCCGCTGGAGACCAGCTCGCTGGACCTCGCGCGCCTGAGCGAAAGCCTGACGAACTACCTGCGCCACCGCAGCATCATTGAGGTGGACTACCAGGAGATGCGCCGCATCTTCATCGAGACCGTCAACCTGCCGGAGGGGATGTATGAAGCCGTGTCCTCCTTCATCGAGGGGATGAGCTTCAGCGGCGAGCGCGTGATGTTCAGCAATGCGCTGAAGCTGGTTGTGCAGCCGGAGTTCAGCTCCAGCGAGAGCCTCAACAGCGTTGTCAACGTGCTGCAGGACCGCGACCGCTTCATCCGCAACCTGCGCAGCCGGCTCAACAGCCGCAGCGTGCAGACCATCATCGGCAGCGAGAACAGCGACCCCGACCTGCACCAGGTCAGCCTGGTGCTGAGCCGCTATGACGTACCGCATGCCGGCGAGGGCACGCTGGGGATCATCGGCCCGACAAGGCTGTTCTACGACCGTACCCTGCCCTGGATCAAGCTGATCGGCGAGAGCATTGCCAGTGCACTGTCCGACAGCCGTGAGGGCCTGCTGCCCGGGAGGGATGGATGAGTTCGACTGACCTGTATGAGATCCTCGGCGTATCGCGTGAAGCCAGCGCGGAGGACATCAAGAAGAGCTATCGCAAGCTGGCGCGCCAGTACCACCCCGATGTCAACAGCGACAGCGGGGCCGAGGAGCGCTTCAAGGAAATCAGCGTCGCCTACGAGATCCTCTCGGATCCGCAGAAGCGCGCGCAGTATGACCAGTATGGCACCGTCGGCGGCCCCGGCGGGATGGGCGGCGGCAGCCCGTTCGGCGAGGGCTTCGGTTCGATCAACGACCTGTTCGAGATGTTCTTCGGCGGTGGGGGAGGCGGCGGTGGCCGACGCCAGCGGCGCGGCGAGGATATCCAGCGCAGTGTGCACCAGAAGCTGCGCGACTGCCTGACGGAGCAGCATGTGGAGCTCGACATCGAGCGCCGCGAGACCTGTGAAAGCTGCAACGGCAGCCGCGCGGAAGCCGGCAGCAAGCCCGAGACCTGCCGCACCTGCGGAGGCCGCGGGGCCGTGGTGCAGGTGCGTGAGACCCTGCTAGGTGCGATGCGCACCCAGACCACCTGCCCGAGCTGCCACGGTGACGGCGTGACCGTCAGCGACCCCTGCAAGAGCTGCCGCGGCACCGGTTTCCAGTACAAGAAGCGCCGGATCGACGTGACAATCCCGGCCGGGATTGACAACGGCAACCTGCTGCAGATGAGCGGGATGGGCCACGCTGCCCCCGGCGGAGGGATCCCCGGTGACCTGTATGTGCAGGTCACGGTGGAACCGGACAAGCAGTTCCAGCGTGACGGCTCAGACCTGTTCGTCGAGCTGCCGGTGCATTACACCGACCTCGTGTCCGGGGCCACGGTGGATGTGCCGACCCTCGAAGGTACGGAGAAGCTGCGCATCCCGGCGGGCACCGAAAGCCACAGCCAGTTCACCATGCGCGGGCATGGCCTGAGCCGGATTCGTGGACATGGCAAGGGCAACCTGCACGTGCGGGTGAAGCTCTACGTGCCCCAGAAGCTCACCCGCCAGCAGAAAAAGCTGCTGTCCGACCTCAAGGAGGAGGACATCAAGGCGGAAAAGAAGGGCGGGAATTTCCTCTACCAGTTACTTAACATCAGGTAACTGCTACACTATTAATCTTATTCGGCTGACCCCCCGAGGCGAGGTCGAACCCTAATAGTTACAGCAGGTCTGAATAAAGTCAGTATGGGTCTATTCGAAAAACTGTTCTCGGGCTCAGCAAGCAAACAGTCTGCTCGTCTGAAGCAGGCTTCCAAGCTCCTTGACGGGGGAAAGCTCGGAGATGCTGCCGAGATTGTGAATGAGCTGATGGCGGAGGACTCCGAAGGCAAGGAGGGGGATGCCGAACTGCGCAGCCAGATCGGCGTGCTTTCCCTGGAACTGTTCAATGCCTACGTTGCTTCCGGCAAGGCCGCTGAAGCCCTGGCCCATGCTGAAAAACTCGCCGGCTTTGCCCCCCAGCAGCTCCCCGCCATCGCGGACAGGCTGGTGGACAGCAAGTGGCTGGAGCCTGAGGTGTTTGACCTCGTGCGCCGCGCCGGCGAGCAGGACAGCAACTCCAAGCGCCTGCTGCTGAACCTTGCCAAGAACCTCTACAGCCAGAAGGGTGAGCACCTCGATGAGAAGGAGTTCGCCTTCCTGCGGGA
>JAGRNR010000051.1:0-28678 GCA_020440645.1 bacterium | reverse complement strand
CATTGACGATGCCGGTGTGCGCTTTGAATTCGCGCCTGCCGGTAATGGCCAGCTGAATTCCGTCACCTGCCAGGGCCAGAGCATTGAGCTGCCGAAGGGTAACTTCAACCGCATCTACCTCGTTGCGGCAGCCTCACCAGCCGACCAGACCGCTGACTTCATCGTGGATGGCACGGCCCACAGCCTGAAGATCCAGGACTGGGGCGGCTACGTCGGCCAGTGGGATACCCGAGCCTGGAAGGGTGCGGTGCCTGACATCGCCTTCCGCTGGTACAACGAACTGGACAAGATCAACAAGGGCTACACCCGCCGCGATCCCGTCGCCTGGTACAGCTCGCACCGCCACAAGCCGCACGGCCAGGATTACTACTATGAGTACGCCTACCTCTACCGCTATGCCATTGATGTGCCGGAGGGCAGCTCGACGCTGACCCTGCCGGACAATGAGGCGATCCAGGTGATGGCTGTCACCGTCGCCAACTCCGGCGATGGCGAGTTCCGCGCCGCCCAGCCGCTGTATGACACACTGGCTGGCAACACGGACGTGACAGAGTTCCCGGCAGTGGAGTACATTCCGCTGCCCCCGAAGGAAGACCAGTAAGCTCAGGCCCCGGGCCTGAACAGGTAGTCCGGCGACGGCGCGTACTCAATGTATGCCGCCGTCGCCAGGGCTGCCTCCCGGCTTACATGGCGCTCCACCAGCCGCAGTGCAAGGTCTATCCCGGCGGTCACCCCGGCCCCGGTGACAATGCTGCTGTCGTCAACCACCCTTCTGTCCGTGCGCACATTCGCTGCCGGGCATTCTCGCTGCAGCTGCTCGCAGAACATCCAGTGCGTAGTGCAGTCCCGCCCATCCAGCAGGCCTGCACTGCCAAGCAGCAACGCTCCGGTGCAGACTGAGACCATGGTGCATCCAGCAGCTGCCAATCCGGAGATATGGTCCAGCACCCGCTGATCCGTCTTGAGGCGGCGCGTCCCGATCCCTCCCGGGATGATGAACAGCCCAGGCACTGGGGCATCCGCCAGCAGGAAGTCCGCACTGAAGCGTACGTTTCCATTCGTCACCAGATCAATCGCATCTGCTGAGACCAGGCTCAGCCTGAAGGGTGACTGGGTCGTACTGCGCTGTGATTCATCGGCACGGCAGGCCGTCAGCACTTCATGCGGGCCGCAGAAGTCCAGCAGTTCCACCCCGTCGAATACGAGGATCTGGCAGGTGATTTCGCTCATCCGGGAATTATCCCAGAGGATGCCAGCTTATGCCGGCGGCTCGAAGTCCTTCAGGAAGCCCTGCTTCAGGATGTCCGGGATGCCGTCATAGATCCTAACCTGCGGGTCGTCATCCATGCCGATGTGGTGCAGCTCAAGACGGTAGGTGTTGTCCATCGCAGTCTGCAGGATGTAGTTGTAGCCATTGGACGGGCTCGTCGTGCGGTCACCGATGAAGGTGAATGTCGGACTGAGTGTCAGCGCCAGGTCCTCGCTGTTGCCGCGGATCGGGTTGCCATACAGCTTGATGTGGATCTCAGGCCGCACATAGGCCGTGAAGCTGAAGTTCCCACTCTCGCTCGTGGTGCCCGGCTCATTGGCAAAGCTCTCCACCAGTGTGTACTCGTTCACATCCTCGATGCCCTGCGAGTTGAAGATACCGCCTGTGCGGATGTTGTCATAGGAGGCGAAGCAGTTCGCCGAGTAGAGCCCGTTGAGCTGTCCCTCACCGCGGATGCCGACATACAGGTCGTACACCAGTGTCATTGTGACCGGTACATCATTCTGGTAGGCAGTGAAGTCGAAGCTGAAGCCGGACATCTTGTGTTCAAAGAAGTCCAGCTGCTCCGGCGTCGGCGGGAAAGGTCCATCCCAGCCCTCAGCCGACAACTCGACCAGCATCCCGAGGTCAAGCGGGCCACCCATGGCCAGGCCGCGCAGGTAGGTCACCCCACCGTACTGGTTGTAGTTGACAGCCACGTCAGCATTCGGCAGGAAGGTCACGCTGCCCTCCTGGATCTCGGCATACAGCCCGTTGAATTCCGTCAACACCTGCCCACTGAGGTTGATGGTGTACAGTTCGACCGGCACCTGGCTGATGTCATCCAGCGCCTCGCCGAGCCCGCCCTGCAGGAAAACGTCCGTCAGGATGCCCGGCTCGGTTGCCAGCATCAGCTGGCTGCCCTGCTCCTCCACCGCCACCACGCGCTGCAGGTAACCGCCCTGCTCCGCGCCGACGACAACGTCGCCGGGTGCGATTGGGTTCTCCATCCCGACCGGCAGTTCCAGCACGAAGTCGTCGCCATCACGCGACACGAAGCTCGGGCCATCCGGCTGGCCGATGATGCGGGTCTCGTCGCTGATCAGGAAGTCCACCGCCAGGTTGCTTGGCGTGCCACGGTTGCCCTCGCCGTCCAGCGGCACCACGCGGTAGGCCTCATGCTGCACAGCCGGCAGGTAGTGGAACATGCGGATGCCGGACAGCATCGGCTGGCCGGCGGTGAATTCAACCTCGTCGAGCTCGGTGAACGGGCCATCTGGACCAGGACCTCCTTCGATCAGGTAGCTGGCAACACGGTGGTTGAAGTTGACCCCGATCGGGGTGATGTCAGAGATATTGACCTCACCGTTGCGGTCGCCATCGATGAAGCGCGAGACGGGCTTCCAGTCCGGTGAACTGCTGTCCTTGCCGAAATGCACGCCGATCGGCGTGATGTCGGAGATGGCCACCAGTCCATTGAGGTCGTAGTCGCCGACATTGCGGTAGTTCCACTGGATGCTCTGCTCACCGTTGTCACTGATGCCGCTCGTGAGGTCGTCAATCACATTCGCCTCGCCGATCGGCGGTGTTGAGGTAAAACGCTCCGCCGGAGCTTCCAGCAGCATGCTGCGCAGACTTTCCTTCAGCTGGGCGAAAGTCTCGGCATCCGCGCCGGCAGGCACTGGCAGTGCATCCAGCTCAGCCAGCGCTGCATTGAGGCTCTGGGGTCCATCACCGGCGGGCACCACAGCAGCCAGCTCGGAATTGCCGGACTGGCCCCCGCAGGAGCCTAGCAGCAGGATTGACAAAATGATCAGCCAGGGAACCAGGCAACGCATATCAGCCTCCACCAACCAATCTCAGATTACATCCAGTCACGTCAGGGACGCCAGTAGGCAAGCTCGCCCGCTGCGTTGAACTCCCCGCTCAGCAGGTCAGACACGCTGATGCTGCTGGTGCGCAGGAAGGCACAGCTCGGATTGCCACCACCGGCACTGCTCCAGCTGTGGCCACGCCCGGAACTGCCGGAGTAGTAGCCGCTGTTCGTATAGAAGTTCGTGGCCCCGCGCTTCATGTACTGCGAGTCCGTGTCGAGCGAGCCGTCCTCCGGCTGCTGCGTGCTGATGTTGACATCGACACTGCCGCCGACCTGGTTGTACAGCAGCTCGTCCGGTTTCGCCCACATCACCTCGGATGCCAGGTTGAGCGTCAACACGAGCTTGCTAGGCGGGAAGCCACCACCGAGGGATACTCCGAAGGTGCTTTCATAGGCCCGCTGGCTGACCCAGCTCGTGCCGTTGTATTCCAGTGAATCAACATCCACCAGCAGTGACAGGGTGACCGGGTCAAGCGTCGGGATGCTGATGGTGTAGTCACGCGCCGAGGTGATCGCCAGCTGCGGGGTGTTGTCAGCGCGGAAGCCGAGGTCAACCACCAGCGGGTTGTCAGGATCAGGCAGCTCACTGACGTTCCAGCTGCCGCTGCTGAGCCGGCCCTGCTCCATCACGAAGTCCAGCAGCAGCGTGCTGGAAGTGTCAATCGTGCCATGCGTGAAGATCAGCCAGGGGTCGGCACCACCGGGATCAAAGCGGAAACTCAGCCCACCTACCGTGTCGGATCCACCGTAAACCGGGATCGTGTTCCAGCTGCCTTCCGCATCGCGGGAGGAGTACTGCACGCTGGCACCGGCCCCGGCATAGGCATGGGCCACGCCGAGATTGCCGCTACTGTCCATGTCAACTGATACCATCGTGGGAGCGCCGTTGCCTGTGCCGACATCCTGTGAACCCAGCAGACTCCAATCCGCCAGTGCGTAGCGTCGCTCCACCACCTTCAGGCCCTCGATGCTGTAGGCAATCACCAGCATTTCCGGCGGGTTGCCACCTTCAGCGGGCAGCAGCAGCAGGTGCGGGTTGGCATAATTGCCACCATCGCCGATGTCCTGTGTGGTCCAGCCGGCCTCCCCGAAGTAGCTCATGAGGAGCGGTGAACCGGCTCCACCGAGAGTGGTGTAGACCACCACAGGTGCCCCTGACTGGCTCAGGGCAGGCACCGCGGGCAATGCCACGAGCGCGGGAGCCGCCACCAGATCGGTGCTGATAACCTGCTCGCCTGATGGCGGGACGCGGTACTTCACTAGTGTCAGCGCGGCATACTCCACCGCATTACTCGGGTTGCCCTCTTCTCCACTGGCGCTGTCAAATGGCCGGACATAGAGGAAGCGACCGGGCACAAGGGCCGCCAATGCAATGTCCATGCTGAAGACACGGCGGGTATTGGGTTCCATCGTGCTTTCGGCGAACTGCACTTCCTGCAGCAGCTCGCTTGATGCCGTCTGCGGATCCGGACCGTCCGCCATGTAGACACGGTAACCACTCACCGTATTGAGGAAGTTGATCCCAAGCGGTGTAATGTCCGCCAGGTTGACTTCAGTATTGCCGTCCCCGTCCAGCACCGAGTCGAATTCATCCATCTCGCCATCAGTGGTGCTCTGGCCCAGGCGCAGGGCCAGCGGGGTCAGGTCGGCGATGTTCGCTTCGCTGTTCTGGTCATAGTCAGCGCGGTTGGCGTAGCTCCAGTTGAGCTTCAGGCTGTCAACACCACTTTCATCTGAAACCAGGTCAGCCACGAGGCCGCTGTCGCCTTTTGGAACCGCACTCGCAGAGCGCGCCTCAAGGCCGGACGGCACAAGCGTCGCACTGAGCAGCTCGCCCTGGGGCACGCTATCACCTTCAGGCATGATCATGCCAAGCGCCAGCACTCCAGGCTTGTCACCCACCAGCAGGTTGATGAAACCGCTGTCGGCCAGCTGGCTGGCCTTGCCGACCTGCCAGGCCGGATCGAAATGCAGCTCCACAAGCAGGCTTTCTCCGTCCAGGCACTGTGGATTGGTCAGGCTCAGGGACCATTGCTCTCCCTCCTGCCACAGTTCCAACCGAAGGTCTCTGGCGGCAAGGCCACTGGAACCGGCCACCCGCAGCTCAATCTCAGGCCGCTGGGACTGCAGATCCAGGTTGGTGCCGCCTGAGCAGGAAGCCAGCAGGGCCAGTGCTGCCAGGGGGAGGAATCTTGAGAGGCGTGCTGTGACGCCGGTGAATTGCGTGTTAAACATCGGTGCAGTAAATGTTATCGCAGACTGGTCAGATTGCACGAAACACGGGATAATGGCCGGACTTACAGGTAAGTGCAGACGGAGACTGACATGCAGGAAAAGACATTCCGGCTGGTTGTGGATCTCAACGATCTGAGCCGGCTGAATGCCAAGATCGACCTTGAAGAGATCGGCGATGGCGAACTGGACTTCGAACTCAGCGCACGGCTGGTGAACCCGCACGGCCACATCCTGACCGGCGTGCTCGACGTGGAAAGCCCGCTGCCCGGTTCAGAAAACAAGGCCACCCGCTTTGAGATCCAGCCGGGTGAGTGGCAGTTCATGGGTTACTGGAAGCTGTCCAGCGCACGTGATGAGTTGATCATCAACGCCGACCTCGAGCCGCGCATGCCAAATGGCGTCGTGACCTTCGAGTTCCACGCCAAGCCCCACTAAGCTCAGCCGCGGCCCTGCGGATATAGCTCCAGGAAGCGTCCCTCGTCCTCAATGGTGGCCAGCAGGATCACCTCGCTGTCGGCCGGGATCGGGCGCTTCGGTTCCGGGTTCACATACATTCTGCCATCCTCGACTGTGGCCAGCATGATGCAGCCCGTGCGCGCCCTGAGGTCCAGCTCCGCCAGCGTATGGCCGGCCAGCCGAGGAGGCGCTGGCATACGGATGATGTCCAGCCCCTCGGCCAGCATCTCGATGTTGCTGCGCTTCAGCAGGTTGAACACTGAATTTGCCCCGAGAGAACTGTGGCTCAGCACAAAGTCCGCCCCGGCCCGCTGCAGTGTCGAAAGGTTGTGCTCATGCATGCTGCGGCTGATGATAACGAGGTCCGAGCGGTAGTTGCGCAGGTAAAGTGTCAGGTAGACGTTGATGTCATCATCATGCGTGGTCAGGATCACGCTTGAGGCATTGTCCAGTCCGGCTTCTTCCAGCACTGCATGTTCCAGAGCGTCTCCCACCACCAGCTTCCCGCCGGCAGATGAGCTGCGGATCGAGCGCTCCACGATGCGGTAATCCAGACCCATTGCCTCCAGCGCATTCGCCGTGGACTGACCCACACGGCCACCACCGATGATCACTACCGGGCGGTCCTCCGGCTGGCTGATCGGGTAGAGCTGGTTGAACTTTTCCAGCTGCTCGGCGTTGCCGGCCAGCACGACCAGCCTGCCGCCGAGGAACTGCATGTCCGGTGTCGCCGTATTGAACTGGCCCCGGTGCCAGGTGCCGAGCACGCTCACACCGGTCTGGGCCCGCAGGCCGGACTCCCGCAGGCTCTGGCCCTCCAGCTCGGTGCCATCAAACTTGGCCTCAGCGATCAGCAGCCTGTCCACACTGGCGATCACACGCGCACGCTTGTCACCGACGTATGCCCGGCGCGCCAGTGCCTGCCCGAGCTGGTCAATCGGCTGCAGAACATGCGTAGCGCCGGCCAGCCTGAGGATGTCAGCCGAAGCATTACCCTGCGCCACGGATATCAGCGGCAGGGAGGGTGCAATGCTGCGGATGCTCATCAGCACGCTGGCATTCATCGAATCTGACATCCCTGTCACGGCCACCAGAGAAGCGATGCCGATGCGGGCCTGTTCATAGGTCGCAGCATCATCCAGTTCGCCGACCATCACGTTCAGGTTGCGGTCGGCCAGCGGCAGAGCAGCCTCATAATTCGGTGCCAGCAGCACGTAGCTGTAGTTGTAGCGTTCCAGCTTGCGCGCCAGCGCCAGTGACAGCGGATCCGAACCGGTGATGATCACGTGCCCATGCACATTGCGGGCCAGTTTCTTCGGGGCCAGGCTCTCATTCTGGGCTTCCACCCAGGAGGCGTAGATCGTTTCGATGAAGGTGAACGGCAGGGCCACGAAGATGAACAGGATGCCCACCAGCAGCACCACGACCGTGAATATCCGGCCGATCGGAGACTCGAACACAATGTCCCCGAAGCCAAGGGTGGTCATTGTCGTCAGCACCCAGTAGAAGGCGTCGACGATGCCGTACTCATGGCCTTCCTGGTCCATCAGCAGGATGAACAGCACGCCGAAGATCAGCACGATGCCCGTCATCGCCGCCAGCAGTTGCAGCAGCAGGCGCGCATCAAGCCTTGCGCGCTTGCGGCGCTGGAACGCAGCCAGGATGGACGGAATGATGTTCAAGCCCTTAGTTTATCGGACTGCGCAGCCCAGCTTTGAACGCTTCAGCGTGAGGCTGATTCCAGCTCCAGCGCTTCCTTTGCCAGGAGCTGCACATCAGCCAGGTCCGAAGCCTGCATCAGCCGGTCGCGCAGTTCAGCTGCCCCGCGGAATCCCGTCACATAGGCCTTGTAATGCTTCTTCATCGGCTCGAAGGGTTTGATCTCCCCGAACAGCTCGCAGTACAGCGCGGTGTGCTCCAGCATCACCTCGATGATCTGCTCGAAGGGCAGATCATCGCGCTCAACTTCCCGGTTGAACAGCCAGGGATTGCCGAAGATCCCGCGCCCGATCATCACCCCGTCGCAGCCGGTCTCCTCCGAGACCTCCCGGGCATCATGCAGGTTGCGGATGTCGCCGTTGCCAAGGATCAGCGGCCGCCTGTCATCATCCGGAACCAGCTCGCGGGCCAGCTGGGCCGAGCGCTCGATCACATCCCAGCGGGCCGGCACCTTGCTCATCTCGTCGCGGGTGCGGGCGTGGATCGTCACTGCAGCCGGTCCGGCCTCGATCAGCGTTGCCAGCCATTCCTCGATCTGGTTGTCGTGGTAGCCGATGCGGGTCTTCACGCTGACGGGATGCTCCCCCGCCCCCTCGCGCGCTGCCTCGATCAGCTCCGCCGCCAGCTGCGGCCGCTTGATCAGGATCGATCCCGCGCCATGCTTCTCCACGGTCTTGTCTGGGCAGCCCATGTTGATGTCGATTCCGTCATAACCCAGTTCAATGCAGAACCGGGCTGCCTCGCGCATTTTTTCCGGGTTGCCTCCATAAAGCTGCGCGAGGATCGGGCGCTCGCTGTCGTCAAACCACAGGTCATGCAGCAGGGCATCACGGCCACGCGAACACAGCCCGTCGGCGGAAATGAACTCGGTCCACATCACATCAGGCTTGCCGTACCTGGCAATGATGCGCCTGAACGCCGCATCAGTCACGCCGACCATCGGCGCGAGTACGAAGCACGGGCGTGCCAGCTGTTTCCAGAATCCATGCATGGTATGGAGTGGCGCAGGATTGCGCGGTGCAGATTATAATGAATGTGCGGTAGCTACTGCGGGAAAAGGTACTGGTAGAGCGCACCACCGTATTCGAGCATCACCAACCTGTCGCGGTCCATCCAGGCATTCCAGTACATGTCTCCCTGTGCTGCTTCAGGAAAACTGATCTCAAGGTCACGACCCGGAATGACAATCTCCGTGTCCAGCAGGATCACTTCCTGCTGGTGCTCACCCAATGTATATAAGCGATCAAATGCAACATAGTCTCCATCGGGACTTGAAACCGGGTACAGCCGGTAGCCAGGCAAACCGGTTCCCTCTGCTCCGTAGATTAGATTTAGCTCTCCATTACGCAGGCAGATGCCCTGCTGCCAGTAGCAGCCTTCAGGACGGCCTGTTGCCATCCTGGACTGGATATTCAAGTCCTCGTCAAACTGCAGCAGCTCGTCATCATTCCAAAACCAGAGCATTCCATCCTGCCGAACCATCATGTCTGTCGGATAACCCCATGTGCAACTGGAGATTCCCCAGGCTTCCTTGTACCAGTACTTTGGTATGTAGTAGTCGTCAATTCGATGACCGACAAGAGGTTGCTCAGGGTCCGCAGCTCCGTCATCAAGCCAGGCTTGCGCTACCACTTCCAGCTCCCGATCAAGCTTCAGCAGCATCTCCCGATCCGTTGCCAGTTCATTCAGTAAAAGGAAAAGATGGTCGCCATCGAACTGCAGGTCAACCACCTCACCAGGCAGGATAAGCTGTGAGAACTTCATCTTCGCGGGATTCTGCTGGATTTCACTTTCGACGAATAAGGAATTACTTCCTTCCACTTCACGTACCAGCTGCATCACAGGGGAATAGAAGTTGAAGAGCATCAGTTTCCCGTCCCAGCTGATGCAGTCCAGCAGACTGTTGCTATTCACTGCCCAACGGAACTTGACTTGCATGGCTTCGGGATCAGCCAACACAATGAAGGAATCAACGCTTTCATTCACTATGAACCAAGGCATTCCATTAAGCAGGCCGCTTTGCCTGCTTGAGCAAAATCTGTCCTCCATTGCCACTTCGGGATCCGAGTAGACATCCAATATAACAGGCAGCTCTTCCAACCTGTCATCGGCAATCCGGTAGCTGTGCAGGATGCCCTGCCTGTCCACCACGAACAGATCGTCCCCAAGAATGGTGGGCACGCTTGCTGACAGCACAGCCCTGGCGGATTCATCCATCTCGATCCGCTGCATGCTGGCAACGGAATCATCCGCATATGAAAGGCCTGCCGGAACCAGCAGCAGCAGCAATCCAAGCAACTTCACAGTCCCTGTACCCATGCCAGTTAATCGCATGCAGCCACAATTCCACAAACTATATTCCCTCCCAGAAAAGTGCAGTCCCCCGCACCGGCAGGGCCGATGCAGGGGACATACATGGGGGTCAGTAAAGCTTGCTAGCTGCGTTGTATCCCCAGGGTCATCAGACCCTGAAGCGGCTCACGGCCTCCCTCATAGCTCCGGCCAGTTCAGCAAGGCTGCTGGAACTGCTGCCGATTTCCTCCAGTGCAGCCAGCTGCTGCTGTGTGCTGCTGCTGACCTGCTGGCTGCCCGCCGCGCTGAGCTGGCTGCTCTCGGCGAGGCTGTCCATCGCGCGGGTGATCTCATCACTGCTGGCGAACAGTTCCTCCGCGGCGGCGCTGATGTTCTGCACCTGCTCGCTGAGCTGCTCGACCCCAGTGACGATCTCGCTGAGCTTGTGCTCCGTCTCCTCGACGCGCTGGGCGCCGACGAGCACCTCGCGGTCACTGCGCTCCATCGCCTCCTGGGCAATCTCCATCTCGCGCTGGATGTCCTTGATCAGAGAGGTGATGCTGCCGGCGGCCTTGTTGCTTTCCTCCGCCAGCTTGCGCACCTCCTCGGCAACCACTGCGAAACCGCGCCCGGCCTCACCGGCACGCGCAGCCTCGATCGCGGCGTTAAGCGCCAGCAGGTTGGTCTGGTCGGCGATGTTGGTGATGATCAGGATGAATTCATCAATCTTTGCGGTCTTGCCACCGAGCGCTTCCACCACACGCGCAGTCTCCTGCACGCTGGCAGCGGCCCGCTGGATGATCTGCGAGGCCTCGGCGGCATTGCTGCGGCCTTCCTCGCCCTGGCGGCTGGCCTGGGCCGCGAAGCTGGCAACATCCTCGATGTCGCGGCTCACGCCCTGGATCGCCGTTGTGTTCTGTGAGAGGTTCTGCTGGGTCTGGTTGCTCAGCTCTCCAGCCTGGCTGGCACCCTCTGCCACCTGCTGGATCGCCTGCACCACCTGGTTGGCGGCATCACGCGTCTCGGCGGTGATCGTGCTCAGCCGCTCGCTGTTGCCAGCCACGGTGCTGGCGGAATCGGCAATCTCGCTGATCATCCGCCGGCTGTTGTCCCGCATCAGCTCAAGTGCCTCGGCGATACGTCCCAGTTCATCCCTGGCGGCGCTCTGCTTTATGTCGACCGTGAAGTCACCCTCGCCCATCCTGCTGACGCTTTCCTGCAGGGAGCGCAGGTGGCGGCGGATCCCGCCCACGATCAGCAGTGTGACCAGCATAGTGACCAACATCGTGCAGCCTGCCACTATGCCCAGCTGCAGGCGGGCGTTGGCTGACAGCTCCGCCAGTTCAACGTAGATCGCCTCTATGTCCTCACTGAGCATCACGCCCAGGCTGTTGAGCACCTCGGTCGGCGCGCGGTCGAGGCCCTTCACCATGTGGTCAGTGCCCTCGATGTCTGTCCCGCCGCTCTGCTCGAAGTGGTCCATCGCCTTGCGGTACTCCGTTGCCATCAGGCCCATCGCCGCATCGAACTCATCCAGCTTGGTTGTCTTTTCATCGTCGCCAAGCGGCTCAAGCAGGGTCCGAAGTTCCGCACTGAGCTCCATTACCTTTGTTTCCTGCTCGACGAACTGGCCCTTGTACTTGCTGAACTGCTCCGGGTTGGATCCGCGCAGCAGGATGTTCTTCCACTCCTGCACCTGCTTCTTGAAGTTGATCTCAGCGCGCAGTGCAAGCTCCGTCGCCTTTACCTCAGTGGAGATCAGGTGGTCATACCTGCTGGTGGAGCGTTTCAGGAGGAATGCTCCACCTGCGGCAAGTGCTGCCAGCCCGATCCATGCTATTGCGCCAAGCACAAGCATCTTCCCGGTGAACCCGATGCCCCTGCCCTTTCGTATCCGCTTTTCCGATTTCATCACAGACTCCTTTCCATGCATGTTCTCGCCCGTTCCGGGCTGCCTATCCCTGTTCATTCCCGCACCCCACCGGCAGCAGCTCGCAGCAATCAGATTCAGCGGCGATGTCTTCCACGCTGGCCAGCTCCTCAAGCACCCTGCCGGACACGGCATGGTGCCAGTTGAGCACCTTCAGCAGCCTGTCGCCTCGCTTGGCAATCCCACTGACTGCACTGCCGCCGGCATCTACCCCGATCACCGCCGGGCGGCTGATCTCGTCAGGCAGCACGGCCTGCACCTCATTCACTTCCTCAACGAGCAATCCAACCGTCATGCTCTCGTCCTCGACGATCACCACCTTGCCCGCCTTCTCCTCTCCAGGCTCCATGCCCAGCAGGAAGGCAAGGTCCAGCATCGGGATCACGGTGCCGCGCAGGTCCTTGATACCGATCACGCCAGGCTGCGCCTGCGGAATGCGGGTGATCTCAGGCTTGCGAATGATCTCCCGCACGCAGTTGATCGGTATGCCGTATGCTTCCCCTCCCAGCTCGAATCCGACGATGATCAGTGGTTCAGTTCCACTCGCGGCAATCTCATTTGCCATGCCAGACACTCTCCTTTCGCGCCTTCCCGGCCGTCAGCTTTGCCGGGATTGTCCGCGAACAGGCTGTACTGCAACATCAGCAATCCTACGTACGTATGGCGCTGTGCCGCTTCAACACTGGCAACAAGCCCATTGCCAAATTTCGGTAAACGACGTGCAGGCCCTGGTTTCGATATCCAGGCCCTGGGTTTTGCCCTTGAGCATGACCAGCCACACACTGCGGCAGCATATAATTCCAGTGCCGGGCGAGCGGTAAGCAAAGGAACGGGTGGCAACTCATGAAGTGGGAAAACAGGCGACAGAGCTCCAATGTTGAGGACCGGCGCAGTTCGGGTGCACGGCGCGGAGGGATTGCCATCGGCGGAGGAGGCATCCTGCTGCTGATCGTGCTCTACTTCCTCGGCGTGGACATCCAGCCCCTGCTTGAGCAGGTGGACACGAGCGGTGGCAGTGGCGGCTATACCCAACCCGCTGACCAGCAGGAGATTCCCGTCGACCCGCACCAGGAAGAGCTGAAGCAGTTCGTCTCTGTGGTCCTTGCTGATACTGAGGACGTCTGGGGCAACATCTTTTCGCAGGGTGGCGCATCCTATGAGCAGCCAACCCTTGTGCTCTTCAACGGCGAGGTCAACTCAGCCTGTGGTTTCGCAAACGCCGCCGTCGGGCCGTTCTACTGCCCGGGTGACCACAACCTCTACCTTGACCTGACATTCCTCGATGAACTGCAAACGAAGTTCGGTGCCAGCGGGGACTTCCCTGGGGCATACGTGATTGCGCATGAAGTCGGCCACCACGTGCAGAACCTACTGGGCACCTCCGGCCAGGTCAGCTCAATGCGCGGCCGGCTCAGTGAAGCCGAGTACAACAAGATGTCCGTACGGCTGGAGCTGCAGGCTGATTTCTACGCCGGGATCTGGGCGCACTATGCGCAGGAAAACCTCGGTGTACTCGAGGAAGGCGACATTGAGGAAGCCCTGGCGGCTGCACACGCAATCGGCGACGACACCCTGCAGAAGCAGGCCCGTGGCTATGTCGTTCCCGACAGCTTCACGCACGGCACCAGTGACCAGCGCATGCGCTGGTTCATGAATGGCTATCGCAGCGGCGACATGGAAGCCGGCGACACGTTTTCCCTGGACTACGACGATCTGTAGCCGTCCAGTTTCGTAGTTTCGTGCGCCTTACTTCACACGTACGATTTCACCATTGATCAAACTCACATATACGCTGCCATCCGGTCCAATTGCCGGAGCCACGCGGTAGGTGAATGGCTCAAGGCTGAATACCGTTTTCCACAGCTGCATGCCAGTTTCGTCAAAGCAGAAGACGGCGCCGCCCGAAGCAATACCATACATGCGACCACTGCTGTCAACAGTGAGCGCGGTGATGTAGGTCGTGCTGCTTCCTTCGTCAGCCGTAAGACTGAAGAGTTCCTGGCCTGCATCGTCAAGCGCAGCAATGTTGTTGCCAGCACCCATCACGACGCGGCCATCCGGGTTGACTGCAATCGAGTAAATACTCCCTGCTGGACTAGCATAGTCCCAAGATGCGTTGCCATCATTCTCCAGCACCTGTAGCTTTCCACTGAGCAGCAGATACAGTCTGCCGCCGGATCCGGCCGCCATGTCATTGAGGGTATTGAAGCCCGCGTCCGGGTAGTCATAATCATATTGCAGATCATTCATCTCACTGAGGGAACGGACATGGATCGCTCCCGCGAGATAGCTTGCAGCGAATAGCTGCTCATGGTCTTCGCTGTGCCGCAGGACAAGCAGATCCTTGCGATACAGATTGTTTCCCGACAGTGCGTTACGCCAGAGCTCGTTGCCATTCACATCCAGATGCACGCAGTCCGCAGTCGCATTGCCTGCGATGAAGAATACGCTGCCATCCGCTCCGAGCCGTGGCTGGCCGGGCTTCATGTCGGACTCCTCATGTGACCAGAGCAGACCGCCCTGCGGGTCGTAAGCCCTCACTGCTCCTTCAAACATCGGGTCAGAGTAAATGGGGTTGAAGAATTCATCCAGGCCCAGGAACTGTGAGGCCACATATTGACCGAATGCAGCGATAATCGAGCCATCCTCCCGGATCAGCGGGCTGCCCACAAGCGGAAATCCTGCATCGTCACTCCACTTCTCATTCCATCCCGTATCCAGGGCCTTGATCTTCGCACCGGCACCTATATAAGCGGTACCGTCAGCGGCAAACACGGGCTGCCCGGCAATGCCATCGGCGTCGCCCTTGGTCCACTTCGTGCTGCCATCATTGGCAATCCTGCGCAGCTGGCTTCCGAATACACCAAAGAAATTGCCGTCCACATCTCCAGAGCCGAGACCGGTACCGAGCTGCAGCGGACCGAAATCGCCGCCCGGTGCACCATGGGCCCTGGACTTGAACCCCTCCACCGCATCATTCCACCAGATCCGGCCGTCAGGGCCGACTCGCAGTCCGCTCCAGACATCTCCTGGCGACGGCCAGCTCTCGATCGAAACCCCTTCAGGTCCGAGTATTGCCACATAATCCGTCAATCCGGCAACCGTCCCGAGATAGATGTTCCCCAGCGTATCCACATCCCAGGCACCGATTTCGTATGAGTTACTTTTCCAAGCCTCTGATCCATTACTGTTGACGGCATACAACCAGTTTCCATCATAGAAGTATTCCTGGCTGTCTACTCCGGGCTGCATGTTGCCTCCGCTGGCCAGGGAATCCTCAACGCCGTCATACAGCCACAGTTCGTTGCCATCCGCATCCAGGCACTGCAGGCGCCACTGGTTCGGATCAAAGACCGCAACATCCGCCCGACTGCTCAGCAGGTAGATGTTTCCATTGGCGGCCGCTTCGACCAGCTTTATGATCCGTCCGGGGCTGCTGTAATTCCAGGCCACGCTTCCGCCGTCATCCAGAGCCCGGGCACTGCCATCCCCAAGGACTGCGATTGTCCGGCCCGCCGGTGTCCTGGCCAGCGCACCGATGCGCATGCCCGCGTCATGCTGCAGCAGCAGGCTGGAGTCGTCTGCGATGCAGTACAGCTTTCCGGTATCAGTCGCACACAGGGATATGTCCCCGTTGGCCAGTTCAAGCACCGTCGGGGATCCATCCAGAGGCACCTTCCAGAGCTGGTTGCCTGCTGAATCCAGCTTCAATACGGCATGTGCGGCTGCCGCAACGTGGATTGAACCGTCGCTGCCAATATAGGGGCCGAGGCGGTAGTTTTCGGCAAGCAGCAGACGCTGCACGTTTCCGAGGCTGGCCGGGCCGGCAATCGATGAATATCCAGGATTGCCCGGTCCCCCGCCCGGTTCGCTCCATGCGCTCGGTGCGTGATTCTCGCCGACAAGCTGTACGAGGTTGGATGGATCACCGTAGCTCTTGCCGCTTGCGCCGTTCTCGAAGATGCGCAGCCGGTACCAGCCCTCTGCGGCCTCCGCGAGCACATGGCTGAAGTGCCTGCGTCCGCCGGAGGCGTCTCCTTCAGCAACAGGGATCTCCGCAACCATCGTCCAGTCCGTGCTGTCCTCACTTGCCGCAAACTCCAGTGAATAGCCATTGATGCGGCTGAGGAAGTTCACGCCGATGGGCGTCACGTCCGCAATGTTGATCTCGCCGTTGTCATCACCGTCCGCCAGCCGGGCGAAGGTCCAGTCCGCGGCTGCCGGGGTCTTCTTGAAATGCACGCCGATCGGTGTCAGATCCGAGATATTCACCTCTCCGTTCTGGTCATAGTCCGCCTGGTTGCGGAAGCTCCATTCGAAGGACGGATCGCTGCCTGCGGAGATTGAAAGGTCGCTGATCGCACTGCCCGGGCCGCTGGGCAGCTTGCTTATGATACGGAGTTCCTCCCGTCCTGAGATAACCCGGATCAGTTCGCTGCGTAACAATTCGAATACCTCCGGGCTTACCGAAGAGGGTATCGTCTGGCTGCGGATCTCGGCGATCAGCGAATCTGTACTGCGCGCATTTTGCTGCTCAACATTTGGCGGGCTTCCAGCGATCAATCCAACCGTCCCCGCTTCATGTCCGCCAGCGCAAGCAATAATAAAAGCTGACACTGATAATACCTGGATTGCTGCAATAATGCGGCCTACCAATTCCTTTCGCATGTCCGTTTCCTACCTAAAGCTGTGGAAGAGTATAAGGAATCTGAAAGTTTCCCAATTATTAAATTTCAGTAAAACCGATCTGCTTAAACTGGACTGTCCCCATCCGGAATGCTGCCGGCTAAAGAGTGGTTGTCATTTCGATGGTCTAAGCAAACAACATATTGCAGCATTGACAAGATAATGCTGATTCAGTTGTTTGGTTTCTCTGAATGATTCGGTAACTTCAGTATTGACAGCGGAGTATATGAAGCATCTTGTCAGCGAATCGCTGTGAACACCAGCCAGCTGTTGTAGGCAACGTAGATGCTAAGCAGCACCACACTGTCAATCCGGCTGACACGGCCCTTGCCCGGTCCCCGCCAGGCCCAGCCAATGAAGAAGAGTGACAATGTCAGGGCCAGCATCAGCATGATGTCCCGGCTGAAGACTTCAGGTCCGACCTGGAAGGGGCGGATCACACCGATCAGCCCGACAACACATACGGTGTTGAAGAGGTTACTCCCGATGACATTCCCGAGGGCGATATCTGGTTCGCCGCGACGTGCCGCCAGAATGGTGGAAGCGAGCTCAGGCAGGGATGTTCCAATAGCCACGATGGTCAGCCCGATCAGCAGGTCGCTGACACCCAGCCCGCTGGCTATCTCCACCGCACCCCACACGAGCATGCGTGAGCTGCCGATCAGGATCACCAGACCCACTACCAGCCAGGCGATGGAGCTGCTCAGGCTCATGCCGCGTTCCTGCAGTTCCTTTTTTACATCACCTGCCAGGCTGTCCTTGCCATCCTTCATTCCCTGCCAGTGGCTCCAGCCGATCAACAGCACTGTCAAGCCCAGCAGAATCTGGGCATCGCTGCGCTGCAGCTCGCCATCGAGGAACATCCAGGCACTCAGCAGGGTGACACCGGTCAGGATCGGCAGTTCCATGCGGAGAACCCGCGAATTGAACGCAATGGGCTGGATCATTGCACTCAGCCCGAGGATCAGTGCAATATTCGTGATGTTCGAGCCGTAGGCATTGCCCAGCGCAACGCCCGGGTTGCCCTGGGTAGCGGACAGGATCGATACAAACACCTCGGGGGCTGAGGTGCCAAAGCCGACCACCAGGATTCCGATCAGCAGCGGTGGCATCCCGAGGTAGCGCGCGGTATTGCTTGCGCCGGCAATGAAGCGCTCAGCACTCCACACGAGCAGGCCCAGGCCAAGCAGGATTGAGAGGATCGGGAGAATCATCAGGCTTGTCCATTTTACGACCTCGCGCTCGACGCTCCCTCAATGCGGCCTTATCCCACTCACATTGCACCACATTTTGATATTCTGATTCTGAGTCTCAACGCGTGGCTCAATCGACAAGCTGAGGATACGCAGGCGCTGGTGCGACCTTCTTGGTTGCCGCTGGCAACGATGGGGCGAACGCGGCAAACTACAGCCCGGCTGGCTTCAACAATGTGATCACGGTCAGCGCGCTCAACCCGAACAATACCTTTGCCTTCTACAGCAACTACGGCAGCGTGGTGGACCTGATCGCACCGGGCACAAATGTGGAATCCCTCTGGAAGAACGGCGGATACAACACAACCAGCGGTACTACCATGGCATCTCCGCATGTCGCGGGTGCAGCTGCCCTGTTCTGTTCCAGCAATGCCGGAGCTACGTTCAATACCGTACGCAGCGGCCTGATTGCGGCCGGTGAAGCAGGCAGCTGGGCCGGTGACCCGGACGGGATCTCCGAACCGCTGGTGGATGCCCAGAGCCTGTAACTCTGGTCAAGCAAACGATTATTCGAGGGCGGCCTGCGGGCCGCCCTTTTTGTTTAGCCCACCGGACAGATTCCAGCCTTCCGGCCATGCCGGTCTGGCAGCGCGCTAGAATAACGCACCAAAATGCAGAACCACATCAGAAACATCGCCATCATCGCCCACGTTGACCACGGCAAGACCTCGCTCGTGGACGCCATGCTGCACCAGAGCGGCGTATTCCGTGAGAATGAGACCGTCGCCGAGCGCGTGATGGACTCGATGGACCTCGAGCGCGAGCGTGGGATCACCATCATGGCCAAGAATACGGCCATCAGCTATGAGGGCGTGAAGATCAACATCGTCGACACCCCGGGCCACGCCGACTTCGGCGGTGAGGTGGAGCGCACGCTCAACCTCGTCGAGGGCGTGATGCTCTTGGTCGATGCCGCCGAGGGCCCCCTGCCCCAGACCCGCTTCGTGCTGCAGAAGAGCCTCGCCCACGGCTTGCCGATCCTCGTGGTGATCAACAAGATCGACCGCCCGGACCGCCGCATCCGCGAAGTGGAGAACGAAATCCTCGACCTGTTCATCGACCTCGATGCCGAGGAGGACCAGCTGGAGTTCCCACTGCTCTACACCCAGGCCAAGGCCGGGGTTGCGCTGACGGAGCGTCCGACTGACGCAGCGGTCGGCGAACTGACGGCGGCTGAGTTCAGCGGCGACCTGCGTCCGCTGTTCGAGGCGATCATTGAGCACATCCCACCACCGTCCGGCAACCCGGAGGGAGTGCTGCAGTTCCTCGCGACGAGCCTCGCCTGGGATGACTACGTCGGCCGCATCACCGTCGGCAAGGTCGTCAGTGGCGCCCTGAAGAAGGGTAACCAGGTCGTGCTGCTGAAGAAGGGCCAACCCGCCGGTACCAGTGCGCTCACCAAGCTGTTCGGTTACGAGGGCCTGAAGCGTGTTGACACTGACAGGGTTGAAGCCGGCGACATCTGTGCCGTGGCCGGCGTGGAAGGCGCCTTCATCGGCGACACGATCGGCGATCCGGCCAACCCGCAGGCTCTGAAGAGCATCAGCGTGGAGGAACCGGCGATCAGCATGGACTTCCACATCAATGACAGCCCGCTGGCTGGGCGCAAGGGCAAGTTCGTCACCAGCCGCCACCTGAAGGAACGCCTCGAGAAGGAGATGCTGCACAACGTCAGCCTGCGCCTTGAGCAGGGTGCGGAGGGTGAGGCCTTCCGTGTCAGTGCACGTGGTGAGCTGCAGCTGGCGGTGCTGGTGGAGACCATGCGCCGGGAGGGCTACGAACTGGCGCTGGGCCGCCCGCGTGTGATCACGCGCGAGGAGAACGGCAAGCAGGTCGAGCCGCTGGAGCTGGCCGTGCTGGACATCCCGGAGGACTGCCTCGGCGTTGTCAGCGAGAAGCTGCACATGCGCGGCGGCAAGATGACGAAGATGGTGAACCACGGCAGCGGCCGCGCCCGGCTGGAGTTCGAGGTGCCGACCCGCGGCCTGATCGGCTTTCGTGGCCAGTTCCTGACCGACACCCGTGGCAGCGGGATCCTGAACACGATCCTGATCGGGCAGACCGCACTGATCAACAAGGAGTTCGACCGCCGTGCCAACGGCGCGCTGGTGGCGGACCGCCCCGGCAAGGTCAGTTCCTACGCGCTGTTCAACCTGCAGCAGCGCGGGCGGATGTATGTCCGTCCCGGTGATGAGGTGTACGAGGGCATGATCGTCGGTGAGAATGCCCGTGACAACAACCTGCCTGTCAACATGGTGCGCGAGAAGCACCTGACCAACCACCGCGCAGCCAACGCCGACGACATCACGAAACTCGTGCCCCCGCGGCAGTTCACGCTTGAGCAGGCGATCGAGTACATTGCCGATGACGAGCTGGTGGAGGTCACGCCCGAGAACCTGCGCCTGCGCAAGAAGCGCCTCGGCGGTTGGGCCAAGCAACTCGGCAAGGGATAGGCCGCACGCAACCCGCTCCCCTTGTGCTGACACACCCCGGTATAATCAGGCTGGAATGAGACTTATCGGGTGGGGACATGACATGCGACCTGGTGGAGATTCGATGAACAGCACATCATCACGGCTTTGCCGGCTGGCGCTGCCCGCCGTCCTGTCAATCCTGGTACTTTCAATTTGTTCCTGTCCGGCCAGTGGTTCCGGAGACAGCGGCAGTGCAGCCCAGTCCCCCTCCAGGCATGTTGGCAACCCGGAATTCCAGTCAGCGGATATGCTGCCCGAAGGCAGCGCGATGCTTGGACAGCCTGTCAGCTTCCGTGCCGAGATCAGCGGTTCCGACCCCAGTGCTGAAGCGCTGGTTCTGCTCGGCGGCCAGCAGACTGTTGTCAGCCAATTGAACGATTCCGGCGAGTCACCTGACCAGGCAGCTGCCGACGGAATCTGGACCGGCACGCTCGACTGGAGCAAGGTCACGAAATCCGCAGCAGGATTGCCACTGCGCTTTGAGTACAGGGTCGATGGCCGCGTGGTCACGTCAACGAACCTCAAGCCGGTTGACATCACAGCCAATGGCCAGGAATTCCTGTCAATGGACTGCCAGCCATCCGGAACAGTGGAACCGGGAACCGAACTGCTGCTCACCGCCGAACTCGGGATCGGCAAGCGCAGCGGCCAGGTGCTGGCAGGCTTTGGGGAGACCGCCGAACTTGAGCTCAACGACAGGGGCAAGAGCGGTGACAAACTGGCGGGTGATGGAATCTACAGCCTGCTCGCAGCTGTTCCGCTGGACCTGCCCTATGGCAATGCCTCGAAGATGCATGTGCGCTATGTCGAGGATGCGGTGCAGCTGGCCGCTTCCACCGGCCCGGCGATCGTGTTGAATGCACCGCCAAGCTACATCACCGCACTGTCAACCGAGCCGGCGGGCACCCTGCAGGTCGGTGAGCCATACACCGTCACGGTACAGCTCAACCCGGGCAGCGAGGCCACGGACATCCTGCTGGAGGTCCGTGATGAAGGCAACCAGCACACTGCTGAGCTGGCAACACTTTCGCACGGTGGCAATGGCAGCTTCAGCCGGGACCAGTGGAGCTGGGAAGCCGGCTGGCCGCTGAAGTGGATGAGGGCCGGTGGCAGCTATACCCTGCTGGCCAGCATCCGGGATGCAGATGGGCGGATTGTCAGCCACCGGGCATTGGGCCCGCTCAGCGCTGCGGCCGACCGGCTGGCAATCAGCGAATGCAGTCTTGATCCGGGCCAGCCGCTCCTGCTCGGTGAATTCACGCTGATGGATACGCGGACCAACAAGTCCATTGAAGGCAGTTATGTCAGCCTGTTCGCCGGGGATCTGGAACTGTGCCGGATGGCCGACAATGGCCCCGCCACGGTCCAGAATGTGCCCTACTGGGTGGACAGGCAGGCCGGCGACGCGCTGTATACCGGCGCCATTGACTGGCGAGCGATCTACCAGCAGGTGGATCTCGACAAGATTCTTGAGGGAAGGCTGGAATGGCGCGACCAATCCGGGCTGCTGGCCGTGAAGGAGCTGGGCGGGATTGTCATCAGGAAGCCTGAGCTGAAACTGGGACGCTTCTACTTTGATCCCGGCACTCCGCTGGAGCTCGGTGGCATGGCCCTGCTGGTCGTGGAGATGAACCACTCTATGGTGCTTGGCAGGATGGACTTCCTGCTGCCCGATGGCACACTTGTCGGCAGCCACCAGTTCATTGGAAATCTCGGTGTGACACAGCTGGACTGGACCCAGTTCACAAAGCCCGGCAGGTACGGCCCGTTCACGGCGCGTTGCTATGACGAGGATGGCAATCTTCTCGATGAGATCAGAAGTGGCTAGGTGGAGATCGTTGACCCGGGCCCGGACGGCCCGAAATCCCGTCCAGTGTTGCCACGCAAGTGATCCATCCACATCGTGGAGCGCTTCCTGCCAGCTGTCCTCAGGGCAGTTCCAGCAGAACGCTGCCACGCTTGTGTCCACTGTCAACGCGCGCATGCGCCTCCCTGACCTGCTCCAGCGGGTAGCGGCTGTCAATCACCGGCTTCAGCACACCCTCCCCCGCCAGCCGGCAGATGTAGCGCAGGTCCTTGGCCCGCAGCTTTGCATCACGCAGCCCGGTGAGGATGATCCGGGCCCGCTGGCCGCTGCTGCGTCCCGTCAGCCAGTTCTGCATCAGTATCCCGAATGACAATACGGTGCAAAGGTAGGCTCCGTCCGGCTTGAGAACCCGGCGGCAGGCAGCGAAGCTGCTGCGTCCGACCGCATCAAACACGATGTCATAGCGCGCTTCCCCGGCTGTGAAGTCCTCACTGGCGTAGTCAATCACTTCCGTGGCACCAAGCGAGCGCACCAGTTCGGCATTGCCAGCGCTGCAGACTGCGGTGACCTGTGTGCCGAAGTGCTTCGCCAGCTGCACGGCTGCACTGCCCACGCTGCCGGATGCCCCATTAACGAGCACCTGTATTCCCTTGCGGATCCCGCCTGCATCCCGCAGGAAGGGCAGCGCTGTCATCGCCCCTTCGCTGATCGCCAGCATCTCCGCAGCATCCAGCCCCTCCGGCACCTGGGCGAGCACCGCCTGCTCGTCCACACATATATATTGGGCATGCGCGCCGAAGTCGTCGCCGGTGGCCCCGACCACGATGTCGCCCTTCACAAAGCGGTCCACATCCGCTCCGCACTGCTCCACCACCCCACTGTACTCAGTTCCAAGCACCGGCTTGCCCGGTTTCAGCAGACCCATCGCCAGCCTTGCCGCAAACGGGCTGCCCCTGCGCATGATCACATCAGCGGTGGAAACCGCGGCAGAGCTGATCCGGACCAGCACTTCCGTGCGGCCAGGAACAGGAACCGGCCGCTGGGCAATCGAAAGCACTTCCGGCCCGCCATACTCACTGAAAACGGCTGCGCTCATTGTGGATGGGGACTGCTCGGGGCTGGTTGGCATCCGAGGATTATACAGTCGGCCCTCATGCGATTGCCAACAATGGCAGGTACAGGATCAGCTCGTGCTCCACCTGCTCACGTGCCAGGACTGGACCGTCTGGCATTGCAGAAATCAGCGACAAATTAACAATTTCACCTAACACCGATATGATATATATGATATATTCTTTATAAACGTCAGAACTGCTGAATCACAGTTTACGCCAGCGAATGAGGAGCAGTCTATGAGAGAGTTGCGCATACATGGCCGCGGTGGCCAGGGCGCGGTGATAGCGTCCAAGGTCCTTGCGGTGGCGATATTCAAGGAGGGCCGCTGGGTCCAGTCCTTCCCTGCCTTCGGGGTGGAGCGGCGGGGTGCCCCCGTCACTGCCTTCCTGAGAGTGGCAGACAGCCCTGTACTCCTGCGCTGTGAGGTCACCACCCCGGATGACCTGATCGTGCTGGATCCGACCCTGCTTGACGCAATTGACATCACCGCCGGGCTGAAGCCGGGCGGCAGCATCCTGATCAACTCAGCCGCCGCACCGGAGGCATACGCACATATCGGCCCCTATCGGATAGCGACGGTCGATGCCAGTGCGATCGCACTGAAGTACGGGCTCGGTTCACGCACGCAGCCGATCGTCAATACGGCGATCGTTGGCGCCTTCGCCGTATTCAGTGGCCTGGTCTCGCTTGACAAGGTCTGCGCTGCCATCGAGGACGAGGTCCCGCGGCATGCGGAGGAGAACGTCGCCGCCGCCCGCGAAGCTGCGGAGCTGGTCAGGATCGCACAGGAGGCCGCGCATGTCTGAGCAGAACTTCAACACCGTGCCGCTGCACACGCCGCCACTGTCGGTCAGCAGCGCATCCACCGAACAGAACATCACCGGCTCCTGGAAGTACATCCAGCCGGCCTACCACGACCGCGTGGCCCCCTGCATTGCCGGTTGTCCGACCGGCGTTGACATCGAGGGCTACATGTCGCTGCTGCGCGACGGCGAACTGTCTGCGGCGATGGAGCTCCTGCAGTGCGAGAACCCGATGCCGGCGATCACCGGCCGCGTCTGCAACCACCCCTGCGAATCCCGCTGCAACCGCGCCAACTATGACGGGGCGGTTGCCATCCATGCGGTGGAGCGCGTTCTCGGGGACATGATCCTCGAGGAACCGCTGCCGCACTGGACGATGCGCAAACATGATGAACGGATCGCCGTGATCGGCTCCGGCCCGGCCGGACTGGCCTGCGCCTACCACCTGACGAGGCTCGGCTACAACGTCGAGGTGTTCGAGAAGGAGGAGGAGCTGGGCGGCATGCTCAGGCTGGGCATCCCCGGCTACCGCCTGCCACGCGAGGTACTGGACAGCCAGATCTCCCGCTACAAGGCGATGGGCATCATCTTCCACACCGGCATGCGGGCCGGCACGGACATCGGCTGGCCGCGGCTGACAACGGAGTTCTCCGCGGTGTTCATTGCCAGCGGTGCGCATGTCAGCCGCCTGCTGGACCTTGAGGGAGACTGCAGCCGGCAGTCACTGCGCAGCGGGCTGGACTTCCTCAGGGAAGTCAATGCCGGCGGCCGGCCGGATATCGGCAAACATGCGCTCGTGATCGGCGGTGGCAACACCGCAATGGACTGTGCCCGCACTGCGCTCAGGCTCGGTGCCGAGGTCACCGTGGTCTACCGCCGCACCCGCGCGGAGATGCCGGCCATCGATGAGGAGATCGAGGATGCCGCCCGCGAAGGCGTGAAGTTCGAATTCCTTGCTTCCCCTGAGAAGCTGTCCGGCACGGGCGGCAGGCTGCAACTGGCCTGCACCCGCATGGAGCTTGGCGAGCCTGATGCCCAGGGCCGCCGCAGGCCGGTCCCGGCTGGTGGCGAACCGCTGCTGCTGGAGGCCGACACGATCATCTCCGCCATCGGTGAGGACACTGGCCTGCATGACCTGCAGGCTGAACTTGCCGACGCGAAGCTGGCGATGAACACCTGGGGCTGCGAGAAGCTCGCCAGGGTGTTCCTCGGTGGAGACGTGGCCGGGGATGAGCGTACCGTTGCCAGCGCACTCGGCGCCGGCAAGCGCTCGGCGATCTACATCGACCGCCAGCTGCGCCAGCAGCATGGCGAGGACATCCCCGAGGAGATGCTGGAAGCGATACGCATCGGTGGCACTGAGTCACTGAGCATGGCGCGCTGGACCAACAGCGACCCGATCATGCGGGTCAGCCCCCAGAACGATGTGGTGCAGCCCGCTGACATAAACACGGCCTACTTTCCGCGCGAGCCGCGCCACAATGACCGGCACGCCGCACTGCTGAAGAGCTTTGAGGAATCAAACACCGGCATCACGACCCGTGACGCACTGGCCGAGGCCGCCCGCTGCTATGAGTGCGGCGTCTGCAACGAGTGCGAACTGTGCCGGATCTACTGTGGCGAGGCCGCCATCCAGCTCGACCCGGGCAGCGGCCGCTTCGTGATCGACCTGGACCACTGCAAGGGCTGCGGCGTGTGCACGGCGGAATGTCCGCGTGGCGCACTCGTGATGGAGCGCCTTGCCAATATGGACTGAGGAGCAGGAGATGCAGAAGGTAATAGTTGGCAACCATGCAGTTTCCTGGGGGGTCAAGCTGGCCCGCACGGAGGTGATCCCGGCCTACCCGATCACCCCCCAGACCCAGATCGTCGAGGAGCTCTCGGAGATGTGCGCCAGCGGTGAGCTGCCGGCGCGCTTCATCAAGGTGGAGAGCGAGCACTCGGCGATGGCCTCCGCCGTCGGCGCATCAGCCGCCGGGGCGCGGGCCTTCACCGCGACATCCTCCCAGGGCCTGGCCCTGATGCATGAGATGCTGCACTGGGCCGCCGCCGCCCGCCACCCGATCGTGATGGCGGATGTCAACCGCGCGCTCGGGCCGGGCTGGAACATCTGGACCGACCAGACGGACTCGCTTTCCCAGCGAGACACCGGCTGGCTGCAGCTCTACTGCGAGAACAACCAGGAGGTGCTCGACACCACGATCATCGCCTTCAGGCTGGCAGAGGCGCTGGACCTGCCGGTGATGCTGGTGCTGGACGCCTTCTACCTGTCGCACACCTCGGAGCCGGTTGACATCCCCGACCAGGCACTGGTTGACAGTTTCCTGCCGAAGCGTGAGGCGCACTACAAGCTCGATATAAACGAGCCGCACGCCTTCAACGCGCTGGTAAAGCCGGATGACTACATGGAGATGCGCTGGCACATGCATGACGCGCAGCGCCGCGCCCTTGAGCTGTACCCGCAGATCGAGAGCGAGTGGCTGGCGCTGACCGGCCGCTACTACGGCATGATCGAGCCCTACCGCACTGACGACGCCGAGACGGTGCTGATCACCACCGGCACAGTCACCTCGACCGCCCGTTACGTGATTGACGAACGGCGCAGCCGCGGTGAGAAAGTCGGCCTGGTCAAGATCAAGATGTTCCGCCCCTTCCCCGTCGAGGCCATGCGCGCAGCCCTGAAGGGCATCCCGCGCATCGCCGTGATTGACAGGAACATCTCCCCTGGCAACGGCGGGATCTTCGCCCAGGAACTGCGCAGCGCACTGTACGGCAGTGATAACGATGCAGCCCCGCAGTTCAACGGCTACATCGTCGGACTGGGCGGACGCAACGTGACACCGGACACCATCGGCGGCATCATTGACCATGCGCAGTCCGGCGAGACAGTGGATCGACCCGACATCTGGGTGGGAGTGAAAGCATGAGCCAGACCATCATCAAGGACCGGATTTCTGACAATGAACTGCTGATGGGCGGCCACCTGGCCTGCCCGGGCTGCGGCGGAGCGCTGGCAATGCGCCTCGTGCTGAAGGAGCTTGGCCCGAAGACCATTGTGGTGCTGCCGGCCTGCTGCTGGAGCATCATCGCCGGGCCCTACCCGCAGAGCTCGCTCAAGGTGCCGCTTTACCACACGGCCTTCGAGACCGGGGCCGCGGTGGCTTCCGGCATCCGCGCCGCCCTCGACATCCAGGGCCAGCATGATACGAACGTGATCGTCTGGGCCGGCGACGGCGGCACATTCGACATCGGCCTGCAGGCCCTGTCCGGCGCGGCCGAGCGCAACGAGGACTTCATCTACTGCTGCTATGACAACGAGGCATACATGAACACCGGCATCCAGCGTTCCTCGGCCACCCCCTGGGGCGCCTGGACCACCACCACGCCATCAAAGGATCCGCAGGCCACGGACAAGAAGGACATCCTCGCGATCATGGCGGCGCACCGCATACCCTATGCGGCCACCGCATCCGTGTCCTACCCCGTCGACCTCGTTGACAAGGTGAAGAAGGCGATGTCCATCCGCGGCACCCGCTTCCTGCATATCCTCGCCCCCTGCCCGCCGGGCTGGAAGTTCGAGGATGAGCGCGCCATCGACATGGGCCGCATGGCGGTGCAGTCTCGGGTCTTCCCGCTGGTCGAGGTGGAGCATGGCACGGACTGGCGCTTCTCCATGGACCCGGAGCATGTGCCGGTACAGGACTACATCCGTGCCCAGGGCCGCTTCCGCCACCTGACGGATGAGCAGATCGGCCACATCTCGGATGCAGTGGATTACCGCTACGAGCACCTCAAGGAACTTGCGGAAAGGAGCGCCAGGCGGGCCTGAACCAGTGCAAAATTTCCCGGAATCCGGACCTGGCAGTCCGGTTAAGTCCGCATAATGAGAGAAAAATCCACGCTGCTGCCGTTTAATCTTCCCTGTTTCGGCAGTAAAATTACTTTGGATAAGTATCCACAGATCCAGAACCAAGTTTGTTGTGAGGGATATCGTGAGGAAATTCATTTCAGTATGGGTGCTGCTGTGCCTGCTGGCCCTCGGGTCCGCGGCCAGCGCAGCGGAGCAGATTGACCTGAACTGCGTCAAGATGCCGCGCTGCTGCACCATCACCTGCGTCAAGATCGACCTCGAGTGCTGCGGCTGCTACGGCGCCAGCGGCGCCCTGTGGGCCGAATTCCTCGACCGCAGCGGCAATGTGCTCGGCACGGCCACCTTCAACGGCAACTGGTGCCGTTGCGAGACCACGGCCACGCTGGACAACCCGGTCAACTCCAGCGAGGTCTGCAGCGTGCGCCTCGTCAAGGAAGATGACAGCGTCATCGTGACATGGGGTTCCCTGCGCGTGTTCTGCGAGGGCAACTGCAGCTGCGGCAAGTGGAAGATGGCCTGGAAGGGCGACCTGTGGTGCTGGGAGCCCGTGCCCGAACCGGTGATGGAAGAGCCCGTCGCCGTCGTGCCGCCGGCCCCGGTGAAGAAGCCTGCCCCGCCGGTCGTGGCGAAGAAGCCCGAGCCGAAGCATGACTTCTCCTACTTCCCTCCGCAGAAGGAAGAGGAGCCCCAGGACGAGGAAGTGATCGTCGTCATCGGTAACGGCTAAGCCTTACCGAACTCAAGCAGTGATAACTAGGCCCGCCCCAGGGAGCAATTTCTGAGGGCGGGCCTTCCTTTTCGGATTCAATAACTTGACCAGGCTACTTGATCAGTAGTAAATGCCGAACCAGACCTTGCCTGATTCGCTAAAGGCCACTGCCGGCTTGCCACCGATCGCCCTGAACTCCCGG
>JAGRNR010000050.1:0-29087 GCA_020440645.1 bacterium | reverse complement strand
TGCTGGCGGGCATTGCTGAATTCCTCGTTGCCGGCGAATTGCAGCTGGTAGACCTCCAGTTTGCGTGGCTCATAGCTCTTGGGGTTGGGCCCGAAGGCGATGATGCCGCCGTTCTCCAGCAGGAAGCTCACGCCGACGGCGGTGATCAGGGCGGCGATGCGGCTGCTCTTGCGCAGCGGCCGGTAGGCCATCCGCTCCATCAGTACAGCCAGTGCCGCGCACAGGATCGCAGAAATCACGACGGAGATCACGAAGCACCAGATCAGGCTGATGCCCTGCGTGAAGTTCAGCCAGCGCACCGTGAAGCGCAGCAGGTAGAAGCCGGTGAAGGCGCCCAGCATGTAGATGTCGCCGTGCGCGAAGTTGATCAGCTTGATCACGCCGTAGACCAGCGTGTAACCAAGCGCGATCAGGGCATAGACGCTGCCGAGGATCAGCCCGATCAGCAGGTTCTCCACGAGCGAGCCGAGCGTGAACCCGCTGCCTCCCTCTCCGGCGGCACTGGCCACGACAGGTGCCAGCACCACAAGCACGAGGAACCACCAGCGAAAGCGTGCCGCCTTTTCAATGTATCTGTACAGATCCATGAAAGCGGGTCTATTTTAGCTGAGTACCAATGATCAGTTAAGGGGGGGTAATCAGCGCATGCCCAGTTGCAGCAGTTCCGGCAACGAGTCAATGCAGGCATCCGGCTCGTCAACGTGGTAGCGTGACTGCTGCACGGCATAGTGTCCCTGCATGATGCGCACCGTTGTCATTCCGAGCCGGTTGGCGGGCCAGATGTCATTGTCCAGCCGGTCCCCGATCATCGCCGCATCCGCAGCCTCGACGCCCAGTGCTTCCAGCGTCACGATGAACAGCCGCGGGTCCGGTTTGTGCAGCCGGTGGGCACCGCTCATGGAGATGTGCTCGAAGTAGTCGTAGATGCCGTGGTACTCCATCCAGCGGTCCGCACTGGCGAAGTTGTTGCTGATCACCGCCAGCCGGTGCCGCCCCGCCAGCTCCGCCAGCGTCTCATGCGCTCCGGGCAGCAGTGGGTTCAGCTTCCGGAACTGCTCGGGGTCGTCCAGGATCGGCAGCATGCGCTCCACCATCTCGCGGATGATGCTGCGGTACTTGCCCTCGTCTCGGCCGGTCAGTTGCCAGACTATCACCCGCGTAAGCGTCGGTGCGAAACTGCGGATCACCTCATTGGACATCTCACGTATCTGCTCCAGGCTGGTGTCTATGCCGTGGCTGGCCAGGATCTCAACCAGGAAGCCCCACTGCAACTCCAATGCCGGGCGGTCATCCCAGATCGTGGAGCCGAGGTCGAAGCAGAGAGTGGAGGGCAGGGTGCTCAAGCGATCCACCCCATTGCCCGCAGTGCCGGCGGCAGGCTGTCCAGCGACCTGATAACAAGCCCCGGCCTGTCCAGTTCATAGCGCGGCAGCTGCCTGTCGTATGGATGCACCTGCAGCCAGACGCTGCGCAGTCCGAGGCAGTTCGCCGGCCAGATGTCATTGTCAATCCTGTCGCCAACCATAATGCAGTCGTCGGCTTGCAGCGCCATGGCATCCAGCGCATGCTGGATGATGCGCGGATCCGGCTTGTACAGTCCAGCTTCATCACACAGCGATACGGCCTCGAAGTATTCCGCCAGTCCCATCCGCTGCAGCACCGGCCTGACCCGGCTGCCATGCATGCTGACAACGCCGAGCCGATAGGACGCCCCCAGCTCGGCTAGTACTTCATACACACCCGGCCACAGCGGGTAGAGCTTCGCCAGCTGCCCATCATCCTCGAGCAGTTCCCATACCCTGCTGCTTGCTTCCTTGCGGATACGCGCGGACAGTTCATCGTCATAACCAGCAAAGCGCCAGACCAGTGCGCGGCTGAGGCTCGGACAGTAGCGGTCTATCAGCTCTGTCGATTCGGAAATGAACTGTTGCACCGTGCAGGGATGTCCCGCTTCAGTCAGCAGTCCGGCGCAGATCCGCCAGTACTCCAGTTCGGCCGGCCAGTCATCCCACAGCGTGCCCCCGAGGTCGAACAGGATGCATCTCGTCATACGTTCAGCCGGCCGTTGTCATCGATCACTTCGCTGAGCCGGCGCGCCTTCATGATGTCCCGCCGGAAGTCAGCCAGCTTCTCCGGGTCGCGCAGCACAGCACTCGGATGGAATGTCGGCAGCACCACGAAGCCGTCGCGGATCGCATGCCGCCCGTGGATCTGGGTGATCTTCAGTCCCGGTTTCATCAGCAGCGCCATGCTGTAGCGCCCGAGGGTCACGATCAGGCGCGGGCGGATCGTCACCAGTTGCGCGATCAGCCAGGAGCGGCAGGCCTCGATCTCCGTTTCCTCGGGATCGCGGTTGTCCGGCGGGCGGCACTTCAGCACGTTGGCAATGTAGACCTCATCCTCGCGCCAGCCCACCTCGCGGATGGTCTGCCTCAGCAGCTGGCCGCTCTTGCCCACGAAGGGGCGTCCCTGCTCATCCTCGTCGCGGCCGGGGGCCTCGCCGACGAACACCACCCGGGCGTTCGGGCTGCCCTCGCCGGGCACGGCATGGGTCCGGCCATCGCACAGCGGGCAGCGTGTGCATGAGCGGATCTGGCCCGCCAGCCGTTCGAGCAGTTCATGCTTGCCTTCCGCCACGGGAACAAGTGTAGCACCGCTGCATCAGGCTTCCCGCGCTTCCGTACCGCTGGTCAGTCTGGACCGGTTGTCAGCGATTGCCTGATTTAACCCAAAGCTGTCTGCAGTCGCCTTGCGGCGCACCGATATAGCCTGTACATTGAGGATAGTTCAGGGAGGAACTATGAGAGACAGAACAATCGCCACGGCTCCGCGGGCTTGTGAATGCAGGGGCTGGCTGGCGGGATTCCCTCCTGGACACCCCCGGTATCGGCATGCCGTTTCCCCTGGATGCGTGGGAAGCATGGGATGCGCTGCCGGGCGAAGCCCGCTCAGTTAGCCAACCATCCACTTATCTCCCCAACCGGGCCCGGCGAAAGCCGGGCCTTTTTTCGTTGTCAGTTGCTGCTCTTGCTGATGGTGTTGTCAACCACGGCATAGCCCGTGATCAGGGTGGACATCGTGCTGAGGACCTCACCGAACTCGAAGCTCTTGCCCTTCGGCGGCACGTAGATCACATCCCCCGGCTGCAGGAAGATGTCCGTGCACAGCGGGAAGCCCTTGTGGATCTCCTTGAAGTTCACGCGGATCACTTCCGGTGCAATGCCCGGCTCCAGCCTGTCGCGGTTCTGGCGGATCACGGCGATCCAGGCCAGGTGTGCATCCGGGGTCTCACCGCCGGCCTCGGCGATGTAGTCCAGTACGTTCTCGTCCTCACGGAAGCCGAAGGCACCGGCGGCATTGACTTCACCAAGCACGAAGATACGGTTCTCCCGCGGCACGATGGAGATGATGTCACGGTTGTGCAGCTCGAAGTCCTCGATCAGCGAATAGTCATTCAGCGCCGGGTGCAGGTTGAGGACCAGGCGCTCCAGGTTGCCATAGTCATCGAAGCGGTAGATCACGGAGTTGACCAGGTCCGCGGTGTAGTCCAGCGTGCCGGATAGGCGCAGCATGTCCCCGAGGGTCTCGCCCGGCATCAGCTCGAAGCTGCCGGCATTCGTCGTGCCCGTCAGGGTGACGTACTGCTCCGGGCTCGGGATGTAGACCACGTCCTTGTCATGCAGGGCGACGTTGTAGCGTGACAGCTCGCCCTCCATCGTCAGCAGCAGCGGATCTACCACACTGACCGTGGTGGCCGGGTCCTGCTTGCGCTGCTCCACCCACTGCCGCCAGTTGGTGTACTCCGGCAGGCTGGCAACGCTCTTGCGCGCCACGGCATTGGAGGGCAGGGTGATGATCGCCTGGCCTTCCGCGGCATACAGCGTCTCGGGGGCCGGGTTGGAAACCTTGCCGAAGTCGAAGCCGCCGCGCAACAGGTGCAGCCGGCGGTAGAGGGTCTGCTTGTCCAGCTCCATCTCGCTGACGACATCTATCAGGCTCGCGCCATTCTCCAGCTGGAAGATCCGGCCGGGGAAGTCCGGTCCGAAAACGAACACTTCAAATCGCCCGCGGCTCAGCAGCTGCAGGGAGACGTTCGGTTCGCGATAGTACTCCTGGTAGGCATTGGTGATCGCCACGCTCGCTTCACTGATCTGCTTGCCCGACAGTTCGATCCGGCCCACCAATGGCAGCGTGACCATGCCGTCGTTGTCAAGCTGGATGCGGGTGTCACTCTGGCTCACACCGTCAAACAGCTTGACTAGGATGAAGTCGCCGACGTCGAGCTTGTAGTTGCGCACGTTGAGCAGCGGGTTGTCAGCGGGAAGCTCGGGCTGGGGCAGGGTGAACGGCGGATCCGGCTCCGGATCCTGTGCAAAGCAGACTCCGGCGAGCGCCGGCAGCGCAAACAGCAGCAGCAGTAGACTGCGCATCCCGTTCATATGGCCTTCCTTTCCTCCGTTGCCCCGGGGGGAAGGATTATTCTAGCGTCTTCCCGGCCTACAGTCCCGTCATCAGCGGGGTGCCATTGCCCTTCAGGCTCTCGCAGCCCAGCTCGATCAGCTTGACGTTGGCGTAGCCCTGGCGGCCGCTGGAGCGCGGCGTGCGTCCGGTCTGGATGCAGTCAATGAACTCCTGGCATTCGGCCTTGAGCGGCTCGGTCGGCTTCACGAAGGGGATGTGCACGTCACCGGAGCGGATGCTCAGGAAGCTGGCGCTGCCCGGCTCGACGAACTTCTGCCAGTCCACGCCCTTCTCATGCACCTGCAGCTTGTAGCGCGGGTCCATATCATCAAACACCACCATCTTCTCGCTGCCCACCACCTTGATCAGGCGCACCTTTTCCGGGTCGAGCCAGCTGGAAGTGATGCTCGCCATACTGCGGTCCGCGAACTTCAGCGTGAGGTGGGTGACATCCTCAATGCCCTCATCGGCCTGCACGAAGGACTGGCCGGTGGCACTCACGCTAACCGGGTCGTCGTTCAGCAGGTACTGCACGATCGAGATGTCATGCGGGGCCATACTCCACATCACATTCTCGTGACGGCGGATCACGCCGAGGTTGCAGCGCGTGGCGGAAATGTAGTACACCTGCCCGAGCTCACCGCTTTCGATCATCCCGCGGATGAACTCCACGGCCGGGTGGTAGAGCAGGATGTGCCCAACCATCAGCACCAGGTTGCGGCTCTCGGCAGCCTCGCACAGCTCCAGCGCTTGCGCGCTGCTTTCGCACAGCGGCTTCTCGATGTGGCAGTGCACACCAGCCTCAAGCAGCTTCAGCCCGGCATCGTAATGTGCCTGGGTATGGGTCGCGATCACGCAGCCATCAAGCCCCATCTCCAGCAGTTCATCCACGGAAGTGGTGGTGCGCACGGTCGGGTAGTCCGCCTTGATCTTCGCCAGGCGGTTCTCGTCGAGGTCGCAGACCGCGCTGAACACTCCCAGTGAGGACAGGTTGCGCACATAGTTGGCACCCCAGTTGCCGGCGCCGACGAGGCCGATCTTCAGTTGCTCGCTCATGTCAGTTCTCCGTTAGCGGTTCGCACGCCGCTCTACGTATGCCGGGAAGCGGCGCAGGGTCTCCGCTTCGGTCTCCGGGTCCATCTTCGTATTGTGTGTCGTATCTTCACCGACATCGTATCCCTCGCCGGCAAGCGCCATTTCAATTGAGCGCGGGATCATGTCAATCTGCATCTCATACAGCCGCTCCTGGAAGTCGAACGGGGTGTCGTCCTTCCAGATCGGCATATCCTCCACGAACAAGATGCGCCCGGCGTCCACGCGCGGGTCGATCAGGTGGGCGGTCACCGCCTGCGGGATATCGTTGTAGACGCTCCACATCATCGCGTCCAGCCCGCGGGTCTGCGGGATCAGGCCGGGATGGTAGTTGATCACACCATACTTGAATGCATCGATGATGTGCTTCTTCAGGATGCGCGCCCCGGCGATCACCGACAGCTCGATCCCATGCTCCTCGACGGCCTTCACCACATCCTTGCTGTTGTGCGGTAGCACCACATAGGGGATATTGAGCTTCTCTGCGATCGCACGCGGATGCAGCTCACCGCGGTGGCGCACCTTCGTGCGCACGCTGGCCGGCGGGATGTTGAGCTTGACCGGGTCCGCCGCTATGATCAGCGCCGGTGTGTGGCCTTCGACCATCATCTTGAAGATGAAGTCCTGGGTCTTCCGGTGCGGGAAGTTGTAGGCAAACAATGCGATCTTCGTGTTGGCGCTCAAGTCGGGTTCCTGAGATGACTGTAAATCGTGCCTGCGTCACAGCGGACAGCGGGTGCAAACCCAAGCTGGACTGGCGGCCTAGGATTCTAGCACCAAGAGATATTCATTGGAACAGCCGGGCGGTGGAATTGGGCCGCGCCCGGATATTGTGCCGGAATACGCGATATAATCTCCGTTTCCCAAATCCGCTTACAGGTACATTCAATGGATTACGTAAAGCAGTTAATTGACGGTTCCAAGAAGTTCGGCATCATCGGCCAGGGCTATGTCGGCCTGCCGCTTGCCGAGGCCTTTGCCGAGGCCGGCATGCATGTGATCGGCTTCGATATCGACAAGGCCAAGGTTGACTCCATCAACCGCGGCGAGTCCTACATCGGCGACGTGAAGAGCGAGAACCTCAAGCCGCTGGTGGACAAGGGCCTGATCGAAGGCACGACTGACTTCAGCCGCCTCGTGGACTGCTCCGTGATCAGCATCTGCGTACCGACTCCGCTTTCCAAGAGCAAGGATCCCGATGTGACCTACATCGAGGCCGCACTCGCTGAGATAATTCGTCACCTGCAGAAGGGCCAGGTTATCGTGCTGGAAAGCACCACCTACCCGGGCACCACCGATGAACTGGCCCTGCCGCTGCTTGAGGAGACCGGCATGAAGTGCGGACAGGACTTCCACCTGGCCTTCAGCCCGGAACGAGTCGACCCTGGAAATGTACGCTACACCGTCAAGAACACCCCGAAGATCATCGGCGGCGTAACCGAAGAATGCACCCGCATCGCCACCGAGGTCTATGACTACGCATTGGAGCATGTGCACCCCGTCACCAGCACCCGGGCCGCTGAGCTCGTGAAGCTGCTGGAGAACTCCTTCCGCGCGATCAACATCGGATTCATCAACGAAATGGCGATGATCTGCGAGAAGCTGGACGTGGATGTCTGGGAAGTGATCGAAGCCTCCAAGACCAAGCCCTTCGGCTTCATGCCCTTCTATCCCGGCCCCGGCCTCGGCGGCCACTGCATCCCGATTGACCCGCTCTACCTGAAGTGGAAGCTCACGAGCCTTGACTTCAAGGCCCAGTTCATTGACCTCGCGGACAGCATCAACAGCAACATGCCGCATTACGTAGTGACCCGCGTGATGGAGCAGCTCAATGAGCACGGCAAGGCGCTCAAGGGCTGCCGCGTGCTCATCATGGGCATGGCCTACAAGGAGAACATTGACGACGTGCGCGAGTCCCCCGCGCTGGACGTTGCCAAGCTGCTCTTCGAGAAGGGCGCTGACGTGGTCTACCACGATGCGCATGTGCCGCACTGCCGGGTGGAGGAGCACAACCTCCAGAGCAGCGAGCTGACCGAGGACCTCGTCAAGGGTGCCGACCTGGTGTTCATTGCCACCGGCCACAGCGGCATCGACTACCAGTGGGTAGTTGACAACGCGAAGCTGGTGTTTGACACCAAGAACATGACCGGTCAGCTCGAGCGTACTTCCGGCAAGGTTGCCAAGCTCTGATCCGACAGCTCAGTCGAGCAGCTTGTACATCCTGATCTCCAGCGGGGAGTAACCGAGCCTCCCGTAGAGAGACTGCGCGCGCGGATTGTCCTGCCAGACCTGCAGATCCACGTTGCGGATCCCCCGTGCCCTCGCGAAATTCTCCGCGGCAAGCATCAGCTGGGTGCCGACCCCCTGGCCGGACATTCCCGGTTCAACCTCCACGAATTCGATGGTGAGGTAGGGGCTGTGCAGCAGGTCGTCATCATAGGGCTGGACCGTGGCACTGATGAAGCCGTAGGAGCGGCCGTCCAGCTCAGCCACCGCCAGCAGGCAGTCATCGTCAGCGAGCTGCCCACGGAACAGCGCATCCTCTTCGCCGGCCTGCAGTGAATCATGGAAACAGCTGCCGAGCCGCGGGGGGATGAAGCGGGCGAGGCGCTCGCGAGACAGGCGGTGCAGTGTGGCAATGGCCGGTATGTCCTCCGGCGTGGCAAGCCTCACCTCAATTGCCATTTCGGCTTCTCCTGCTACATGTACTGGTGCATGCTGCTGAGCAGCTGGTCAACCTCAAACATGTGGCTGTCACTGCTGTCATTGAACAGTAGCATGCTCACCGGACGCTGGCGCAGCTCGATGTCCGGGTCATCCTTGCGGATGCCTGTCAGGTAAGTACGGTTCACCCTGCGCATCGCCTGCTCGGCATCCACTGCCGGCCGGATATTCGGTTCGTGGAAATCCAGCCGTCCGCGGTATTCCATGATCCCGTCAAACAGGAAGCAGTGCCCGATGTTCATCGTATGAGTCAGCTTCTGGCAGGCGCGGTCCGGCAGGTGGTACATGTTGCGCGCGGCGAGGTCCATCAGGTACTGGTTGATCCGGTGCATGCTGAAGGGAGGCTGGAATTCATCAAACTCATCCCAGAGTGCCGCGATCAGTTTGCTGCGCTGCTCCCAGGGAATCAGTGGCACGCCTTTTTCCTGCAGGATCGAACGGTAGCGGGACAGCAGGGTGGCATCATCATCAGGCATGTCGAAGGCTGCCAGCCGCACCGGTGTCGCCTCAGGTAGCGTGCGGGTGTACTTTCGTGCACTCTCCAGCTGGAAGTCCAGCCCGTTGCCTTCGCGCAGCGTGACGAACCCGGCTGACTGAGCGGATTCAGCAAGGTCACGGAACTTGTAATACTGTGGCGGCGTGCCGGTGTACTTCGGATCAAGCTGGCGCATCATGTTGTTCACGCTGGCACCAGTCGGCACCACGCCCTTGCGCTCCAGCGCATGTACGGCCCGCAGCATCAGGTCGAACAGGATCGTGTCCTCACTGACTGTTTCCGCCGTGCCGTCACCGGGCGCCAGTTCCACCACCGTTTCGGAGGAAACTGCATCCTCAATGTCGGAGATCAGGTTGTCATAGAAGATGAACTGGTCGCAGACCTTGTCAAGGTACTGGCTGGTGGTCTTGCGCAGCCCGATGCCGATCACGCGCATGCCGTAGCGCTTCAGCTTCTGCACCAGCGGCACGAAGTCGCGGTCACCGCCGACGATCACGAAGCAGTGCGGGGCGGAGCCGATCAGTGCCATTTCGAGCGCGTCACAGGCGATTTGCATGTCACCTGTGTTCTTCTCGTAACTGGTTGCCAGCATGCTCATTTCGATCACATTGCCGAGGAAGTCCTGCTGGTATGGCTTCATGTGCGCCTGGCTCCAGTCGCCGTAGGCCCGGGCGAAACTGACCACTCCCTCCTCACGGATGCTGTCCATCACCAGCTCCATGCGCAGTGGCAGGCCGGCCTGCTGGGCGCTGATGATGAGGTTCTCCGCGTCAATGAACACGGCTATGCGGTCATTATCTGGGCGAGGGGCAGGCATCGCTCTAGTATAGCGGTGAAGATACGTAATACGAAAAAGGGGAGCACGCAGGCTCCCCTCGATAGGTCAGATAACTAGCAGGCCGGCTGATCAGCTGGCGGCGGCGGTGCTGCCAACCAGCTCGAGCACCGCGTTGGCAACTTCCTCGCGCTGCTCATTGGTCAGCTCGGGGTAGATCGGGATGCTGAAGATCTGCTTCGCAGCCTTCTCGGACACCGGCAGGTCACCTTCGCGTCCCCCAAGCTCGCTGTAGCACTCCTGCAGGTGCAGCGGTACGGGGTAGTAGATCTCGTTGCCGATGCCGCGTTCCTTCAGGCCGGCCATCACGTTGTCGCGCTGGCCATTGGTGATCAGGATGCTGTACTGGTTGTAGATGCTCCAGTTGTGCTCCTTGATCTTCGGCGTCACGATGTGCGGGTTGCCCGCGAAGCGCTTGTCATAATCCGCTGCGTTGGCGCGGCGGCCCTCATGCCAGGCTTCGAGGTACTTCAGCTTCACGGACAGAATCGCCGCCTGCATAGTGTCCAGGCGGGAGTTGAGGCCGATCAGCTTGTGGTAGTACTTCGGCTTGGCGCCATGGTTGCGCAGGATGCGCATACGGTCAGCCAGCTCGTCGTCATTCGTGACGCACATGCCGCCGTCACCCATCGCTCCGAGGTTCTTGCTCGGGAAGAAGCTGAAGGTTGCGATGTCACCGCCGGTCTGCCCGACGCGGCGGCCGTTCTGCTTGGCACCGATGCTCTGCGCGGCGTCCTCCACCACGCGGATGCCACGGGCCTTGCAGACGTCCATGATCGGGTCCATGTCCGCCACCTGGCCGTACAGGTGCACGGGGATCGCGGCCTTGGTACGGCTGGTGGCCAGCCTGTCAATCTCGGCGGCGGTGATGTTGAAGGTCTCGGGGTCAATGTCGGCGAACACCGGGGTTGCACCGACACGGGACACCGCGCCGGCCGTCGCGAAGAAGGTGTGCGTGGGCAGGATCACCTCATCGCCGGGGCCGACTTCCAGTGCCATCAGAGCGAGCACGAGGGCATCCGATCCACTGGCGCAACCAACTCCATGAACGGCACCGCAGTACTCCGCAATCTCGCCCTCGAGGGTCGCCACCTGCGGGCCCATGATGAAGTACTGGCTGTCATAGACCGGCTCCAGCGCGGCCTTGACTTCGTCTGCGATCTGCTTCCATTGTGCATGCAGATCAAGAAGGGGGACTCCCATGATTTACCTCTTGGAATCGTAGATAAGGATTCGAAAGTACATTATAACTTTCTCAGGGGACCCTTAATCCGATCCGCGACCCTCCATGAAACGCAAAAACCGTCACGCGCAATCAATCCGACTGCTGCGGGACGGTTTATTTCCAGTTTGGGTGGACCAGCCTAGCCCAGCAGGCGGGTCATCATCTCCGCATGGCTGGCTTCATCCGCGGCCTGGTCCTCCATGCGCAGCTTCAGCTCAGCCAGGCCTTCGCGGTCTGCCATTTCGGCCAGTCGCATATAGCCTTCCACATCGATCTTCTCCTGGGCGATGTCGTACTTCAGCATTTCCAGCACATCATCCGCCGGCGGGGTCAGGTCCGGATTGAGCACCGGGTTGCCGCCCAGCATCACGATCTTGTCCGCCAGGTAGGTGGCATGCCCGATCTCATCCTTCACTTCGGCCGCATACATGTCACGCACCGGGGCATTCACGATGCCCTTGATCTTGGCCGCGCTGATCATGTAGCGCAGGAAGGTGGAGACCTCACGGTTCAGGGCGTGGTTCAGGCCCTGGATCAGTTCTTCTCGACTACTTGCCATCTTTGCTGCACTCATTGCTTTCACCTCTCGTAAATGGTGTCCCGGTTTCACAACCTGTCATTACATACCTGCCCCAGGGAGCCATTCTCGTATAATTTGCGAATAAATCGAAAAATATCGAATGATCTTATTAATAATAAGAACTATGACCTGTTTCAGCTCATCCGGCTCGCCTACGCTTTGCTAGAATATCCGTTCGAGGAAGGACCGGCAATTCTGCCGGACTCGGGGCATGAGTCAGGAAGAGCGGAGAAAGTGGGATCATTCCAATGATCCGGAATATGGCCAGCGGCTGCTTGGATGGATTTTCCGCAGCCACATCTGGCTGCTCGCCTGCTCGACGGTGATCGGCGCCCTCGTATTCCTCACGGCCTCCCTGTTCATGCCGCCTCGCTACGGCACATCCGCCACCATCGCGGTCAACAAGGGTGGGGGAGGGGGCTCCAGCCTGCTGTCAGGCCTGAGCCTGCTCGGTGGTGCACCGGCCGCCCTGAATGACGAGATACTGACACTGAGCAGCCGTGAGATTGGCTGGCAGGTGATTGACGAGCTCGGCCTGCAGGTTGACATCTACGACCCTCAGGGGCCGGAAGCACCGATGGAACGGGTAATGGGCAAGTTCGGCCGCGGCACAAGTGCCAAGCAGCCCCGCCAGGACATCTACACCCGGATTACGATCAGCGACGTCGAAGTCAACCCGGACATGATGGCCACACAGGAGATGTGGATCACGGCCGATGCTGACGGCAACTGGAAGCTGGACGACAAGAGCGGTGCGAACGGCGAACCCGTCGTCGGCAAGAACATCAGCTTCACCCCGCATTTCGGCGGCAGCCACAAGGCCGGCTACCGCTACCTGCTGAAGGTGCGCCCGGACTTCGAGGCCTGGAACAGCTACAAGGAATCGCTCACCGTCGGGCCGGCTGCCCCGGATTCAAACGTGCTCGGGGTGCGCTTCACGAGCTACAACCCGCTGATTGCCAGGCAGGCCGTGGACAGCATCGTGGCGAAGTACTTCGAGCTTTCCCGCTCGAAGACCTATGATGAATATGACAACATGCTGGCCTTCATCGATGAGCAGTCGGACAAGGCCGGAGACCGGATAGAGACGCTCGTAAAGCAGATCCAGGACATCCAGGACGAGACCGGACTGTTCAACCCTGCTGCGCAGGGCGAGATCACCGTCCAGCGCATGTCGCAGATCGCCACCCAGCAGACCCAGAACCGGATAGCCATCAAGCAGATTGACAACGTACTCAGCGCAATGGAGACGGTCAGCCCTGAGGAGCTGAATGACATCATCCAGGCCCCGGCCACACCGCTGGAGCTGGAGAACACGCTGGTAACCAAGCTCAGCCAACAGATCACCTCGCTGGAGAACCACCTCTCCAACAAGACCGAGAAGCATCCCGACATCGTCAACCTACGCAACCAGATAGGCATCACGATCGACCAGATCGGTGACAGCCTCCGCAGCAACCGCCAGGCGCTGGTGCTGGCGGAGAACGAACTTGGCGGCGATTACGGCCAGCTCAGCAGCGAGCTGTCTGCAATGCCTGAGGCAAACAGTGAGATGAACATCCTCAACGCGGAGCTCAAGAGCCTGCGTGACATCCTCGAGATCCTCGAGAAGCAGCGCACCGAAACGAACCTTGCCAAGGTCAATGCCAGCATGGACGTCTCTTTGATGGACGAGGCGGTGATGCCCTCCAAGCGTGAGAAACCCGCCATTGGCCGCAACACCGCGCTCGGCGGCTTTGCCGGCCTGATGCTCGTGGTGCTGGTACTGCTGTTCCGCGAGTCCAGTGGCAACCGTTTCCGCACCCTGAAGGAGGTGCGCAGCGAGGTCGGCCTGCCGGTGCTCGCCGTGCTGCCCGGTTCCCGCCATCGCCGCCGCTGGAACCCGGTGAAACCTGACGAGGAGCTGGCGGCCCAGTTCGGGCAGCTGCTGTTCTCCTCGGGTGACAAGCTCGGTCTCGTATTCCTGCCGGCGGGCCGCCCCTCCTGGGACCCAGCCGCCTGGCTGGCAAGCGGTGCAAAGGCCACGCTGGTGGATGCCCTGCCTGGCAACGGGCTGCAGGCCCTGAAGGTCAGCTTCCCCGGTGATGAATCAGCCCAGCCGAAGCGGGCCGCTGCCGACCTGTCAAAGGCCGCGGGAGCACGCTATGAGGGAGTCAGCCTGCCATCCGGCCGCTGCGCCGTGCTGTTCAACTCACCGCTGCGCTGGAATGTCGAGCACGAGCTGGCCGCAAAGCTTGACAGCATCGTGCTCTGCGTGGCCCAGGGGGCCTGCAGCGCGGAGGAACTGGACAAGGCGCTCGCAATGCTGGTGCAGCATGGCCTCAGCTGCCGCGGGGTCGTTGTCAGCAACTGGTCCAGCGCACGCGACATCTACGGCAGCGACGAACTGAACTACGTCGCGCTGAGCGGCCCGGCGGCCTGAACCGATGGACAGCGCCGTCACCACTGAACAGGGACTGGGGCGCATGAGCTTCAGCCTCGACTTCCTGATGCGCCAGCTCGGCGTGATCTTCTCGTTTGAAATGACCCTTGTGATGTTCCTGTTCGCCGGCATCTACAAGGAGGATGCCCGCTTTGCCTGGATTCCGGGCGACATCACCGTGCTGACCTTTGGCCTGAGTTTCGTCACCGGCATGTACCTGCTGGTGCGCCGTGGCCTGGTGTTTCGCCGGGAGGCTGTGGTGATCACCGGAATGGCGATCCTGTTCGTGATCTGGGCGCTGTTGTCATACCTCTGGTCGCCAAGCATCAACTACAGCCTGCGCAAGGTGGCCCTGCTGGGCAGCCTGACACTCTGGCCGCTGGCTTCATTTGCCCTGATTGTCAGCCACGAGCGTGTGCGCGTGCGCCGCTTCTTCGTGGTGCTGATGCTGTTCTCGCTGTGGATCGCCGTGGAAAGTGCCGTGGCCCTGCTGCTGGCCGCCCGCAGTGGCATCCGTGGTTTCGTGGTGACATCGCTGAGCACAAACTACCTCGGACTCGGCCGCGTGATCGGCCCCGGCATGCTGGTGCTCGTTGCCTATTACGTCTACTTCCTGCGCGGAACCTGGCAGAAGCTGCTCGGAGCTGGCGCGATCCTGATGTATGCCGTGCTGATGCTCGGCATCGGCAGCCGCGGGCCTTTTCTCGCAATGACCCTGGCCTGTGGCTGGATCGTGCTTGCCAACCTGCGTCCAGCCCGCAACATCCGCCAGATCACGCTGCGGCTACTGTTGGCAATCACCGCATTGTGCATGGTGCTCGGGGTGGTGTTCTACTTCGTCACCTCCGGGGCTGAGCTGCCCCGCACCCTGCAGCGCCTGCAGGAGGCACAGGAGGAGGGCTTCGAGGGCAGCACCCGCTTCGGTGGATATGCCGCCACCTGGGCGATGGTGGATGAGTCACCATTGTGGGGCCGCGGCATCGGCAGCTGGCCAGTGCTCAACGGCCGTGGCGACATCCGCGCCTATCCGCACAACATCTTCCTCGAGGTGTTCTTCGAGCTGGGGATCGTCGGCCTGCTGCTGTTCGTTGGCATGCTGTTCTACGCCTGGCGACTGCTGCCGCCGAAGCGCGTGCTGCAGCGCGAACCCTGGATGATGCTGGCCGCCGCTCAGCTGCTGAGTGCCTTCATCAATGCCAACATCTCCGGCGACCTGAATGACAACAAGCTGTTCTGGGCCTTCCTCGGGATGATGGCAGTCTGCGCCCTGCGCAAGGGTGAGCCAGTGAAAGTTGAACAGCGGGAGCAGCCAGCCTCCGCCCTGCCGGCTCAGCCCAGCATGTCCTGATACAGCAGCAGCAGCTTCGCTTCCTCATTGGCCCAGCTGTATTTCTCCGCCGCCGCCTGCCGGCCCGCCGCAGACATCTCCGCTGCTGCCTCGCTGTCCGTCAGGATCAGCATCGCCGCGTCCAGCACCTCATCCTCGTCGTCAGGATTGACGCAGATCCCGGCCCCATTGGCCTCGACTACGCCTTTGTACAGCTCAAAGTCCGATGTGATCACGGGCAGGCCCAGTGCCATGTATTCAAACACCTTGCTTGGGTAACTGTGCTCATAGTTCGGGATGCGGCTCAGGAGCGCCAGCCCGACATGGCTTCCTGCCACCAATGGCCAGGCACTGTCCGCACGCTGGAATCCATGGAAGCGTACATGCCTGATGCCAAGCTCAGTGATCATCGCATCAAGCTGCGCCCTGTGCGGCCCGTCAGCCGGTCCCACCAGTTCCAGCGCGGCATCTATCCCGTTGGCCTGCAGGCCGGCCATGAGCTTCAGCATGCGCATGCTGCCGCGTACCTCAGTCAGACCGCCTACATATGCAAGCGTCGGCTGCTGCGACCTTTCCGTCGCAAGAGTTGATAGCACTTCCAGCCTGGGCATGTTCAGTACCGTCGTGTAGTTGGCAACATAGGGATAGTCAGCGGCGTAGCTCTCCTCCGCAAAGACCACCCGCAACCTGCTGAGCCAGCCCTTCATCCGCATCCGCATGTAGCTGCTGACCAGTGGCCGCATCACAGGCCTGATCCAGCGCTTGGTGAGGATGTCCTTCAGGATGTTCTCATGCATGTCGTACACGACACGCTTCCCCTGCGCTGCCAGATTCGCCGCCACCGGCAGCAGTTCCGGGTCGTGGAAGTGCAGGATGTCCGGCTGTTCCTCCAGCGCGATCCGCATTGCCAGCGGTGGCAGCTCCCGCATGCGCTGCATCCGGTTGCGGGCCTTCGGCAGGGCGCGGATGCGGATCCCGTCCACCGTCTCGTCCCTGTCATGCTGGGCCACCAGCACGACATCCCAGCCGTTGTCGCGCAGCGAGGTGCATTCCTTCATGAAGATGCGGTTGTCAAACAGGTTGTGGACCGTCGTCACGTGCACCGCGCAGGGCATCTCAGGCCCCCCGGCTGTCCCGGCCCCAGGGCAGCACCGTCATTTCATCCACCGGCCTGTCATGCTTCACCGCGTCGAATATCGCGGCGAAGTCCCCCGCCATGCGTGGCTGCCCGAGGTAGGCGATCGCCTCCGCATTGCGCTTGCGGCTGGCAACGCCATGCTCCTGCCACTGGCGGTAGTGTTCCTCGATGAATGCGGCGATCTCCGCCGCACTGCCCAGCCAGTGCCCCGCATTGCTCCAGCCCAGCAGCGGCCCCTGCAGTCCCGGTCCCATCCCGAAGCTCAGCACCGGTGCCTCATAGGGCAGGTAGTCGTACATCTTGGCCGGCAGTGCATCGCTGTATACGTCGCCATCCAGCTTGATGATCACGAGCATCGCCGCGGTCGCCATTAACTTCTTTACTTCCGCGTAGGGCATCTGTCCGTGGATCTCGACCTGGCTCGCTATGGTCTCGTATCCCGGGAAATCCTTCACCACGCCGCTGTCTCCGCCGATGAACACCATCCGCAGCTCGTTGGCAATCTCCGGGATCCGCTCACGCAGCATTGCCACCGCCTCGAACAGCGGCTGCGGGCTGCGGCCGCCGTTGACAAGCGTCCCGGCGTGCAGCAGCGTGAACTTCTCACTGGCTTGCATTGCCACATGCTCATGCTGCCATGATCCGCTCGGGATCTCCACGATCCCCGCACGCTTCGTATCTGCACGGACGTCCAGCAGTTCACGTGTGATGCAGCAGGGTGCCGCACAGGTCACGGCATCCGCCGCTGCCAGCGCCCGGTAGAACCAGTGGCCCGTGCCACGCGGGAAGTGCAGGTAGTGGGGCAGGGGGTCGCGCAGGTCAATCACGCAGGGGATGCCCAGCGCGCGGGCGCATTTGATTGCCACTGGCGCCAGCGTATACGGACTGCAGGTGACCCACAGCACTTCGCTGCCACGCTCCCGCGCCGTGTTCATTATCGTGTCCTCGATGCTGTAGCTCCAGCCGGCGAACTCGTCATGCCACTTCGGCTGCAGCCGCATCAGCAGCTTCACATTGCTCACGATCCGCCGCTTGAAGGGGCCAAATCCGGTACGGCTGCCCATCACCAGCTTCTGCTTCAGGGCCGCCTCTGCGCTGCCTTCTTCCTTGACACTGCGTGTCCAGGAGCGGTCCGCCGTCTGTACCACGTCAGCCGGCGTGCCCGGCCGCTCCGCGGTGATCACATCACACTGCCAGCCATACTCCGCCAGGTGCCGGTACAGCGCTTCCGGCCGGTGCTGGGCCACGCCGACATCATGTGGCGGGAACTTATAGGCCACCAGCAGTGCCCGGCCACGCGCATCAGTCGTGGGCTGGGATGTGTTCGTGAAGATGTAATTGTCAGACGGGACCGGATACATGGGGCTGCGAGGATTATAGCCGCGGCGCTATTCTCCGGCCTGGTCAGCCAGCATCTCCTGCGACACCTTCGGCTCCACTCCATCCGGGTGCCGCTCCAGTTTCATGCTGACACGCGCCGGGTTGCCCACCAGCACCACATGCCCCTTCGGGTAGCTGCGCCCGACCACGCTGCCGGCCGCCACCACGGTATGCGGCCCGAGCGTCACCCCCGGCAGGATCACCGCGTTCATCCCGATCCAGCAGGACTCGCCGATCGTCACATCCTGCGGCGGGTCGTGCTCATCGAGGTCGTAAATCGTGTGGTTGGATGTGACGATTCCGACGTTCGGGCCAATGTAGCTGCCGCGCCCGATGCGTATCCAGCCGCCATTGTTGTTGTTGTAGTACTGCCCGAAGGACTGGAAGTTGTTCAGGTCGTCGGGGTGGAATTCCAGCCGGGATGGTGCCGCAATCACGGTGTTCTCACTGACCGGCCAGGGCACGTTGCGGTTGCGCCCGCCGAATTTCTGCTGCCATAGCGATCGCCAGGCCCACTTCCAGCCGGTATCGCGCCCCTCGAACCAGCGCCCCTTCAGGTAGCGCCCGTCAAAGGCCATGCGGCAGGCCGGCTTGATGACCAGCAGAGCGAGTTGGCGGAAGATTCCCATGTCGTGTCAGTCGTCGGCCTTTTCGGCGGCGACTTCCCGTGATTTTAGCAGTACCGCCCGGCTGAAGATGCTGAAGTAGACCATGTAGCAGAAGATCATCGTCAGCGCATAGCTCACGATGGTCTCATGCGCCGTCCAGCCGAGGTAGTGCGGCACCACCAGTGAGGCGATCACCAGCAGAGTGCGGATCACATCGCCGCTCAGCTGCCAGTCCTGCTTCTCCAGCACGCTCATGATCGGGGAGGTGGAGCTGACGGTGATCTCCGCAATCAGCACAACTGCCATCACCTGGATGTAGAACACACTGTCCAGCCAGCGCTCACCGAAGATCCAGTGCACCAGCCAGGGCCCGGCCAGCACGAGGATCGCCGCCGGGACCAGTGCGATCAGCAGCATCCGGCGCACGGTGGAGAAGTACAGGTGGCTGAGCTTGCCCGGGTCCTCGTTCAGCAGGCGTGCTGCACGCCCGAGGAAGACCTGGCTGATGGACTCCGACAGCAGTGCTGCCGGCTGGCGCAGGATGCGGGTCGCGAAGAACAGGAAACCGGCCTCGCCGAGTCCGAAGTAATCCACAAACAGGATGTTCGGTATCTGCCGCGGGATCGTCACCAGGAGCGCAGAGGGGCTGCTGTACAGCGGGAACTTGATGTAGCGGGCCCACAGCCTGCGGAAGTCCCCCTTCTTCTTCACAAGCCCCTTACTGGCTTCACGCACAGGGATCCACAGCTTGCCGATGCCTGTCCACTGCCCGGCTGCATTTCCGAGGATCAGGCCGAGCGATCCATGTACAAGGAATCCGAGCCCGACCTGCACCAGCACCTGTCCCAGCGCTCGCATCACGCGGGTTGCCGCCAGCTGCTTGTAGATCTCCTTGCGCACCGCCCAGGCGGTCAGCGAGCGATAGATCCCGAAGCCCAGCAGGGTCACCGGGATCAGCCACAGGTACTTCGCCAGCTCCGGCTCGTCCTTCCACTGCGCGATCGGCACCCGCAGCAGCCAGATGATCCCGCCCGCAACCAGTGAGAACCACAGCGTGATCCAGAGAGACAGCCGCAACAGTAGTGCGGCGTCCTCGTCGTTTTCCGGCATCGGGATCGCCTGGTCCAGCCGCAGTGAACTGACGGCGTTGAGGATGGTCACAACGGAGATGTACACGCCGAGGATGCCGAAGTCATGCTCTGTGTAGAGCCGGGAGAGGATCGGGGCGGAGAGAAGCACCAGCGCCTGGCCGATCACTGTGCCGCTGGCCAGCAGTGCGAGGTTCCGTGCGAAGCTGCCTGCAGTGAACCTGCGTTTCATGCGGTCCAGCAATGATGTGGGAGCCTTGTCCATGCGGCGTGCCGCGACTAGATTACAGGATGCGCCTGCGCAATCCCTGTCGCGGCTGTGCGGCTCAGCCGATCAGCTCAACGAACTTGGCCACGATCTGCTCGCCGGCGGTGCCATTGCCGAAGTTCGTGATCGACTCGCGGTCCTGTGGGCCGGGGGCGTCGAACAGGCGCTTGAGCATCTCATCCTTCACGACGCGGCCGCAGTTCGCCATCCCGACCTCATTGATCTCGGGGAAGGTGGTGTACTCCCAGGGGATCACGCAGAAGTGCCCGCTGAAGCAAGCCTCGCGCAGCAGGCCGCCGCTGTCACTGTAGACGAGGTAGCAGTCCTCCACGAGGGACTGGCTGCGGTTGAAGCCGATCGGGTCAATCACCTTAACGCCGGCTTCCTCAAGCTCACCCGTACGCCCGAGGCGCTCAATTGCGGCCCTGGTGCGCGGATGCAGCGGGATCACCACCGGCATCATCTCATTGTTGACGGCGATCAGGGTATCGATGATCGCGCCCAGCCGCTCAGGGTAGTCCGTGTTCTCGGCACGGTGGATCGTGCTGTAGATGTAATGCCCGGGCTTCAGGCCGATGCTGGCGGCGAAACCCATTTCCCGCTTGGGCAGGAAGTGCATGTAGTTGTCGAGCATCGTGTCGCCGACGAAGAAGGAGTTCGCCGACAGGTTCTCATCCCACAGGTTATTGAGCGTCGCCGCCGTGGCACTGAAGCGCAGGTCCGCGATGCGGTCCACGATCACGCGGTTGAGCTCCTCCGCCTGGTGCAGGTTGCCCGTGCGGATGCCGGCCTCCACATGTGCGAGGCGCAGGTGGCGCTGCTGGGCCGCGATGCCGCCGGCCAGCGTGGCGTTCGTGTCGCCGAACACCACCACCCAGTCCGGCACCCATTCACAGAGCTTGTCGTAGATCCGTTCGATGGAAGCGCCGGTCTGGTAGCCGATGCTGCCACTGCCCACTTCAAGGTTGAAGTCTGGCTTGCGCAGCTCCAGCTCACGGAAGAACACGTCGTTCATGCTGTCGTCATAGTGCTGCCCGGTATGCACGAGGCAGTGCTCGATCTGCGTCGCATCGCCTGAGGCGTTATGCTTCGCAATCGCACGCGCAACGGCGGCTACCTTGGGGAACTGGGGACGGGAGCCAACCACGAACAGCAGCTTCAGTACTGGCATGAGGGGCAAATGTTAGCATGCGCGTATTGTGTGGGCAATACGGAGGCCGGTTGTATACTGGCGCTGTCTGTCGCTGGCCCCATGCATATCCTGCTCTTCCACATGTACTACCTGCGTCCCGGAGAATCCGGGAACACACGCTTCAACGACTTCTGCCAGCTCTGGCTGGAGTCTGACCCGGAGCTGCGCATCACGGTATTCACCGGCACTGTCAACCACTACACAGGCGAGCTGCGCGTGGACACCGGCGATGGCCTGTTCGTCGAATCAAACGATGAGGGGGCAGGGGAGCACAGCGACCGGATCCGTGTCGTACATGTGAAGCAGGCCGGCACCTACGGCAAGGGCTTTGCGGGCAAGGCCTGGAGCCAAATGCAGTGGTCGCGCAACTGCCAGCGGGTGCTGCGCAGCTGGCCCGACAGACCCGACGTCATCGTTGCCACTTCCCCGCCGCTCTGGGCCGCCGAACCGCTGCTGCTTGCCAGGCGCAAGTGGGGCATTCCCGCCATCATCGAGGAGCGTGACCTCTGGCCGGAAAGCATCGTGCAGCTCGGACTTGCCCCGGCTTGGCATCCCGCCGTGCAGTATCTCGCCTGGCTGGAGCGCAGGCTGGTGACGACTGCCGACCACTTCGTCGGCGTAGTGCGCACCTCAGTAAACAGCATCGTTGAGCGCGGTCTGAAGCCGCGAGAGCAGTGCAGCATGTTCACCAACGGGATCTGGCTGCCTCGTTTTGACAACATTGATCCGGAGGCCCGTGGCCGCATCCGTGCGGAACTGGGCATCGGACCGGAGCAGGTCGTCTGCATGTACATCGGGCAGATGGGCAAGTTCCAGCGCGTGATGGACATCGTTGACATCGCTGACCAGATGCAGGATCGGCAGGACATCGAGTTCCTCGTGATGGCTGACGGGCCGGATCGCGCGGAGATCGTCGCCGAGGCCGGCCGCCGCGGGCTTTCGCGCCTGCGCTTCCTGCCGCTCGTGCCGGCTGACGACGTACCGGACTGGCTGAGCGTCGCCGACATCGGCATCGGCCTGCTCAACTCCACCGGCAACATCAACTGGAACAGCACGACCAGCGGTGTGATCCCGGGCAAGATGTATGACTACGCCGGGGCGAAGCTGCCGGTGGTGTTCAATGCACATGGCCTGCCGCAGGAAATGATTGAGAAGGAAGCCGGTGGAGGCATCTTCGCTTCCACGGTTGAACGCTTTGACGAGTTCTGCGCCGCCATCACGAAGCTGGCTGACGATCCGCAGCTCAGGCGCGAGATGGGCCTGCGCAACTACGAGGGCATGGCCGTCATGTACAACAAGCAGCGCATGGCGGAAGGCTACTTAAGCCTGATGCGCTCATTGCTGGAGCAGTACCGCCAGTCCTGATCAGGCGTGGGACGGGACCTTGTCCTCTTCAGCTTCATTGACATCCACATCCTGCTTGCTGCCGGCACGGATCACCAGGTAGCTGATGATGCCCGCCAGGGCGGAAGCGGTCAGAACGCCGATCTTGGCGTCGTCAATGTGCTCCTGGCTGTCATAGGCCAGGTTGGCAATGAACAGCGACATCGTGAAGCCGATGCCGCAGGCGATCGCCGTGCCGAAGAACTGCAGCATCGTCACGCGGCGCGGCATGCTGGCCACGCCGAGCTTGATGGAAAGCATCGATGCCCCGAACACGCCGGTCACCTTGCCCAGCAGCAGCCCGAGGAATGCGCCGAGTGAGACCGGGTTTGAGAAGATCACACCCAGGCCACCGGTGATGTGCACTCCGGCGTTTGACAACGCAAACAGCGGCATGATCACGAAGGACACGAAGGGCTGCAGTGCATGCTCGAAACGCTCCAGCGGAGCCTGCACTTCCTCGGTCTTCACTACCATGCTTGTCACGATGTCCTGCTGCTCATGGGTCAGGCGGTCCGTCTGGCCCTTCTTGCCGACCACAAGGAACTTCTTGTAGAGCCGCTCCACGTCCTTGCGGAAGTCACGCACGTCAATCCGTGAGGTGGCGGGAATGGTCAGGGCGATCAGCACACCGGCGATCGTCGCATGCACGCCCGACTGCAGTACGGACAGCCAGACCAGCACACCGACGATGGCGTACGGTTCAGGCCGGATCACGTTCATGCGGTTGAACACCATCAGGATCCCGAGGCCAAGCACAGCCAGGCCCATTGCGATGAAGTTCAGGTGGTCCGTGTAGAAGATCGCAATCACCACCACAGCGCCAAGGTCATCAACGATGGCTAGTGCTGCAAGGAACACCTTCAGGCCCAGTGGTACCCGCTTACCCAGCAGTGAGAGGATCGTCAGTGCGAAAGCGATGTCCGTCGCCACCGGCACCCCCCAGCCGTGGATCGCGGGGGTGCCGTTGTTGAATGCCGTGTAGATCAGGGCCGGGACCAGCATGCCGCCGGCAGCACCGATGATCGGCAGTGCGGCCTTCTTCGCATCATTCAGTTCGCCGACAAGGAACTCACGCTTGATTTCCAGCCCGACCACGAAGAAGAAGATCACCATCAGGCCGTCATTGATCCACTCATGCAGGGTGTAGCGCAGGTTGAGCTGGTCGAGGCCGACGGTCAGGTGCTGGTGCCAGAGAGCTTCATAGCCTTCCCTGGCGCCGGAGTTGGCCCAGATCAGTGCGATGATCGCACAGAGCAGCAGCAGGATGCCGGAGGCCGACTCCAACTGGAAGAATCGCTGGAAACGTTCGCCGATGCCGATGGGCAGCAGCTGGGGGGTCGAGTTCTGCACCGCAGTAATATATCAGCAACTTGCCTGCTTGCAACCCCTGTGGATGGCCAGCCCGGCGCAGATGGGATGATTAGTCCATGTCTACCACAGCCTCCCTGCTGGGACGCAATTCGCTTGCATGGACCGCCATCATTCGCCATGACTTCCTTCGTGAAGTCGGGGAAGGGCGCAATGACGGAACGGGCTTCGCCCGCTGGCTGGAGCAGGATTACCTGTTCGTTTCCGGCCTGATCGGCTTTGTCGGCCGCCTGATTTCGCGCTGCGATTCTGACCGCGAGCTACTGCGCGCCATGGCCGGGGCAGTCGATGTGCTCTGCGGCGAGCTTGAGCTGTTCGAGGAACAGGCCCACCAGCATGGGGCAAACGTGCATAGTGCTCCCTTGAGCCCGGTCTGCTTCAACTACCTGACCTACCTAAACCACCTGGCCTCAGAGCAGCCCTTCCCGGTCGCCCTGATGGCCTACTGGGCGCTGGAACAGGCCTACTTCGATGGCTGGTGCTATGTGCGGGACTGTGGCAGTGCCGGCAAAGAGCTGGCAGGATTCATCGTGAACTGGACCTGTCCGGAGTTTGGTGCATATGTGGAGTTGCTGCGCAGCAAGGCGGATGGATTGCTGAAGCCTGAGCATGCAGACCGGGCAGGGGAGGCCCTGCTGCAGGTGATTCGCTATGAGCACCAGTTCTGGGACCTCGGCTTAAGGCAGGACAGCTGGTCAGTCTGAGTGGCGAGTTAGGCTTGCATGCCGGAGAATCTCCGCTAATATGTATTCCCCTGCGGCAGTAGCTCAATGGTAGAGCATCAGCTTCCCAAGCTGAGGGTTGCGGGTTCGATCCCCGTCTGCCGCTTTGGTTTCCCGCATCCTGTCCTGCAGTTTGATTAAATCCTCATTGCAAATCCGCCAGCGGCCTTGCCAGCTTCATGCAATTTCAGGCAGTTGAAGTAAAATCAAGCTGGATCGCCAGCGGTCCACTGACAGATCGGTAAGCCTGAAACAAGGATAGCTGCTCAATGAATCAGGACAACCAGCAGTTCCCTGCTAGTGGTTCAACTGCGCTGCCAATTTGGCTGGTCTGGTTCACTGTCATCCTCTGCATCCTGCCCACCCTCCTGAACCTGCTGGGAATCGGTTTTGGCAGTGATCCGGACGCCGCATTGCATGGCATCCCCAACCACGGCGGGGTCTATGCCCACACCCTGCTGGAATGGACATCCTTCAGCCTGGCCCTGCTGATCGCCACGCTGTCCTTCATCAATTACCGCATCACGCGGGATCCCGTCGTGTTGCTGATCGGCAGCCTGCTGTTCTGGAGCGGCTGCCTGGATGCCTTCCACATCCTTGTGTCCGATGGACTGATGGCCACCAGGGTGGACCCGGATGTGCTGAGCCCGCTCACCTGGTTTGGCAGCCGGATGTTCAACGCCACGGTCACGGCACTCGGCGCGCTGGCCCTGCTGTGGCTGCCCGCCAGTGAATTTGGCAATCGTGGTCCGCAGTTCACCAGGCGTGTGGTGGTCTGGCTGAGCAGCTTCTTCGGGATCCTGCTCTGGCTGATCATGTTCTGGTTCACCCGCACTACCAGCCTGCCGGCGGACATGTTCCCTGACAACTTCGTCAAGCGCCCGTTGGACCTGCTTCCGCTGCTGATCTACATCATCTGCGGTGCCTTGCTGCTGCCGCTCCTGTACCGCCGCCGGCCGGGGATCTTCATCCATGCGCTCTGGCTGAGCATGCTGCCGAACATCTTCGTCCAGCTGCACAGCAGCCTCGGCGCGGCGGAGCTGTATGACAACCACTTCAACATCTCACATGGCCTGAAGATAATCGCCTACGGAGTGCCGCTGGCCGGCCTGGCCCTCGAATACATCCGCACCTACTACCTCGTTGAGTCGCGCCTGAGCGAGGGCACACTGGAGCAGGAAGCCAGCCAGCGCCAGCTGACCCTCAGTGAGAACAGGCTGAAGGCCGTGCTTGACAACGCGGCTGAGGCGATCATCACCATCAACGAACTCGGTGTGATCCAGGACTTCAACCTGGCAGCCGTTGACATGTTCGGCTATTCGCGTGACCAGGTGATAGGCAACAACGTGTCAATGCTGATGCCCCAGCGCACGGCGATCGAGCATGACAGCTACATTGATGCGCACCTGAGCACCGGCGTCTCAAAGATCATCGGCATCGGCCGCGAGATCATCGCCCGGCGCAGCAACGGCACCGAATTCTTTGCCAACCTGGCGGTCAGCAAGGTGCAGGTCGGCGCCGGTTACCTGTTCACCGGGATTATCCACGACATAGACGAACGCAAGCGTGCGGAACTGAACCTCAAGCAGGCCTTTGAGGAGATCGAACGCTCGGCGCGGGAGCAGGCCCTCAGCCGTGAGCAGCTGGCCTTCAGTGAGAACCGCCTGAAGGCAGTGCTTGACAATGCTGCCGAGGCGATCATCACGATCAACGAGCGCGGCGTGATCCAGGACTTCAACCTGGCGGCCGTTGACATGTTCGGCTACACGCGTGGCCAGGTGATCGGCAACAACGTGTCGATGCTGATGCCGAGCCGTACGGCGGTCGAGCATGACGATTACATCAATGCCCACCTGAGCACGGGAGTCTCGAAGATCATCGGAATTGGCCGCGAGATCATCGCCCGACGGATTGACGGCAGGGAGTTCTTTGCCAACCTGGCGGTCAGCAAGGTGCAGGTCGGTGAGGGATACCTGTTCACTGGCATCATCCACGACATTGACGAGCGCAAGCGTGCCGAGATTTCGCTGAAGCAGGCCTATGAGGACCTCGAGGTCTCCAACCGCGAGCTTGACGAGTTTGCCTACATCGCCAGCCACGACCTGAAGGAACCGCTGCGCGGCATCAGCAACTACGCTCAGTTCCTGCTGGAGGACTACAATGACCGGCTGGATGAACCGGGCCGCGAGATGCTGCGTACCCTGCCACGCCTGACCGGCAACCTGGACAAGCTCCTCAGTGAGCTGCTGGAGTACTCCCGTGTGGGCCGTGTGGACCTGGCCCGCGAGCAGGTGGACCTGCAGGAGGTGCTCAGCGAGGTGCTGGACTCCCTGCATGTGGTGCTTCGTGAGCGTGGCACGGAGGTGCGTGTGCCGCGACCGCTGCCCGTGGCCTTCTGTGACCGCTCGCGGGTCAGTGAAGTGTTTCGCAACCTGGTCAGCAACGCGATGAAGTACAGCGACAAGCAGGATCCATGGATCGAGGTCGGATTTGAGGAGGATCCCGAACTCGGGATCCCGGTGTTCTACGTCGCGGACAACGGAATCGGCATCGAGGAGGAGTTCCACGAGAAGATCTGGGTGATCTTCAAGCGCCTGCATGGCAAGCAGAAGTATGGTGGAGGAACCGGGGTCGGGCTCAGCATCGTGAAGAAGATCATCGAGCGCCACGATGGCGTGATCTGGATCGAATCGCAACCGGGCATCGGCACCCGCTTCAATTTCACTTTCGGGGGCCGCAAGCCGGATCGGATCCTGGCCTGAATAGTGGTCATGGCGATTCTGCGGAAGTTGGGATAGAATCAAGCCGGATGCGCGATTATTCTGATATCAGGATCATGGTGATTGAGGACAACGACGAGGACTACGTCGCCACCCAGCGTGCCTTCACCAAGGTCGGTGCCCTGGTTGAGATCAAGCACCTGGAATCCGCAAACCTCGCAATCAGCTACCTGGGCATTGACAGCGGTGAGAGCCTGCCGCATTCCCAGCGTCCTCACCTGATCATCCTCGACCTCAACCTGCCGGGGCTGGATGGCCGCGAATTCCTGCACATACTCAAGACGCATGCTGAATATGGCAGCATCCCGGTGATCATCCTGACAACATCCTCAAACAAGATGGATGTCAACGAGTGCTACCTGAAGGGGGCGAATTCGTACATGCTCAAGCCGGTGGACTTCGGCAAGTACCTTGAAGGCATCCGCCACCTCAAGGAGTACTGGCTGGACACTGCGCTGATCCCTGGCTGATGCCGGCAAGGCTGCCTGGCCGGACTGCGCTTGCGCCGTTGTTATTGGCTAGCCCTCATCAAATATTGGTGAAACAATGTCCACCGTCCGGTTATTCGTCTAGTATTTGAACAGGGCAAGGCATCAGCCAGCCCTTTAATCAGGATCAGGATACAGCTGACCATAGTGCAAGCAGAACTGGCCAGACTACGTGTACTTGTTGTCGAGGACAATCCCGACGACCTGCACGTAATCAGCCGTTACCTCCGGCTTGTGTCCGAGGATGTGGAAATCAGCGCACTGGAGCAGGGCCGCGATGCCATCCACTCGCTGACCGGTGATCCTGCCCGCTTTGACTGCATCTTCCTTGATTACCTGCTGCCTGACATGAGCGGCATGGACGTACTGGCTGCCCTGGCCGGACTGGGGGATGCACTGCCCTCCGTGGTGATGCTGACGGGGCAGGGTGACGAACTCGTTTCGGCCCGGGCCCTGCGCAGCGGGGCGTTTGACTACATCCCGAAGAATGCCCTGGACCGCCAGCTGCTGCAGGACACCATCCGCCGGGTGCTTGACTACCGCGATATGCGGCACGCAATCGAGCGTGAGCGCCGGCTGCGTGAGGAAGCGGAGCTGGCACTGCGGGAACGGGAACTCGACCGTGCACGCCTCGAGGCGATCCGCGCCGCCGTGGCCACCAGCATGCATGAGATCAGCAATCCCCTGACTGGCATCATCGGCATGCTGCAGATCCAGCTTGACGAGGAACCTGACAATGAGGACGTACGGATGATGCTGGCTGCCGCACTGCGGATCCGGGAGCTGACCGTCCGGCTCAACAACCTGGAGCGTGTCAGTTATTCACGGGTGCACCTTGCGGCCTCGGAAGGGCAGGAGCTTTCAGATGATGCCGGCCCTGCGGGAAGGATGCAGGGTGGCAGCCTGATGCTCGATATCTGAACCAGGTCCGCAGGCACTCCGACTCCTTCATTGAGGAACATCCCTGACTTCACGGTTTACATTGACCTGCCCGGATTTCGCGCAAAAAAAATCCCCCGATATCTCACCTTGCGGTTCAAAGTCGGGGGATTGTTGTTTTCCGGTGGTTGGCGCATTCTGTGTATCCTGCACCTTCCCCAGATCCATGACGTAAGAGCCATGAATCAAAGAGGAAGTGAAACGTTCAAGACCTCGGCCGATTAGTACTGGTCAGCTGTGACATTACTGCCTCTACACCTCCAGCCTATTACCCTGTACTCTTCAGGGGGCCTTACCTGGTTAATCCAGTGGGAGAACTCATCTTGAAGTGGGCTTCGTTCTTAGATGCTTTCAGAGCTTATCCACTCCCAGCATAGCTACCCAGCAATGCCGCGGGCACGACAACTGGTACACCATAGGCTGGTACATCCCGGTCCTCTCGTACTAGGGACATCTCTCCTCAATTCTCCTACGACCACAGTGGATAGAGACCGAACTGTCTCACGACGTTCTGAACCCAGCTCCCGTACCGCTTTAATGGGCGAACAGCCCAACCCTTGGGACCTTC
>JAGRNR010000004.1:0-120997 GCA_020440645.1 bacterium | reverse complement strand
CTGCCATCCAGCGCTCACGCTGCTCCTCGGTCCCGTTGGCAAACATCTGACCGAACCCGGCCGGGGAGACCTGCCAGGATACACCGAAGCGGTCCTTCAGCCAGCCGCACTGCACCGGCTGACCTCCACCAGACAGCAGCTTATCCCAGTATTCGTCGATTTCAGCCTGGTTCGCACATGGGCAGACCAGGGAGATTGATTCATTGAACTGGAATAACGGGCCGCCGTTGAGCAGCATTAATCGCACACCGCGGATTTCAATGTCGACAGTCAGCACGGTGCCGGCCGGCATCGGCATGTCCTTCGAGTAGTGCGTGACTTTGAGGATGCGCGAATCCGGGAAGATCCCGGTGTAGAACTCCGCCGCTTCCAGTGCATTATTGTCAAACCACAGGCAGGGATGGATCGATTCCATTGTCATTCTCCTTATCCTTGATTCCTGGGCTCAGGCCGCACCGGCCGACTGGAGCCTGGCCAGCAGGCGATCCAACGCTTCATGGCTCTGGCGCATGCCGCCCTCCATGCCGCTGTTCAGGTGCGCATCGCGTGCCTCCTTCGAGCGGTGGCGGATCGTCACCAACAGGCGCGTTCCACCTTCAACCGGATGGAACTCCGCACTTTCCAGGGACTCCGCTCCCTCCACCTGCTCATACACGAAGGTCTGTACGCAGCGCACGCCCGGCTCCAGTTCGAGGTATTCGCCGTGAAAGCCATGCTCGCTGCCATCCGGCGCGGACAGCACGATCCGCCACTTGCCGCCGACCACCGGGTCGGCCTCGCACAGCTTGGTTGTCAGCTGTTCACAGCCACCCCACCAGTTACGCAGGTGCTCCGGGCGTGTGCAGGCCTCGAACAGCAAGCCAGGCGGTGCCTGGAACGTGCGCATCACGAGGATCTCGGTATCCGACGGCGTTGCCATCAGGAAGCCGCACTGCCGGTCCGCCTGCCTGGCCATTGCATGCTCGCCCCAGCGGCGGATGCACTGCAGGGCCCCTTCCAGCACGCCGTACTTCTCGATCAACTCCCGCAGGAATTCGTTTGAGCTGAAGCTCATCCGCATGTTGACGAATGTGCCGCCTTCCAGCGGTTCCATGCTGAACACGCTGGTGTGGTGCACCGGTTCATTGCCTTCACTGGCAACATGGTGGAAACGCAGCAGCCTGTTGGCAACGATCTCGTCGAACACGATGTGGTTCGGGTAGTCGGTGCCGTCCGGCCCGTGCATGGTGTGCTTCCAGGTCCCACCCACCTTGAGCTCATGTTCATGGGTAGTGGTGGTGAAACCATCCGGCCCCCACCACAGGAGCACCTGGCCGGGGTCCGTGATCGCCTGCCAGACCAGCTCCGGCGGTGCGGCGAACTGCCGACTGACGCTGACCTCGCGGTCTCGTTCCAGTGCACGTTTCTTCTCCGCGGCGAACTGCACCGCGGCGATTTCCCTGATTTCCATTGCCTTCTCCTATCTGATTGCTGTCCCATCCAGGGCATGAACGAACTTGCCCGCCAACTCAACTCTCCTGCTGACTGGCAAGGTACTGCTCAAGTGCATCGAGCGTGCTTGTGAAGCCCTTTCGCATGTTGTCATGGAAGCCGGCATAGGCCGCTTCCTCCTGCGGGCTGGCGTTGACCGGCCGCCCACGCATGGTTAGCCGCGTTCCATTTCCAAGCGGAGTGAATGTGTTGTCACTGAGCACCTCCAGCGGCCAGAGCTCGTTGAACGGTGCGCGAGTGATCCCGCCCTCCGCGTCAGAGAAGGACACCACATATTCGAGCCGTGTGATCGGCTGTATCGTGCGGAACACGAAGCGTCCCCACATCTCGAAACCACCCGGGTTGCTCATCCCATAGTGGAACATCCCGCCGGGACGCAGGTCCAGCGTGCCCCCTATCCAGCTGAATCCTGCAGGCCCCCACCATTGCTTGAGGTGTTCCAACTCCGTGTGGACCTTCCAGACCAGTTCCGGTGTGGCATCAAAGTCCCGCTCGACCATGAATCCGTCGCCGACCGGTTGCGCATTGTCAGTCGTCATTTCCGCCTCCGATTTACTACTCAGTAGCCGCCCGCGGCTTACTTCACGCGGTGGTACTCAGCCACATTGAACTCCTGCCAGCTGCCGTCTACAGCCTGCAATGCACTGCGCAGGCGGCGGTGGTCGTCACTGACATACTCGATGGTGTCCCTGTACATCCTCGTGCTGTTGCCACCGCTGAAATCGGGCCCTTCCGCAACGAGGTGCAGGCTGTTGCCATCCTCGCTGAGCTGGCCTTCATAGACCCAGTGCAACAACATCATGGTTCCGATCCAGCTGCCGACAAACTTCCCCCTGGCCGGGTCATAGCCGACAGTCATGCGCATCTGCGCTGATCCCCCGTCCGGCATCTCACCCTGGCCGTCGGCAACGAACCAGATATCACCCAGCATGCTGACGCTCTCGCTGCCCTGCGTGACATGCTCGCTGCCATCCGGGTTCTGCATCCTAGCCGTGAAGGACCAGTCGCCCACGAAGCGTGCCAGCCACCTGTGCTGCTCCAGCACCTCAACGTTCATGCATTCGGGCATGCCGCTGTCAGTCTGTCCCTGTGCGTTGTCACTCATGAATGTCTCCTTGATATGTCCGTGGATTTCCTGGAACTGTAACTCCGCTAAAGCTTATCCGTATGTGGGCTTCTGCGGATAGCCTGCCGGTGAATCCTCAAAGTCCTCCTGGCGGCCCCATGGAGTGATGTCCAGGATTGCGTAGCTGTCCGTCAGGTTTTCCACGCCACGCTGGTAGCTTGAGTAGGTGTGGAACACCTCGTCGCCAATCCTGAAGAACACGCTCATGCCGTGCGTTTCACCTTTCTGCGGCACAGTGCGCCCCAGCGCTTCCAGCTCAGCCGCCGAGCGGAAGTTTGACATCACGGCCGCCTTCTCGGGATCGTAGGTGGCGTGGAAGTCGTAATTGAAGTCGCTGTCATTTGAGCTGTACCAGGGGAGCTCCCAGCCCATTTCCTGGCGGTACTTCTCCAGCTTCTCCAGCGGGGCGCGGGAGACCAGTACGAAGCGTGTGTTGCGCTCCCCGAGAAGGGACAGGTCGGCTATCTCCTTCACCAGGCCGGTGCAGCCTGGACATCCTTTGTCCCAGGCGGGGTCGAACATGAAGTGGTAGACGACGAGCTGGCGCATGTCGCCAAACAGGCCGCGCAGGTCAAACTCACCGTCCCGCCCCTTGAAGTGGTAGGGCTTGTCAAGCTTCACCATTGGCATGCGCCGGCGGCGGGCGTTGACCCTGTCCATCAGTTCCATCAGCGCTTTCTCCTGTCCAAGCAGTTCCCGGCGTTGCCAGAGCCAATGCTCCCTGTCCACGATCTGCGGATTTCCTTCCGCCTGCATTTCCTGGTCCATACCCATCTCCTTTCCGCCGTAATGGCAATCTCGTATCAGTTTGCTGTGACGTAGCTCTTCAGCGCATCAAACACCGCAGTCCAGCTGCCATTATGTCCATCGCGCTGGCTGGCCTCAAGGAAGGGCCACTGCCTGAAAGTCATCCGCGTCCGACCGCCGGGCAATCCGTCGAAACGGATGCTGACCTGCATCTCATTGTCAGGCTGCCCTTCCTTCTCATCCCACTGGAAGGTGAACTCCAGCCGCGAAGGTGGGTCCAGCAATGTGTATGATCCGCCCTGCCAGTACTCAGATCCCGTCGGCGACAGCAGGCACATCCGCCAGCGTCCGCCCTTGCGGAAGTCCACCTTGCAGTAAGGCGTAGTGAAGTAATGCCCCTGCTCTCTCGGCGTCCACCAATGCACCAGATGCTCCTCGCTGCCGAACAGCTCAAACAGCTTCTCCGGAGTAGCATCGAATTCCCGCACGATTTCCAGAGTCAGCGCATCGCCCCCGGAATCACTCATCATCAGACTCCCCGTCCTGGTCTAATTTCTGCTTCTGCAGTTCCTTAAGGTAGGCATCCAGCCTGTCAAAGCTTTGCTCCCAGAACCGGCGGTATTCCCCGACCCAGTCCGCCACTTCCCTGAGCGGTTCCGCACTGATCCGGCAGGGCCGCCACTGGGCATTGCGCCCCCGCTCGATCAGGCCGGCCTCCTCCAGCACCTTCAGGTGCCGCGAGATTGCCGGCTGGCTGATCCGAAACGGCTTCGCCAGTTCCGAGACAGACGCTTCGCCCCTGCTCAGGCGGTCGAGGATAGCCCGGCGGGTGGGATCCGCCAATGCTGAGAAGGTCCTGCTGAGCTGGTCATTACTCATATAACGTTTTAGTTATATAACAATATTGTTATACAGCATCAGTCCTGCTGTGTCAAGGAACTCACAGTCTCAATTCCGGCTTCAACTGCTCAAGAACCAGGGATGCCGGCCGATGAATGCAGCGGAGGCACCAGACCATGGACCAACCGGCCGTTTCCCTGTTTGGCCAGAAGCTGCAGCCCAGCCTCGAGCAGCTGCACCGCTACTGGATCGAGAACTACCGCCAGCCCGGCACGGGTGATGCTGCCGTGCGCAACAGCGCTATAATGCTGGAGCGGATGATCGATAAGCTGGGCTGCCATGATCCATATGTGCTGGAGATCGGCTGCGCAGCCGGGCATAACCTGCAACACCTGCAAGCGCTCGGGATGCATCGCCTGAGCGGGATCGAGATCAACCCGGATGCCGTGGCCCGCCTGCAGCAGGACCTGCCGGGGCTGTTTGCGGAGGCACGGATCTACAACCTGCCGGTTGAGGATGTGATGGGCCTGTTCGGCGACGGCGAGTTTGATGTGGTCTGCAGCGTGAATGTGCTCAGCCACATCCACCCGGACAGTGAATGGGTATTCAGCGAACTCGCGCGCGTGGCGACCAGCGGACTTGTGCTGGTAGAAGATGAGCACAGCCGTTCGATGTGGGACTTCCCGCGCAACTACCGCCGGATCTTCGAAGGTTGCGGTTTGGCACAGCTGCATGAGGAGGCCTGCCCGGCCAAGGACGGAGCAGCCGAAAGCATGCTGCGGGTGTTCAGCCACCAGGCCGCCCGATAAGGCTCAGCAGCACCAGCCAGGCCACCTGGCAAAGCGTAGCGATCGATCCGCAGCCCATGTTGACCCACAGCCGCGTATGCAGCATGCGCGCCAGCAGCGTCGGCGTGGCCACGCTCATGAACAGCGCCTGCCCAAGGATAAGAAGCGCCACCGCCTCATAGCGGCCGACGGGCATGTTGGCCAGGTCCATCCCTTCCCAGACAATGAACACACCGAACAGCGCGATGGCGCATACCGCAGTCTGGGCCAGCACCAGCAGGCGGATGAAACCGAATTCGCGGCGCAGGCGGAAGTGCTTCACCTGCAGCAGGGTGGCGACCGTCATCGGGATCAGGCTGGAGAATGCGGCCAGCAGCCACTGCAGCAGGGTTTCATTCGACACCGCGGCAGTTTAGCGCATGCGCACTCAGCCGAGGCGCAGCAGCAGGTTCCCCACGCCATACTGCACACCGGCCCAGCACAGGGTGATCACCGTGCTTGACGTGATCGAACTGCCCCGCTTCCAGCCGGTGGTAAAGGAGATCATTACGGGCGCGATCAGCAGCAGCGGCAGGCTGACCCACACGAGGGCCAGGTGCAGCATCTCAGGGGAGTTGAGGGGATTTCTCATTACGCTGATCGAAGCGGAGAACAGCAACACACTCGTCAGCTGGAACAGGGCGAATCCCAGTCCGCACTGCAGGCTGCGCCTGAAGTCCAGCCGGCCCTGTCCCAGCAGGCGTCCAGCGGGGACGAGGAGCGCTGCGACGAACAGGCAGCTCACGACAAACTGCAACAGCACGACCAGTATGTACTGTCCGATCACGGTCTCAATATAACACGCCAGCCTGTGCGGCGGCGGGGGTATCATTAAACGTAATGGGGAATTCACCCTTCCACATGGAGCACCGTCCAGCGCTGCGACGCAGCGGACCGCTCGGCGCGCTGATGGATGAGTACGAGCGCGCGGCCACCGAGCTCAAGGAACGGATCGCGCTCCTGCCCCTGTCCAGTTACACCGAGCTGCTGGCGGAGGGCGTACAGCTGCGCGGGCTGGGCAGCATCCGCATCGTGGTGCTGCAGGTGATCGACCGCGGCTTCCACATCGCCAACATGATCCGCCGCCGCTTCGGCATGCAGGAATTCCAGCATGGCATGCGAGCGGAAACCCCGGAGCTGGCCTCGATGTCCCTCAATGCGATGCTGGCCTGCACGGAAGGTGCGCTGGAAGGCCACTGGGAGCTTGACGAGCATGAGCTGGGCACGATCCTGATCAGTGCACCCTGGGGCACGGACTACACACTGGAGCAGCTGCTGGAGCATGCAATCGTGATCGTGCTGCGCCAGCGCCGCATCGTGGACCATTACCTCGAGCAGATGCAGGACCGCCGCGCGCGCGACTGATCAGCTGCCAGCTAGAATATCTCCGTGAAAAATGTCTTCTTCATCCACTGGGAACCTGAGGAATGCGAGCAGTTCGCTGCGCAGATCAGCAAATGGGGCTACAACGTGATCAGCGAAAGCGGACAGCAGGCCGAGGCCTGCCGCCGCGTGAACGAAATGCAGCCGGACTGCGTGGTGATCAGCTTGCGCAAGTACGTCAGCGGCGGGCGTGAGGTCGGGCGCTTCATCGGCACCAACCGCGCCACGAAGGACATCCCGATCATCTACATGGACGGCCCGCGCGACACGCGTCGCGACCGCATCGCAGAGATCCTGCCGGATGCGTTGTTCAGCGCGATCCAGGACCTTGAAGCCACGCTTGGCGAGGTGCTGGGCGGCAAGTCCTAGTCGAACACGGCACTCACCAGATTGTCTTTGTCACCGGGCAGCAATGCGATGGGCACCCCGTCCACTGACAGGCAGATATCGCTGTACTTTGCAAATCCATCCAGCAGATTGCTGTCCAGCTCACGGTTCAGCACATAGGGCGCCTGCCAGCTGCTGCCTTCCGCGTCACGGGCGATGAACAGGCAGAGCTGCCCGAATATCTTGTACTGGTAGGGATTGCCAATTGCGGCAATCGCCGGCACGCCGCCATAGTCAACCAGGTTGCCAGGGCCACGGGCCATGAAGGCCCCGGTATAGCTCGGCTCTGACCACGTACTGCCATCCTCGGAGATACAGCGCGAAAATGCCAGCTTGTCACGCCGCTTGAGCTGGTCCATCCTGTCATCCACAATGGCCAACGCTGGCTTGCCACCGATGATTGACATGTCCAGCACACTAATACCGAACTGTGGGTTTCTGGCAACAAGCACCGGGCTGTCCCACCTGCCGCCGGAAGCCTCGCTGGCCTTCATGAAATAGACCGCCTGGAACTCACCGGGCACCCTGGTTGACCAGGCAAGGCAGGGGATTCCGTCCCAGTCCGTCAACCGCAGAGTTACCGTATCCTCATTGGCATCCAAGGCCCCCAGCTCGACTGCGGCATTCCACTGGTTGCCACTGGCATCCACCGCACTGCGGAAGTACCAGTTGTCACTGGAACTGATGCCCTCATACACGATCACCGGTCTGCCTGCAACCAGCTCGACCTGCACGGAGTCCAGCGCAAGCTGTCCACTTATACTGAAGCATGCCACAGGGTTGCTCCAGGCCAGTCCCTCTGCGCTTTTCGCTTCACTCATGTAAACGACTGTCTCGAATGAATCCTCAATGTACTGGGAGAAGTAGACCTGCGGCCTGCCGGAATGCTCCAGCAGTCCCAGTGAATTCAGGCTGGCCTGCCCGGTCAGCGGCGCAGCAACAAGCTGTGGACCGCCACTGAAACTGGCGGCCTGGCTGTCCGCCGCCCGCCAGTAGACAACGCTTGCGTTGTCAGGCCAGCCCTGAGTAATGAGCGCTGGATACCTCGCGACCACGGCAATGCTGTGCCTGCTGTCAAACTGCCGCAGCTTGTCCTCATCCTGCACCACACTGGCATGCCAACCGGCAGCGCTTTCCGCCACCAGCAACTGCCGGATGTCCTCTGACATATTGAAACTGGCATCCACCACCTGCAGGCGGACTTCATAGAGGCCTGCCCTTTCAAAGCTGTGGCTGAGCTGCGGCAGGGTTGAGTCACCGAGCGGATGCTCATCCACGAACCAGTAGTAATGCTCAATCGGCGCGTTCCCCGGCGTACTGCCGGAGGCATCAAACAGCACATCCTCACCGGCAACGGCCCTGAAGGATTCACCCACACTCATCACGGCCTGCGGCGGTGCCGAGGCATACTCGCCAAGCCAGACGCGGTCCAGGTACTGCTTGAACACGTCACCACTGCCGGATGTCACGGTAATGCGCGGCCGGTATTCTCCCGCGGCCGGCATCTCCCAGTGCGCAGTGAAGGACACATTGTCTCCTCCTGCGGGCTGCGAGACATAGTCCGGCTGCGCATCGTTATTGAAGTCGATCTCGATCGTATCCAGGCCAGCATAAGCCGGATCAGCGTCGGCATTCACATGCATGCTGGCAGCGAGGTTCCCGATGCCGCCCTGCAGCGGGCTGACTGTCATGTATGAACTGATCTGGGGCCTGAAGCTGTGACCGAAGCGCAGCCAGCGCAGCGTCATCTCGCTGGCCTCCGTTGCCAGGATGCCGAATGTCATCACCCTGTACTGGTTGCTGTAGTCCTGCCAGTTGCCGAACCAGGCATCGTAGGTACCGTCCTGTGCCCGGTACTGCAGCGGGAAGGAGTCCCAGCGGCCGGTGCTGTAGTTGGCAATCACGAGGAAGCTGCCGGCCTGCACGTTCTCCTCATCAATGCCGAGGGTGAGGATCGGGTCGTAGGTCGGCTGGTCTGCATATGTGCGTTCGGCATAGACCTGCCAGAGGGCAAATGCCGGGCCGGGGCTCTCACTGTCCGGCATCAGGTGCAGTGACGAATCAGGATTGTCGACGCTGAGGTTGCGGCTGGCCAGCCCCGGATCGAAATCAACCGCATGCAGCAGGTTCTCCTGCTGGTTGACGCGGATGGAAGGCTCACGCTCCAGTTCCGCCAGGCCAGGCAACTGGAATGACTCAGGGGTGGACTGCAGCACCGCTGGAGCCTCGACTGCCGGCTGGCCGTTGCCACCACAGGCTGTCAGCACTGTAAGGGAGAAAATGACGACGCAGCATGCCAGCATGCGGCTTCTAGAAGTAATAGCCATGACCCAGCCCTTCGGGTTGTATCCCCACTGAATTTACGCGGACCGCATAACAGGCAAAGACCGCGCAACCCTCTGATCATAGCAAGCCAGACCTCAAAGTGCAATGAACACTTCTGCCTGGCTGAAGGTATAGACTTTCCGAACTGTTCCCATGCAGCTGCATGCAACAGGCAGATACAGGCTGAATGACTTCCCGAGAACAGCCCTAATAGAACACTGCGCCCAGTATCGTATCCGCAGCCTGCTGCAACACTGCGGTCGGCACGCCATCCACCATCAGGCAGATCTCCCGTGGATAGAACACTGAGCCATAGTAGTCACTATCCAGCACCTGCGTATCAACCACCGGAGGTGACCAGCGGCGTCCCAGCGGGTCCTCGGCGATGCTCATCGTGATGGACAGGCTGTCCCCGAAGCTGCCACCGCCGTCAAGGTAGGGGTCGGCAATCATAACGATCGCCGGCAGGCCATCCAGCTCCAGCAGGTTCCCGAAGAAGGCCATGCTCTCACGGCTGAGCATGACGGGCGTGGACCATGTTTCCGCGTTGTCATCAAGCGCGGTCAGGTAACCCCCGCCGCCGTCCATCACCGGGCAGTCGCCTGCAAAGTATCCGCCGAAATAGATCGCTGGCCGGCCATTGATGATCTCAAAGTCCAGCATGCTGAACACGCCGTAGTAGTCGTTCTCCATCGTGACAATGGCGTCATTCCAGGCGCTGCCATCCGCCATACTGGCGGATGAGAAGCACAGTGTCTCAATGTTTTCAGCATCAGTCTGCTGCCAGGCCACACAGGGTTTGCCGTTCCATTCCGTCATAAAGGCATTGAAATCAGCAAACTGTGGATCAATCGGGCTGACCTGCGTTGCCTCGTTCCAGTTGAGCCCCATTGCATCAGTGGCGCTGCGGTACTTCCAGACCTTGCCCTCGCCGGCCGCGCGGTAGAAGATCGCCGGCTTGCCCGCGATGACCTGCACGTCCAGTGAGTCAAGGTACTGGTCCGCGATGATGTCCTCCTCGGAGAAGCAGAGCTGCGGAGCGGACCAGGTGCTGCCATGCACATCCGAGGCATATGTCACCAGCAATTCGTCGTCAAAGATCGGAGTACGGTCGCGGACATAGAACACAGCCGGCTTGCCGTTGATTTCCAGCAGGCCGGCCGGGATGTTGCTGAAATTGTCATCCGGCCCAAGCACATCCACAGACACCGTCGGCCAGCTGGAAGCCTCAGGATCCAGCGCGCGCAGGTAGTTGACCTGGCCCACCGGATACTCGGTCAGCAGCGCTGGATGCCCGGCGATCACAGCCAGCTCCCGGCGGTTCTCAAAACCCAGCAGCGAAGCTTCGCTGGAGGGAACCGATTGCCAACCGTGCTCAGTCTCGTTGACAAGCAGGCGCAGCTCAGCTGAGCTCGTGTTGAAGTTGCCATCACTGACCCTGACGGACAGCCGGTAGCTGCCGGCCATCGGGAAGCTGTATTCAAACACGGGCTCAGTACTGCTGCCCAGCCGACGGCCGTTGATGAACCAGTCATAGCCGCTGATCGGGGAACTGCCTGCCGTGCTTGCGCTGGCATCAAACTGGATCAGCTCATTGATAAGCCTGTAGGGTGCGCCTGCCACCTGCAGGTCGGCCAGCGGGGGATCAGTGCCGGGCTGGCCCAGCCAGGCATCCTCGAAATGCTCATACGTTTCCCCCGTCCCGGCGGTGACCAGCAGCCGCGGTGTGTAGTGCCCCGGCTGCGGCAGGATGAAGGGTGCCTCCGATTCGTAGACACTCAACGACTTAGTCGCCAGTAACTCGTCGATGCTGCCATCATTATCGTAGTCAGCCTCGACACTGGCAATCCCGCCGAAGCGGTCATCTCCGGCCTCGTAGATCCTGGACCAGATGGACAGCTCTGCGCTTGCTCCCTGGCTGTCAGATTGCTGCAGCTCGCAGTCAATCTCCGGCCGGAACAGTTCACCGAAGCGCAGGCGCTTGAGCCTGGCCGGGCCACTGCCCGTCACCAGCACACCGCAGAACATCGCGGCGAACTCGTTGTCACGGTCCTGCCAGCCGGAGAATTCCGCCCGGTAGTCACCGCTTTCAGCATCCAGCAGCAGCTCACTGATTTCCCAGCGCCCGCTGGCAAGGTTGGCGACCATGAAGAAGGCCTGCGTACCCTCCGGGAATTCCGTGAAGGTAGCGTTCACCACCGGGTCGAGCGCCGGTCCCTCGGCATAGCTGCGCTCAATCGCCAGCCGGTAAAGCGCATAGGCATGGCCCGGTTGCGGATCACCGGGGCTGAGCACCGCCACCTTGGCGGACTTGTCCTCAACGGCATTGCGATGCGGCAGCAGGCTGCAGAACTGGGTTCCGGAGATGCCGCGATCCTGCTGGTTGGCAACCGTACTCGGGTAACGCAGCAGCTCCGAAACCGCCGGCAGGCCCATAGCCCCATCATCCGTCCCGGCAATGACCGGCTGCAGTGCCGCATCGCTGCCGGTCCGGGGACCGGAAGATCCGCAGCCTGCGGCGAGCATTGCCAGCGCAAGCATGCCGGAAAGCATGCCCCTGACTGTCCAAACTCGCATAACCCAGTCCTTCTTCGGGACTATCCCACTGTATTGAAGTGCCCTTGAATCTGCGAATCAGCCCCTGAGTAACAGAAACATGGTATCAGCGAGGCAATTCCAGAACAAGTAACAATTAACAATATAAGGGGTTAATGGTGCAAGCAGTAGTGTTTACCGGTGGAGAAGTTGTCCAGTGAGCAATAAAGCAACTGTTTCCATTGCAAACGATTGGCACCTTTCGTGTAGCTGGATTGCTCAGACCCGGCGCACGGCACTGTGCCGGTCCAGTTCCGAAATCATGTCCGGCGGTGGCACACGTGTCCAGCGCAGCAGGCCATAGAGGATCAGGAGCTGCATCAGCACAGGTGTACCAGACAGCAGCAGCTGCAGTTGTCCACCACTGATTTCATAGAAGTAATTGTCACTGAAGATGTAGATTGCCATCAGGGGCGCAATCGAAATGAACAGCACAAGCAGCATGCCAAGTATCCCCAGCAGTGAGCGCAGCACGAACTGCATGCCCGGCAGGCGCATCCCCAGCTGCGTAGCGACCAGCGCAAACTGCATGCTCAGCAGCATCCACAGAAGCACGGCTGCCAGGTTCTCAAGGGGCTCGACAACTCCCACGCGCAGGTTGACCAGGCTGTCGGCCAGCAGGCCGACAAGCAGCACCGGCAGTACGAATCGGAATGCTAAGCGGTAGCTGATCGCCAGGCAGTTGCGGCGCAGCTGCAGGTGGAAGCTTCGCAGGTCCTGCGGACCGATCATGTCACTGCCGGGCAGGCAGTATGAGATGCAAGATCCCGCCAGGTTGAAGAACTGCAGCATCAGGGCGAGGCTGAACAGCGTTGCCAGCAGGCGCTGGATCAGCTGCAGCATGCCCATGCTGATTGCCATTGTGCCGCCAGGCGAGCGCTGGTACTCAATCAGCACAGGGGTAAACTGCACCAGCAGGCAGCAGCCCAGCAGCAGCCAGCTCAGCCTCAGCTGTCCCGGGTAACGTTCAGCCCAGCTCCTGCGCCGCTGCCGGAACCACATGTCGAGACCGGACAATTCATCCGGTCCGCCATCCGCTCCCTGATCAGTCCGGCCGCTATCCATCCTGCTGATTATGACAGTAGAAACGCAGTGAGGCCCGGGACATGCCCGGGCCTCGGATGCTGCCAACTGCGGCCGGCCTAGAAGTCCGGCGAGAAGCTGCCGTTGATGTAGTAGCGGGAGCTGCCCTCCAGCGCCGTCACCAGCAGTGCGTAATCACCCGCCGGCGTGAAGGCACCGGTTGTCAGCACGCCGTCCATGCCGGTGTTCAGCTGCTTCACGAAGTCCCACTCGGCACCATTCCAGCGCACGAGGTACAGCGAGACTTCACCGAACAGCTCGTCAATCACGTCAAGGTCGAACTCGATCGAGCCGCTGACCTGGGTGCTGAAGCTGTAGTAGTCCTGCATGTCCGGGCCGTTGATGTCACCGCCGACCTCACCGAGCAGCTTGCCGAAGTCGAACAGCGGCAGCTCGTCCATCTCGTCGTAGTCGTTGTTCGGCTCGGACTCGATGTGGTTGTGGTCAGTCTCACCGGTCACTATCAGCTCGAACTGCTTCGTGGCGGCGATGCCGGTGTTGTCAACCACCCGCGCCGTGCCCAGGAAGTGGCCGGGGCGCTTGGGGGCGTCGAACAGGAAGCTGCCGCTGCCGCCGCTGTTCACCTCGAAGTGGCCGTCGCCGTTCAGGTCCACGCTCCAGATCGAGATGCTGCCGTCCGGGTCGTAGCTGTTGTCAATGCTGAAGGCGAGCGCCGCACCGCTGGCAACCTCCATCTGGTAGTCCTCGATGATCACCACCGGGGCCTCGCTCAGGCTCATGTCGAGGCTGAGCGTGTAGTCAATGTCCATGCCGTCGCCACCGAAGGGGCTGTCCACCACAAGGTAGTACTGTCCCGGGTCCAGGCTGCCGTGCATCTCCTTCAGCAGGCCCTTGATCTCGGTGGTGCGCACCGGCTCGATGTCGGAACCGTTGTTGAAGGAGCGGTAGAGCATCAGGCGGGCGCCGAAGTCTGACAGCGACAGGCCGAAGTCAATGCTGGCGGACTGCTGCAGCTCGAAGCTGAACACGTCGTAGTCATCGCCATGCACGCCGTCGTTGCCCCAGTTGCCCTTGAAGCCGGACATCCAGGAGGCCTGCAGCTGCTGGGCATGCTCCACGTCGTCATTGTCCTCCACCTCGTCATAGCCCGCGACATCCTGCACGATCACCGGCAGGTAGTCATAGGCGATGTTGTCGAGGTCGTCGGTGATGCGCAGCCCGGCCATGTAGTAGCCCGGGTTGAGGTAGAACTGCACCAGGTCCGGGTCGGCCCCGTTGTCAATCCAGTTGCCGTCGCCGAGCGGGTCGAACTCGTACTTCATCACGTCGCCGCCGTAGGCCACGCTGTCGATGCCGTTGAGCGTGATCGCCGTCGGGGCCAGCCCGATCGCCATGTCGCTCGTGAGCACCGCGGTCAGCTCCAGCTCGCCGCCGACGCGGATGCTGTTGATCGCGGTGTCATCCTGCCCGTCACCGAGCAGCACTGCCAGCAGCAGGTCATCGCTGAAGCGGATGTAGTCCGCCAGCGCGCCGGTCTCGACATCGCCGCTCTCCGGTACACCGAAGAAGTCCCAGCGGTCCGTCTCCCAGTTGGCAAGCCCGAGGTACAGCGTGCCGGGGGTCGGCTCGCCCGTTGCGGAGATGTCCACCACAACACGGTCCTCATTCTGGTAGTCCGGCAGCCAGAAGCGGTATCCAGCCCAGGCCACGCCCTGCACATCGTTGTATTTCGGCTGCATCAGCAGCTGGTCGAGCTTCTCGTGCAAGTTCTCGCCGCTGTTGAAGTCCAGCAGGTATTCGTTGCCGTAGCGCCAGCGCTGCTGGCTGACTTCCGAGGCACCCTTGTCCACCGCTGAAGGTGCGGGAAGCGCTGAGGCATACTGCTGCATGGCCGGGCTGCTGAGCTGGCCCGGCTGGGCATCCATCTCCGTCATCTGCATGCCACCCCCGCAGGATGCGGCAACCGTCAAGACAAAAATCGCAGCCAGTGCTGCGATACCCTTTCCAAACATTACAAGGTCTCCAATGGGTCCGTTACGGACGTGGATTGGGGTCCATCTGCCTGAACCATATCTGTTACCCGCAGGCGGGCATTCCAAACAGCATTTCCGGAAAATGGTCAAAAAAAGGGCCGGGATCAACCCGGCCCTCCAGTTTCGCTGCTGCTCCAGCCTATGCCGGCGGCTGCTCGACGAAGAAGCTGTCAAAGCCATAGCCGTCCAGGCCGTCATTGTCGAACACCCGCAGGTGGATGTTGTACAGCACCGAGCCTCCTTCCGAGGAGAACTCAATGTCGGTCAGGGTCGCCGGCCCGTCGATGATCTCGTATACGAAATCCCCGTCAAGGTCCCAGTCGTACTGCACGATCGTGCCGTCATTGTCGAAGCTAGTGCTGCCATCCAGTGTGATGAAGCGTGAGCTTCCGTAGTAGACGTCTGTGCCCTCGACGCTGTCGTCTGCCGCCGGCGTACGGACGATCACACCTTCCGGCCACCAGGGCACCGTCCAGGTGTAGGAAGTCTCATCACTCAGGCCGTCGTTGTCGAACACGCGCAGGGTGACCGTCTTGGTGTCGCCCGGTTCACCGAAGAACTGGAAGTCCTCGTAGTACGGGCCCATGTCCACCTGGTCCTCCGGGTCGTCGTAGTCACCGTCGTTGTTGTAATCGAAGTCGTAGCGCACGATGGTGCCATTGCCATCCCACGAACCCTCGCCGTCCCAGCGGATGCCCTCACTCTGCCAGACGTAGGCAGTCAGCACCGCGGTCGGCGGGGTGAGGATCACGGACTGGGAACTGGCAAAGCCCGTCGCACCGTCATTGTCCACAACCTCCAGGTAGAAGTTGTAGGTGCCGTCATCTGTCAGCTGCACCGTCTGGGTCGGCCCGCCGTCGATCACCTCATAGGTGAAGTCGCCGTCAAGGTCCCAGTTGTACTGCACGATCGTGCCGTCGCTGTCGGTGGAGCCCGTGGCGTCGAGCTGGATGTCAAGCGTACCGGACATCGGGATCGCGCCGCTCGGGGTGTCATTCGCGATGTCACCGGCCGGCGGCTCGTTCACGTCATAGTTCAGGGTGGCAGTATCCTGCGCACCGTCATCATCCGTCACGCGGACGCTGACCGGGTAGATCCCGCCGCTGTTGTAGAACTGCTGCTGGCTGGCCGCACCGCCGATGATCTCGAAGGTGCCGTCGTCATCCATGTCCCAGTCGTAGCTCACGATCGTGCCGTCACTGTCGGTGCTGCCGGAGGCGTCGAAGGTCACCTCAAATTCCGGCGCACTGCCGGTTCCGCTGGCCGGGTCGGCCGTGATGTCCGCCACCGGCGGGTTGTTGATGTCAAGGCTGACGGTCGCCGTATCCTGCAGGCCGTCGTTGTCAGTCACGCGCACCGCGGCCGTGATCGCACCGCCGCTGCTGTAGGTGTGGTTCACGCTTGCGCCACCGTCGAGGGTCTCGAAGGTGCCGTCATTGTCAAAGTCCCAGTCGTAGCTCACGATCGTGCCGTCGCTGTCGGTGGATCCGCTGGCGTCGAGGGCCACATCCAGCGGGGCATCGCCGCTGTCCGGGGTCGCTGCCAGGGCCGCCACCGGCGGGTCAAGCACGGTCACGGTCGCGCTGGCGGTTGAGCTGTCGCCATCGTCATCGGTGGCACGCACGGTGACGGTGTGGTCACCCAGGGCGGTGAACTGCGCATTCTGCGTGTCACCACCGTCCAGCACCTCGAAGGTGCCGTCGTTGTCCATATCCCAGTCGAAGGCCACGATCGTGCCATCGGTGTCAGTGGAGTCACCGGCATCGAACAGCACGTCCAGCGGGGAAACACCGCTGTCCGGAGTGGCATTCAGCGCCGCGACCGGCGGGTCATTGGTGGGCAGCACGACGATCGCGTTGACAGTCACGGTGGCGGTTGCAGTGTCCTCGTTGCCCTTGTCATCACTGACGCGCACGGTGATGGTGTAGATGCTTTCACCGTTCTCACCGACGCTCGGGGCACTGGTGCCCTTGAATGACGCGGACTGTGAGAGGTTGTTGTACTGCGCTGTCTGGGTCGGCCCGCCGTCCAGCACCTCGAAGGTGCCGTCGTCATCGAGGTCCCAGTCGTAGGTCGTGATCACACTGTTAACGCTGCTGCTGCCGGTGGCATCGAAGTCCACCTCAAGCGGGGCATCGCCGCTGGTCGGCTCAGCCGCCAGTGCTGCCGTGACGCTGGATGCCGGCTCAGCCAGGTTGACCGTGAAGGTGTCGCTGTCACTCAGGCCGCTGTCATCGGTCACGCGCAGGGTGACTGTCTTCGTGCCGAAGCTGGCGTACTCGTGGGAGGGGGTGGCCCCGCCGTCCAGCAGGTCGAAGGTGCCATCGTTGTCGAAGTCCCAGTCGTAGCTGACGATCTCGCCATCCAGGTCAGTGCTGGCAGTGCCGTCAAAGTTGACCAGCAGCGGGTTGCCATCGTCCTGGGCGCCAGCGCCGGCCGCGGTGGGCGGCATCTGCGGGTCACCGACGGTGATCACCGCGAAGTCGGTGTCCGTCGCTCCGCCGTCATCCGTCACGCGCAGCACCACGTTGAAGGTGCCGGCTTCCTCATACGTATGGTTGACGGAGGGCGCGCTGCCGTTGCGGTCGAAGGTGCCGTCGCCATCGAAGTCCCAGGCGTAATCAACGATCATGCCGTCAGGGTCCGTGCTGCCGCTGCCGTCCAGGTTGACGGTGAAGGGCACTTCGCCACTGAGTTGCACCTGGGCTGCTGCCCGAGCGGCCAGTACGGCGTTCGGCGACTGGTTGCCGCCTCCAGCGCTCAGGCTGTCCTCAACATCCCCTGATGAGAAGCAGCAACTTCCCAGCAGCAGGAGTGCCAGCAGGATCATCATCCTGTAAGGCTTTCCGTAGAGCTCTTGTTTCCGCATGTTTCCCTCTAACCGGCCCATCCAGGGCGGACCGTGCGTTCATTAAATTACCGTTAAGCGAGATTATACAGACCGGCACGTGGACTGGCAGTCCAATTCGCACACTCTGGTACTCAATGTCCCCGGCTTTCGCCTGCGATAATGGCCGGATGAACTATCCGCAGGAGTTTGCGAAGCTCTACATCGGACCCAGTGGCCGTCCGGTGGACTGTCCGCCGGTGAAACGCACGACCGGGGCGATCGAAAGCTGCATTGAGCATGGCTGGTCCACGATGGAGATCAGCTTTACGAACAACGTATATATAAAGGAGCGGGAGGCCCAGGAAGTGGCCGCCCTGCGTGAGGAAAAGGGGTTTCCGCTGTCCTGCCACGGCTCGTACTTCATTAACCTTGCAAGCGAGGAGCCGGCGAAGATCGTCCAAAGCAAGGCCCGCATCATCCAGGGGGCAAGGCGCATCCAGCAGTGCGGCGGGCACAGCATCGTGTTCCACTCAGCCTTCTACGGCAGCATGGACCACGCCGATGTGACAAGGCAGGTTGTCGCGGAACTGAACGAAGTGCAGGGCCAGATGCAGGAGATGGGTGTTGAGGTCTGGCTGCGTCCGGAACTGACCGGCAAGCCGACCCAGCATGGCACGCCGCAGGAACTGGTGGATGTCTGCAATGGTGTGGAGATGGCCCTGCCCTGCATCGACTGGTCGCACATGCACGCGCGCAACAATGGCGGCTGGAACAGTTACGACGAATGGTGCCAGCTGCTGGAACTGTTTGGGAAGGGGATCAAGAAGAACGTGCTGCAGCGCATGCACATGCATGTCAGCGGTATTGAATATGGTGAATCCGGTGAGAAGAAACACATCCCCCTGCCCCAGAGCGACCTGAACTATCGCGAGCTGATGAAGGCGCTGAAGGCCTTCGACGTACGCGGCACCCTGATCGTGGAAGCGCCTGATGAGAACCAGGCTGGCGATGTCGACCTGTTCATCGAGGCCTGGGAAAGCGCCTGAGTCCAGCCATGATGTCCCCGGAGACACGCCGCTTCTACACCGCCTACCGGCTGCAGACCAGCATCATTCCGGTCTATCTCCTGACGGCTCTGTTCTTCCTGCTGGGCTGGTACTTCAACCCCTTCATCTCCGGCCGTAATGGCGGAATCATCTTCGGCGGCGTGGTGCTGTTCGTCGGCATTTCCCGCCTTGCTTCACTGGCGGGATTCCTGCTCAGCCAGGTGCCGAGGAGCATTGTGCAGCCTGACAAACAGCAGCAACTGAAGCTTGGGGACCTGGTGCCTGAAGGCGGCCTGCCGATGCAGGTCAATCTGCTTGATCTCGGACCTGTCCCTTACCTGGCTGCCGGGGGCCTGCTGCCGCAGGTCTGGATTTCAACCTATAGCCTGCAAAGGCTCAGCGTGGAAGAGTTGCGCTGCCTGCTGGAACATGAGCAATCGCACCTGCGGCGTGGCTGTTCTTTCCAGTGGCTTGACCTCTTGTGGCTGCTGGCCTGGTCACTGGCCTGGCTGCTTTCATCACATGCGCCGATGTATGTTGCCAGTGCCATAGTGTTCGCCTGGGCCTGGCTGCGCCTGCAGGGCTGGCTGCGCTGGCATGATGAACTGCGGGCGGACAAGGCTGCGGCGCAGGCCTGCGGGCGCGACAATTACGCACGCGCAATTGCGAGGCATCTTGCGGAATTCGAGGCTGTCCCGTCCTCTCCCCTGCGCCGTTCCCGGCTTGCGGCCCTTGGCCTGTCCCCTGCTGAGATTGACGGCGTGCTGCAGGACTGATTGTTCCAGCCCTGCAGCAGCCGGTTTCCTATGCTTGTTAGACCGCCGTCAGCATTTCGCGACCGGTCTCCAGCTCGCTGGCAACATGCTCGCTGATGCCCTCGATCAACTCCTGCGGATCGATGCCATGCTGCTGTGCCGTCTGGATCAGGTACTGCTCGCGGTTCAGGCGCACTGAACCCCCGCCCAGCAGCAGACCGTCGCCGCGGTAGCTCGCGGGCTTGGCGTTGCGCGCCTGGGGCAGGGTATAGACATAATTGAAGGGCCTGACTGTCCCCGCATTCCCTTCAATTTCGACAGACTCAATCTTCCATCCCATTTCATTACTCTCCATAGTCTCCGGGAAAATCCCAATATCAAATTATCCGAACCGGCTCTCACCGGCTTTCAGCCTGACTATCGCGTCACCAATATAGACTGACCTGACTGCCAAACTGTTTCATTTCGCTGCGGGTAATTCCGGGAATTCCGGGAGTTTTTTCGAATTCCCGGCTGCCTGGAATGTTCCAATCGGAATCAACAACATCCATTCGTCACAGTGTTGCCAACTTTCGCTGACAACATCGTACGTGCACGCGAAATGTTAAGCCGCCAATGTGGGCAAACCCGGCGTTTGGGGTGAATGCCACGAATCTGCGGATTATTCTCCGCGATTCACCTTACTGGCAGATCAAGGGGAAATTGAATCGGGGTCAGATCGAGTTTGCCTCGTACTGGATGTCCGTCAGGCCATCCAGCCCACGAGCGGCCGCGCTGAGCGAATAGCCGTTGCCCTCGAAGCTGCGGATGCTGAAGCCGTTGCGGGTCTGGGACTGCTTGAGTGTCCAGCCGAGCTTCGGCAGCTCGGCCTCCAGCCAGGCAATCACGGCATCCTCATCCGCGTTACTCTGGGCGCTGAGCATCAGGCGCCCGCCCTGCTTGAGCGGAACGTACAGTTCACGTAACACGCACTCCGGATAGACCGGCAGGATGTCAGCCGGCCAGTTGGCGGGCTGCTCGAACTCACCACTGTAGTGAGTGGCCTCGGAGAATGTCTGGGACTCGGCCAGCGGGCTGATGCTGAGGGTGCCGAAGCATTTGCCGTCAGCCTCGGTCACCGTGCTGGTGTACTGGCGGTCGCTGCTTGTGTATGTGCGGGTCTGGCTGTAGCGGTCGACTGATTCCTCACGCAGGCTGAAGCCGGCGGCGGAGGCATCGGCGGCCAGGCCGGCTGTCACATCCGCAAAGCCCGCCGCCACACTGAACTCAGCGAGGTCAGTCCCGTTGCGGCTGGCCGCCTGGGTGATCTCGGCACCTTCGGGCAGGCGGATCTCCGCCGGCCAGCTGGCGGGCAGCTGCGTTGTCGAGCCACGCTCCTCCATCTGCTTGGAGTCCACCTTGAACTGGTCAGCACTCGGCTTGGCCTGCTGCTGCTCGGGGACATCCACCGGCTGCGCCTGGGCATTTCCCTGGCTACCGGATGCGTCTGCGTTCCCGCCGGATTCGCCGGCAGGCTTGTTGCAGGAAGCCAGCGCGATCAGCGCCAGCAGAACGAGGATCGATGTGAAGAACTTGGTCATGGCTGCGCAGATTATAGACGCAAAGGCGCCGGATCTGTTTGGTGGCGGCTGTTGATTAGTAGATGTCGACCTTAACCAGCCCGACGGACATCAGGATCAGGTCGAGTGCTTCCGAGAAGGGCACGTTGTCGAAGTTCAGCGTCAGCTGGCCCACTCCGTTGCGGATCAGGCCGGGGGTGAAGCCGTCGCCCGGATCGGTGCCGGGATCCACGCCGCCACCCGGCGGGCGCTTGGCTCCTGTCGGCTCATCGCCCCAGTAGGGGTCGAGCACGATGGATACGTTGCCGATCTGGCTCATGTACCAGAGGATCTCGCGGAAGTCGCCGTTCACGACCTTGAGGGTCACGCGGGCATCGGAATACTCACTGTCCGGGAAGCCCGGCAGCTCATAGTCACCATGCATCTTGTCGCGGGCAATCTCCTCATCGCTGCGGCGATGCCGCTTGCCGAGCACGGTACGGGGGCGGAACTCCTCCGGATCGTAACTGAAGCTGGCCAGCACCTGCGGCACGTTGGGCCTCAGCTCCGTACCACCCATTGCGTTCAGCACATGCCACTGCGGCTCACTGGCGAACTTGAGGCTGACGAGCGTGCCTTCCCGCGCGGGCTCCCAGCTGATCTGGCGGATGCCCTTGCCCATCACCCGTTCACTGCCGAGGCCCAGCAGCGGTCCACTGACAACGAAGCTGGCTGTCAGCTCATCCTCATCGTACTGGAAGTCGCTGTAGTTGTCGCCGCGGAATGCGATGCTTTCGAGGTTGTCGTGACGCAGCATCACGAGGTTCTTCTCCTCGATCACGACGCCCTCCTCCTGTGCCGCGGCAGCAGGAGCCGCCAGCAGAAGCAGGCCAAGCAGCAGCAGGGAGAATTCGCGCATCTGTCTCATGGTTCACCTCACCGGCCGCCGCTAGCGTATCCAGACCTCTGCGGTCTGCAGCAGCCAGTCACTGGTGCTGAATGCATCCAGCTTTAGTTCTATCACATTCAGCCCCGGGTACATATATTGACCCAATTCATAGTCCACATGTTTTGCCTGCACCGAAATTGAACTGGAGGGTGATCCGGTCAGCACTTCCCGGCCATTGACGCGCAATACGAGGTTCTCATGCTCGCCTTGGTTCACGCTGCTGGACTCGGAGACATACAGCCGCAGCACCGCATCAGTGAATCGCAGGTCCTGAGGAAGGTATACCTCCATTAGGAGGGTGTCACCCCAACTGAGTTCCCATTCGCCACGTGAGCCCCAGTGGTCATATCCGATGCCCAGCCTGCCGTTGAATGTCACGCAGCAGTCCTTGGAATAGGTGATGTACTCAGTGCTCAGCTGACTGCGGGCCGCTGGAATCTCCGTCAGCGAGAAGCTCGGCGGGATGTCGTACATCCTGAACTGCTCCGGCTCATAGGGCAGGCCGCTTTCATGGCGGTCCGTTCGCGGGAACCAAGCTTCATACAGCAGCTGTGGAACCGGCGCCGCACCAATGGTCTGGCCAGCCAGCGCTTCCGTGAGCTGCATCGAAGGCATGCTGCCCCAGAAGATTACCCGCGTGATGCCCTGCTGCCCGTCCGGCAGCAGCACACTGAAGGTGATCTGCTGCTTCGGGATAATGCGTGAGGCGGGTTGCGCAATGTAGCAGTTTCCGTCGCTGCTGTAGTGCATGACCGTCACGAATGCCTCGATGTTGAAGCGGGCCGTCACAAGGGCTCGAGTTCCGTGATAATACGCCTGCTGCTCACGATAGCCAAGGGACTGCAGCATGGAATCATCCCAGTCCGGGTAGGCGGCAAGCAGGCTCGCCTCGTCCGGCAGCGGTGGAAGCTCCGGCATTTCCTGCCAGGGGACTGTGGCATAGGGCAGGCTGCCCGCTGCATCCGCCGGATTGCAGTAAAACAGGCACAGACAGGCGAAGATGCACAGGCTGCCGATCAGGCGCTGCATCCACCACCCCTCAGTCTGCTGAAGAACTGCTGCATCAACTGGCGAGACTCCTCCTCGAGCAGTCCGCCCGAGAATTCCAACTTGCGCAGGGCATTGTGGCCCTGCATATCAAAGACGCTGCCAAGCGCCCCAAACTTCGGTTCCCGCGCACCATAAACCACGCGGCTGATCCGCGCCTGGTGGATCGCGCCGAGGCACATCAGGCAGGGCTCAAGGGTGATGTAGATCTCCGCCGGGTCCAGCCTGAAATCACCGATGTGTTGTGCCGCCTCACGCATGGCAACCAGTTCCGCATGCGCGGTAACGGAGGCATCCATCCGGGTGCGGTTGTGGCCCCGCCCGATCACCTCTCCGCGGTGCACCACAACGGAACCGACCGGGACCTCGCCGGCCTCCAGTGCGAGCCTGGCCTGCTCCAGCGCCTGCTGCATGAACTCCAGCTCGCGGGCCTGCTGCGCTTTTAAATCAGAGTTCACGGGGAGATTATAATGCCGCCCCCGTACGGCGTTAGAATCTATCCGTAACTGGAGATCGAGATGCCTGTCGAGTTCATAAAATGCAGTGAATGTAGTGTGTTCTTTCCCAAGGATGAGAAGGGAAGCACCGCTTGCCCGAAATGCCGCAATGAGCCCATGGAATTCAGCGGCCCGAAGGACAAGCTGCGGCACCTGAAGAACATCCTGCGTGACAATGCGGCCAAGGGCAACATGCTGACGATTCCCCAGCTCTCTGAGATTTCACAGATCGGTGATACAGTAATCTGGGAGTTCATCAACTCCGGCCAGCTGGATGTTGCCAGCTTCAGCGATCCCGAGGTGCGAGACTTCGTCGTCAAGCGCCGGCGCGAGAAGCTCAAGGAAGCCCAGTCCCGGGTTGCCCAACCGGTGAGCAGTGAACCAGAACCGACAAAAAAGCACTCAGGATTCCACAAGAGAGTTGACAGCTGAGCGCGTCCAGAAGTCACTCGGACCACGACCGGATTACACCCTCGATACGATCACCCAGATCACTACCGGCTGGCTGCATCTCATGCAGATCCGCGGCCTGCTGCTTGACATTGACAACACGATCACGCGCTGGGAGGAGGACCAGGTGCCCGAATCCGAGTTGGCCTGGCTGCACGCCATGCGTGACGACTCGCTGCAGATCCGCTTCATCTCCAACGGCCTGGACCGCAAGGTGCGCCGGGTGGAGGCCCAGACCGGCCTGACGCACATCGCCGGCCGGCCGCTGAAGCCCCTGCCGACCGGCTTTCGCCGGGGACTGGAGGAAATGGAGCTGGAGCCGCATGAAGTGCTGATGGTCGGTGACAGCGCCGTGACGGACATTGCGATCGCCAACCGCATCGGGATCTGGACAGTGCTTGTGGAACCGATGAGCAGCGTGCACTTCCCGGGCAGCAAGTTCTGGCAGGTGATTGAACGCGCCTTCAGCCTGCGCTTCCCGGCGACGCCGGAAGGGGAGATGCGGCGCCAGCCGCCCAGCCGGCGCTAGTTGTCGACCTTGTGGGTCTCCGGGGTACAGACACCCTCGGCCCAGCGTCGCAGTTCTTCCTTGGTCTGCGTACGGGCCATCACGTCGAGCGCCAGGTCGTCGTCACGCTCCAGCGCGTTGAAGATCTGGTCGAACTGGCTGCGTGAGATACTGCCGAACACGGCGATGATCCAGCCATCCGAATTCGTGCTGACGAAGTAGCCCTCATCGCCCATGCTGTCGCTTGATGCGAACAGTTCCTCCAGCTTCTTGCTGCGGGTCTCGAAGATGCTGATCACGTTCTCATTGAACGGGTTGTACAGCTCAAGCTGGTACACCAGCAGCGGCTCGTCCTTCTCACTGTAATCCAGCGGCGAGATCTCGTTCAGGCGGTAACCCTCCGGCAGCCAGCCCGGCATCAGCGGGAGCGGCACCCGCAGCATGTCGGCCTGCTCCTCATCCTCAAGCGAGCCGGCTGACTTGCGGGCAGAACGCGGCATGTACTCAAGCGACCCGGCACCGTCAGCCTGCTGGTCAGGGATGTTCACGTCGGCCCGCGGCGGAGCCACATCCGGTGCATGCGCAGCCTGTCTGCCAGCCGGAATGGCAAATGCATCACCCGGGACCTCGCCGGATGTGAGGAACTCAACTGACTCCATTTCGTAGAACTGCACCCGGCGCCCGTCCTGGGCGGTCATCTCAAGCGAGATCGGGTAATCGTTGCGTTCACTGACATGGATCGTGATCGAGTAGCTGCCGTCCACACTGCCGTCATCACGCAGGATCCAGACCGGCTCTCCGTTGAACACGCCTTGCAGCAGGTTCACGCTGGACCGGCCCGCCAGGGTCTCCAGCAGCTTGCGGCGCATCAGGTTGTCAATGATGAACATGCGCTCCGGCATCTCCACCACGTTCGCGCCGTCCTGGAACACCTTCACCAGGCGCTCGTCGTTCTCAATGTAGTAATAGCCGGCCTTCTGCTTCTCGTTGATCAGCGGCTGCACGCGGAAGCTGCTGGGGGACAGGAAGATGATGTCAACCAGCTTCTCCTGGCCGTTGCCGTAGGGATCGGAATAGCGCATGCGGGCCTCGTAACTCGTGTTCTCGAGGGAGGCGATGGCGCGCGTGATCAGTTCGTCAACAGTCGGACGCTTCTCAGCAAAAGCTGCCACACTTAGCAGCAGCAGCATTACAGTTGTGATAGCCGATAGTCTCGCCAAGGGGACCGCCACCTCAGGTTTCAGTGTGAGGTTCCTCCCTCACCAACCATGATCACAAGGTCATCGGTGTTGGGGGTATCACTGCCGGCGAGATGCTCCAGCTCGCTGCGGCGATGTGCGTCGCTGGCGAACTCCAGCAGGTTGCGCAGCTTCTCGTCCTTGATCGAGCTTTCAAAGTCGGGCTTGGTCCAGTAGGCATCGGAGTACTCCTTGCCCGGATCAGCTGTGGAAGTCGCGATCGCATTGCTACCGGTGTTCGGATCGACAGCGGCATTGCGGGTGGTCATGGAGAAGGCCAGCACGGCGACCACGCCCAGGCCGCCGATAGCGGTCAGCACCTGCTTCCAGCCTGCCCTGCGCCTGGCAGCATTGCGCTGCGCACTGATTTCACCCATGATCCGGGTCGCCATGAAGTCAGGTGCCTCGTACTCGTCCAGCTCGCCGAGCAGCGACTTGATGCTGCGCTGCTCATCGAACTCAGCCCTGAGCTCAGGATCCGCCTGGATGGCGCTGTTGATCTGCTCGACTTCATGCACGTCATGCAGCTCGCCGTCGAGCAGTCTGGCAAGATCTGTGTTGTGCCCCTTGGGTGACATCAGTTTTCTCCTCCGAAAACTATATCCTTATCGAGAAATTCCTTCAACTTCTTCCTCGCGTAGAAGATGCGGCTCTGTACGGTGCCGAACGGGATGTCCAGCGCCTCTGCGATTTCCTGGTAGCTGAAGCCCTGCAGGTCGCACATCACGAGGATGTTGCGCTGGTCGGGCTTGAGCTTGTCCAATGCCTCCCGGATATGCTTCGTGCGCGAACTTGCGACCGCGCCCTTTTCCGGGCTTGAGTTGTCGACATAACTTTCACGGACCTGCTCATCAACATCCACGGTCTGGATCCGCTTCTTGCGCAGGTAGTCCAGCGTGTTGTTGTTCGCAATCCGGAACAGCCAGCTCTTGAAGCTTGCAGGGTTCTGCAGCTTGCGCAGGCTGAAGAAGGCCTTCACGAATGATTCCTGGGTGATGTCCTCAGCAATCTCATCGTTCCTGACCATGGAGCGCACGAAGTTGTAGAGCCTTGCCTGGTACATCCCGACAAGCTTCCCGTAAGCGCGTTCATCCCCGGCTGTGGCCCTCATCACGAGGTCCACTTCGTCGGTGATGACATAAGCGTCAGCGCCCTGGGTATCCCGACTCAATGCTGCTCCTCTGTTGAATGTCATCTCCATGCCAGCCAGACGTGTGATTCATGTGGGATTGTTCACAAATCGGGGGCGGCTGGCATGTCCTCGCAATAGAAAATCGGCCATGTTGCCCTGTTTGGTCAAACGCTTCACTCAAAAACAGCCCTGAAATGCCCATCCGGCCCGTCGTGGCCTCAGAATTCCCAGGTCAGGTAGCTGTTGATGCCGAAGTCCGGAGCGGTCTCCGGGTTGGCGTCCTCGCTGAATCCAAGCGTAAGGTAGGTCCGGTCGCTGAGCCTTGTGTTCCAGCCGAACTGGAGTTCCTGGCTGTCCTTGTCGGCCTCAAAGGAGCCGATCCTGAGCGGGTTGCTCTGCACGCGGAACTGGCCAACGATCGTGCTGGAATGGCTGACCGCATATTCCAGTGCTGCGCTGTAGCTGTGGGCGTCCCGGTGCTCGATGTTCTGCCAGTCCGGCGTACCGATGAAGATGTAGTCAGCGTTGAAGTAGGCCCGCATGTGGTTGGTCAGCGGGGTCTGGTACAGCGCACCAAGCGAGAAGTCCATCCCACCGCTGCCCAGTGCGGACGAACTGTCCCCGGTCGGCAGCTTGACCGTGCCACGCACGGCCAGCGCTTCGCTGCCGTCCGCATTCTCACGGAGGCTGTGTTTGTAACCGAGGCGGATGTCACCGATGCCGAAGCTGTCGCCTTCGTCATTGAACACCGCGCCATCGCGGGTCACGATCACATATTGATAGAGCTGGTTCGGGTAGTCGTCGCGCAGGCCGCGCGGCAGGCCGAAGAACTTATGCCAGTCCGTGATCAGCCCGTCAAAGGTCCCGGCGCTGCGGTAGCGGATAGGCACAGTCACCATGAACTCACCCTGGCCAGTGCCTTGGCGGTACTCACCGCTGAACTGGTACTCCTCGAAGTCGAAGGAGGCGATGATGCCACTGTCCAGCTCACGGATCATGCTGTTGGCCATGTCCAGCTTGAAGCTGAAGCTGCGCCGGCCATTGCCCAACAGTGAGGCACGCTCCGGGACCGGCGTGAGGAAGATCGCGTTCGTCGGATGCATGTTGATGATGCCCATCGGGCCGAAGAACTCGATTTCGAGGCATTCATTGCAGGAGGAGCAGCTGTTGCAGGAATCACAGCCGCAATCGCTGCAGCTTTCGGAGCAATCGCAGGAGGAGTGGTCCGAAGCAGCACCTTCCACATCCACCGGCATTGCTACTTCAGTGGAGTCGGATTCAGTGTGGGGGGCTGGATCAGGCGCGGTGTCCCGTTCGACGGCGCCGAGCTGCTTGGCGTTTCCCGGGTTGGCGATGCCGTCACGCGCTGAGTCGGCCTGCGCCTCCGTGCACGCAAGAAAAAAGCAGGCAGCGAGCCCCGCTATCCCGATGGCCTTCCTCACCGCTTGATTATACAGCTGGCCCGGCTCAGCGCCCGAGGCTGCGGCGGATGCTGTCCTGCACGCGGTCGGACTGGCCGGCATGCTCGAGCCGGGTGATGGTGGCGATGTTTACATATGTATGCCCGCCGCGGAACTGGCCGGCTTGGCGCATCGCGGTGTTGCTCGGTTCGACGGCGATGAAGTCGTCATACACTTCGGTGATGCGCACGCCGTTGTAGTGCACGCCGTCATTGCCCGTGATGTTGAGCTCAACACCCTCGTTCATCAGTCTTTCGCAGAGTTTCATTGCCTGTGTCCTCCAGCGGAATTATAGACCGGCCAGCGCGCTGAGATCAAAGGGCTGCGGCCGCAGTTCAGCGGACAGGTAGAGCGGGTGCTTCGGTTCCCCGCTGCCGTTGACAGCGAGCGCCGTGGCTATGATCCCGGCATCCAGCAGCAGCCTGGCGACATCGCGGCTGCGGGAATTCAGCCGTGCGTGGTTGCCCCAGGCCACCACCACCACTCCTGCGCGTGATGCAATCTCCATGATCCAGCGGTCGTTGTCAGCGCCGACCGGCTCCTCGGGGTCCTTCAGGCCCTTCGGGTCGGTGGAGCGCCAGCCAAACACGTTGGTGGTGATCATGCCTCCCATGCCCCAGTCCCAGGCGAAGCCACGGCAGCGCCGGTTGGTCGGGTCATCCTTCGTGGCGGTCGCTGTTGAGGGATTCAGGCAGATGAAGTTGGCAAAGGGCTTGTGTTCGTCCCAGATGCGCTCCAGCGTGTAGCGGTAGCGCTCGCAGGGCGAGAACACGGCATCCGTGCGGCATTCGTCGAGGGATGGGATCACCGGGATATTGTAGGCGCAGGTCCTGGCCAGCAGCCACAGCACTCTACCGTGCTATGGCTTCGGTTGCCAGAAGCTGTAGACAGTCTCCAGCCGGTCCGGGTCATAGTCCAGGTTCTGAGATGACCAGAACACCCCGAGGTTTCCACCCGCATTCAGCGTATTGACTTCCATCCGGCAGCGGTCAAACCCGGCCGGCCCAGGCAACTGCATCACGTTCCAGAAACCGTTTAAGTAGCCCGGCACGGGGTTGATCGCACTGGCCAGCCAGGCATTGGCGTTCAGGTCGTCACTCCAGCTGATGTACGGAATGTCGCCAATGAATTCCATGCTCAGGTTCTTTGGTTCCTGGTCGTTCAGGTTGACAACAATTCCGCCGGTCCAGTCCGTATTGACGGCCGGCATACTGCCAGTACCTGACAGCAGGTAAGCTACCGCGCCGACCCCCTCAAGGTTCCCCCAGGCGCAGGCAATCGCAGGCAGGCCGTTGCGTTCGTGCATGTCAACGCCGGCGGAGTTGCCATAGGAAGAGGAGGAAATGTCAATCACCCTGTGGCTGTCCCAGTCGGCCGGCACGCTGGGAGCAGGGCTGTGCGCCAGGCTGAGGTGCAGCTCGGTATTCGTCTGCATCACGACCGCAGGATTGCCGTTGAATTCTGCAATGTCGAAATCCCACACCGGATCCGCCGGCAAGGTGCCGGCAATGCTGTAACTCCAGTCACCCTGGGCGGGTTCCGCCAAACTGCTATATGCATAGACTACGCTGCCCCCGGGATAGTCATCATTGGCAAACACCAGCCCGAGGCCACCGTTGACCTGCTTCATGACAACGGCATCGGCATCGCTGTCATCCACATAGATGCTGTACTCGTTGGCAAAGTCCGTAAATGATGTCGGCTCGGTGGCAGTACTGGAGACAATCTGGATCTTGCGGTCTGTCCCGAGCCCGTTGCGCGACTCGTAGCTGAAGGCGATCCAGGGCTTGCCGTTCACACCAACCAGGGACATCCTCGCATCAACCTTGTAGGTATTGGCCAGCTCAACGTCCGTCCAGGCCGTGGGCTGGGCCGCGTCAGCATAGGCGTAGTGCAGCTTCTGCGGCTGCTCCAGCCAGTATGCGATTGCCGGCACGCCATTGATTACCGCGGCGGATGCCCGGGTCTCGCCTGTAAGCGGATGCAGGGCAACACTGAGGTAGTCCCAGTCAGCCTTGCAGCCATTCACCGGCAGCCGGGAAGCTGAAGGTCCCTCAGCGCCGATGGCAAGCACGTTGTATTCGTGGGCGGAGAAATCCCCCGGATCATCATCGTAGCTGAACTCGAAGCTGGCAATCGGAATCGTTGCGATCTTCACCAGGTCCCGGTACAGGTCCACTTCCGAGGCCTCCTTGAAGTAGACGCCGGCGATGTGCACATGGTCCCCAAATGCCCGGTCCGATACATAGAAATCCGCCACGGCCGGAAGCTGCCTGGTCCCTTCGTCGGCATTGCTGAACTGCTCGGACTGCTCAAGTGTGGCGGTGCTCTGTACACGGTAGACATATTGCTGGCCGTAGACACATGGCTTGGCCGGCGGGTTGTCTGCCCTGTGCTCGAAGAAGGTACTCTCTTCGCCACTCAGATCGGCAAGCAATCCGTAGGCGGAGTCATCCTCCCCGGCCAGCTTGTAGTACAGGCGGTAGCCAGTGGCGCCTGCGGCCTGCTCCCAGCTTATCTCCACCCTGTCGGCGAATTCAGCATCCGTCGCATTCAGGTTGGACGGGGGCTGCAACGCTCCATTGCCAATCAGGGTCAGGTTCTCGACAACCGTGCTGCGTCCGTCGTACACCAGCACTCCGATGTAGAGATTGCCAGCCGGGCTGATGTAGCCATCAGCGGTACCGGCGAACAGCTCCACTACCTGCCCGCCAGCCTCCAGTGGCAGCTCCGTGACCTGCCAGCTGCCGTTCGCAAAGTCAGCGAGCAGCACATACAGCGGCCCACCGGAGAAGTGCGAGAGGTTGGCCGTGAGCGAGGTGACCTGCAGGTCCGCCGCCAGTCCGCCGAACTGCCAGTAGGCCCAGCGCACTTCCTGTGCAGGAGCGGTGAGTGTGACAAAGCTGTCCATGTTCTTAGCCTCGCTTGAGGCATGGAAATTGCCACCGTCCACGCTCAGGTTCAGTCCGACACTGGGACTACGCGGGGCATCCGGCACCTCTACGGGGAACTGCGGCAGTGGGACTCCAGGATGCTGCGGTGCAAGGATCTGGGCCTGCGTTCCGGCGGCATGCTCACTGCGTGAACCTGAACAGGCGGACAGCAGGCAGCAGATTGCCGGCAGGATGAGGAGAAGACGGATGCGTGCCATTTGTTTCTCCGAGCTGGTTACCTGCCTAGATTATATTGCAGTTACAGGTTGCTCGGATAACATTCAGACAGGCAAGTTCCCGGCCCGGGAGGACAAGGTTACCTGGCAAGCTACAGCTCGGTCCGGTTGTCAAGCGTTGATCCAGTCAGGAGTCTTCCTGTTTCAAATGGCAAGCAGCGGACTGCATTCTCAGCGCTTCACATCAAAGATATCAGGCATCCAGAATTTCAGGAATCGCTTCTCCTTTTTGTGAATAGCTTCCCAATGTGTGTCTGCTAAGGCATGCAGGCAATCAACAGCCAAGCGTGAATCATCAAGGAAGCGAGATAGGAATAATGCACCTTCTGTAACCACGGTGTCAAAGTCAGAATCACCCTGGCGATTTTCTGTCTGCACTTCTTTGATCATGTAACTGGACACAGCCTCGATTGCACGTGCATCGCCAATCCGGCAAAGCCAGTGAAACGCATGGCCATGAACCCAGTCAGTCATGTCCTCTAGCTCAGTCCTCTTCAGCGATTCATCCATAAAGCCGATTCCTTCATGAGCATCATCTGGTATCGGCAACCAGTTTTCATACTCTGACTGCCAGTTCCGCCCAAAGAGGGGAATCAGTAAATCCACAGCGTCACTCCCCAGCATTGTTGCAAGGTATTCTATGCAGCCACATACAGTGTCGTATTCCTCAGAACTCAGATGACCGACAGCAATCTCAATTGCCCTGCCATCGCGTTGCGCTGCCAGATGTCTGAGCAGGGATGCAAGCTGATGGCTTTCGAGTCCCTCCTGCATCAGTTTGCCAAACAGCACATCTGCAACATTCTGATTTCGAACTCTGTCAATGCACCAGGCATCCCATTCCACTTTCTTGTGTCCTGCCATCCGTACGGCAGCTTCGGCAACGGCATGCCTGTGCTTCCAGAAGAAGCTGCTTTTGGGAAGGTCAAACACCAGTGTCATTGCATTGAATTCATCTGTCTCATTTCCCAGGCAGTCAATCAGGAAAATGTACAGATCTTCGTCATGACAGTTCTCGCAAAGTGCTATCAGGCAGTGACAAACATCGGCTCTACAGTATTTATCAGGACACTCTTTGTATCGTTTGATCGCGAGAGGAATCAATCGGTCGTCAGTCAAGTTCTTTATTTCTTCCATAGCCAGGATACGACTGGTGATCCGCTTGCGTCCCTCCCAGTGGAGCAGCTCAGTATCCTGCATGCGCAACAGGAGGTCTTCCAAATACTTCTCTGGAATTTCTTTTCCCAATCGCATGCTAGTACTCCCTTGTTCTCAGTCTCAGCCATCCACTTCAGTGCCGACCGCGACTGCCCTCTGGAACAGTGAATCAGCGGCGATGTCCAGGCCATTGGGCCATTCAACATGTGTCCCTTCATCCTTAATGCTTGCCTGTGCCAGGAATTCATCATCAAGCAGGCTGGCCGCCAGGCCACCCCTGTTTGCCGCGGGAGCCAGGTCGACGGTGTACTCCCGCCCGTCATGGAATGAAACCAGCAGTCTCGCTGATTCAAGCGCTTTCAAACTGATCACCCTTTCGAGCATGTCTCTACAGCTCAGTCCTGTTGTCCAGCGCACTCTGCAGGGTTGCGCTGTCGGTGTAGTCAAGCTGGCTGCCTGAGGGCAGGCCCCGGGCCAGGCGTGTCACGCGGATCCGCGCCAGCACTTCACCCGCGCCGGCGGTTGCCGCCCTGCGCTCATGCAGCTCGTCCAGCTCCTGGCGGATGTACAGCGCGGTGGCCTCACCCTCCGGGCTGGCATTCGTTGCCAGGATCAGCTCGCTGACAACGCCGTCCCCGGCCCGCAGAAGCAGCTCGCTGATGCGCAGGTCCTCCGGCAGCACGCCGGACAGCGGTGAGATCGCCCCGCCGAGCACGTGGTACAGCCCGTGGTAGCCGCCGCCCTTCTCGAGCGCAATGCTGTCCAGCGGGGATTCCACCACACAGATGATGCTGCGGTCGCGCCCGTTGTCATTGCAGACCCGGCAGGGCCGGTTGTCCTGCGAGAGGCAACCGCATTCCGGGCAGTGCGTCACCCTGGCAACGGCGTCATTGAGCGCGTCGGCCAGCGCGGCGATTTCCGCCGGGTTCTTGTCAATGATCGCCAGCGCCAGGCGTTCGGCGGCACGCGGCCCGATGCCGGGCAGGCGGGACAGGCGGTGGATCAGTTCACTGAGTGCTTCGGGCAGGCTGGCCATCACATCCCGAACATGCCGCCCATGCCGCTCGGCATACTGGCGGACTGCACGGCTTCCATCACCTCATTGTTGCGCGCCTCGGCAGCACTGAGCGCACTCTGAGTGGCGGCAAACACCAGGTCCTCGAGGGTCTCGACATCCTCGGGGTCGACCGCTTCCTTCTTGATCTTCACGCTCACGAGCTGCTTGTGGCCATTGACCACCACGCTCACCAGCCCACCGCCGCTGGAGCCTTCGATATGCTCGGCGGCCAGCTGCTCGCTGGCGCGGTCCATGTCTTCCTGCATCTTTGCCTGGAGGCGCTGGGCCTCCTTCAGCATCTTCTTCATGTTCATGGGGGGTACTACCTCGCAACAATTGTAACTGAGTCAGGGATGCTCCCTTTCCTCGATCGTACCCCGCTCGTCACACCACAAAAGCTTGCGGTCGGTCAGCACGGAGATCTCAAAGCTTTCCCCGTCCTTCGTCACAACGACGCTTCCGACTGTCCCCATCTTGCCCGGCAAGCGGCCCTGCTCATCCAGCTCGCCGCTGAGCATGTCCTTCTCAAGCAACTCTTCGAGCGTGGCGTACTTGCCCTCTGTTCGGTGGTGCCTCAGTTCCGCGGTCTGGATGTCGCCAAGCAGCTCAATGCCCACGCGGTTCTGGCTTTCGTAGCTTTCGGAGACATTGATGGTGGTCATCACGACCAGGTAGCCGATGAAGATGATGGCGGGCAGGATGCAGCAGAAGCGCAGTTTCGGGTCCGTTCCCGGGGGTTTTTTCATCGGTGGCAACTCTGAATTCAGTTCGGCGTATTGCCTGTCCATCCGTTTTCCTGGAAGCGTGATTAGCTGCTGGAATCATAGCAGCCAGCCATGGCGGTGCATCCTGTGCCAGTCCTAGCGGGGTCGCTCGACATCCAGGAAGCGGCGCGTGTCAGCGGCATCCGTGCTGTATTTCCCGCGCAGGAAGCGCACGGTGATCCTGTAGTCCATCCGGTCCATCGGCAGTTCGCACTCGGCGCTGATACCCTCCTCCACCTGCGCCTTGCCATCGACTATTGGATAGCTGACCAGCCCGAAGTCCTTCAACTCCTCAAGCGTGCCATAGCGGCCATGGGATTCGAAGTAGTCCTCCTCGGCGTACTTCAGGAAGGCTGTGTGCATGTAGGCAGTGTCGCGCAGCGTCGTGTAGCCCTCGCTGCTGAACACCTTCACGTAGAGCAGGCCGCCGGCCACTGCCATGATGACGAGCAGGATGCCCACGCGCAGGCCGTAGGGAACAACACGGCGTTCCTCACCGGTGCGGGGATCGATCACTGTGCCGGACATCGCCGGATCAGAAGGTCTTGTTGAAGTAGACAGCGCCCTCGAAGAGCTGCAGCACGTAGAGCTCGAAGCGGGTGTCGATGCCCGCCGCACCCATGTCCGGGATGCCGGTCTGGATGAACTCGGTGCGCTCCGTGGCGTAGCGGTCGGACTGGGCGCTCTCCTGGCTGCCGAAGCCGAAGATCATGTAGCCCGTCACATTGGTGCCCCACTGGTAGAACTCATTGCGCAGGGTGACCAGGTTGTCCACATCAGGATAGGCGGAAGCGGTGACGATCGGGATGTAGGCGAAGTCGCCGGGGCTGAAGTAGTCGCCGTCATCCACGCCCCACTTGCAGTTCTGGCTGAACACCGCCGGGGTGATCGCACCGAGCGGCAGGGCCTCGCTGTCATGGCGCAGGGTCAGTGCGCCGGTGATACTATCCGGGCCGACATTGATGGTGCCACTGGCACCATTGCTGTCACCCTCGAAGGAGGCCAGCAGGAAGGGATTCAGTTCAGCGTTGAGGGATGCGACATCCTCAAGGTCAATCACATCAGGCGAAGTGGTGAAGCCGAACACATTCTGCATCCGGCGGGTGCCGACGCCTGCCGCTCCGCTGAACACATTGACGGGGTACTCGGAAAGGGCATCGTCCACGATCAGGGAGTCGAAGTAGCGCTCGTAATCCACATTGCCGGCCACCAGCTGGGTGGCGCGGGCGTTTGCAATCTGCTCATGCACCGGCACCGCGGAGTTGTTGCGGTGGCCGTAGCCGCCGAGGATGCCGTTGGCCACGTCCCACTGTGCGGGATAGTCCAGCGCGCCCTGGGCATACAGCTCGCCGTCACCCAGTGCATGCCATTCCCAGGGGGCCATGATGTCGATCGCGACACCGGGGTAGTTCCCCTCGTGGTTCTGGGCATAGCTGGCAAGGGCGACTTCAATATTCGCGCAGTTCCCGCGCACGGCATTCTCCTTCGCGGTAAGCGAAGCCTGCCGTACGGTAGGGGCGAGGATGATCACAAGCACGGAGACGATGCCGATAACAACCAGCAGCTCCACGAGTGTAAAGCCCTGCTTTGTGTATCTCATCGCAACCCCTCGCTGGCGAAACTGAATGTACGTCGCTGCAACCAAGATATATTACACCGTTCCGTAGATTCCATAAACATGGGACTCATTTGAGGCATACCCAGAAGTGGTGTGCCCCGTGCCAATAAAGACGCCCTTCCCCGGCTGCGGTTACAGGATTTGCCGGATTGATCCGTTATTTTGCGGCATTCAGCCCTGATCCGCCTCTTTCAGGGCCTCGCGCAGTTCCCCGGCCTGGTCAATCGTGCGGATCACGTCCCCGGCCTGGCCGGTGAATTCATATGTCTCAGAATCCTCTGCCATTTTGAGACTGAGCTGAACGCCGTCCTTCGTACCCTTGTTATCGGATTCCAGCTCATCAAGCTCCAGCAGGCCGTCCTCCTTGAGCTGGCGCAGGCTAGCGTAGTTCCCGTGGCGGATCAGGTGCGCCTCCTGGGCGTTATGCGCATGGTTCAGCACGGCGGCCACCAGCTCGAGCCTGGCATTGGCCAGCGCCTTGTCCAGCCCTTCCTCCGGCTCCACCGGGCCTTCCTGGTCGGGCATGAAGCCCTCCATTGCCTTCGGGCCGGGCAGCGGCAGGTAGTTCTCTCCGCCTTCAACCTCAGGGCTGAAGGCATTGATCTCACCCGCCTGGTCGGTATACAGCCGCACCCCGCCCAGTTCCGCAATCGCACTGTAGCCCAGCTTGTCGTCGTCCAGCTTGAAGCTGAGTACGATGCCTGATGAAGTGGCGGGCAGCTGGCCGCTGAAATCCAGCCGCTCGAAGTACAGTCCGCTTAAATCCTTCAGCTCTCCGTAATGCTGGTAAGCACCCTTGTAACGGGTCTGGGCCGCCACCAGGGCAGCCAATGTATGCTCCACGATGGATTCCACACCTTCTGTGCTGGAATTCATGTAGGGCATGATCCGCATCCGCCCGCCGGATTCCTGCACCCAGGCGCAGCTGCCGCCGAAGGCCACCGCGCCGTACCACATATTGCGCTGGGCACTGGACTCCTTGCCGGCCCGGTGCAGTAGCAGCACGCCCTGCGCCGGGCGGGCCACCTGGTAGCCGAGGCTAGTGTAGATCGGGCGGAACTCCTCCGCCGGCAGGGTGTTGTAGCGGGTCAGCTCGGCCAGCGATAGGTAGGTCCGGGCCTGCGAATAGGCCGAGTCCTCACTTGTGTTGATTATGTCGAGGATCTCGCGAGCGATCTCATCCATTTCCAGCCGGCTGCGGCTGCCGATCTCACCACTGGAATTCACGCTCCAGACGCGGTCCTGCTCCCAGGCCAGCACATCGTATTCGCGGCGGTAGTCATCCAGCACCTGGAACACCAGCAGGCCGTTTTGCAGCAGCCATTCGCCGTTGGCTTCCATGTTGTAGACCACGCCCTCCTGCTCCAGCACGGCCGGGAACAGGTTTGCAAGCATCGTGTAGCGTCCCTTCGATTCATTCCACTCCTGCTGGCGCTTGGACAGCTCGCGCAGGAAGAGATGTGCACTCGGGCTGGGCTGTTCGGAGGCGATGCTCTCCTGTGGCAGCGGCAGCTGCGGCATGTCGGAATCCTGCGCCAGCGCATTGCCTGCCAGAAACAGGCCCGACGTAATAGCAAGCAAGGTTCTGATGAGGCCAGTCGCCATACTATTCAGACGCCCGGGACCTGCCGGGTGTTGCGCATGGAGCAATGCAGCGGTCGGCCTAGACATTTGGATCAAGGTCCTTAGGGGCAAACTGGTTGTTCTGGAAATACGTGCGGAAGGCGGCCGCCCGGCTGCGGTACTCCCGCTTCAGCTCCGGGTCATCCGTCAGTTCCGTCATGCGTTCGTACCACTGCGCAAACATCCCGTTGAGCGGGTAGAAGGTCGGCCGCACATGGCTCGGGGTGATCGGTTCCGTGATCGGGATGCGCTCGAGGCCCAGCTCAAGCCTGCGCAGCTGCTCCGCCGGGTCATCCGCCAGCACGGCCCAGCCGTAGTAGTGGTCGGGGTAGTTATATGGGTCGATTTCAATCGCCTGCTCGACTTCGCGGCTGGCTGCCGGGCGCGCGGGATTCAGCGTGCCGCGCAGGAACATCGCATTCGCGGCCAGTGGGTTGCAGGCCAGCGCTGCATCGAGGTCCTCTCGGGCCGCTTCCAGCTCCGCCGGAGGCAGCTGCTGCGGGTCCGGCACGGCGTTCACGCGCAGCGAGGCGCGCTGGTAGCGTGTCATGTGGTTGCGCGGGTTGTAGCGGATCGCCATGTTAAGCAGGTCGAACTTCACGCGGGCCTGCTCAACATTGCTGACCTGCATGCCGCGCATCTGGTCGAGGATGAATCGCTCGAAGGTCAGGGATGGAGCCTTGACAAGGCTCAGCAGCACCAGCACTGCACATGCCAGGCCCAGCGGGTCGAGCTTCATGCCTGCCTTTGCCTCATCACTGGACGGGCGAGCTGCCATTGCGGCATGGCTGCCGATCGCGAGCAGGGCACCGAGGAACACGTTCGTGGCGCTGAAGGTGTAGTCGAAGTCCACGGCAGCATGCGCCAGGCTTCCTCCGACTGCCGCGACAATTGCCAGGCACCAGGGCAGCGGCTGGCCACAGCGCAGCACGCGCAGGGCCCACCAGATGAATCCGATGATCAATGCAAGCGCCAGCAGCAGACCGGCGACGCCCAGCTCAGCACTGAGCTGCAGCGGCCAGCTGTGCGGGTCCACGCTGTAGTAGATGTAGTCCTTCTGGTACTGCGGATAGACATAGGCGAAGTTGCCGAGTCCGACACCCTTGAGCGGATGCTCAGCGAACATCTGCCAGGCGCTGTCCCAGAAGCGCAGGCGGCCCTGGAAGGAATAGCCGGCGAAGTCGGTGACGCGGGACAGCACGCTGCGCACCGGCGGGATGGCCAGCAGGCCGAGGAACATCACAACAAGCGCGCCAGCCCCGATGCCGAGAGCCCGGCCATAGCCCCTGCGTCCCCCGAGCAGCATTCCAGCTGCGATGAACACGAGTTGCAGCAGCAGGCACAGCCATGCAGCACGTGAATATGTCAGCACCAGCACCAGCAGGTTAATGGAGCTGGCAATCAGGCCAAACAGCTGCATCCCCCTTGTGGATGCACGGCTGGCCAGCAGCAGGCCCAGCGGCCAGCCCAGCAGCAGGAAACCGGCATACGGGTTGTGCAGGCCGAACACGGAAGCCACCTGGTGGTCCGTTCGCCCGCTGCTGATCCACTCAACCAGTCCAAGCAGCGCGGTTAGCAAAGTGGAACCGCACATCGCAGGCAGCAGCCAGCTGCCCCGCTGCGCTGAATGGCGCAGGGCCGTGTCGGCGATGATCCAGCCGCAGGGGAAGGCCAGCAGGTAGAGCGAAAGCACCTGGCCCTGGTATACCGAAGGCAGGAACACCAGCAGGATGCATGTCGCCAGCAGGGCCGGCAGCAGCCAGTTGGGCTTTTCATCCCGCGGGCGCAATAGCAGGCAGAGCGCGGCTGCCAAGGGTAGCAGCAGGTGTGCCACCAGGTAGCCCCAGCCGCTGAAGCCGCCGGCCAGCAGTGGCAGCACGGCGATTGCGATCAGCCCGAGCGAGACGGCGATGTCAACGCGTCCCGATCCATTGCCAGTGCCGCTGCCATCCATCAGATCTGGTAATCCTTCTGCCAGTAGACGAGGAAGTAGGCTTCCTTCACGTAGTCAAACGGCACATTGACGAACACCACGCCCAGGAGCAGGATGAACAGCGCGGGCACGAGGATCGCAAGCCTGGTGAACAGGATCGGCTCGAACTTACGGTTCTGCTCCAGAGCCGGCGGCAGCACCCACATGCGGTACAGCAGCCGCATGTAGTAGAACGCGCTCATTGCCGTTGTCAGCAGGGCGAAGATTACAAGCGCAGTGATCATCGCATTGCCGGGCGCGTAGAGCAGCATGCTCTTGAACACGAAGAACTTGGCCCAGAAGCCGACGGTCGGCGGCAGGCCGACGAGCGCGATGATGATCACGCTGAAGATCAGCGTCAGCATTGGGTTGCGCCGTACGAGCCCGTTGTAGCTGTCCATGTGGTCCGTGCCACCGGCACTTTCCACTGCCATCGCGGCGACGAAGATCCCGAGGTTCATGAAGAAGTAGACCAGCACGTAATACAGTGCCGAGAAGAAGCCCTCTGTCTGCTCCATTTCCGAGGTGGCATGCGCCGCCGCGATCACACCGATCATGATGTAGCCCATGTGGCTGATGCCGGAATAGGCCATCATGCGCTTGAAGCTTGTCTGTTTCAGCGCCATCACGTTGCCGATCACCATCGAGGCAATCGACATCACCGTCAGGATCGGTATCCAGATCTGCTTCAGGGAAATGAAGGCGATGAACAGCAGGCGCATCAGCACCGCATAGCCGGCGGTCTTCGGGAAGACGGAGATGAAGGCCGTCACCGGGGTCGGCGCGCCTTCATAGACATCCGCCACCCAGAGGTGGAAGGGCGCGATGCCCAGCTTGTAGCCGATGGCAACCAGCAGCAGCACGATGGAGAAGATCACCATCGGCATGTAGGCAAATTTCGGATCGCGCAGGTAGTCCTGGATGTAGTAGAGGTTCGTCTCGTTGGTGGCACCGTAGAGGATGCTCATCGCGAACAGCAGCGCGCCGCTGGCGGCTGCTCCCGTGATGAAGTACTTCAGGCCGGCTTCCAGGCTGCGCAGGTTCTTCTTGTGGAAGGCCGCCATGATGTAGCCGGTGATCCCACCGAATTCGGTCATCACGTAGACCGCCAGCAGGTCGGAGGAACCGACCATCAGGTCATAGGCGATCGTACCGGCCAGCATCAGGATGATGAACTCCACGCGGTACTTCTTCAGCGGCTTGTAGCCGATCAGCGCGAGGATGATCATGATGTCGCCCCAGTCCATCAGCTGCTTGAACATCAGGGCGTAGGGGTCGATCGTTTCCAGCCCGCCCCACCAGGTACCGAGGCCGTAGCCGAAGTAGCGGCTGGTGTAGTACATCATGTGGATCGTCATCATCAGGTTGCCAAGCAGCGATATGATGGCGACCCAGCAGACAACAAGGAAGTTGTCACGCTTGCTGAAGATCTCAATCAGGCAGATGATGCCCAGTCCGACAAGCAGTGAGATTTCAGGGGAGAGCAGGTAGTAGGAAGTGTGCCGCCAGGCCCATTCGCCGAACTGCTGCACGGGTACGCCCGCAAGGTAGGAAATGCGGCCCCAGATGACGTAGAGCATTTCCAGCAGCTGGGATGAGACGGGATCCATGCGGACTCTATATATAGCATAAAGCGGAGGGCAATGCCCTCCGCTTCAATGTTGATCTGAACTGTTGGATCTATCCGCCGACGGAACGGGGGATGTAGATCTTGGTACGGCTGATAACGTTGCCCGGGATCGGCACCGAGATGGTGACGGTCACACGAGAGTCGGTAACCTCACTGCAGCTCACCTGGGCACCGTTGATGCCACGGGAACCGCCTTCCTGCATGGAGAAGCGCGGAGCGTCCTCGGCCAGGCCAAGGCTGAAGTAGGCAGTGGAAACCACTCCGATCTGGATCACGCTGTGGCACTGCAGTGCCGCAGCGACCTGCTCCACCGTGCGGGTGGCCTGCAGGGTGGCGAGATACACAAGGATCTCGTTTTCATCTGTGCTGCCGCTCCTGGGAGGCTTGAGCTGGTCCGGGATCGCGCTGTCAACGAAGGTCAGCGGATCAACACGGCCGGTCTCGGGGATGAATTCATCCGGGTTCTCGTCATCCCAGGGAGAGGTCAGGCGGCCTTCGAGGTCCTTCTGCTTGGCACGCAGGATGTCGCGCGGGTCGAGCTCCATGAAGGCATCGACGGGGTCGAGCTCCTCTGTCTCCTCTACGGCTTCCTCCTCGATCGGGGCGGACTTGTCCATGCCCTCCTCGTCGGCGGCAGCCTCAGCACAGGGGTTCTCCTCCGCAGCCTCATCGGCAGCGCAAGGGTTCTCCTCGGCGGCTTCCTCAGCAGCGCAGGGATTCTCTTCGGCAGCTTCATCGGCAGCGCAGGGGTTTTCCTCGGCTGCTTCAGCACAGGGGTTCTCCGCGGCTTCCTCAGCGGCGCAGGGGTTCTCCTCCGCAGCTTCGCCACACGGGTTCTCGGCAGCGGCCTCACCACAGGGGTTGGCCTCCGCTTCGGCACCCTCGCAGGGATTCGCTTCAGCGCCATCCTCGGCACCGGCCACGGCGGCCTCACCCTCAGGTGCGGCGGACGCCTCGGAACCGGCATCGGCAGGCGGGCTGGACTGGCTGCGGCCTGAATACTGCTGTGCCATCTGCTCAGCCGGGTCCGGGCCATTGTTGCATGATCCGGCCAGGAGCAGGGCTCCAAGGGCCAGGGTAGCAAGGATCTTGTAGTTCATAATTCTCATCTCACTGTCCTGTTAGCAGGAGTAAGCTCCCGGCGGATCCGGCGGAGCGTCTCCGCTGGCGGCCTTCTCGGGGTTGATGAAGTACACGGTCATGCGGATCGTCCAGGTCTGTCCGCGACGGATGAAGCTGCTGTTGTCCGGGTCGCCATCAGTCTTGATGCAGTGGATCGTGAACAGCTTGTCAGTCATCTTGCGGCTGGTACCCTGCTGGATGCTGCGCACGAAACGCATCACATCTTCATAGGTGCCACCGAACTTCTCCAGCGTGATGTTGTACGGCGTAAGGAAACTGGACTGGCCAGTCTTCAGCACCTCAGTGACCGGGTTACCGTTGCTCTCCGGATAGTAGATGATCGGGAAGATATCCGGACCGTTCTCGATGAGGTTTCCGCGGGGAATTGTCTCGAACGGAGTCATCGCCATGTTGATGCTGTACTCGTACTGGTCAACGAGGATCTTGGATTCACCCGTGATCTGCAGGTAACCGGACTGCAGCACCAGCGGTGAGAAGGTGTCCTCCCAGAAGGGGATCACATCATCCTGGTTCTGCAGGAACAGGTAGTCCAGCGTGCCGAGCTTCTGGTTGAGGGCCAGCTTGACGCGCTTGGCGGTCTCCAGCTTGGCACCCTTCTTGCGATAGGTGTCAATCTGGGTCTGCAGGTTGTTCTTCTTGCCCTCGAGGCCGGCGATCTCGTTGGTCAGCTTGTTCTTGTGGCTGTTCACGAAGACCGCGGCGACGATGATGAGCACGAGGAACACCACGCCAAGGACCTGCGGGGTCAACAGCGGCTGCTTCGGTGCATTCTGCTCAGGCGGCGGAGCCGCTCCTCTTCTAGGTGCTGACGACATCGTCTATCACCTCTTCAATCTGGATAATATCCTGCACCGCCGCCTCCTGGTTGACGATCTCGTTCTGGAGGTCAGTGGTTACCTCAAACTTCCACTGGATGGTCGAGGTCTCCGTGAAGTCACGCTGGAAGAAGTCCTCAATGGAAGCACCCGGCTGGAATGAACCGCGGGGCAGCTTGTAATCCTGCATCGGGCGGGTGCCGGACTGGGCCGGCGCCGCAACGCTGGTAGTGGAGGTACCGGGACCGGGGCTGCTGGAAATGCCGCGGCCGATCGGGCCCGAACTGCCACCGCCGCCGCTGCCGCCACCACCACCGGCACCGCCGGCGCCACCGGTGTCCGCATTCTCGGAAACGCCGGTGTTGGTGAAGTACGGGCTGCGGTCCAGGTTGATCAGGAACTGGTAAATGTCCACACGGTCAACCGCCACACCTTCCATGGTCACCGTGTTGGTGCTGGCTTCGAAGTCAATCTGATCCAGCCACACACGGTCGTTGATGCGGTTACCGACCTCGTCCATGATTTCTGGCCAGATACGCTGCTCCTTGAAGAGGGAGAAGATCTGGTTGAACTTCGGACGCTGGGCGATGATGTCGTTCTTGTTCGCATCGAAGTCATCCGCCGCGGGCTTCAGCCTGGCGGCCTCACCCTCGCGCTGCTGGACCTCACCGTTGAGAGTATTGATCTTGCCGTTGAGGTCCTTGTCGATGCTGTAATACCAGAACCCGATGGCCAGCAGGATCACCACACCGATGGCGGCAATCTGCTTGTTGATGGCCTTCGTGTAGTAGGAAGGCGGCATCAGGTTCAGTGATTTCTTCTTGCGGAAATGCTCGAGGCAGAGGCCGGCGGCCACGGGCAGCTTGGAGGCTTCCTGGTTGAGGTGCTCCAGGCTGTAGGTGCCCTGGCGGTACTGCAGCATCGAGCTGAGGCTCAGGTCAGTCACCTCGAGGCCCGTCTGGTCCTCAAGGTACTTGGCGAGGTTCGGGAAGATCGTGCCACTGCCGAACAGCAGCATCTTGCCGACGCGCTCAGTGCGCTGCGCCTGGCTCTCGTAGTAACGGATGGAGCGGATCAGCTCCGACACGAAGCCGCTGAACACGGAGAGCAGGGCCTCGCGCAGGCGGTTATCCTCGGTCGGGTCGATCTCATCCTCGGGGATGGTCAGGTCGACGGGGTCGGCCTTGAGGTATTCCTCAGCCTCCTGGGCACTGACGCCGAGCAGCTGCCCGACCTTGGCCAGGATGTTGTTGTAGCCAAGCTCGACCGGACGGGACAGGCGGAACTGGCCCTTCAGGAAGAAGGACAGGTCAGTCACCGTGTCACGCATGTCGATCAGGCCGACTGCGGAGGTGTAACCCTCCATGCTGCTTTCGATCAGGTTCCAGGCCGCCAGCGAGGTGATCTTGATACCTTCGCACTCGATGCCCGCTGAGCGCATGGTTGCGATCAGTGAATCGACGGTGGTGGCACGGGTGGCCACCAGCAGCACTTCCTGCATCGCCGGGTTCGCACCCTCACGGGCCGGGAGCACCTTGTAGTCATACACGGTGTCACCCGGGGGGAAGGGTACGTACTGGTTGATCTGCAGGGAGATGGCCTGCCTGGTCTGGGCAGCGCCCATCTTGGGAAGTTCAATGATGCGGGTGATTGCAGCCTTGCCGGAAAGCGAGATGATGGCGCGACGCGCCACGATGCCGTTTTCCTTGAGGATCTCCTTGATCCGGTTCCCGAGCTGTCCGGGTTCCGCCACACGTCCGGCGGCGAATACCGAGGACGGGATCTCACCAACCGCGAAGCGCTCCAGGATCATTTCCTTGCCCTTGCGGCTGATTGCGGTACAACGCAGCTCGTTCGACGTCAGATCAAGGCCTACATCGTATTTCTTTGCAGCTCCTTGAGCCATTCTAACCTCCACCGAAGAAACCCGTACTTAGAGACACGGGCGCCCCACTAAATGTTCCGCGGGGTCAGGCATGAACATAAACAGTCCAGGCCTGACCCCTCGGTTTCAGGTTCTACTTGTCGTCAACAATGTTGCCTTCGATCGTGATGTAGATGTGGCTCTCATTCTTCACCTCACGGGTGTGACCGAAGAACTGGCCGATGATCGGAAGCTTGCTGATGAACGGAATGCCCGAGAACACGCGGGAATCCTCAACCGTGGAAAGACCGCCGATCAGCACCGTCTGGCCATCCACGATGCGCAGCACCGTGGTCAGGTTGGTGTTGATGGTCGGCTGGAAGGTGACCTGCTGGCCGTTGGCCGAGGCCTCCTGCTGAGGACCGTCAAAGTTCGACAGGTTGACCGTGAGCGTCATGGTGATGCGGCCACGATCGTCGATCTGCGGAGTGAAGTTCAGGCTGGTACCGACGGTGACAGAGTTGAACTGTGGCTGGTTGATGACCTGTCCGTCCGGGGTCACCACGAGGGTTCCGGACAGCTGGCCACGAGTCCTGGTGTTCGTCATGTTGGCGTTGAAGCCGTCGACCACCATGATCTCCTGCTCAGTCACCAGCTTCGCCTTGCGCTCCGTCTGGAGGAAGTCGAAGGCGGCGCTGTAGTTCTCGTCCAGCAGCACCCCACCCTTGGGCAGGATGTTCACGGTCAGTGAACCACTCTCATAGGGAGCGGTGATGCGGTCGTTCTGGCCGGTCGCACGAAGCAGGCCCCAGACCTTCTCCGGATCCTCGGAGACCTGGTAGACCTTCACATTGATCGCGACCTGTTTGGGCGGACGATCGATGCGGCCGATCAGGCTCTGGATCGCAGACAGGGTCTCCGGGGTACCGCGCATCACGACGAGGCCGGACTTAGCGGTGGGCAGGCTCACGCCGAAACCACCGTTTCCGCCGCCGTTACCGCCGCCGCCGTTACCGCCGCCGTTGCCGCCGCCGCCACCGTTACCACCACCGCCACCACCGGCGCCACCACCACCAATCGCCTGCATGGGACCGGTCTGCTGGACGTCGAAGTAGTTGCTGCGGGAGGCTTCGCCCATGTTGATGGCTGCACCGAGGTCAGCGCTGTTACGGCCACCGCCGCCACCGCGACCGCCGCCGCCGCCGCCCTGGCCACCGCCACCGCGGCCGCCACCCTGACCACCGCCGCCACCGTTATTGCCGCCGAAGCCGCCGCCGTCATAGACGTACCAGCCGCTGTCGACGCCCGGAAGCAGGTTCAGGTCGTCAAGGATGTCGTAAAGCTGATCTGGATCCGCATAGTGCAGCTGGTAGAGGGCAATCTCGTTGGTGCCCTCAAGCTCCTGCTCCAGACGCTCCTTGCTGGTGATCAGGATCACCGGGCGGCTGTACGGATCGGAGGGGTCGCGATAAACGACCTTCTTGAGGTTGTGCGTGCTGAGGACGAGGTCCAGGGCCTGGTCAAAGGGGATGTTGACCAGGTTACCGACGATGGAACCCGTTCCGCCAAGCTGCGGGAAGAAGATGTCCGCACTGCGGAATCCGGGACCACCCTCGCCACCACCGGGCAGCTGGCCCGGATCCTGCGGCTCACGGTCCTCGTTACCGCCCGTCGGCTCATCCAGCCAGTACGGGTCGATCACGATGGAGATGCCGCTGATGTCAGACATGAACATCAGGAACTGGTAGAGGCTGAAACCACCGGCGGCGTTCAGGTTGACGCGCACCTCACTGAGGAGCTCGTCATCTCCGGCGAAGCCAGGCAGCTGGTAGTCACCGTAGGTGTCATCCTTGCCGGCCGCATCCTTGCCGTAGCGGTAAGCATCTTCCTTGGCCATCTGCAGGATCTGATCAACAGAGGGGACATCCTGGCGCTGGCCATTGATACCTTCAAAAGTGTCAAGCCTGGCGGGATCCACGGCACCGACGGAGGCGCTGAGCGAGTTGCCCAGGCCGTTGCCGCCCACAGGAGCAGGTGCCTTGGGCTGTGCCAGCGGAACCTGCTGGGTGGAAGTGCCCATACCCAGCGGGGCCGGCTTGCTGTCATCCAGGCTGGTGAGGGAGCTGGCCTTGTTGCCGAAGGTCAGGTACAGGTCGTCACCGCGGACTTCCTGGCGGACCAGGCCGACTTCGCTGCCCATGCGGGCGCGCACGACCAGGCCATCCGAGACCTTTGACTGGACCACGTCAACGAAGGTGACTGCACCATCATTGCTCTTGTGGATCATGCCGGTGCTGGCGGAGGTGGAGTCAGCGTTAGCAAGCAGGACGTCCACACGGCCGACCACATCATGCTCCTTGACTTCGTATCCGCTGGTACCGACACCACTGATCACCAGGGTCTTGTTACCGGCGTCATACTCCGCACCGCTATAGCCCGAACGTCCAGCCGGCGCTGCAGCAGGCACGGCAAGCGGGACAAGCGGAGAGGAGTTGTCGAGCCACCCGAGATCAAAGGCAGAACGGGTGGAACCCGCGCTGAAGACCTCGATAGCGGTACGGCCGTTGCCCAGCGGGGTTTCCCGGTAGGCGGCCTCACCAGTGGTGGGCACGGAGTCGGAGAGCGTCAGCACAAGCATGAATCCCTCGGACCGCGGACTGATGTCCACGGAAGTCACGAGGTCTCCGCTCGTCTGCGGTACAGCAGGAATCACCCCATCGTAGCGATAGAGCACTTCGAGCCTGCTGGGACTCAGTTTGTTGACCATCATGTCGCTCTTGAGTGCCAGGTCGCCAGTGTCAATTACGACTACATCGCGATCCGGCAGATCCAGAAACGACATGCCGCCGGGCTCGGTTCCCCAACCGGGCACGGCGAGGAACAGAACCAAGAGTACGCTCAATAAACCTAGAGTTCCCCTGTTCATCCAATCGCTCCTCACGGACAGATTAACAATCCGTGTAATTTCCTGCCCATACCAACAGGGCAGTATCCAACTGTGCAGCGCTAACAGTAGCACGGGGCTACGGTGCAATTTGGATATTTTAAGCTAGGAAAAATCTCTTGTCAATGAACCTGAGTACCTATCTTTTAAGTTATTCGGAAGTTATTCGGAAAAAACAGACCCCCGGATTAGCTCCGGGGGTCCATAAATCGTCTCAATTGCAGGACTGGGTGATACCAGTCTTTGTCACTACTCGGAGTTATCCGAGAACCAGAGGATCTTGTAGCTGGCACTGCGTGCCGGGCTGATCAGACCCCTGGAGGCGTCAAGGTCGGAAATCTGGTCCACGCCACGGTTGTTCGCCAGCGGGCCGGCATCAAGGATGACGGTCTTCGAGCGGTCACGGGCCAGGGTGGAGGTATCCAGCAGGGCGCTGGAGGTTCCGCCGCTGGCGGTGATCGCCGCGCTGGAGTCCACACGGTAGACGTAACTGCGGCAGGTGATGAACGGGGCGATGTCGTCCAGCCAGTTGGAGCGGACCACGAACTCACCTGCGCCAGCATCCCAGTACTCTTCGTAACGGAAGGCGGACGGGCCGGAGTAGCGGCGCAGGCCGGACGAGCGGTCATTGCCGTTGAGCGTGATGGTCGCATCCAGCGTACCGGTGAGCGGGAAGCTCTGGTTGCCGGCCGAGTCGTCGATCACCTTGTAGAGGTCGAAGATGTTCTGGAACGGCGGGTTCGGGATGTAGGTACCCGCGGTCACGCCGTTGGACTCGAACACGCCGACCCTGTTGCGGCCGTCCACCACGTCCTCAACACCGGTCAGGGCACCCAGGCTGAAGCTGCCATCCGTACCGACGGTCAGACCCTGGTTGCCGCTGCTGTAGGTGAAGTAGTGGCGGGCGTCGAAGGACCAGCGGGAGTAGTTGTTGCCGCTGTTGTCGGACGGGTACTGGCCGGTGGCCGCCCAGGTACCGAATCCGCCACCGCCGGCGTAGCGGTTGTTCTCCCAGTTGCTGTTGCTCGCCACGTCGTTGAGGTACTTGGCGTAGTTCTCCTTGCTCTCGTTCACGTTGAAGCTGAAGCCCGGCTCCGGCACGCCGTCGCCGTCCACATCGATGCCGATGTTGATGGCAAGCGGCTCACGCACCACCGCGATGTCACTCGTGGAGTAGAACATGTTCGCGGCATCGCCGTTGTTCAGGTTGTAGTAGCTGCCGGCCATGTTGTCCCAGGTGTTGAGCATCTGGGTGTTGGCCTGGCCCAGCGCGCCATCGCGGTTGGCGATGCCGTACTGGTGCGGGTTGGTACCGTCAAACGGGCCGATCATCGGCAGGTGGTCCACGCGGAAGTTACCCAGGTTGAGGGAGGCAGCAGCCGCATTCGCACTCTGGGTGTAACCGAAGTTGCCGTCGGCATCAGCCGGCGTCGGCTTGTTCTGGTCGTAGTACAGGGTGCGGTAGCGGATCACCTTGCGGGCCAGCACGCGGGCGGCAGCCTCGGACATGTGGCTGTCGTTCACCTGGTCACGTACGAAGTGGTAGGTCTCGTTCACACCGTTGTTATCGATGTCATCCACCACGTCATAGTCATAGGCACGGTTTGTGATGATCTTGCGGAACAGCGCGGTCAGCACTTCCTCCGAGGCGGTATTGATGTTCACACGGCCCTCGGTGTAGGTGTCGTAGTAGTCCTCGATGTTCGCATTGCCGAAGAAGCCCTGGCTGTAACTGACCTGCCACTGCGGCACGTCCAGCGGGTCCTTGGAGGCGTAGTTGCCGATCGAGCGGAAGGCCTGGTTGGTGTCCACACCGACGATGTCACCGAACACCTGCAGGTCGGCCTCCATCAGGCGGCCGCCACGTCCCTCGGAGTCCGGCTTGTTGCCGAACACCTGGGTGGTGTCATCGCTGAGCGTCAGGTGCGGGTCGGTCCAGATGCGCACCGCGTGCATCGGGCGGCCCTCACGGTCGGTCACCACGCGCGGCGCGGTGTTGCCGTACTCGATCGGGGTCATGTAGCCGTCCGCGAAGATCGTGTCGTTCACGGTGACCACGCCGCCGCTGTTGTCACTGACGGTCATCTGCACGGTGTAGGTGCCGGCACTCGGGACCACGAAGGTCACGGGCTCATCGTTGCCGCCCGGCAGGCGCGGGTCATCCGGGCCGTCGCCGCCGAAGCTGTCGGCATCGGTGCGGCTGACGCTGCCCTGGCTGGAACCGCTGCTGTCAAGCAGGGCGAGGTTCACGTTGTAACCGCCGTCGGCCAGCCTGCGACCACCGCTGACGGCGTAGTGCACCTGGGCGATGAACGGAGCCACGCCGCTCGGCGGGTTGACGATCAGGTCGCCCCACAGCGGGATGCTCTCCGCGACACGGACCACCGTGGTGTCAGTCGCGACGTTGCCGCTGTCATCGGTCGAGCGCACCTCGACGTTGTAGGTGCCCGGCGTGTTGTAGACGTTGCCGAAGATGTGGATGCTGCCGTCGCCGACCGTCACCACATCGTCATACACGGCGTCGCCGTCGTAGTCGATCTCGAGGTCGTAGCCCGGGGTGCCGCCGTCCGCGGAGACCCAGAACTCAATGAACTCACCGGTGCTGCCGCTCGGCGGGGTGGCCATCACGTGCACGCTGTGCGGCGGCTCGACGACCGTGAAGGTCTTCATCGCGGAGTTGACCACGCCGCTGCCGTCGCTGACCTCGCACCAGACGCGCCATGCGCCGGCACCGCTGTCAGCGGGCACCCAGAACGCCTCGTCCTGGATGTCCTCGTAGGGCACGAGGATCGGCCCGGAGATGCTGGCGGAGACCGGCGGGTTGGTGGTCGTGTTGTTGTCCATGTCGACCGGCTGGAAGCCGCCGCCGTTGTCGTACTCGACGAACCAGCGGTAGCTGTAGGAGTTGAACTCGTTGGCACCGCCGCTCGGGAAGGCCGTGAAGCGGATCGGGTCACTGTTGCTGGCGACGATGGAATCGATGTAGATGTCCACACCGAGTGCACGGCGCTCAGGGCTGGACGAGCCGTTGCGGTCGCCGACGAACACGGCCTGGCTGTCGAAGCTGAAGCTGCGCTGGCTGGAGGGCAGCACGTCGCTGCTCCAGGCCCAGCCGTTGTACACGCCGCGACGGGCGGTGTAGTAGTCGAAGATGCCGTTGGGCTGCGGGCGGCCGACGTTCGGGGCGGCCTGCGGGAAGCTGGCGCCACGCACGTTCAGCGGGACCTCGGCCCAGTTGTTGAAGCCGTTGTTGACTGCGTACTCGTAGGTCGAGGACGGGTTGCCATCCTGCGGGCTCTCGCTGCCGTCGTTGTTCCACAGCGTGTTGGCGTTGGCATCGGACAGCCAGTTGAAGCTGCTGCCCTCGCCATGCACCGACTGGTGCAGCATCTGGGTGATGCCCGGCACGTTGCTCGTCATGAAGGGCGAGCTGTAGCTGACCCAGTTGGTCAGGCTCGTGGCGAACTGGCTGTCACCGCGCGGCACGTAGAGCTGGTCGACGGTCTCGTACTGGCGGACGGCATTTTTGGTGCTGCCCGGCAGCGGGTTGTCAGTCAGGGTGGCGAAGGTCTGGTACAGCGCCGTCATCGTCACCTTGTGGTCACGGCTGTTGTTCCACTGCGCCACGTTCAGGGTGCTGAGGTCCGTGTCGTAATCGTCACGTCCCACGCGCACCACCGGCAGGGCGAAGCCCGCACCACCGCCGTAGCGCTCGCTGCCGGTCTGGCCAGCGGCGAAGGAGTTCACCCAGTAGCGGCCGACTGTGTAGCCGGCGCCATTGAGCTCGGGACCAGCCCCGAAGCTGTGGGTGATCACCGCGTTCTCGACCTCGATGCCGTTTTGCGTACCATCGCCACGGGTAGTGTCGGCGACGAAGAAGATGTCGTCGACCACGCTGTCGTTGTCCCAGTCAACCTCGATGAAGCTGGCGGCTGCGCCGGCGGCACTCAGGTCGAACGGGTAGTTCATCTCGATGTGGAACTCGATCGGCGTGTTGAAGTCGGCGAAGGTGGCATCCGCCCAGGCGTTGCCACTGAAGCCGTTCTCCGTGAAGATCTCGTACTCGTAGCCGATGCGGAACTGGTTGGCCGGGATGTTGACCGTCCAGATGTCATCGACCACCCACTCGGCGGGCACCGCGTTGATGCTCACCAGGTCACCGATGTTGAACACACCGAGGCCCGCGCCGGGAGCAATCAGCTGCACCGTCAGGTCATTGCCGCCGTTGAAGGCGGTGATGGTCCAGGTGGAGTTGCCATCCGTCACGTTGGTGAGGACCAGGCCGATCAGGCTGTTGTTGGCAAAGCGGTTGAGGGTGATGTCCCAGTTGCCGCCGCCGTTGTCGGTGAAGGCATTCACGGTCGCGGTCTGCGTACCGGTGAAGGTGTTGTTCACCACGTCGAGGATGCCCGGGCTGTTGGCGGTGCTGCTCACCGTCCAGGTGCCGATCTGCACGCCGTCACGGGTCTGCAGCACGGTGTCGCCCACCATGATGCCACCCTGCGCCGGGCCGTTGATGTCACCGACGAAGTCGTAGGGGGCCGCCAGCTGGTCGATCACCTGGTTGACGGAATTGCCATCAACCACGCCGGTGCGGTTCACGCCGGTGCCGTTCACGAGGCCCGTGCCGAAGCTCGGGTCGCCCGGGTTGCTCAGGCGCAGCTCGGATCCGCTGACGACGTCAAGCACGTTGGCCGTGGAGCCATCCGTGATGTTCAGCACCAGGTCGCCGACGCTCACGCCACGGCTGCCAGCCTGGGCGAAGTTGTTGTTCGTGTCACGCAGCACCGTACCGGAGGGCTCGTTGCTGGTGGAGTTGCCGGAGGTCACCTGCTCACCGCCACGGGTGCCACTGGTGCCGTTCAGGTCGATCTGCCACTTGCGGCGGGCCAGGGCGGTGTTGATGCCGCCGACCGCGCTGCGGAAGGCCAGGCCACTGCCGGGCTGCGGGTTGAAGCTGGCACCGCGGGTGTCGATGTCCGGCCAGATGTCGGCCAGGATGCCGTAGGCGCCGTTGCTGTCAACGAAGCGGCTGATGCTGTAGGCATCGCCGATGTTCCACTGCGGGGCGCTCAGGCTGCCGCAGCCAACCTCGTTCTGCGAGATCACGCTGACAACGCTGGTGGTGGCTCCGGTGTTCAGGTTGGTCACCAGGTCGCCCGGCAGCACGCCGGCGCTGATGAAGCTCGCTGCACCATCCGTGAAGGACGGCGTGCCGGCCAGGAAGATGTTGCCGATGAAGCCGCTGGCAAGCACGAGGTTCGTGCCGCTCACGTTGGCAAGGTCATGGATCATCACCAGCTGGTGGCTGACGGCGGTGCGCCCGCTGACGAGGTCCTTGACCGTCAGGGTGGCGTTGTAGTTGCCGATGCCGTCGCCGGCGTAGTCATGGGTGATGCCGAGGTTGCTGCCGATCAGCTGGCGTCCACCGGACGGGTTGCTCAGTGAGCTGTAGCTGTAGTCGATCTTGCCGTCGCCCTGGAAGTCCAGGTCGTACTGCAGGTAGGCCGCATCATTCACGGACAGGCTGCCGATCAGGTCGAAGGTCACGTTGAAGCCGGTCTGGAAGATGTAGCGGCGATCACTGGTGCCACCCGGGGTCTGCACGGTGATGAAGCCGGTGCGGGCGCCGTCCGGCACGCGCACGGTCAGCTCCTGCTGGCCGTAGGGCGAGCCGCCGATGTTGAGGATGTCAACTCCGCTCGGGGCCGTCACACCGGCGCCGGTCGCGCTCACGCCACCGGCGAAGTGCACGGTGTTGTTGCTGGCAACCGGGTCGAAGTTGAAACCGCGGATCACGATCGCCTGGCCGTTGGCGGCCACGTCGGGCTCAATTGCCGGGTCGATGGTCGCACTGCCGATGTAGGGCGGGTTCGCACCACCGGCGGCGCTGTTGTTGGTGCCGGCTGAGATGCTGGCATTGCCCGGCGGGTTCGCCGCCAGCACCGCCATCGGGGTGCGGGCGATGCCGGAGGTGTCGGGCACTCCGCTGCCGCCGGTGCCGAGGTTGCTCAGGGTCACCTGCGCCACGTCATGCGCGATGAAAGACTGGCCGCTGGAGGGCAGCAGGTTGTTGCGGTCGAGCACGAAGCAGTGCACGAAGTACACACCCTGCGCATCCGGGATGCCGTCCGCGCCGGCCGCGCCGGTCTCGTTGTCATAGTTGTCAAGCTGGCTGAACTCGAAGCTCGGGCTGGCGTCGTTGGAGCGCATCTGCACCGTGGTGCTGACCGCACCGCCGCCGGTCGTCAGGCTGTCGAGGTTCACGATCGGGGCCGCCGCGTCGACGGTCTCCATCGGGATTGCGCTGTCCAGCACGTGGTTGCCGGTGCCGTTGTACTTCGGGCGGGTCAGGACCCAGTAGTAGCCGTAGCCGTCACGGCCGCCGTCCACGGAAGCGCTCGCGGTGAAGCCGAGGCGGCTGTCACCGAGCTCACGCAGGGTGATGCTGGCGTTCATCTCCGGCGGGATGGCGGTGCCGGTGCTGCTGGAGGACTCGTCGTCCTTCACGAGCTTGCTGAACACGGTGTCCGTCGTGCCGCCGTTCTCGGTGACACGCAGGCGCAGCCAGTACTCGGTGTTGTTCGGCAGGCCGCTCGGGTCGAAGAATGTGTTCCACTCGGGGCTGCTGCTGCTGCCGGCCACGACCAGCAGGGTGCCGGGCACGAGCTCGGCGGCTGCATAGTCGAATCCCGGGGGAGTGACGCGGGACGGACGCGGCGGGCTGCCGAGGCCGGGGAAGCTGGCGATCGGGCCGGCACCGTCGGGACCCTGGTAGGGGCCGCCGGCACCGTTGCCAAGCGTCGCGTCAAGCACGCGCAGTTCCCAGTTGTAGTTCAGGTCGCCACCGGCGGCACTCATCTCGACCTCGACACTGGTGTCGTTGTCAAACACGGAGACCTCATGGCTGGCAAGCTGGGCCTGGAAGCCGGCGGCGGTCTCGATCGGGGAGATCACGGCGCTGTCGAAGGCATAGCCAGCAGTCGGCACCGGCGGGTAGCCACCGCCGTAGTCCACCGGGAAGGTGCCGCCGTCAGACGGGGTGGTCTGCACGCGGCCGCCGGCATAGATGTTGCCGGGCAGCGCAGGCGTGCCGCTGGCGATCGGCAGGCCACTGGAGTCAACGAAGCTGCGCAGGTCATACATGTGCAGCGTGACCGTGTTGCCCTCCGGGTTGACGCGGATCTGGATCGGGTTGTTGATCAGCTGCCCGGGCTGCTCCGTCGGCCAGGTGCCGTCGAAGTCATCCGGGTCGTCATCCGGGCCGAGCGTGTCGCGGTACTCCCAGTCGAACAGCAGGTAGCTGCCGCCGCCGGAGGTGTCCGCGCCGCCGTAGCTGGAGTAGATGTCATATGTGTCGCCACCGGTGCGCACCGGCAGGATGTTGACCGCGAACGGGATCGCGGCCTCGGTGTTGTTCTGCAGGAAGACCTTGGTGATGTCATCCGCGCGCAGTTCCGGGTCCTCCGGCTCATTGGCATTGTCATCCCAGCGGTAGGCCAGGATGCGGCCGGTGGCGTAGGGGTCGCCTTCACCGGTCCAGGCCCAGCCGGGCCACTGCACCGGGGCCACACCGGTGTCCCAGGCATTGCCCTCGTTCGGGCGCCAGTTGCCATCATCCGTCACGCCGCCACCCAGCGGGTACGGGACCTGCTGGTAGCTGAAGTTGCGGCCGAGGCTGCCGACGCCGCCGAGCGGGGCCAGCGTGCTGGCGAATGCCGGGCTGTTGGTGAAGTCGGGGCCGAGCACGTCCAGGTTGTTGAAGTTGTCATAGGCCTGGATCGTGACATTGCCGGTCATGCCGGGGAACACCGGGCTGACCGAGCGGATCTGCTGCGCGGTGAGCGGAATCTGCACCGTGTCAGCGCTGAGCGAGGGAGCGTCATACGGGCCACCCGCGGAGGGGAACACACCGGTGCGGTTGGCGTAGTTGAAGTACAGCATGTACAGCACCACGTCCTGCGCCGGGTCATCTGCCGTGCCGAGGTTGCCGTCGGGGCCGGTCACGTTGTCGAAGTACCAGCTGACCGGCACCACGTCACTGAAGGTGGCGTAGTAGCTCACGATGCCGTTCTGGTTGACAATCGGGTCACGGTAGTCTGACGGCGGGTCGGACATCAGGCTGACACTCATGCTGCTGAACTCGTAGAGCGGGACCTGCAGCAGGTCAGCCGCGCTGTCGAAGGTGCCCGGGTTGAGCAGGTTGGCAGCGGTGAACACGCCGGGGCCGTGCGGAGTGACGACCGGGTTGGCATTGTTCGTGTTGGCCAGCGTGGCGAAGTCGAAGCCGTCCGGCGGGTTGTTGTTCGGACCGAAGTCGAAGCCGCCGCCGAAGATGCCGAAGATGCGCTCGATGAAGAAGAACGCACCGCCGCCGAACAGGTTGCCGATGCCCGGGCTGGCCGGGTGGGCAGCCATGTTCACGCCGTTCCAGTCGTAGGTGTAGTCATCGGCGGTGAACGGCGTACCGTTGCGGTAGAGCACGATTGAAAGGCAGCTGTCCAGGCTGAACTCGGGGTTCAGCGCCGGGTAGCCGGCGAAGTTCGTGAAGGCCTCGTCGCTGGTCGGGAACTGGTGGCCGAAGGCGCCGACGTTGTAGGGGTTGGCCTCGCTGTCGCGGTGCGGCACAAGCAGGCCACCACCGGTCGGGTCGTAGCGCGGGTCGTCATTGGGCGTCATGTGGTCTGACGCGCCACTGCGGCCGGTGCGGTCGACCGCCGGCAGGGTGATCTTGCGGAAGTTGGTGCTCGGCAGGTGCTCGCGGATGTAGGCGTACATCTCCTCCGCGCGGTCGCGGTAGTCCTCGAGCGAGAAACCGCCGGCGGTGGCGGTGACGTCGTAGCGCAGGTCGTTGACATTGTCAGTGTCGCGCATGTCATCCGGCACGGTGCGGCGCACCTGGCCGAAGAAGAACGGGTCACCGGCCTCGTAGGCGTTCACCAGGTCGGCATCCGGGCCGACGTCGGTGATGTAGGTGCCGATCACGTTGGTGTCATAGCTGTGGATCGTCAGGTAGTCCTTCAGCCTGTTGAACTTGGCGCGGGTCATGCCGGGCACGTTGAGCAGCTGGTCCAGGCTCGAAAGCGCGAAGGGCTGCGGCAGCGGCATGTCGTCCTCATCGCTGGCGGCGAAGTCCCAGAAGATGCTGCCGACGGTGCCGCCCGCGAGGTTGATGCCGAGCGCGGTCAGCGGCGGGGTGACGTTGGCCACGTCATAGCGGTAGCCCGCGGCGCCGATGGTCGGGTCGATGTTGGGCTCGACGCTGCCATCAGCGTAGCCCGGGTCGATCGCGTTGAGCGTGTCCTGGCTCGGGTTGAGGTACTCGAGGATGTTGAGTGCCAGCTCCAGGTCGACGCCAGGCAGGCTGGTCAGCATCTCGACACTGTGGCGCGCGGCCTCGTTGCCCTGGGAAATGCCGTCGCCATCGGTGTCGCCGAGGTAGAAGTGCTGCACGTTCTCGCCCAGGTCAGGCCAGGAGTAGCCGTCCGGGGTCGGGTCCGGGATGCCGGTGGACGGGTCAAGCGTACCGAAGTCGATATCGCCGTCATTGGACAGCGTGCCGGCCGGGATGTTCCAGTTCCAGCGCTGGTTGGTCAGGCGGTCCGGGAACAGCGGGTTGTCAATCCACTTGAAGCCGAGCTCGTTGAGCTGCTCGTTGTAGTTGAAGTCGTTGGTTGCCAGGCCCTCGAGGTTGTAGTCGACGTCGGCGGCCTCCGGCATCAGCACGCGCACCTTCTTGCAGAAGATGTTCAGGTTGATGCGGCCGGCCTCATCGGTCACGTCGGCATAGCTCTTCAGCAGGTCCGTCGGCACGGGGCCGCGGTCGAGGTCGGTGAACACGCTCTCGTAGATCGCGATGCGCGAGTTGAGCATGTAGTCCCGGATGTTGTTTCCGTTGTCAAGGCTGCGTTCGACGGCACTTCCGGGCCCGTTCAGACGGGGCTCGTCAGCATTCGGGAAACCACCGTTGCCATGCAGCTGGGCCTCCTTGCCGTCAAACGGGTCGCCACCGGCGTCGTTCGGGTCGTAACCGTCGTCAATTCCGTCGGCATCATCGTCAACCGCCACCGCCAGGTAGGGGTTGAACAGCCAGATGGTCTCGCCGGTGTTCGGGCTCGTGCCGTTGTAGCGGTTGGTTGACGACAGCAGCGAGGGCTGGCCGAGGTAGGTCGGCGAATGCATCTGGCTGAAGCTGAAGTCGAACTCATAGTTGCGGGTGTGGTCGTAGACATCCGTCGGCAGCACGGAACGGTCGCCACGGGGACTGGTCCAGTAGTCGTCTCCCGTGCCGAGGATGTCGTCGAGGCCCGCAGCACCGACCACGCCGCTGTCCGGCACCTGGTCACGGCGGAAGCCGCTGACCGGGTCGAGCACGACGATCGCCGTGGCCGGCTGGTTGGCCGAGCTGTAATAGTCCGGCAGGGACTTCTGCTGCACCACGAGCGAGATGGCGTCATTAAGCGCCTTCTGGCTCGCGAGGTCCAGCTTGTGGCCCTTGATCGCCTCTGCGGTGCTGACCGCTTCCGTGTTGAGGCTGGTCAGGACCAGCGTCACCAGCGGGAGCAGGAGCGCCACGAAGATGATCACGGCCAGCAGCACGACGCCCCGGTGGCCGCGCTTCACAGCGCGTCCGCGGAGCTGCCCGCAAGGGGCGTGCTGAGGGGTGTTTCCGCCATTGGATATTCCAGTCATATCAGTTCCAGGGGTGAGGTCAGCCGTGGAAGCACTGCCGCTTTCCGGGGACCCACCAACGAGATTTGTGTAAGTGCGCATAAGCCTCGCAGTTTATTATTCCCAAGAGCTGGGAATCTACACCATATATATAGAAAATTGAGCCTTCACATCCGTGCAGTAAAAGCAAAAATGGCCCGGACGTTGCCGGGCCATTCTCTTGCTTCAGGTCAGTTCGAGACCGGGTCCTTTTCCTGCAGCTTCTCCGAGGGAGTGCTGGCCCGGATGGTCGCACTCGGATCCAGCGGATCGCGGAACAGGGTGCGTACCGCGTCGAACACGTTCTGGTCCACGCGGCGCTCCTGGATCCGGCTGTCACGCGGGCTGGTCATCAGCTCGAGGTAGTACGGATAGGCTCCGCTCTCCACCAGGGGGCTGTTGACCGGGACCGTGCGGGTCATCACCAGGTCCTTGTTGACGCCGATGTAGTCAGCCTGCTGGTTGTACAGCGGCTGGGTGCGGGAAGGATCCGAGAAGGGGATCGGGCTGTCGAGGCGGTAGTACACGGTGGAACCGGTCTTGCCAGCCTTACCGCTCTTGTTGCGGCGCTCCTCGATCACATCGTTCGGTGTGGACACCACGGTCACACGCACGGCGCGCATGTAGGGCAGCCACCAGCCGGGCACCGGGTCATCCGGGATGCCATCGCCGTCAGGGATGCCGTCCGCATCGCCAAGGTCACCGACGCCGGTCGGGTTCAGGCTGCGCTGGTAATAGCCGGTACCGTGAAGGCGCTCCATGTCGGGACGCAACTGTGCGATGCCACCGTCAATCACTTCACCACCGCTCACGCTGGTGGTCACATAGGCAAAGCGGTCGATCGGGGAGTTATCGTTGCGACCGTCGCCGTTGGAATCGATGTTGTCGAACACGGCACAGTTCCAGCCGCTGGTCAGTGTGCCGCCGGTCACCTCACCGAGGCCGACTCCGGTCGGCGGGGCCACGTGGTCACCGGTCAGCTTCAGCGGGTCGAAGCCCTCGGGGTAGCTGTCCTGCAGCTTCCAGCTGAAGCCGCCGTACTGCGCGCCGGTGTCCGGATCCACGTAGAACCCGTCGGTGCCGTTGAAGGCCACGTCGATCTGGCGCATCTCCCAGTGGTCCACCAGGGGCTCCATGCCAACCATCGAATTGTCACGCTCATCATTGGCGGCAATCCAGTTGATGCTGCCGTCAAGCAGGCTCTGGTAGCAGATCTCGACGTTGCCGCCGTTCACGCGCGAGAGGTAGACCGGCACCTCGTGCAGGTACTCGTACTTCACGCGGGTGATGTTGCCGCTGATCGGGATCTGGCGCTCACGGCGCACGATGTCCGGGCTGTCAGCGAAGGCGTAGAACAGGTCCTGCACCAGCACGGAGCTTTCCTTCTGGGCACCGGAGACCACCACATCCGGGTAGCCGTCCAGCACGCCACGGCCGGCACCGGGGCCGGAGTTCTGCAGGTCAGCACCGTCGAAAACACCGTCTCCGTTGCGATCCCACTCACCGGACAGGTAGTAAGGCATTTCATCGTTGGCCGGGGTCACGAGGCGCAGCAGGCTGTCGTAGTAGACCAGCTCGCGGGAGCCGTCGCGGCGGATCGCCTTCGGCACGGCGAAGGTCTGGTTGCTGCCCCGGGGGGTGTCGGCCACAAGAGACTGGTGGGTCAGGCGCAGCCTGTCACTCCAGGCACAGCTCAGGAAGTAACCCGCGGAGATCACCGGCAGGTTGTTGACCCGCCAGGCCACGCGCCAGACGGCATCCTCGTCATAACCTTCGCCATTGGTGTACGGCAGGTCATCGGGGTAACCGTTGATGTCGCGGTCATACTCCAGCGGAATGGAGGTCGCGGTGCTGATGTCATTCACCACGTAATCCAGGGCCGCTCGTGTGTTGTTGTTCAGCTGGGCACGGCTCTCACCAACGCGCAGCACCTCAAAGGATGTGCCGAGCACGGTGAACATCACCGAGAAGACGATGGCGGCGATGAGTACCACCACCAGCACCTCGATCAGGGTGAAACCGTTGCGTCTGTATCTGTTCTTGATCATCCGCTCACCTGGGCCGGCCTGTCGCCAGCCGGCCTGAGAGTGCCCCCGCCAATCTGTAAGCAGACGGGGTGCCTATACCTGTTATTCCCAGCTGCGGCGGCACTCAAAAGCCCCCGCCGGAAATTGCCCTTGGCCAGCGCCGGATAAGCCGGCGCGCGGCATCAGACCTTCTTGCTGTAGAAGATTGCGCCTTCGAACAGCTGCAGCACGTACCACTCATAAAGGGTATCCACGCCGGGGCTGCCGTAACCGGGCAGGCCGGTGTCGAAGAACTCGCGCTGCTCGTCCTCGTATTCCTTGGTCTCGTGCTTTGCATCACCGTAGGCGAAAAGCAGGTACCCGCTCACATTGGTGCCCCACTTCCAGGTCTCGTTCTCGAGAGTGGCCGCGCTGTCACCGAAGGGATTTGCGCTCGCGCTCAGTACGGGCACGTAAGCGAAATCACCGGGGGCGAAGTAACGGCCATCATTCGGGCCGAAGACGTAGTCGTCCGGGGTGAAGCTCGCCAGCGGCAGGCCGGTCGGGTCCTGGGAGACCAGCGTACGGGCACTGTCAAACGGGTCCGTGGCAGTGGTTACGTTCGGCTGGCTGCCATCACCCTTGATCGAGCAGTAGAAGGAGACGTCATAACCGCCGGGAGAGGGGTTGCCCGGCTCGAACACATCAGCCGGGTCGAAACCGCCGCCGATGTTGATGTTGAAGCGGAACACGTTGCGCATCTGGTCACGCCTGGCGGTGTTCACGTTCGTGACGAATGGGTTGGCCGGGTACTCCGGCATGCTGTCCGTCAGGATCAGGGAGTCGAACAGGCGGGCGGTGTCCTCATTGCCGCTGAACGGGGTGTCCTTGACGTTCTTGATCTGCTCGAACACGTTTGTGCTGGAGCCGTTGTAGTGGCCAACGCCACCGAGGATGCCGTTGACCATCTGGTTGGCCTGAGGGGCCAGTGAACCGGCGCCGCCACCCGCATAGAACTGCGGATCACCGAGCGCATGGTCCTGGTAGGTCGCCATCGCATCCAGTGCCACGCCGGGGTAGTTGCCATTGTGGTTCTGGGCATAGTTGGCAAGCCCTGTCTCGATGCCGGACATCTGGGCCTTGATGGCCGCTTCCTTGGCCTTGACCTGTGCACCCTTGACCAGTGGGACGAGTGTCACCACCAGCAGTCCGATGATGCCGATCACGACCAGCATCTCCACCAGTGTAAAACCCCTGCGACTGCGCATCGTTTCTGCTCCTGTCAATGCCATTGCCATTGCGATTAGAATTCAACCTTGTTGCCGCTGTTGTCAGTTGCCGTAGTCGACCCCTGACCGCTGCGCTTGGCGTAGGTCACCAGACCACGCTCGAACATGTCCTTCGTACCGTTGCCATTCCAGTCCTTGCCGGCGGCTTCATTGCCGCGCACCGCAAGGCCGAGTGAGTTGTTTGGGTAGTTCACGTACCAGCTGCCGTTGAGGCGCATGTCGCCGTAGCCCCAGATCTGGTAGCTGTCAACGACGTCGATGTAGTACTTGCCGTCCTGCACCGCGCCGCTCGGGTAGGTCACGTTGTAACCGGCCTTGCCGGCCACCACGCCCTTCGGGTAGGTGTAGTCGTTGGCGTTGTCAACACCGTAGAAGTGCGTGTAGGTGAAGTCGCCGGGGGTCGGCACCACGTTCTCGCCGGGGATCGAGGGATCCAGGCGCGCCGGGCCACCGTTCTTCCAGTTGGCATCGCCGTACTCCCAGAGCACGTTGCCCATCTGGCGCTTCATGAAGGGGTTCGGCGGATACTCGCCGATGTAGCCCATCGCCACCAGCGGGTCGCTGTACTGGTTGAAGCGGTTGTAGAAGTTGTTGTAGTTCCAGTTTGCGGCGTAGGGCTGGGGCAGCAGGTCAGGACGCTCGATGTCCTGCACCGTGTTGATGTTGTAGCCCTCGCGGGTGACGCGCTCCGCGCCACCCCAGATGCCCAGCGAGAAGCGGTCGCCCGGGTCGCTGGTCAGGCCGCTGCCCGTGTCACGGGCGACGTATGGGTCGAAGTTCGGGTCGCTGACCGTGGCGTTGTCATACCAGGTCACGCGGAAGGGGTACTGGCCGTTATGGTCGGTACCGAATGCCTCGAGCGCCTTCTGGATCTCATTGACCTGGGTCGCGGTCTGGGCTTCCATCTGCTTGCGCTTGACCTTCTGCAGGTTCGGCAGGGCGATCGCCACGAGGATGGAGATCACCACGATCACGACCAGCAGCTCGATCAGGGTGAAGCCCCGCAGCTGTGTGCCCCAGTCAGGCTTGATGTATCTGCTCTGCATCAATCAGCTCCCGGTAATTTTGATGAAGGTAGCGCCGTAGAAGGCGTTGTCAATGTCGGGACCGCCGCCCGGCAGGGTCTGGCCGAAGGTGCCGATGCCGCCGTCGCTGTCCGTTACGTCACCGCGCAGGATGCCCGCCGGGGTGACATTCGAGAGCACCTGCTCCAGCGGGTCCGCCACGAGGCTGTTGTCAAAGTCGAAAGCACTGGCGCTGTTGCTCCAGTACTTCTCGCTCAGGCCCTTGGCCTGGCTGTCATCGGCGCGGCTTCCGCCCCAGCCGATCAGGATGTAGCCCTTGCACTTGGCGTAGTACTCGCTGCGGTCCTGGCCACTCAGTGCGCCCCAGTTACCGGCGAAGTCCGTGCCACTGAGATTCTGCGGGTTGAGCGGGATGTAGGTGAAGTGGCCACGGCCGTAGTCGGCGTAGTTGGCACGCATCGACTGGCTGCTGCCGAGGTAGCGGTTCCAGTTGATGGTGTTCGGGTCGCTCACGTCCGGCTGGGTGTCACCGTTCACGCCCTGCGGGCTGAACAGGAACAGGTTGGACATCTGCGCCTTCAGGCCACCGTTGGTCCTCACGAAGGGGTTTGCCGGGTAATCCGTCAGCTCTCCGCTGACGATCAGGGCATCCAGCACGGACGGGTTGGGGGTCTCGTCCGGGAAGTAGGGAGCCTGGTTGCCGGGACCACGCGCATCGCTGTCATCCTTCGGGACGTAGAAGTCCTTCTGGGGCTCAGCGCCGTTGTAGGTCGGCAGGCCGCCGATCAGTCCCGGGCCGGCGAAGTAATCGCCGTTTGAGTCCTGGATCCACTGGACGCCGGGATAGCCACCCTTGGCCACCCCGTACTTCTCCAGTGCCGCCTGGATGTCATTGCAGCCCTTCTTGACTTCCATGTCCTTGGCCTTTGACCGAGCGGAATTGGTCGCCGGCAGGGCGATGGACACCAGAATCAGGATGATGCCCATTACCACCAGCAACTCAACCAGGGTAAAAGCCTTTGTGTCTCTGTGCATAGTTTTCACCACGAGATACGCCTCAGTGCTAGGTGTAGCGTCGAGTATGTAGACGTTTTATTATAGAACAGGTTACTTCCAATACCTAAAAGCCCCGGAAGCTCCTGCACCGGCCTGAGGCCGCTTCCAAACAAGGCCGCACGCAATCCGCGCAAGCCATCAAGCTGGGAATTCCGACAAGAATTCGGTTTTTCCACCCGTATTCTCCCTGCCCTGCGATTCCGGCCGGCCTGTCTGACCATGGCCAGCGGACTATGTTCCGGTCCGATCAGTTGGTCGGGGTGATGATCAGGCTCTTGTTGTTGGTCAGCGGACCCGTGCCTTCGCCCAGCGTGGTCCACTCATTCGTCGGGGAGACGAAGGTGCGCAGGTCGATCACATTCAGGTCGCTGAACGGGATGTAGCCCTCCGGGGCGTTGCGCGGCAGCCAGAACACCTGCACGATGATCAGCTTGCCGGGGCCGCCGCCGCGGGTCAGCACCTGGAACTTGTTGTCCGGTCCCTTGGTGATCGGGTACGGGTCAAGTGCCGTGGCACCGCCGTCGCGGTCGTCATTCGGGTCGAAGTTGTCTCCGTCAGTGTCCAGCGGGTTGTTCTCACCGCCGACATTGGTCACCACGTCAAGCACGATGGTGCGACGGCCGAACTCACCGAACTGCTCCACGAGCTGGTCGTAGCCCGTGCGGAAATTGTCCATGTTGTTGAGGTTGTCCAGGCGCTGCTCCACCTGGGGCAGGCTGCGCCGGTCGATCATGCGCACGTCGGCGATGTCCGGGACATTGACCGGGTCCACACCTGGGCCGGCCTGCTCAAGCAGGGCGTTCTGGCGGTTGATGCGGAAGCGGTAGAAACCGATCGGCTCGTACTCGTAATCAAAGCTGTTGGGCGTGTTGAAGTTCACATGCCCTGTGAACATGCCGCCGATCGGGTTGGACGGCGTATTGCGGTTCACGCCGACGGCGTTGTTGTAACCCTGGGTCGCCGGGTCATACGGGTTGTAGTCCAGCGGCAGCGGGTAGTGCCACATCGCCTGCCAGTCACCGGCACTCTCGTAATCGTAACCGAACCAGTCTGCAGTCGCGGTGTCGATGGCGCTCTCCGCCTGGTAGACACGCACCTGCACGGGGCTCGGGGTGACGTTCGAGTAGATCTGGTCATAGGGCATCTGGCGCAGTTCCGCCAGGCGCTCCTGGGCCAGCATCAGGGCACGGGTACGGACGGTGGACTGTTCCACCATCTGCAGTGACTTGCTGTAGAAGTAGGCCACGGGAACCAGTGCGATCGCAAGGATCGTAAGCGCGATCATCAGCTCCAGCAGGGAGAAACCCCGCCTGCCTGCCATCCTGATACGCATGTTGTGCCTCAATTCATCCACCTGTCGCATACCTTATGTTACCCATCAGGGAACTTTGAATTACAGTAATCAGATCTTCGAGAGGAAGTCCTGGCGGTACACGAACTCGCGTGCCACCTGGGGGGAGACGTTACCGAGGTCCAGGCGCGGGTCATCACGGTCGATGAAATGCGCCTTATCGTTCGGGGTGTAGTCATCCACGAAGTACTTGCCGCTGTTGTTCCAGTACGTGAACACCCTGCCGGCACTCTGGCTGTTGGCCTTCTTGTTGTCCTGCACCATGGTCTTCGCGATCGGAGAGGTTGAACCGAAGTCGACGGTCTCCGCGATCACCATGTAGACCGCATGCACGCCACTGGCCTCCAGGCGGTCCTGGATCCGGCCATGGGACTGGCCGTAGTAGTTGCCGTCCGGGAAGGGCTCGGGGTCGAAGGTCCACTCGGACTTGTACACCTCACCGTCGGGGGAGAAGGTGATCAGGTACTGCAGGAACTGCATGTCCTTGTACTTGAACTCGTCGATCGTGCCGTCGTTGTTCACATCCTCCCAGCCGGCCGGGTAGGTGTTCTTCCAGGGGTTCAGGAAGAAGACTTCCTCGGGCAGCTCAACCTTCTTCAGGATGATGTAGTCAAGGACCTGGTCCTTCATACGCTGGCTGTCCACACCATGGGTGTAGATGCGCAGGCCGTTCACGTCGAAGTCGATTGTGCGGTCGAAGCTGAGGATCTCCTGCTCGTCCGCTGCGCAGAACACCTTCATCGCCTGGTCGTTGCGGTCGCCGGTGTCCCAGGTCGGGGCGGTCGGGCCGTCGATCCAGCGGTCCACATAGTCCTGGGTGTCACTGCCACCGAGGCCGAGGTTCTGCGGATAGAAGATCAGCGGGGTTGAGATGTCCATGAAGGCGCCATCCTCCGGGCCCGCCGCGCTGAAGGTCTCTGCAGCGTCGTAGGGATAGAGCGGCTCGACGGGGTAGTCGGCGATGCCGGCGTTCCACGCGTCGTACTGGTTCAGCCAGTCGAGGTAGGTGAACGGCGCCTGGCCGGTCACGAGGCTCGGGTTGAAGCCGCTGTCATAGGGCTTGAAGCCGTTGGAATCCACCTCGATCCAGCGCGGACGTTCCTCCACGATGAAGTAGGTGTTCGCCGAACGGCTGATGCCCGGGTTGTTCGGGTTGATGTAGCTGCCGCTGGGGGTCCCGCTCGGGGCGGCATTGCTCGCGGTGTCACTGGTGGTGTCCCACCAGCCCTCACACTGGCGCGCATCCGGCGACATGTCGAATGCCATGAACACCCGGCTGCCGGTCTGCTCGGCCTTGGCACGCGCATAGCCGAAGTCGGTGGCGAAGATGTCCACCGCACTTGCGAGGTTGCGCTCCGGCCGTGAGGAGATGAAGCTCGGAACAGTTATCGCGATCAGGATCGCGAAAATGAGCAGCACAACGAGGAGCTCGATGAGCGAGAAACCCCGTGTTCCATCTGATTTTCGACCCCAGTTATTCATATGGTCCGTCCTTGCATTCAACGGGCAATGTTACATTGTACCCATTCGGTAGTCAATTCCACGCCACCGCGCGGAATGGCCCTCCGGTGGCCGCCCGCACAGACTAAGACGTCGAGATCCGCGCGGGGTTACGTCACAGTCTGACTTTCGGGCGGGGAACCCGGTTCCGCAGGCGCGATACATTACTAGTATTGCTGTGTTATCCTAGTGCGCTATGCTCGAAATCCCCAGCTACTTCACGCGGCTTTACACGGCTGCTGAAATCGACAAGCGCGTGGACGAGATCGCCGCGCAGATCACCGAGGACTTCGCCGGTCGCAAGGTGCATCTGGTCGGCGTGCTGCGCGGGGCCAACATCTTCCTGTCAGACCTGGTGCGTCGCATCGAGGTCCCGCTGAGCTACGACTTCCTCGCGGTATCGAGCTATTCCGGCACCTCCAGCACCGGCGTCGTGCGCCTGATCAAGGACCTGGACGAGAGCATCGAAAGCGAGCATGTGATCGTGGTCGAGGACATCATCGACAGTGGCCTGACCCTGAACTACATCCTCGAGCAGCTGCAGCATCGCAAGCCGGCAAGTGTGCATGTCTGCGCCTTCCTGAACCGGCCGCACAGCCGCAAGGTTGAGATGAAGATCGACTACACCGGCTTCGAGATCCCGGACAAGTTCGTTGTGGGCTACGGTCTGGACTTCGAGCAGAAGTGGCGCCAGCTGCCCGACATCTGGGCGATCAACTAGGACCGGGCGATGTGGTCGCCCGACTACTACAGGCTCTCCGACAGGCAGCGCATCATCGCGCTGATCCGCGAATATCCCTTCGGCGTGCTCAGCATGAGCGACCGTGACGGCCGGATGCAGGGCGTACACCTACCCTTCCTCGTCGATGAACTGCCCGACGGATCCATCGAATTCGTGGCACACCTGGCCCGTGCTAACCCATTGCATGATTCGTTTGATGGTGAGCGGGAAGCACTGGTCGTTTTCAGTGGCCCGCATGGCTATGTCTCACCTTCCGACTATGCCAGTGAGGGCCAGGTGCCGACCTGGAACTACATCGCAGTGCATGCCGCCGGCAAGCCGGTGAAGTATGCGGATGGGGCAGACAGCGCGCTGGCAATCGAGCGACTTGTTGAAGCCATGGAACCGGGCGACAGCGGCTGGCGGATGGCAATGCTGGATGAGCGTAAACGCGATGGCCTGCTGCGTGGCATCGTGGCCTTCAGGATGCTCGTTGACAGGCTGGACGGCAAGCTCAAGCTCAACCAGAATAAGAATGCAGAGGACATCAGAAACGTAGCCGCCAGGCAGGCTGCACTTGGCAACACTGACCTGGCGGACTGGATGATCTCTGAACTGGAGCGGGGTGTGGACTAGCTGGCTGGCCCCATGATGCCGAGCATCAGGCCACCGGGGGCCACGAAGTAGCCGAAGGTGGCAATGTCCTCCATCCCCATCGCATCGCCGAAGGTGGTCCCGCCGGCAGCGGTGACTGCATCCAGCGTGGCCTGCACGTCATCGCTCCAGATGTAAGCCATCACCTTTGCATCCGGCGTATGGCCCTGGAACACGCCGGAAATTCCGCTGCCGGGGTGGAAGTCGAGGTAGCCCTCCATGCCGGGCTTGATGCCCCAGCCGAACAGCTTGCCGTAGAACTTCGTTGTCACTGAGGCATCGCCACTGTAGATCTCGAGGCCGCAGAACTGGCCGGGCACGCCGCTGGCACCGGGCCCAACCGGGTTGGCAACGTCCTCAGCCGGTAGGGCCTGGTCGATCAGGCCGACGATCACGCCGCTGGCATCCATGAACATCGCGATGTTCGGCATGTCCGGTGCGATCGGCATCTTCTCCATGAAGGTGCTGCCGCCCATCGCCTCCACATCAGCCAGCTTGGCGTCGATGTCCGGCGTATAGAGGTAGTAGGCCGTCTGCTGCGGCATCTCCGGATTCTGGCTCAGGCCGCAACCCAGCACACCCTTCTCCATGTCCGGCATCCAGATGCTGTAGCCATCCATGAAAGGCATCACCTGCCAGCCGAACACCGTAGACATGAATGCACTGGTGGCATCAATGTCAGCAGTGGTGAACTCCAGCCAGGCGACCCAGTGCTCACCGGTGCCGACCGGCATCTGTGCTGTGCCCTTGGTCATTTCCATCTCCATCTGCATCCCGGCGACGACCTGCTCACCACTGCCGAAGTACTTCGCGGTGTCGTTGTCACCGAAGCCGCGGGCCTCGGCATTGCCAAGCATCGCCATTGTGGCGGCAGTTGCTGTGATAAGCGCTGTTGCAATCCTGCGCATGACTGATTACTCCTTTTATGAACCATCCCGCGCTTGTGGCGCGAAGGCGAAATGATATCAGTTTCCGGCCGGGCCGATCAGGCCCAGCACCACTCCATTTGGATCGGAGAAGTAGCCGAACATCCCCATGCCGGGCATGGCCGCCGCCTCGCCGATCTGCTTGCCGCCGCTGGCAACGATCTTCTCAAGTGCCGCCATCACGTCCGTCACGTAGATGTAGATCATCACCGGGGCCTGCGGCGTATGTCCCTGGAACACTCCGCCGACACCGGCTCCGGGGTCGTACATCATGTACTGCGGTCCCATTGACGCCGTGCCCCAGCCGAACAGCCCGCCGTAGAAGTTCTCAGCGTCGGAGAGGTCCGTGCCTCCGTGGATCTCCACACTGCAGACGGTGTTCGGCTCAACCGGTTCAGGTGCCGTCCACGGTGCCGGCACATAGGGCTGGGGCGATTTGGCCCCGTCAAACAGCCCGAGGTGCACCCCCTGGGCATTCCTGACAATCGCAGAGTTCGGCATGTCTGGACCGATCGGCTGCTTTGGCTCAACCAGTTCGCCGCCGCGCGCCACGACCTTCGCCACAACATCGTCAATGTCGGGCACCGCGATGTAGAACAGCGAGTTTGGCAGTTCATCGCGCCAGCCCTTGCTGAAGCCCATCCCGAGATGTCCCGGTGCATAGTGCACCTTGAACGTGTCGCCAAAGTCGGACAGCTCCCAGCCGAACACAGTGCCATAGAAATCATGTGCCTTCTGGAGATCCGTTGAGCGGATCTCCACCCAGCAGATCGGGTGCTCCCCACTACCACGCGGCGCCTGCGGTGCGCCGCCCGTTGCATCTGACATTTCCCGCCTCCCGTTATTCCTGGCTTCCCCCGAAGCAGTATGAGGATAGCGGCTGGCCCGTGATCTCCACAAGCCAGCCGCTGCATTGTCCAAGTATCAGGCAGTTGCGCCTTCCGGCACATAGCCGTCGGTCTGCACCTTGCTCCAGTCGCTGCCCAGCTCGAGCATTGCCTTCAGCGAGACGAGGAAGCTCGTCCAGCCGGCGTGGTAGTCCTGGGTCTTGCGCTCGCCGAAGCCGCTGTGAAGCAGGCTGATCCGCGTCCGTCCACTGCTTTCCTTGAGCTCCCAGCGCACCACAGTGTCGTCCTCAGTACCCCACAGCCAGCGCACCTCGAGGCTGCGGCCGGGTTCGAGGCTGACAACGCTCTGGGGCCCGCCGTTCTCCCAGCCGTAACTGAACTCTCCGCCCGGCTCCAGCACGACACGTGCCCCGCTGGCGAAGAAGCGGTCCAGCTGCCCGGGATCTGTGAGGCCTTCCCAGACTGCCGAGGCCCCGCTGGCAACTTCCACTGCGCAGTCCACCGGGCCGCGCACATGGTTGTAGTCACACCTGAGGATCTGCGCATGCCCATGGGCATGCAGGCGCAGGTTCTCCAGTGCGGCCACCCAGAAGTCCGTCATCGATCCGCTGCCCTCCTCCCACTCGCGGTTGCCATGGGTCACAAGCTTCACCACAGTGGAATCGCCATCGGGATCCAGCGTGAATTCCACTTCAGTATCGTTGCCATTCACGAGCCAGACATAGCTAAGGCTGCGGTCCTGCTGAAATCCCTTCAGCTGCTGCTGTGCTTCGGATGGCAGCCCCGGGGTGTAACGTCCCCAGAATCCGTAGCTCCCCCCTGCCAGGTCCACCTTGGCATGCTCAGCGAACCACTGCTCCAGTTCACTGGTCGTTGTCAGCAGGCGGAAGATCTCCGCTGCCGGCCGGTTGATCCTCACGGTCGTGTTGATAGTCTTGCTCATTTCAGTGCTCCGTTGTCAGTTTCATGTGTTGGTCAGATGGCCCAGCCGTCCGGCCTGGCCAGTACTTCCACCTTGCGATCGCTGTTGCCTTCGGCAAGCTCACGCAGCTCGACGAGGAAGTGGAACCAGCCGGCTTCGTAGTCGTGCTTCTGCGCCTCGTTCGGGAAGCCGCTGTGCACCAGCGTCAGCCGGGTGCGCCCCCCGCTGCCGCTGAGCTTCCAGGTGATGAAGGTTTCGGGATCAGTGCCGTGGTACCAGTCGGTGTGGATCAGTTCATTGGGCTTGAAGCTGATCACCTTCGTCGGGCCCTCGTTCGGTCCCCAGCCGTAGCTGTACTTGCCACCATCCCTGAGCTCAACTTCCGGCCCCTCGCCTCCGAAGATGCCCTTCAGGCCATCACTGCTGGCAAGGATGTTGTAGACGGTCTCGCGCTCCGCGGCAATGTCAATCCCGACCTCAAGCTGCCCAGTCCGCTGCTCAGCCCCGAACTCGAAGATGCCCGGCCGGCTGCCGGTCTCGCAATAGCCTCGCAGGGCCAGCAGCACCCACTGCCAGTATTCGATCATCGTCACTTCGGTCTCGCCCCGGCGAGGCACATCCGTATGTGCCAGCTCGACGCGGCAGGCATCACCGTCGCCACTGAGCTGGAAAGACAGCCCGGTGTTGCCAGCACGGAACTGCCAGTTGAGCTCCAGCCTGCTGCGATCCTCATAGCCGGCCAGGCTGAACTTGTCAGTGCCATCACATGGACTGTCCGGCAGCCTGTTGCCACACAGCTTGAAGCGGCCCGCCGGCAGGTCCACGTCCGCCTTGTCACTGAGCCAGCCGTTTAGCTGCTGCCAGTCCGTCAGCGCCCGCCAGACCTTCTCCCGGCTGGACCTGATATCGATTGCCAGCCTGACCTCTAACCGTTCCTGTTCCATTCCGCTCATGTCTTCTCCCAAATGTTGTCAGTATTGCCCGCCGGCGTTCCCGGCGCTTTTCACTTTGCCGCCCCTGCAGCAACTATACGCTTCGTAGCAGGGTCCGTCCTCCCTGCTCAAGTGCCGCCGACACCAGCGGGGGCATCGCTAGCGGCCGGGCATTCTCGAGCTGGCCCCTCAGGTTCAGCAGCGCCGCACTCCAGCTTTCCGCCAGGCGGATTCGTTCAGCATCCGGCAGTTCTTCCAGCCCGCGCATGCTGAACTGGATGTTCAGTCCGCCGATCGTCGAGCTGAGGATGAACTCGAGCTCAACTTCCACCCCTGCGTACCGCTGGCCCAGTACCAGCAGCTCAGGCGCGCGGCTGGCAACGAGTCCCACGGCATCAGCCCACTGACCGGGGCTGCCCGCCAGGCCGCGCCCCCACAGGCGGTAGATCCCGCGATCGAGCTCCACATCCGCTCCCTCGCACAGCCACTGCCTGAGCCTGGCTGGTTCTGTCAGCGCGGCATATACCTGTGGCTTGCCTGCCCTGACAACCATGTTCGTACGCAGCATTCCGGCGCACCGCTTGAATCCCTGCATGTCACACCTCTCGTTCATTTCCTGTATCCGCGCGCCAGCGGCAGCCGAAGCTGCATCGCAGTCACGGGTTGCGGGCCGCTTAGTTGGGCGAGGGCCCGCCCTCGTCGGTGCTGTCCGGATTGCGGTAGCAGGCCAGCACCAGCTTGAAGATGTCCGCACCGTCGCGCGGCACTCCGTCGTCAGCTCCGTACTTCTCCGCGAGGAACTGGATCAGCTGCTGCAATTCCGCCATGAACTCACCTCGCTGCGAGGCATCAGCCAGCTCGATCTGGGCACTCAGGTTGAGCGTCGGGGTCTCGTCCCGCATCATCGCGAGGCGATTTGAATCACGTGCCAGTTCATCCGCGAGACCCATCATGTATCCGACGCTCAGGTTGTCCCTGAGCTTCTCCCTTCCTCCGAGGGCTGCCACGAGCGCCGGCGCGAAGGACACGCTCTGGGCGGTGACCCGGTAGATCGCTTCCTTCAGGCCACGGGCCTGCCGCTCATCCACCTGCTCCACGAACCCGGCCTTCTCCAGCACCTTGACGTGGTAGTGCACCTTCTGCGGCGTCAGCCCCAGGTTGCCTGCAATCTCGGTGCAGGAGTGCGGCTCCGCCAGCAGGTGCATGATGTCCATGCGCAGCGGCTTGAGCAGTACCCTTGCCTCACCGAGGCTCCCGACTACCTGTTCCTTCTTCACCGTTTCGCTCGCTCCTCGAAGCTGATACTGTGATTATACAAATTTATTTGTAGAAAGCAAGTGATTTTACAAATTTTCCTGTAAATTCGCGAAAATCATGTACACGACGACGGCTGGACCCTGATCTATACTGGGTTCAGGAGATACCAGCAACCTGAATGGACCAACAGGAATCAAGTGGGGACATCACGCGGCAGCAGCTCGGGGGCATGACCAATAAGGAGCGCTTCCACGAGGGCCGGCGCATCCCGAAGCAGCTGCGCAGGATTCTTTGGGAGCTGTGGTCACCGGTCGTCACCAACGAGGACGAACCTGACGACTGGCAGTTGCTGGAAGTGCTGGACTGGTATCTCTCAACACGCGGACATGGCTCCGTCGAACAACTGTTCGCCGGGGTGGGCAGGAGTTTCATGTCCATCTCGTTCATTTTCCTGATTGGAATCGTCGTCCTGCTGTTGTTCTTCGCCATTGGCAGTTACAGCCTGTTTCCCTCATTTGGGCAGGTTGGCTGGAGCGTACCCGAAATCATTGCCATCGCAGTGATGGCCACAGTTACGGTTGGATGCACGCTTGGAGCCCAATCCTCAACAGGCCTGAGGAAGCAACTCGGCAAGCGGCTGCATGAACTGGATATCCTGGAGCTTGTCTCAAATGTATACGGCAGCCCGGTTTCGGAATACGACCTGGTGCGCCTGCCTCCCCTGGCACGCGGCCAGCATACAGAAACGGAGCTTGTGAATGGCCGGCTGATGGCTGACAATCTTGAGCTGTTCCTCGGGATGGGCGGTTCCGCCGTCCGCCGGCGGTTGATGGCGGAGCGCGTGCTTTCCGTCCTGCGCGGCACCGCGATGGCGAGTGGCCTGCTGCTGGCCATACTGCCAATCGCCGCCATGCCCCTTCTGCTGATCAACATCATGCTGACAAACGACCCCAGGCAGTTCACCAACCGCCGCCATGAGCTGCTGCTGGCGATGCTTGACGAAATGTATGCAGACGGGAAGACAGTCACGAAGTGATGTAGAAGCATCCGGAATGAGCGGGAGGACAGGCCAGCTGGTTGCCACCTGCTGGAAACACCGGAATCAGTCTTCGTCGGGTTGCGGGATCCGGATGTCCGGCTGCTCGGCTTCAAGGCCTGCCTCATCCCCCGGCTGCTCCATGCCGCCGACGGTGATGCGCGCACGCACGGGCCGCTCGCCGGTGCCGATGTCCAGCACCTCACGGGTGATGAAGGCGAGCACGATCAGCAGCACCGACAGTGCCGCCACCAGGCCGATTGTTGACCGATTCGTGCTCATGGCCATTAAGACTCCCTATATCAATAATCGTTCGCAGCGGAAAAGCATTTAGCCTTCGTCTGAAATTCCAGCAAAGTTCACTTCCTCCACAAGGTCTCGACGCTTTCCGGTTGCTGGATATAATCGACGGATGCACGCACTGCACGGACGGGACGCCGAGCTCGCCCTACTGGTTGAGGCATGGGAAGAGGCACGCCAGGGCCAGGTGCGTTACGTGCGGATTGCGGGCGAGCCTGGGCTGGGCAAAACCCGGCTGGTGCAGGAGCTGTACCGCATCCTGACAACGCAGTACGACCCGGCGGCAGTTGAAAGCGGCAACGGCTACTGGCCCGACCTGTTCCTCGGCGCACGTGTGCTCGATAGCGTGCGGCCGCGCTTCCCCGTGGAAGGTCCGCCGAAGATCCCATTGCCATTCATGTGGTGGGCGGTGGTCTGCCGCCAGGGCAATGAGCATGTGCCGGACAGTTTCGCCCCCTTCCTTGATGCGATGGAGCAGCTTTCACTGCACCTCGACGGCATCATGCGTGCCAAGCTTGTGAAGGATGCCTGGTTGGATGCCGGACGCAGTTTCCTCGAGGCCGGGCTGGGCTTCACACCCGTCGGTCCGCTGGTGGACGTGTACGCCGCGCTTCGCTCGGTCTGGCAACTCGGCAAGCGCCAGCGTGAACTGAAGGGAGGCCGCAGCATCACGGAACTTTCAGGCGGGAAGGACATCTACCATGGGCAGAAGCCCGAAGACATGATCAGCCGCCTGCTGTCCACGCTGAATGACCCGGCGGACAACAAGCTGCCGACCGTCCCGCTGGTGCTGGTGCTGGACGATGCGCAGTGGGCGGACGCGCGCAGCCTCGGCTTCGTGCAGCGGATGCTGGAACTCGGGGTGGAGCGGGAGTGGAGCCTGTTGTGCATCAGCACGATCCGCTCCAACGAACTGGCCAGCCAGCTGCGGGCAGCAGAGGACGGGGAGAACCGGCTGGCTGCCACGGCCGCCGAGCTGGAGACGGGCTTGATCCGGCATACCGGTGAAGCCAACGTGCGCCGGATTGACCTCACGCAGGACCTGGACCAGGCAGCCATCAACAGCATCATCTCCGACCACATCCCGCATGCGTCTGACGAGACAATTCAGGCCATCGCAAGCCGCGCCGGCAACCATCCCTTCTATGCCGTGAACTATGCGCTGCTGGTCCGGGAGGAAGGCTGGGTTGACAGCAACGGGGCACTGACGGTTGGCAGCGATGAACTGTCCCGCATTCCGGCGGGCATCCGGGAGCTGATCGACCGCCGCCTGCGCCTGCTGGATGGCAACCGTCGCCGGGTGCTGGAATGGGCCAGCGTGCAGGGCCAGCGCTTCCTCGATGAGCTGATCGCCCTCGTATCGCGTGAGATGGACATCAAGCCGATCCGGGCCAGCGCCTGGCTGACTGAATTGACGGAAGTGCACCAGCTGGTGAACCGACAGCAGCGGCAGCTGGACTGGTCGTTGTATGGCTTCACCCATCGCCTGCTGTTCGAGCGGGTGGCGGAGGGCTTCGGAGATGACAACCCGGAGCACGGACTTGTACGGGACTGCCTCGGCGAGCTGCTGCGGGAGTACATGGAGGAGAAGCTGCTGGGGGAGCTGCCGCAGGACGAGCAGCGCAGCGCCCTGCGCTGGCTCAGCGACTACGCGGCGGACAGGCAGAAGCGCCGCCGCGAGCAGGACACTGCAGGCTGGAAACGTACTGAGATAGAGAGTTTCCTGCTCTACTTCAGCACCATTCCAATCGGCAATCGCGAACGTATGGACCTTGCGGACAGGGCGACCCGGCTGATGAAGGAAGCCGGGCTGTACAGGAAGGCGCATGAGCTGGCAGCTGAATCCGTGAAGATCCAGCGCCAGCGCCAGCATACTGACCAACTGGATACGCTTGAATCACAGGCTGAAGCACTCTGGCAACTGGCCCGGGAGCAGGACCCCAGCCTGCCGGAACAGTCGACATACCTGCAGATCTCACGCTCGGCCGTGGCACTGCTGGACGGCGACCTGCCACGTGCGGTGGAACTGGCGGAACAGGCGATCGAGCTCGCCGTGGAAACGGAGGACGAGCCGCAGCTAGCCAAGTGCGACCTGCTGCTGGCAAGCTATCTGATGCAGCTAGGGCGCTTGCAGGAGGCTGAGGAGATCCTCCTGCGGCTGGACAGCGAGGGTTTCAGCGAGCGCACGAACATCAGCCGGACATCGCTGCTGCAGTACCTGGCGCTGTGCAACCTGCTGCAGAAGCGCGATGAGCAGGGCATCAGCCTGCTGCTGCAGGCACTGGACTGCGCGAGGGCCAGCGGCGACCAGCTGCACGCTACGCAGATCACGTCAAACATCGGCGTCTATTACTCCAAGCACGATGACATCCCGCAGGCATATGAGTACACGCAACGGGCCCTGCACATGGCGGAGGAAGTCGGAGATGAAAGCTCAAGGCTGTTCAGCCTCTGCTCGCTCGGATCGATTGACTTCTCAGAGGGTGACTACGAACAGGCCTGCTCGCGGCTGGAGACGGCATACACAATTGCCATCGAGCGCAATGCGCACCTGCGACTGATGCGCTTCTTCATCACCCTGATGCGCGCACAGCTCAGCATTGGCAACTACTCCCGAGCCGTAGAGCTGGCGGGCTGGTTCCGCGGTCTGGATGTTGACAACCCAGGCAGCCTCGCCAAGATGGATATCGCCAGGATCGAGGCTTCGCTGCTGCTGCATGGCGGCTCACATGACGCGCAGCAGGCATCGCAGCTGGAGCGGTTCATTGGAAGGAATGATGCTGGCGATCCGGACATCCTCAGCTTCTGCTCCGGGCTGCTTGAAGAGTGCCGTGAGCGGATGCAGGACCCGACAGCCGTGCTGCTGCAGGAACTGCCGGGCGAAGTGCAGGACCTGCAGCGGCGGATTGCTGAACAGCAGGGGAATGCCGAAGGAACCTGAGCTGCGGGCCTGGCCACGCAAACAGGCAGCGTGTTAGTATTGGTGCAGCCTTTGCGGAGGTGCATCCATGCTGCGATTACCGTTACTGATGCTGCTTGCACTGCTTGTTTCCTGGTCATAACAGCCTGCCCGAACCACACCGGCTGGTGACAACGGCAATGCTGCCGGACCGTCCGTAGAGACTGTACCACTGCTGCCTGGCACTGCACTGCCAGCTTTTCCGCCTGCTGCTGACAATCCGCGCGCGGCAATGAGACTGAGCTGGATGACAACGACAGTTTCCTGCTGCGCAGCACAAAGTCCATACCGGCCGCAACTTCGGACTGGACTGTGGCAAGCGCCACCGAGCAGCCCAACGGTCACGGCTATTCGCTGTTCGACTACGACGGCAGGCCAGCGTTCTTCTCCTTCGACGGCGCGCAGATGGCATTCAACATCGCACCGATGGCAACCCGGCTTCCGTTGCTGACTTCAGCCACCACCGCATCAGCGAAACGGATGGCTTCATGAACTTCATGCGCGGTGCCGTGATTGACGGCCGGCCCGCTTTCGCAGCCAAGCGGGACGATGTCGTCTATGGCTACGCAAAGGTAGACGATCCGGCAGGGCCGACGGACTGGAGCATTGTCAGCCATGGTTTCAGCCTGCAGTATGGCAGCTACATCACCGTGCTGGAGTATGGCGGACTGCCGCAGATCTGCTGCTACAGCGAGGATGCGAATGAACTGTTCCTCGTCGGACCGGCCTGGCTGCCGGCACGCTCCGGCGTGCAGGAATGGTTCGCCAGCTGGCTGCCGGTCATGGACGTTGAGCATGGCATGGCAAACGCAATGGCCCTGCAGGGCGGACTGCCGGTGGTGATCACGAGCATCGAGGGGGCAATCCCCGGGGAACTGCGGTACATCCGGGGGTACTGAGTGCCGGTTCCCGGTTCCTGCGTTGGTGATTACATATAATTGACGGATGTATCCGTTACGGGGCCGAGATGCTGAGCTTGAGCTGCTGGTTTCCGCGTGGGAGAAATCACGCCAGGGCAACGTCCAGTATGTCCGGGTGTCTGGTGAGCCCGGCATGGGTAAGACGCGGCTGGTGCAGGAACTCTACCAGATCCTGACAACCCGTTACGACCCGCAGCTGGACATGGGGCGTGAGGGCTACTGGCCCGACCTCGCCCTCGGAGCGAACACGATTGACAGCCTGCGGCCCGAGTTCCCGAAGGGCCGGCCGCCACGTGGCGCACTGCCCTTCATGTGGTGGGCAATCACATGCCCTCCCGGCAATGAACATGACAGGGAGGGATTCTCCCCCTTCCTCGACGCAATGGACCAGCTCGTGCTGCATCTGGACGGCATCATGCGCGCCAAGCTCGTGAAGGATGCCTGGCTGGAGACCGGCCGCTCCGTGATGGAGGCCGGGCTCGGTTTCTCCCCGGCCGGACCGCTGATTGATGTATATGCCGCGCTGCGCTCGATCTGGCAACTGGGCCGCCGGCAGCGCGAGCTGAAGAGCGCGCGCGACGTCACGAGCGTGGCCGGCGCGACGGACATCTACAACGGCCAGAAGCCCGAGGACATGATCAGCCGCATGCTGGCAACCCTCAACGACGAGGCGGACAGTAAGCTGCCCACAGTGCCGCTGGTGCTTGTGGTTGACGACGCGCAATGGGCCGATGCACGCAGCCTCGGCTTCCTGCAGCGCATGCTGGACCTCGGCCTGCGGCGCGGCTGGAAACTTCTGTGCATCTCCACGATCCGTTCCAATGAGCTGGCAGCCCAGCTGGCGGCCCGCCAGGATGACCCCGGCAGGTTGTCAAGCACGGCTGCGGAACTGGAGCACGGACTGCTGCGGCATGCCGATGGCCAGTGCGTGACTCGCATCGAGCTGGGACAGGACCTCACCCGCGAATCAATGGCGGGGATCATCTCAGACCACCTGCCCGGTGCCAGCGATGAGACGATCTCGCGGATCGTGCAGCGCGCCGGCGAGCATCCGTTCTACGCCGTCAACTATGCAAAGCTCGTCGAGGAGGAGGGCTGGCTGGATGGCAACGGTGCACTGAAAGTTGGTGACGCCGAGCTGTCACGGATCCCGCTGCGCGTGGGCGAGGTGATCGACCGCCGCCTGCGCCTGCTGGATGGCGACCGCCTGCGGGTGCTGCAGTGGGGCAGTGTGATGGGGCAGAAGTTCCTCGATGAACTGATCACATACACCGCGGAACATCTTGGGATGCAGCGCGGCCGTGCCAGTGTGATGCTGGGCGACCTCGGACGCATCCACCAGCTCGTAACCCGTGAGCAGAAGCTTGCGACTTCGCATCTGTACAGCTTCCGCCACCGCCTGATCTTCGAGCGTGTGCGGCAGAGCTTCGGCGCTGACAACGAGGAACACACATTGGTGGAGGAATACCTCGGTAACGTGCTGCGCCTGCAGTTCGAGGGTGGCCAACTCGATGAATGGCCGTTCGACGAACGCCGCAATGCCCTGAAGTGGCTGAGCGAGCATGCGGAGAAGCGGGCGGGGACCGTGTCAGATGAGAAATGGCAATCAGTCATGATCAATAGTTTTCTTGCATATTATGAGACTCTACCAATTCAAGCGTCGAGTTCCTATGCTGATATGATGTCTTTGAAGGCAATGGAGCTATATGCACTAGATGGGAATTATCATGCAGCCCACTGGATTGCTTGTAGTTTGATGTCTCGATACTCACATCAAAGGAACTATGAGGAGTTCGAAAAAATTTCGCAGACCGCCACAGTTTTTTGGAATGAAGCCAGGAAACTATCGCCAGAATCACCGCCACGTTCACCCAAGTTCTTGCTTCACTTTGCATCGAAGTACATAAAACCTTCAGAACTGCCAGAAGCTATGGAATTGCTCAAAATAGCACTTGATGCTTGCAATCCAATCGACAAGGATCTTTTGTTGAGGATCAAAACAAGAATTGCTGTACTTACATCTCGAATGGGAGATGTTCGCGAGGCTGAAAAGATGTATTGTGAGATCCTCGATCAATGTAATGAACTTAATGAATACAGTGGCTTAACAGAGCTTCTGACACATCATGCTATCTGTCGGTTGAAGTGCGGAAACCAAGATGGTGTTCTTGACAAACTGGAGAAGGCTATTGAACATGCCAGGGGAAATGATGACCTATTTGGACAAATCTTTGCATTGAATAATCTTGGAATTTTCATAAGTGAAAGTGATTTTCTGAGCGGTATATCATATCTCCAAACTTCAGCCAGACTTTCTGAAGATGTATACAATAAGCATGCAGAGCTCTTTGCAAAAGCGGCTATAGGTTCTATGTATTTTGAAAATAATAAAATCAGTAAAGCCACAGATTATTTCCGGGATGTTGCGTATGCTGTATTAGAAGACAGGCAATGGGAGGATAAAATAAGTGCTGCAATGTATTTGTGTCGTTGCAACATTATTCAGGACGTTTATCTGGATTTGGAAGAAATGCATAAATTAATAAGTGAAACTTCAATAACTGACAACATGGATTATGCAATATATCAATTGCTCAGACTTGATACATGTACCAAATTAATCAGCGGAGGATTCAATAACGATTCCGCAAATGAAATTCTATTAGAAATCTGTCGTTGTGATAGCTCGAATTCAATACAGGATCTTCAGAATTGCGGAAAAGAGATTATCGCTGCAATTCTAGAAATAAATCAGAAGTTGATACCGCATGAAGAAATGTGTATCTTGAAGGACCTTAGATTGGCAGAAATGAGATTTGAACGATCCTTGGAAAAACAATGATACTGCTTCCTACCCAGGCCGGTCCGGGTCGCCTTCGCGGCGGATGCGGCGGATGCGCATCTCGCGCTTTTTTTCCATCTTGGCCTCCTCCAGCTCGTTGTCACGCTCGAGGTACTTGCGGATGTGCTCGGCGAATGCTCGGCCGATACCCTTCACCTCCAGCAGCTCCTCCACCGTGGCTTCCCGCAGGCGCTTGACGCTGCCGAAGTGCCGCAAAAGCTCCCGCTTGCGCGTCTCCCCCAGGCCCGGCACGGTGTCCAGGACCGAGATGCGCATCGCCTTCTCCTTCATCCTCGAGTGCTGCGAGTTGCCAAAGCGGTGCGCCTCATTGCGCAGCTCCACCAGCAGCCGCAGGCCGGGGTCGGTATGCGGCAGGCGGATCTCCTCCAGCTGGTCAATGTCGTTGTAGTGGTAGACCAGCTCCTCCTGCTTGGCGAGGCTGCACAGCTTGATGCCGTCGAGCACCTCGCGCTGCTCCGTTGACAGGTCCGGGTCGTCCATCATCTGGTCGAACACGCGGCGCACGCTGTTGAGCTGCCCCTTGCCGCCGTCGATCATCACGAGGTCCACCTGCTTCTTCCATTTCGGGTCGGTCAGCAGGCGCCTGAGCCGCCGGTGCAGGGTCTCCATCAGCATAGCGTAGTCATCCGGGGTCTGCTTCAGGCGGATGTTGAACAGGCGGTACTCCGGGGCATCCTTGCGCCCGCCGGTGAACACCACCATCGCCCCCGTGGCCTGCTGGCCCTGCAGGTTGGCAATGTCGTAGCCCTCGATGCGGCGCGGGTAGTCCGGCAGCGAGAGGTGCTCCTTGAGCGCCTTCTGCCCCGGCGTGACGACGTAGTCTCCGCCACCCCCCAAGAGCACCGTGTGCAGGCGCTCCTGCGCATTGCGATTGGCAATCCCCAGGAGCTCCAGCTTCTTGCCGCGCTTCGGCGTCGTCAGCAGCACGCGGCGGATCGGCATCCCGGCGGTGTCGGTGATCGCCACATTGCCATCTCCGGAGACCAGCTCCGGCACCACACCGGCCTCGCCGTTCTCCGCGAAGCTGCCGGCGAGGATCGCCACCTCCTCAGCCTCACCGCGGTGCTCCAGCGCCTGGAAGCGCAGCCGGCCGAGCCACTGGCGGATCACCTCCGCATCCTGCGGCTGGTGCGGCAGCACAAGCTCAGGCGGCACGTTCTGCGGGTTGGCATAGTGCAGCTTGAGGAAGCCGGATAGCACGTCGTTGTCAGCGCTGTCCTCCAGGCGATGGTCCAGCACGAACTTGCGGTCGCCGATCAGGCGCCCGTCACGTACCGGCATCACCAGCACGCAGGCCTTGTCCCGGCTGCGCGCCAGCCCGAGCACGTCGTAGTTCTCTCCCGGCCGCCCGATCATGCGCGTGCGCTGGAAGCTCTTCTCGGCGGCCTCGATCAGGTCGCGGTAGCGTGCCGCACTTTCATAGTCGCGGTTCTCCGCCGCCTCCCACATCCGCTTCTTCATCTCGTCAATCACGGTGCCGTAGTTGCCATTGAAGAAGTCCACGGCGTACTGCACCAGCGCGCCGTACTTCTTCTCGTCGATGTAGCCGACACAGGGCGCGCTGCACAGCTTCAGGTGGAAGTCCAGGCAGGGCTTGTGGTACTTGTGCTCGTCGTCAATCTCCAGCTTGCAGGTCCTGAGCTGGAACATTCCGGCGATGAACTTCATCGCGCTCCTGACCTGCCCGACGCTCGTCATCGGCCCCCAGTAGCGCGCGCCGTCGTCAAGGTACTGCCGCGTCAGCATCACGCGCGGGAACTTCTCATTGGTGCTGATCTTGACGTAGGGGTAGGACTTGTCGTCCTTGAGCATCGTGTTGTAGCGCGGCTTGAAGGTGCGGATCAGCGAGCTTTCCAGCATCAGCGCGTCGATCTCGGTCGGCACCACGATCCAGTCCAGATCGCGGATCTCCGTAACCAGCTGGGCGATGCGCGGGTCGCTCTCGGCAGCGGCGGTGAAGTAGCTCGAGACTCGGTTCTTCAACACAAGCGCCTTGCCGATGTACAGGATCTTGCCGCGCGCGTCCTTCATCTGGTACACGCCCGGTGAATCCGGCAACTGGCGCAGCTTGCGGTGGACCTGCTCGGGATACTCCATCACAGTAGGATGATACCCGGCGAATGGTGGACGTTTGTTAAGCGGGAGCATGAGGATTCAGCTCGCCGTAATCATTGTGACCGGAGTCACTGAGTCAATCAGGCAATAAGTCACATCAATGCTTAGAAGCATTGAGGCCATTAACTCGTTGACTTCTTGACTCATTGACTTCCCTGAAACGTGCAACCGGCAACCTGCAACCTTGTTTCCATGTCCTACGATAGTCGGGGAGGACACTCAATGAAACTGCCTTGGGTAATGGCAGCAATGCTGCTGTTGGCGGTGACTTTCAACGCCTATCCTGCCAACGCACAGGATGACGACTCTGACTTCGAGGAAACTGCCCATCAGCTCCTACATCGCGAGGATGTGCAGACGCGCATTGAGGGCGCGAGACCAAAGCCAAGCGGCGATGCTCTGTTTGACAGCTATGCAGCCGCAATCTGGGAATACTCTGCGCCAGAAGCATTTGTCTACATTTCGCACAATGATGCCGCCATCGCGGAGCCAGCCCTGTTGCCTGATAGCGTGCTGCTGGATTGGGAGGATGAGTTCGGGGATGACCCGCGCTGGTGGGAGCTGCGTATCTACTGCAGGCAGGCTGGCAGCAGTGGAGTATTCATGGACATCGTGGACGGGATGGCAATTCTTGAGGAAGCTTATGAGCGTGGCATCCGCAGCCCTGCGCTTATGATGCGCTTGATTTCGGAAAAGCAACTCAAGAATCGCATTAGAACTCCGCGGGACAGCGGCTTGCCGCAGTTCATGTGGGAAGGGGAATCCAGCGCGGAGCTGCTGCTACTCCTCGACGTATACACTTCACTGTATCCTGAACACGCCTGGGCGTACCTGGAGCGTGCGCTCCTGCAGTTCAGCAATGGCAACGAAGCTGAGGCGCTGGAAGACCTGGACCAGTCGCTGGCTGCGCCATTCAATGGCCCGATTCCGGAATTCCCGGTTAGTTCCGTGATTGACAGTTTCAAGGATGGACAGGTTCCCGGGAATGAGATCCTGGCAGGCATGCTGATCGGACCAAACCTTACCGATTACAACTCTCGCAACTGGATATCCGCCTCTGCCAGCCTCCAGCTTGCCTACTGGGTTTCGCTGAAGCTGCTGGAGGAGGGGCGATTCAACGAATTGCAGACACTGCACAGAGCAATGCTGCATAACCGTGCCTACTATCGGATGAGGGATTCTGGTGACACATTCCTGCTGCAGGTTATCATAGGCACCTTGAAGGCCTGCACCAGAGATTACCCGGATTACCTTGACGTACAACAACGCAAGGACCTGCCCTTCCTGATTGATGAATTGAGAGTGCTGCAGATGGAAAGGGAGGAGATATTCACGGCATTGAACAATCCACAGCGATATGAGGAGTACGTAGCGCAGAAAAAACTGCTCCCTGCCGCAATCCGGATGGCAGAGAACCAGCCAGGCGCTCGCGAGACACTGGACCTGTGGATATCCGGTGGCATGGGGTTCAGGGTTTTCGAGGAAATCTGGCAACAGCAAAGACAACTCTACACTGGCAAGGAACTGGCTTCTTACGATTTGGACGTTGTTGATGCCATTGACGCCTGGGACTGGACTGCTTTGCCCGTAGTACAGCCTGCAAGATAGGGATCAGCCCAAAAAGTTAAATCCGGGTATAATGCGCGGATACGGTCCGGGAGGCCATTCGCAATGCGCATTCACTGGCAACAACTGATATTCGTGCTGATGACCACTGCATGCTGTTCGTGCAGCTCCGGCAGGGACCAAGGCAATGCCAGTCCCACGCTTGACGGACCGGCAGCGCTCAGTACAGCTGACCAGAAGCAGACTGGTGCAATTGAGATCCTCCCCGGCGGCATATTCGAATCTCTCGATCCCGGTTCCCTGAGCATCGACTGGACTGAGCAGGATGGCCAGCCGCTTGCCACGATCAGCACAACTGAGGCAATGAACCTGCGCGCAGCCTACCTGCGCATTGCCATCCCCGGCACTGCCACTGGCAGCGCGAGTGTCAGCCCCGGCCCATGGGCAGGCGAGGATGCACTGAGCATCGCTGTCCCCTCTGCTGACAACACAGTCGACATCGGTGTCTGCATGCTGCATCCGGATATCACAGCCGGTTTCAGCGGCAGCACTACGCTGGCCACGATCAGCTTCAATGGCGAAGCCGAGGTCGCCAGCACCCGCACTGCCAGTGCGCCGCCGGTCAGTGCAGGTTCACGCATTGACCTTGACTACGACCCCAACCGCAACTTCTTCTACTGGTACTACCGCAACCAGGGCGACTACGACCAGAACGGAGAGGTCAATGTCTCCGACCTGACCCCGATCGCCGTGCACTTCGGCAAGACATCCACAGGCGGCTTCCCCGTTGCCAGCGTTGAGTCAGTGGTGGACGGGGATGGTAACGGAGAAATCAACATCGCCGACATCTCTCCGATTGGGGTCGGCTTCGGCAGCCGGGTGGCCTCCTTCAACATCTACCAGGGCACACAGGGCGATTACCCCGCCTCGTCCACAGCGGCATCAAGCATCCCCGAGCTGCAGTCCGCAGCACTCGCAGACGCACTCAACACACCGGCGCAGGGCCGCCTGTACTACGAAGTGCACAGCGATGCCGCCAGTGACAACACCTTCGCCTACTGGCTGCGCCCGGTTGACAGTGGCACGGAAGGCATCCCCTCAGAGATCGCCGGGCTTGGCAACCAGGCCCCGTCAGCCAGCTTCACTATCGAGAAGAACGCCGGGGTGGATCCATTCCAGCTCAAGGCCGACGCCTCAGCCAGCACTGACCCGGAGGGCGGAGCACTGGAATACTTCTGGTTCATCGTGGACGGCATCTTCCAGGCTGAATTCACTGATCCCGGCAAGGTCACGCTTACTCAACATGTCGGCCCCGGCAACTGGTCTGTCGCCCTGTACGTGCGCGACCAGGATGGCGCAACTGGTTTCGCCTCGAAGCAGTTCAGCGTGGCCGCCAATGCGGGCTGGCAGGTCACGGACCTGGACATCGTCGCATCAGGCAATCCAGTGGTGGAGATTGAGGACATCTCATTGCTGGGCATTGACAACCGGCCTTACATTTCAACGGTCTATGAGAGCACGGACAGGACGGTGGTCACACTCAACTACGGCAACGATGCCATGTGGAACCAGCCGCTGGCAACACGCCGCATCAACGAACTGATGGGCGGTACCCAGGGCCAGGTGGACATCCTCGACGTGGGTGGTGTGCCGGGCGTGGTCTCGCTGCAGAGTGGCGGTGGCAGTTACCGGGTGGAATACAACTATGTGGAGGACCAGCAGTTCACCACGCCCTACAACATCGCGCTGTCAGCCAATAACCTGCGTGACATCTCGGCGGTGATGGCGGATGGACGGCCCTCCGTGGCGATCTTCGACCGGGATGCCAGCGAGGTGCTGTACGCGCTCAGCGACGACGCCATCGGCTCCCACTGGGACACGGCCGGGATGATCGACTCCGGCCTGAACCTTGGCTGGAATGTCAGCGCCGGCGTGGTCAGCGGTTCACCTGCACTGGTCTACTGGGATGCCCAGAACAAGCAGGTGATCTACAAGGATTCGCATATCGACAGTGGCAACGTGGTCTGGCATGTGGCCTTCCCGGTCTACAACCCGACGCAGATTGAGATCGGCGATGCAGTGCTCGACCTGCCGGCCGGCGGGCAGTGGCTGCTGCTGCATGATTACGCCGGCAACGGGCTTGTCAACCTGCGTGGCAACGGTTTCGTCACCCAGGAGCAGCTCTCGGCGACGGCGGGTGACAGCCACAGCGAGTATTCCGCGAAGGTGGTCGGTGACCGGGTCTGCTACGTGTTCGTTGACGGAGGCAAGCTGAAGTTCCGCCGCAGCACGGACGGCACTGGCGTAAGCTGGTTCCCCGTGCAGGAGATCACGGACCTGACGGCGGAAGACGGCTGGGTCTCACTGGCGGACGTGGGCGGATTCCCGGCGGTGGCCTATGTTGACGACGTGACGGCGATGGCACACTATGCGGTGCTGGTTGAGTAGGGAGGTCAGAATTCATTCTGGCTACGGAGGGAGAGGAGCACGCGGAGAGATAAACCACAGAGAGCACAGTGAGCACGGAGAATTCTGGAAACCGCAACGTTATGTCAATACAACAAATACCGTTGTCAGTCTATTAAGGGCACAAGCATCTGAGGTTTGCCCAGCACACAATCAACAGTCATACTGATTGCATCCCAAGGGATCTCACCGTCAATCCAGTCACTGATCTTGGATACGGGCATGATGATCAGATCCCTTGCGCATTCCAGCTCACCTTCGTATCCCTCCGGATCCTGAGTGACGGACACCTCGCCGATCAATTCTCCTGTTGCCAGATCACTGAATGAAACTCGTTGAGGACTTGCCGATGCCCCACCTGGATCGAAAAGTATATACAGGTTGTCATTGTGCACATATGCAAAGTATGGATATGTAAGATAGCGATAGTAGCGTGTCTCCAGATCCGCAGGCGTCCTGCTGTTTGGATCTGCATTCACGAATTGTGCAACAATTCCCGCTTCCTTTCCGGTCACAGCGGCTGCAGTAACATCACCTGCATTGCACTCTGCAATTGCGGCAAACAGCAATAAGAATGATAAGGGCGACATCTTGAGTAGACTTAGTCTCATCCGTTTCCCCTGGTTTTTCTTGTTCTCAGTGATCTCTGTGTTCTCTGTGGTTAGACCCTCTGCGGGCTCTTCTTCCTCATTGCGCGCAAGCGAGTTGCGCGCCTCCTAACTCCTCGGCACCCGCTCCTCATACAGCAGCGTGCCCTGCTTCTCGCCCCAGATCCTCACGTGGATGTAGCGCGTCACAGGCTTGCCCTTGATCTTCTGGCCCGCGAAGTGCTTGCCGACTTCCTCATCGTCATCCACGATCTTGATGCTGATCCCGCCCGGGCTCCACTTCTCCGAGTTGAAGTCCGTGTAGAACTTCCCGGTCACCGGGTTGATCGCGTGGTAGTAGCGCAGGATCACATCCTCCGGCGACAGCTCCGGCCAGCTCTTCTGCCCGCCCCAGCTGATCAGGCCGTAATACAGCTCCGGCCCGCTGTGCGGCAGCTGGCCCCACTTGTCCCAGTAGTTCTCCACCTCGCGCACCAGCTGCGTCAGGCTGACAACACCATGCCCGCCGGGCAGCTTCCACAGCGAGACGCGCCGGCGTTCGCCCTCGCTCAGTTTCCAGTCCGCCTTGAGCGGGCCACCCTTGGCGGCCAGCTCCTTGATGTATTCCTTCTCGTAGTCCGTGCTGCCCTTGTCGCCGGGACCGACGTAGGTCACGAGGTCCAGCGCCTTCGACAGGTCAACGGCCAGCATGCGCTTCACCGCGCCCGGGTAGTCAAAGTCCGGTGCAGTCTCGTGGTTCGGGTGCGCGCTGGCGGCCGTGCACAGGCACACAAGCAGAAGCAGGCTGGTCAGTGTATTTCTAAGTCTCATCAATCCCTCCCGCGGGCACATCATTCTACCCATTGCAGCGGGGCAGTATCCCAGACGGATATGCAGCGGAATCGATCCAGGCGGTATCTCCGGCCAGTATGCATGAAGCGTTACTCAGGTACTTTCGGAGGTGGCGGAGCCTTGGGTGGAGGTTGTGGAATCCCTGTTTGGGACGGACTGGAATCCAGCCCGAAGCTGCCTAGCAGGTAGTCTGCCAGTGCAAGCTGCCGGATGCAGGCATCAAGCCTCAATCGGTAGTGCAGCAGCATGCTGCCCAGCACGAGGAACAGTATCGGGTACTCCAGCCAGCGGCCGAACTGCGCATGCAGCACGAGCATCAGTCCGGCCAGTGCCGCGCAACTGAGGATCGTGGCCAGGCCGAGCGCATTCCAGGGCCCTGAGCTACCGAGCCCGCTGCGCCTGATGAAGCCGGGCAGCCTGCGGCTGAGCCGCTGCAGGCTGCGCTTGAAGCTGCCGCCATCCCCGCCTTCCATCAGTTCCCGGCCCAGCTCGCTGCCCAGCAGGTTCTGCTCGAGCAGTCCTTCCGCCAGCCAGGGGCGCAATGTACTTAGCGCCAGCCTGCGCATGGCCAGCGTCCCCGCGTACCACACTATTGGCGCGCCGATGTACAGGGTGAAGAATTCCTCGGGCTTGACAATGTCATACCAGTCGGGCCCGACCAGGTAGACCCAGGCCAGCATCATTGAGAGACCGAGGAACATGAAAGCCAGCAGTGAAGCAATCAGCATGGCATCAACCTGGGTGGCCTGTCCCTGGCGAAATGCGGTTATCCACTTGCGGACAGGTCCCGCTGTTCCCTGTGCCACAGATTCGCCCGTCTTGTCCATTAAGGCAAGCTTAACATCGCTGTTCCGGCCGGACAGCCAATTACGAAGGAATCAATCCCTGATGTAGTGCGGAGAATTCAGGAATACCCTGAAGCGGCACCATCCAGGAAAGTCTTTCCTCAGCTTGCCAAAGCTGATACCTTCGCCTTCCTGCAAGACATATACTTCAAACAGGTAGCTGCTACTGTCCGGCGATACAAGCATGTTTCCCGGGTCGACAGTGAATTGCAGCTTGCCCTGCGGATCTGGATTGATCTTTGTGGCAATCGTGAACTTTCCCTTGTCCTCGTTGCTTTGATGTACCTGCTTCTGAAACTGCTTCTCGAAGAAATCACAGCAGTCCTTGTAGCTGCCTGGCATCATTCCCTGCACAACAATTACAGGCAGGTTGTCCTGTTCATCTACAACGATCGAACCCGAGTAATCAATGTAACTGCCCTGTTTGATACTGATCAATGCAGGCCATGAGTCGGGATAAGTTCCGTCAAATGGCGCCAGGTTCTGCAGGCCGCTGTCATCCGCATGACGCTTGATGGTCTTCAGCTGGTCAGGTGACAATCCGCTGCCATTCCAGTTTTTCTGCGCAGCATCCTGGCATCCCGCAAGCATCAATGCAACGCACACAAGGAACGGCAACAGCATTGGATACCTGCGGCACGATTCAGCGGCTGAATCCATCGACGCAAGCTTAACACTGCGGTAGCCCTGATCTGGAGCGGCGGTGTTAAAATTCAGGGATGTGGGATAACTGGCTTTTCAGCCATCCGGAGCTTTCGCTTGTCACTCTGGATGTGGGACGGGGACTGGGCGAGAACCGCTCGAGCTACCACGTCACCAAACTGGTTGAAATCCTGATGCCCTATGACGAGAAGCAGCTCCTGTACTGCCTCGAGCGCCTGGCCGGCGGTGATTCCCGCGGGGCCGCCGGGGTGATCAGCAATGCCAGCCGCGCCGGCTCCCTGCTGCCTGACACCCACCTGCTGGCCGGGGCCTTCGCGCTGGCCCAGGGCAGGCTCGACGATGCCCTCGGAGCGCTTGAGCAGTGCGGCCGCGAAAGCCCGGACTGTGGCGAGGCGATCCGCCGGATCTACCCCGGCCTGCGCATCCTCGTGCGCATCACCCCGACTGTGCTGATTCCGGTGCATCCCAATGAATACGGCGCGGGCCTGATGCTCGCCGTTGCCCACTGGGCATCCGGCCAGCCAGGTGCAGCACTGGAAGAAGTGCGCGACCTGATCAGCCGCCACGGCATGCGTGACGAGCTGCGCCTGATGGGCGGCTACCTGCTGGTGCAGCGCGGCGAGGTGGACCGCGCGATCAAGGCCATGCGTGGCGCGCATCCAGAGGAAGAGGACGCCGTAGCGCTGGACCACGCGCTGATCCTGGCCTATGCGCTCAGCCTGCAGGAGCAGTACCGCGAGGCCGCCATGCTGCTGACCAAGGCCGTGCGCAGCATCCGCAATGTCAATCCGCACCTGCAGGCCCGCTGCAAGCTGCTGCTGGCCGAGCTGTATGACCGCTGTGAAATGCCTTTCGAGGCGCTGGCCGTCTCCAGCGAGGTGCCGGCGGATGTGATGCCCCCCGCCGTGGCCCGCAGCCAGCAGCAGCGCGAGGAGCGCTGGTTGACCGAAGCCCTGCACATGGGTGGTGCGGAGCTGGAGCGCATGGCGCGTGCCAACCCTTATATGATGTACATCCCCGACGCTTCCGAATTCACCGACGAGAAGCGTGTGAGCAAGCTCGACATCCACCGCGACCCGGTGGCTGCACTGAAGCCGCGCGAGATGAGCTGGCTGAGGCGCAAGGTGGACGAGCACCGCATCTCTGAATACAAGAGCGCCGTGGCTCGGGGCGAAAGCGTGCCTTCACCACATGGCGACAGGTTGAGCGTGGAGGGCCGCCAGTTCCGCCAGCGGGTGAAGCAGGCCGAACAATGGTGGCCCGGGCGCAGTCAGTTCCTCAGTGCGGCACTGATGGGCAGCACCGGCCTGCAGGCCGAGGGCGTGACCGGGCATGTGCTGTTCGATTTCTGCAGTGCGCACGAAGGTTCGCTTAAACTGCTGGAGGGCGAGCACCGGGCCCGGCTGGTATGTGGCTTCGGCGGTGCGGTGTTCGTGGCCGCACTGGTGATGCTGATCCTGCGCCTGGCAGTGTACGGCGGCGCATAACAGATATGGACAGGTACAGACTGGCAATCCTCGCGTTGGCGATCATGCTGATGCTGCTTGGCAGCACGGCTCTGCCGGTGCGTGCGCAGAACCAGGATGACCCGCCACCCCAGCAGCAGGACGATCCGCCGAAGCAGGACGAGGATCCGCAGCAGGACGAGGATCCGCAGCTGGATGACAGCGGCATCGGCCAGCTGGAGGAAGAGCCTCCGGAGACGGAGGAGGACCGCAAGATCAAGCCGCGCCTTCGTCCCTCGACTGACGAGGAGGAGCGCGCCTTCAAGCGCCAGGCAACCCGTAACGACCCATTCCTCAACCCGCTGCTGCCACTCGAGTACGAGCGGATTGACAACAGCGGCTACAACCCGCGTGACAGCGTGCTGCCGCAGGGCTTCCAGGACCTCTCGCGCTTCATCGTGCAGGAACCGGCCGGCGGTGTGCTCGGCTTCCTCTCGATCCACTGCTCAGTGGAGGACCAGCCGCTGGCCGGCCAGGTGCTGAACGTCGTCAGGCTGTATGAGTTCGAGCCGCAGCAGCGCATCGAGCTGCAGGTGCAGCTCAGCACCATGCGCCCGATCCTCACCCAGCTGATCCCTCTCGGTGAGCGGCGCAGCCAGCAGGCGATGGACCTCGGACTGGAGGAAGCGCTGCGCGCGGAGTACCTGTTCGACCGGGTCACGATCCGCCAGAATGTCGGCGGCATCACCGGCGTGGAGCGCAAGCGCATGCTGCCCTTCTCCTTCGACATCAACCAGCTGGACAGCCTTGTGCGCAGCCTTGATTATGACAACGCTGACTGGCCACTGGTGGCAGTCGTGTTCGACCCGGACAGCCGCGAGAACATCCCGATCTCCATCGAGCAGCCCCGGCGCACGAGCATCAAGAGCGCGGAGCTGAGCGATTACGGCTGCTGGGAAATGGTGATGCATGTCGGCAACGAGAACTGGCAGTGGTGGGTCGAGCGCCTTGAGCCGCACCGCATCATCAAGTGGACCGACGGCCAGCAGCGCAGCCATACCCTGCTGAGCTACACCACCGGCTACTGAACCGTACAGGGCTGTTATTCAGTATTACAGACAATAATGGTCTGTTTTATCCATATTTAACAAACAGGCAGCAATTCCGGCCTCCCACAGGTGGTACTAAATGGTGTAACCCCTTGCAGGAGAAGGCCATGCTGTCACGTCTGGCAATCCTTGTCCCTCTCATGCTCCTGTGCGCATGTGCAGGAAACTCCCGCACACCCGACCGGGAACGTGCCATTCCATCATCCTCTCATCAGCTCAGCCGCGAAGTTCCCGCATTCCCGGAAACAGGTCCCATTGCGGAGGAACTGTCAACGCAGATCGCGACGACCGCCGTACCCGACGGTATTGACGACGAACTCTGGCAACAGCTCTGCGCTGCCCTGCAGGATGCCGTGGCCGACAGGCCTGCTCCGCCGGCAAGCCCCGGGCCGGCCCTGTTTGCTCTTGATAGCCGCAGCGCATCATTCACACCCTACGGAACGCAGAACATGGTGCGCGACCTGCGACTGAGTGGCAGCGGCCCCTGGCGGCTGAGCTGGACCTACCGCAACAGCGGCGACTACGACCTGAATGGCTCCGTCACCATCAGCGACCTGACCCCGGTTGGCAAGCACTTCGGCAGGCGGCAGTCCGACCCGCTGTGGTTCGCGGCGATGCATGCTGACGGCGACGGCAATGGCGAGGTCAACATCTCCGACGTGACCGTGATCGGCCAGAACTTCGGCGGCAGCATCACAGGCTATGCGGTTTACGGCACGAACGACATGTCTGGCGAGTGGACACACCTGGGCAACGCCACCGTGGCGACGAACCTGCACAAGAACAGCGACAGGTTGCGCTTCGTAATCAGGCTGGACAGCCTGGAGTTCAACAGTTACGCACTCTGGCCATATGACAACAGCGATGACGAGGGAGGCTGGTCCAACCCTGCCGCCCAAGGTACAGCGCCTGGCAGGAGCATCAGGGGCATTCGCTCCGTCCTGGGAGAATGATATGAGACTGTGCATTACCACTCTGTTACTGCTGCTGGCCCTGTCTGTCCCCACCCAGGCTGCCCTGCCGCAGCTCGATTCCGTTGACGGGACCACTGTCTGGATGCTGCATGACTACGAGTCCGGAGGCATCAGGCATGCACTGCTGGTGCATGCCGGCCCGCAGGGCCACTGGGGCCGCATCTGGGGCGGCGTGGTGGATGTCTATCCCAAGGACATCGTTGCCATTTCCAGTGATGCTGTCTTCGTTGGCGACTATGGCTCACGCAGCTACGAGGAATTCGTTGCCATGCCCGGATTGGTTGTCAGGATCAGCCCATCCGGCAATGTGGCCTGGGAACGCGAGGTCACCTGGTCCGACCACTCCATCCACCTCGAAGCCGTGACCGCCGACTCTGCCGGCAACATCTATGCGACGGGCCAGGCATGGAAGTATGACGACGCCGTGCAGCCCGGCGGCTGGCATGCGGTGCGTGGATTCGTGTTCACCTTCAAGCTCAGTGGCAGCGGCGAGATGCTGTGGGCAAGGCGCTGGAGCGCAGATCCCTACGACTTTGACAGCGGCCTGTCCATTGCCACCCACGGCGGCAGGCTGGCAGTGCTCGCTCAGTACGGCGGGCCGCTCAGTGGAAACTATTTCGCTCCGCTGCTGCTGTGGTATTCCACATCCGACGGCAGCCTGCAGGACAGCCGTATCTGGAACGTGCCGGGCCGGGACGTGTACCCACGGTCCCTGGACTTCGATGACAGCGGCCTGCTGTGTGCAGCCTGTGACATGCCCGAATATTCCGGAGGCAGCGAACAGCAGCGGGACATCGTGCTGCTGTGGTTCAACGGCCCCGGCGCCTATCTGCTGGGCACCGGTGTAAGCGGCGGTGGCGGCAGTTTCCTGACCGCCTGGGATGTCAGTGCAGCTGGCCAGGATTTCCTGATCAGCGGTGCCGCGGCCAGCTGGCCCGTACCGCTCGACCCGGACTGGTCGGAGCACCATGTCAGCAATCCCTTGCTGCTCTACTACAGGGGCCATTACCCCGTGGAGGACATCCTGCTGGTGGAATACTCCGCAAAGTACCAGGATGCCCAGCTCAGTACGGTTGCCGCTACAGCTTCTGAAACGGTCTGGGTAGCAGGCATCCTGCAGGATGCCCCTGAGTCTGAGGTTGAGGTCCTGCCCTATGGCAGCGCAGTCTATTACCCGTCGGGCCAGCTGCAGGCTGTCACGGCCTGGGAAGCGGAAAACTGCGGCTCCAGCTCACTAGCAATGGGGCCCTCCACCATGCCAAACCTCGCTTCCGGCAGCCTGCTGGAATATGCAAACAACCAGCGCCTGTACATCGGGCAGGTGGAATGGAGCTACCTTGTGCACCAGCCTGATGCGATGCTGGAAGCGAGTGCGACATCCGGCCCGGCTCCGCTCACAGTCAGCTTCGATGCATCAGGCAGCACGATCGAGGAAGGCAGCATCGTCTCGTACGCCTTTGAGGTATTCATCGGCGAGAGCGGTGCCTCCATTCCGGGGAGCAGTGGTCCTTCCCCGACCTATGTACATACCTTCAATGAGCCCGGAACCTATCGAGTGCGGGTGCTCATCAGCGGTGACGAAGGTGGCGAGGGTTCGGCCTGGCTGGTCATAAATGTCAGCTAGTCTCTTTCGGCTATACTCAGCCCGATGAGCTTCGCAGTCGGAGTTGACATCGGCGGGACCTCGGTGAAGATCGGTTGCTGGGAGCATGGTGACCCGCTGATCTGGCGCAATGGCCTGCCGGTCCCGCAGAATACGGACGGCACTGCCGTGGCCGCTGCCATCGCGGCACTGATCCGTGAATGCCTGCCTTCCCCTGATGCGCGGCCGGCCTGCATCGGTGTCGGCACCTGTGGGATGGTGCACCGGGGGCGGATCCTGATGTCGCCAAACACGCCATGGGACGAGGTCCCGCTCACCGACTACCTGCGTGGGCAGTTCGGCTGCCCGGTGCAGGTGCTTAACGATGCCGATGCCTACCTGCTCGGAGTGATGCAGGATGAAGCTGAAACACAGAACATCGCCTGCGGCTTCACACTCGGCACCGGGCTCGGGACAGCGATCTGGCTCGGCGACCGCCTGCTTGGCACGATGAGCGGCACCAGCCCGGAGGGCGGCCACATCTCGCTCGACATGCACGGCGAACCTGCCAACACAGGCATTCCCGGCAGCTTTGAAAGCCTGTGCTGCATCAGCGCGATCCAGCGCTACTACCTCGAGGCCGGAGGCAGCAACATCAGCCCGGAGATGATTGCCACGGCAGCCAGCAACGGCGAACAGGCTGCACGCGATGCCTGGTTCCACTACGGCGAATGCCTCGGGGCCGGGCTGGGCAGCTTTGCCAACGTGTTCTACCCGCAGCGGATGTACATCGGCGGCGGGCTGGCCGGGGCACGCGAGCACTTCATGCCGGCTGCCTACCAGCGCCTGCGCCGCCACTGCCTGAAGACCACGGAAGTTCCGGAAATCATCTTCCCGGCTGACAACGCCACCGCCATCGCCTGGGGCAGTGTGCGTTTCCTCGCCGGCAGCACCGAAGGACAGACCGCATGAGCGGCATCCCCGCCAGCCAGTCACTTGCCGATGAGCTCGCCTCCCGGCTGGTGGCTCAACTCGCAGCCAGAGGCCAGACTTTGGCAACAGCGGAAAGCTGCACCGGAGGCTGGATCGCGCAGGCGATCACCAGCGTGTCCGGCAGCAGCGAAGTGTTCCCCGGCGGGATCGTCAGCTATGCCAACCGCGCAAAGGTGGATCTGCTGGGAGTCAGCCAGGCTACGCTGGACGAGCATGGCGCGGTCAGCGAACGGACCGTGATCGAAATGGCAACAGGCGCGCGCGAGCGCTTCCATTCCGACTACGTCGTGGCTGTCAGCGGCATCGCCGGGCCGGGCGGTGGCACGGCAGACAAACCGGTCGGCACGGTCTGGATCGCCTGGCTGGGCCCGGATGGTGTTTCCACTAAGCTATGTCACTTCGAGGGCGACCGGGAAGCAGTACGGATCGCGACTGTATGCATAGCTCTCCATACACTTCTTGAACTCTCTTAGAAATCAGCTTGATCTCAGTAATTTCTCATTCTCAATGTAACGCCCTCATTGATAAGCCGTCTCATATTTGTCTGAATTGACCAGAAGGAATATTGGGATTACGGACCATGGATGGCAAATCAAACGGGCCAGGTCGGGGCAATGGCACCCGCCTGAATGCAACGGACATCGAGCAGATCTCCCTCAACTGCCGGGACTGCCTGCGCAGGGAGCTATACCGAGTCTCCGGACGTGAAGTATGGGCGGAGCCCCATAAGCTGAATGTGCTGGCAGAAGATATATCGCAGTAAATTCAGTACATCCTGATGCACCTGCAATTCACTCCTGGACTGTCATACCGCTGCCCCGTGTGTGACGGCGCCGGCATGATCACGAGCGACGGCGTGCAGTGTGATCGCTGCCAGGCCAGTGGCAGGCTGATCCATATTCCACCGGTCGAAGAATAAGCCTGGCTACGCTGGTTATTTCTTTTTCGCTGATCCTGACCTGGCCGCACTTGCCTTCGCCGCCGGCTTCTTTGCCGCCGGCTTCCGCGCCGCCTTCTGCTTATCGCCATCCAGCTTCAGGAAGCCCGGCTGGGTCAGCTTGCCCGGTTCGAAGGCCTTCTGGATCTGCGCCTCCGTCAGCAGCGGGCTGCCATCGGCCTTCTTCGCGGCGCGCACCTCGTCCATGATCGGCGTGCCGCTCTTCACTGCATGCTTCACGATCTCGGCGGCGGCGCTGTAGCCGATCAGCGGGTTGAGCACCGTTGCCAGGCCCATCGAGGCCTCGAAGTATTTCCGGCAGACTTCCTCGTTGGCGATGATGCCGCGGATGCAGCGCTCGGCCACCACCGTCATGCTCGTTGTCAGGATCGTCTGCATGTGCAGCAGGTCCCAGGCCACGATCGGCATCATCACGTTTAGCTGGTACTGCCCGGCCTGGGCGCAGCCGCAGACCGCGGCATCGAGCCCGATCACGTTGTAGCAGACCATGTTGAACATCTCGAGCATCACCGGATTGACCTTGCCGGGCATGATCGAGCTGCCGGGCTGCACCGGCGGCAGGTTGATCTCGCCGATGCCACTCGTCGGCCCGCTGGACAGCAGGCGCAGGTCGTTGGCAATCCGCCCGAGGTCCACCGCCAGCGCACGCAGCGCTGCGCTGAACTCCAGCTGGTCGGCCAGCGAGTTGTGCATCTCCACCTTGTTCGGCGCGGTGGTGATGCGCAGCCCGATGCGCTGGCTGAGCTGCAGGCCGATCTGGTTGGCAACTTCCTTCGCGTAGTCCGGGTGGCTGTTCATCCCGGTGCCGACTGCCGTGCCGCCGAGCCCGATCACGCTGAGCTTCTTGCCCGCCTCAAGCACACGCACGCGCGCCTTCTTCAGGCAGTCCGCGAAGCCGGTGAAAACCTGGCCGAGTGTGATCGGCGTCGCGTCCTGCAGGTGCGTGCGCCCGGTGGTGATCACATGCTCGAACTGCTTGCCCTTCTTCCTCAGCTCGCCTTCCAGCAGGTCAAGTGCTGCCAGCGTGTCGGGCAGGATCATCAGGTTCGAGATGCGGATGCCGGTCGGCATCGTGTCATTCGTGCTCTGCGCCATGTTCACGTGGTCGTTCGGATGCACGAAGCTGTAGCTGCCGCGGGCCTTGTCAGCTGCCTTGCGGGCGTACTTCTCATTGGCGAGGTTGGCAAGCACCTCATTCGTGTTCATGTTGAAGCTGGTGCCGGCGCCAGCCTGGTAGACGTCGATCACCCACTGGTCCAGCAGGTTGCCGGAGCGGTCCACCGCCTGCGGGTCTCTCTTCAGGAGTTTCGCCGCATCCGCCAGCACCAGGTCGGCGGCCTTGATGATCGCGTCCGCGCGTGGCTTGTCCAGCATCCCGAGCTTGAGGTTCGTGACCGCTGCGGCGCGCTTGATCTGCACGTAGGCCAGGATCAGTGCCGGGTGAGCCCGCATCCCGCTGATCGGGAAATTGGCAACGGCGCGTGCGGCCTGCACGCCGTAGTATGCATCAGCCGGCACCTGCAGGGTGCCGAGGGAATCCTTTTCGGTACGGAACTTGGCGGACATTTGATACCTCAGTCGTGGGTGTTGTCGGCCCTATTCTAGCGCCGGGAAATCACCGTGACTGCCAATCGGCCGCTGTTGAAGCCAGCTGAAGTTCAGGGTGCCGTGACCGGAGCCTCCTCCGTCGTGTCCACCACCTCATCCATTTCATCAAGCCCTTCCATGTCCATGAATTCCGCCGGCTCCATATCCTCGCGTTCCATCACCTCGCCGGGTGTCAGCACCACAGCTTCAGTGAAAGGCGAGGCGTCGCCGCCCATGAAGCCGCCACCGACGATTGGAGCTTCATTGAGCCACTGCGGCAGCAGGGCCTGCAGCTCGCCGGTTGATGCCGTCAGCACCGTCATGTTCTCACTCACGGCACTGACGAATTCCGGATCCTGCTGCAGCTTGGCATCCAGCCAGGACGGGTCCATCATCCGCAGTGAAAGCGTACCCTCGCCCAGTTCGACATGCAGGAAGGTATGCACCGGAATGAAGTGCAGGCCATAGAAGCTGTTGATCGGCCATTTCTCATCGGTGTCATCCGGGAACAGGTCGAGGAACAGCTCGCCGTCCAGGTCCACCAGGGCAGCACGGAAGCTGCCATCCAGCCCGTCCGGCGTGTAAAGCGACAGGATGTACTGCTGCTCGTCGTAGCTGTCGAATACCCAGCCTGCCTCACCGTCATCGCTGACCCAGGACCCGACCATCTCGGGGCGGAACTCAAGGTTGCTCTCCGTGGCAATGCCGTGGATCGAAGGCACGCATGAGCCGGCCATGAACATGGCGGCGATGGCGATCAGGATGACGATCAGTCGGGACATGTGCTTCCTCCCGGAATGCTGCACCGGCCGGACTGTCGTCGGCCGGCATGGATGCCTGGCTGCCGCTGCCTAGCGGCGAGAGATCACGATCGCGTCATCCGTGACGTCGTACTTCAGGTCGTAGGCCATGCAGAGGATGTCCAGTGCCGCCTTGAGCGACAGGCCCTTCTGCGTGAAGTTGAGGTTGACTTCAGTATCGTCAATCCCGTTGCCGACAACCACGTTGAAGCCGCTGTCCGCCACGATGCGCAGGATCGCCTCGTCAAAGGGCATGCCCTTGAGCTCCACCTTGGCGGCCGGCACCTTGTCCAGGTCAAACTTGCGGTAGCTCTGGGCTCCACTGTTGTCAAAGGCCGGGCGCACCGGGGGATCCTGAGCGCTGCTGTTGTTGCTGACCGGCTGGGCCTGGGTGTCACCGCCCTGGTCAGTCGCCGGGGTGGCCTGCACGGGCTCCGTCGTGTTGTCTGCGGGCGGATTGTCATTCGCCGGCGGATCGTCGGCTGGCGGGTTGTCAGCTGCGGGGTTGTCTGCCGGCTTGCTGTCCAGCTTCCACAGCGGCTTGATGATCTCAACCTCGATGCGGCCGTCACGGGGCACCACCAGCGCATCCGCCGGTGAGCAGAGCTTGCCGAGGTAAATCGAGATCATCCCGCCGCCCTCGATCTTCGAGAAGCGGGTGAAGCGGTAGAAGCTTTCGCCATGTTCGTCGCTCACCTTCAGCTTGTCGCCCTTGAGCTGGGCGGAACCGAAGTTGAGGCCGGGCACCTTGATCTTGACGATGTTCGCGCCGTAGTCGAATACCTTGTCTATCTCGGGCATCTCACTGACGCTGAAGCTCAGTGTGATCTTCTTCTCGCTGACCTTGGCATCCGTCGCGGTCAGTTCCGCGGCGCGCGCGGCCGAATGGCCTGCGATCAGCAGCGCCAGAGCCAGCAAAGTGATAAGTGAACTGCGCATCGGTTCTCCCTGCAAGGTCATTCCTTCTGCGGAATACCCTATTATAAGTAGACGAGCCCATCAGGTCAAAGTTCTATTGATGAATTGTGAATAAGCTTCTCGATGCAACCGCCTCCCTTGCCGCCCGCCTTGATGGCCGGATGCTGCTGCAGTACGTCGAAAGCTGCCCCTCCACCAGCGAGCTCGTTAAGGAGCAGTTCGCCGTGCGCGGGCTGACCGAGCCGCTGCTGGTCTGCACTGACGCCCAGCCAGAGGGCCGTGGCACCCGGGGCCGCAGCTGGAGCATGCAGCCCGGGCAGGACATCGCGTTCTCGCTTGGCCTGCCGCTCACAAATGGGCTTGAGCCCAGTCCCCGCCTGCCGCTGGCCCTTTCCGTGCTGCTGGGCCAGAGCCTTTCCAACCTCGTGCGTGAACAGTGGCGCGCGGCCCGGATTTACCAGCAGGAAGACGACCCGGGCGGGGATGGGAATGCCACGACGGGTGAGCGTGTCACTCGGGCAATCAATGAGGCCCGCGACAGCCTGGCCAGCAGCATCTGCGCCATCAAATGGCCCAATGACCTGCTGATGGCACGCCGCGATTCCGATGGTGAGCTGTTGTACCGCAAGTGCGGCGGGATCCTGACAGAGCACCTGCCGGGCCTGCTTGTGATCGGAATCGGTCTCAACGTGAACTCGACGGCTAGCGCATTCGCGCTGGAGCTGCATGATCGCCTGACCACAGTGCGGGACTGTTGCGGGATGCAGCTGGACCGCGAGGCCCTGTTCAGCGGGATCGTGATGCGGCTCTACGGCAAGCTGGTATTCAACGGTATCTTGCAGGGCTTCAGCGCGGCGGACGACTCTGCGATCCGCGAACTGGAGCCGGACTGGCGGGAACTGGACCGCAGCGCTGGCCAGCGCTGGCTGCTGAATCGCGAGGGGAAAACCATCCCGGTGACAGCCACACATGTCGACTTCGCCAGCGGCCATCTGTATGTGCAGGATGAGGCCGGCAATCAATATGAAATCGAAAGCTATTCGGAACTGGAATCGCAGTAGTCAGTGATCAGTAGTCAGTGGTCAGGAAAATGAATCGAACCGGATAGCATTACTGACCACTGACCACTGACCACTGACCACTGACTACTGACCACTGTTAAACTGGTCTTCCCATGAATGACAACCCTCTTCCACGCCCCGCTTTGAACTACCCTGTCACCCGCTGTGACGACACTGTTGATGACTACCACGGCGAGCAGGTGGCCGATCCCTACCGCTGGCTGGAGGAGATCCGCAGCGCTGAGACCGAAGCCTGGGTGGATGCCCAGAACGAGCTGACAGAGGGTTACCTCTCCGCCATCGATGAGCGCAGCGCCATCCTGGATCGCCTGATGAGGCTGGCGACCGGCGGCCACCGCGGCCTGCCGCATGAGGCCGGCGGCCTGTACTTCCGCATGCTCAATGACGGCAGCCATGACCAGGACCAGCTGTTCGTCAGCGAGGGACTGGATGGCGAGCCGCGCCTGCTGCTGGACCCGAACAGCTTCTCTGACAACGGCAGTGTCTCGCTGGCAATGTGGGCACCGTCCCGCGACGGTTCCAAGCTGCTGTATGGCACAAGCGAAAGCGGCAGCGACTGGACCACCTGGCGCGTGCGCGACGTGGCGACGGGCACAGACCTGCCGGACACCATCCGCTGGGGCAAGTATGCGAACGCCGCATGGGAGGCGGACGGCAGCTCCTTCATCTACAAGCGTTACCCCGAACCACGCCCGGGTCGTGAACACATGGACGGCAGCCACGCCGCCAGCATCCACCGGCACATCCTTGGGCAGGAACAGGCAGTAGACGTACAGTTGTTCGCCCTGCCTGGCAAGCAGGACGAGGGAATCTTCTTTGGCCTTAACCATGCCCGTGACCTGCTGGTGATTTACAACAGCCGGCGCGGGATGCCCGGCAACCGCATCATCCTGCTGGACCTGCTGGATGGTGCCCAGCCTGAGCTGCTGGTTGACAGCTATGAGCATGGCATGCAGTTCCTGGGCAACGATGGCAACAGGCTGTGGTTCCGCACTGACCATTCCGCACCGAACTACTGCATCGTGGAGGTCGAGCGCGGCAATCCGGGCCCCGCAGACTGGCGCGAGCTGGTGCCAGAGCAGCCGGAGGCCCTGCGAGTGGCGGCCCTGTACGGCGGTCGCTTCGCCTGCCAGTACCTTGAACATGCCGCCAGTGTGATGCGTTTGTTCGCCACTGATGGTTCTGAGCTGGACAGGCTATCCCTGCCGGGAAATGGCAACGTTGAAAACATGCACGGCAGCGCTGGCTCCAGCGAGTTCTTCCTCGACTACACAGATGCGATCACACCGGACTGCACCCTGCGCGTTGACATTTCCGCGCTGCCGTCCGGCAATGCGAGCGTCACGGCTATTGATCCAGCACCTGACAACGGCTGGGACCAGGCGCTCTACGAAACCAGCACCGTGTTCTACGAAAGTGCCGACGGCACCCGCGTTCCGCTGCACCTCGCCCACAGAAGGGGACTGAAGCCGGGAAACAACCTGCCGACCATTCTGTACGGATACGGTGGCTTCAACATCGCGCAGATCCCGAAGTTCACCCCGGCGCGTGCGGCCTGGATCGAAATGGGCGGGCTGTTCGCGATCGCCGGCATCCGCGGTGGCAGTGAGTATGGCAAGGCCTGGCACCACGCGGCAATCAAGCAGAACCGCCAGCGGGCCTATGAGGACTTCATTACCGCTGCAGAATACCTGCTCAGGGAAGGCTGGACCACGCGCGAACGCCTCGCCATCCAGGGCCGCAGCAACGGCGGCCTGCTGGTCGGTGCCGTGCTGTGCCAGCGCCCGGATCTGTTCGCCGTCGCCCTGCCGCAAGTCGGCGTGATGGACATGCTGCGCTTCAACCAGTTCACCGCCGGCCCCTTCTGGGAGAGCGACTACGGCAGCCCGCAGAACGAGGATGAATACCGCGCGATCCGCGCCTACTCACCACTGCATAACCTGCGTGAGGGCACATGCTATCCCGCCACACTGGTCACTACTGGTGACACAGACGACCGTGTGGTGCCGAGCCACAGCTACAAGTTCGCCGCGCGCCTGCAGGCGGTGCAGTCCTGCGATAGACCTGCGCTTATCCGCATCGACACCCGCGCCGGACATGGCCAGGGCAAGCCGATCGCCCAGGAGATGCGCGAATTCGCGGACATGTACGCCTTTGCGCTGCACAACATGGGAGTCACGGCTTCGCCGTGACCAGGTTACTGGGTGCTGGTTGTAGGATGCAGCAGAGGGAGAAGCCAAGCGCATAAGATCGCCATCAAGATACAATCTGCTTCCTACTGCAACCAGCAACCTGCACCCTGCTCCCTCTTCTATACTCAGAACCCACTTCGATAGCTGGAGTCAATATGAATAACGCGCACGCTCGCGGCCTGTACCGCATCCTGGCCTTTGCCCTGCTGGCAACGCTGGCAGCCCTGACACCAGTCCTTGCCCAGGGACTCGACTATCCCGAGGCCCGGCGCGGCGATGTGGTGGACGACTACCACGGCACGCAGGTAGCCGACCCCTACCGCTGGATGGAGGAGCTCGGTAGCGATGAGCTGAAGCAGTGGGTCGATGCCGAGAACGAGCTGACCTTCAGCTACCTCGACGGCATCGCCGGACGGGATGCTGTCTACGAGCGCATGATGCAGCGCGTTGACTATGAGCGCTTCAGCGCACCAGCCGAGGCCGGTGGACGTTACTTCTTCACCCGCAATGACGGCCTGCAGAACCAGAGTGTGCTCTATGTGAGCGAGGGCCTGGACGGTGAGGCCCGCGTGATCCTTGACCCGAACGCCTTCTCTGATGACAGCTCAGTCTCGCTTGCCAGCTGGCAACCCAGTGACGACGGCACGTTGCTTCTCTATGCCAAGAGCGTCAGCGGTTCAGACTGGTGCGAGTGGCAGGTGCGTGACGTGGCGACGGGTGAGGACCTGCCGGACCTCGTACAGTGGGGCAAGTTCGGTGTTGCCAGTTGGGGCTCCGGCAATGCCGGCTTCTACTACCTGACATTCCCGGTCCCCGCCGAGGGTGAGGAGTTCACCGCAGCCAACGTTGACAGGAAGACCATGTACCATGCCATCGGCACTGAGCAGTCCGCAGATGAGCTGGTTTACGAACTGCCCGAGCATCCGGACTGGTGGATCAGCGCCGGCACCAATGAGCAGCGCGACCTGCTGGTGATCTACTTAAGCGAGCGCGGCAGCACCGGAAACCGGATCTACCTGATGGACCCCGCCGACCCGCAGCGCACGGTCGAGAAGCTGATTGACATTGACGACGCCGACTTCGGCTTCCTTGGCAACAACGGTGACCGCCTGTGGTTCCAGACCACGCTCGATGCGCCGCGCGGGCGCATAGTCGAGATCGACCGCCGCAATCCGGACCGCGCCAACTGGCAGGAATTGGTCCCGGAAAGCCGCTTTCCGCTGTCCGGCGTCAGCCTGACCGGCGGCCGCATGCTTTGCGAATACCTGCAGGATGCGCGCAGCGCAGTGAAGGTCTACGACATGGATGGCAGTTTCGTACAGGACCTGCAGCTGCCAGGCGTTGGCAGTGCCGGCGGATTAGGCGGACGGATGGATGCCAGCGAGGTGTTCTACACCTACACGGATATGACGACGCCGGGCACAATCTACCGCCTCAACCTGGCAACGCTGCAAAGCGAACTCTACCGCCAGCCCGAGCTGAGCTTCGACCCGTCCAGCTACGTCGGCGAGTTCCGCTTCTACCGCAGCAAGGACGGCACTGCCGTGCCTCTGTTCCTCGCGCACCACAAGGACATAGAGCTGGATGGCAGCAACCCGACCGTGCTCTACGGCTACGGCGGCTTCAATTCCAGCCAGGGCCCGTACTTCTCCACCAGCCGCACGGTCTGGATGGACATGGGCGGCGTGTGGGCGATCGCCTGCATCCGTGGTGGGGGCGAATACGGCGAGGCCTGGCACCAGGCGGCTATCAAGACAAACCGGCAAGTAGCGTTTGACGACTTCATTGCGGCTGCCGAGTTCCTGATTGACAGCGGCTATACCTCACGCGGGAAACTGGCGGTGATGGGTGGCAGCAATGGCGGCCTGCTGGTCGGCGCGGTGATGACGCAGCGTCCCGAACTGTTCGCGGCGGCCCTGCCGCAGGTCGGTGTGATGGACATGCTGCGCTTCAACCAGTTCACCGCCGGCGGCGGCTGGGAAAGCGACTTCGGCAGCCCGCAGGACCCCGAGGAATTCAAGGCGCTGTACGCCTACTCACCGCTGCATAACCTGCGCGAGGGAGTCTGCTACCCGCCGACCCTGGCAACCACCGCCGACACGGACGACCGCGTGGTGCCGAGCCACACCTTCAAGTTCACGGCGCAGATCCAGCATGTGCAGGCCTGTGACAACCCGGTGCTGGTGCGTGTGGAGACCCAGGCCGGGCATGGCGCGGGCAAGCCGCTGGCCAAGAGCATCGCGGAATTCTCCGACCTGATGTGCTTCGCCCTGCACAACATGGGCGTTGACATCCCGGCAGCGCTGGACAGGTTTGAGTAGGGAGTTTGGCGGTTGGAGTGGAGAGTCACTCCCCACTCCAAACTCCGCACTCCTCACTCGATGAACGTGATCGCATGTCCCGTCCGGCCGGCACGTCCCGTGCGGCCGATGCGGTGGATGTAGTCGTCATATGTCTGCGGCAGCTCGAAGTTGATCACGTGGCTGACGTCGTCAATGTCCAGCCCGCGCGCCGCCACATCCGTCGCCACCAGTGCCTGGATACTGCCTTCCTTGAAGCGCTTGAGCGCCAGCTGGCGGGCATTGTGGCTCTTGTTGCCATGGATCGCGTCCGTCTCCAGGCCCTCGCGGTTGAGCATGTTGCTCAGCTTGTTCATGCCGTGCTTCGTGCGGCCAAACACCAGCACACGCGTCATGTCCGGCTGGCCCAGCAGATCCACGAGCATCTCGAAGCGCTTGCGCCCGGCCATGCTGATCACTTCCTGCTGCACGTTAGCAGCGGTCTTGTGGCGCACCACGCTGACCGTCACCGGGTCATGCAGGAACTCGCCGATCAGGGAGCGGATCTCCTCGGACATCGTCGCCGAGAAGAACAGGGTCTGGCGCTGGCGCGGCAGCCTGCCGATCACGAAGCGCATGTCGCGGATGAAGCCCATGTCCAGCATGCGGTCGGCCTCATCCAGCACCACGTTGTTGAAGCGGTCCAGTGACAGTTCACCGCGCTTGATGAAGTCGATCAGGCGGCCCGGGGTGGCGATGATGAAACGGTTGTCAGCACGCAGGCTCTTGAGCTGCGCACCCTCGCCCACACCGCCGACGATCACCGTTGAGCGCATGCCGAGCCCGATCGTGAAGCTCTGCAGCTCCTCCTCGATCTGGATTGCCAGCTCGCGGGTCGGTGCCAGCACAAGCGCGTACTGTGACTTGTCAGCCAGCATCCGGTCGATCAGCGGCAGCAGGAAGGCTGCCGTCTTGCCGGTGCCGGTATTGGCCAGCCCGACCACGTCACGGCCTTCCTTGACCGGCGGGATGGCAACATCCTGGATCGGTGTCGGGGCTTCGTAGCCACGCTTCTCGACGTTGGCCAGCAGCCTGGCTGACAGGCCGAAATCGCTGAACATGTGGGTCGGCTCGAAGATGCCCTCGATCTCATGCACAACGGGGTTGTCACGGATGAAGGCGATGATGTCCAGCTCGAGCTTCTCTTCCTTGGCACGGCTGCGGCGGTTGGCGACGCGGGTCTGGCCGCTGTCATCACTGCGCTCGGGACGAGTGCGCATGGCAGGGCGGCGGACTTCAGGCGGATTGCCGGCAGCCGCGCTGCGACGGCGGCCCCTGCTTCCATCCTGCTGTCGCTCCGACGCCTGAGCCGCGGGTGCTCCCGCCTGCTCAGGCCCGGCTTGCCCCGGTCCCTGGCGGTCCTCCCCCCGCGTGCCGCCCTCACTGGAGCGGCCCCGGCCCCGCCGGCCACGGCTGCGGCGGCGGCGGTTGCCATCGTCAAGGCCCTCACGGCCCAGTTCGTTCCTGTTGATGAATCGCGGGGCAGGCTGATGCTCGCGGTCCACGAAACGCGGCGCGGGCTGCTCGTCCACATAGTCACCGCCGCGCTCATTGCGCTGGCGCGGTCCGCGATCCCCGCGTGGGGGACGCTGCTCGCGGGCCGGACGGTCCTGGCGCGGCTGGCGCTCAGTGCGGCCGCTGCCCTGGGCATCCCGGCGCTGGCCACCACGGGCCGGACGCTCCGGCTGGTCTATCCGGTTGCCATAGTCATCCGGCAGCATCCGTTCCTCGGGGGGCAGGCGGTTGCCGAGATGCTCCGGTTTGTGTGGCTGGGCTCCTCGGCCTCGGCCACGTCCGCGGCCCATCCCCGGCTTGCGCGCCCCGTTGCCGAATTCGACATGCTCAGGGCGCGGCTGCGACTCGTAGGCGGGAGCTTCGCCCCCACGGCGATTGCCATCATGTTGCGGCTCGCGGCGCTCGCCGTAGCCACCGTGTCGGCGGTTGCCATCGCGCTGCGGCCCGGCACCCCGTCCACTGCGCCCGCTGCTGCCATTGCCTCCACGGCTCCGGCCGCCCTCGCGGGATGAATCGTTTCCGCTGGAATTGCCATAGCGGTCCCCGCCCTGGCCCTGCGTGTCATTGCGGCGGTTGCGTCCGCCGCCTGTGCGGGAGCTCGATGTGCGCCCGCGCGGTACATATGTCATAGGGTAATCACAGTCCCTTGATGATTGAAAATACCGTCCCCCTGTCGCCCGCCTGTCACTTATGCCTCAACTGGTATGCCAGGAGGCCGGCGTCGGCTGCAGTAATGGTGATATCAGTTCTGCTCACGCGGAGTGCGGAGCCTGTATATCGGGACAATGCAGTATACCACGCCGGAAGTGTTTTCCGTCTATAGCGATTTAAGACTAAACACCAGTTATGCTGTTTAGTGCTTCACCGCCACAATGTACAGGCGTTTACTGTCCATCGAGAATGGCTCGGCGTCGATGCTGCCATAGCTGGCCTCGACCCTGAACCCGGCCTGCTCCAAGAGCAGGCTCAGCTCGCGGTAGCTGTACATCCGCAGTGAACTGTGGTGCGTGCTGACGATGAACTCGCGCATGTCCGGCTCCTCGCCGCTATGCAGCAGGTCAGCCACGTCCACCAAAAGCGTCAGCTCATCCGGCGGCTGCTCCACATCCTCCGGGGCGTTCACGAGAGTCACCTTGCCCTCGATCCGTCCCAGCTCGAAGTTGAAGCGCCGCTGCTCCAGCACCAGCGTGTTGCCGACGGTGACCCAGCTCTTCTCGCGGAAGCGCGGCAACAGGGTCTCGAGGCACATGGTGTCGATCAGCAGCCGGCCGCCGGGCTTGAGAGTTTCGGCAATCGCCTGCAGCAGCACCAAGTTCTGCTCGTCGTCAAAGTAGCCGAAGCTGCCCTGCCAGCAAATCGCCGCATCAAACTCCCCGGTCCAGGGCAGCTCGCGCATGTCCCGCAGGCGATAGTCCACGCTGGCCTCATACTTCGCCGCCATCGCCTTCGCCTCCTCAAGCAAGGGGGCGCAGAGGTCCACGCCGGTGCTGCGGATGCCGCGCAGGGCCAGCTCGAGCGTGATCCGGCCGTTGCCGCAGGGCACGTCGAGCATTGCCATCCCGCGCCTGAGACCTGTCACCCGGGTGATGAAGTCCGCCTCGCGCCGGTTATCCTCGAGGCTATGTGCCAGGCGCATCACGTCAAGGTATGCGCCGGTGAAGAAGTATTGCCACCACTGCCTGCCGCTTATGCTGAATCCACACCTCCGGTTTCAATCGGGTAACCGGCCCGTACCCAGGCCAGCATCCCGCCGCGCAGGTTGACCGCGCGCCTGAAACCCGCATTGAGCATCAGGGCAGCGGCATATCCACTGCGGTTGCCACTGCGGCAGACGAGCAGGTAGTCCTTCTGCGGGTCAAGGTGCAGCATGCGCCGCTGGAACTCCCCGCCGGTTATATCGAGCTTCAGGCAGCCCTCGATATGCGCTTCCTCTATCTCGCCTGCCGTTCGCACGTCCAGCAGCACGAATTCGCTGTCAGCACCGTGCTCCGCGATGTACTGCTTCGCCTCGGTCGCGTCAATCTCGGGCACTGCGCCCTGTCCGAAGATTCCTGCGGCCATTGCCTGTCTGCCTCCTGGTCTTTAACTCGCCAACGATTCTACCCGAACAGAACAGGCGCAGGGAATAACTCGTCAAGACGCGCGGTATCAGATAGTGCAGGTACTGCCGTGTACGCGGCGAGTTATAATCTGTTCGGACTTGAACTGGAGGTGGAATCATATGAGCAAGAATGACGACAGGGGTATGGCAATGCTGATCGCAGGCTTCGGCCTCGGTACTCTGGTGGGCACCGTGATCGGCCTGCTGGTGGCCCCCAAGGCGGGTCGTGAGCTCCGCAGCGACATCGCGGAGTACAGCAAGGATTACTACGACAAGGCAAAGGACTACTCCCGCGACGCGATCGAGGCCGGCAAGCACAAGGCCAGCGACATGTACGAGAGCGGCAAGGAACGTGCCCAGGCTGCCTACGACTCCGGCAAGGAGCGTGCCAAGGAATACAGCGCCCGTGTCGGTGAGAAGATCGGCCAGGTCAAGAGCCAGATCTCAGACCGCATGCACAGCAGTGGCAACAGTGACGGCGAGGACGTCAGCCCGGCCTAGGCATCTGTATAAAACCGAAATGAGAAAGGGGCGTCCTGCGGGGCGCCCCTTTAATCTTTTCTTTGCCGGAATTGTTTACCGGGATTAGACCGCCGCTTGTCGCAATGAATTGCCTTTCTCCTTACAATTTCATGCATGGAGAGGCTGGTAACAAAATGAGTGACGACATGAACTGCAAGCAGCAGGTGGTGGAACTGCAGCGCGAAGTGAAGCAGCTGAAACGGCAGTTACGGGAATGCCAGGGCCTGCCTGACCGGGAAGAATCCATCGATGACCTGCTGGTGATGGGCACACCGTTTGAGGAGCGCAAGCGCATCGCGGTGATCATCGATGACAGCAAGTTGATCCATATCCGCTACAAATCCATCATCGAAGGCAATGGCATCACGGTTGTCGCAATGAGCCAGGATGGCACCTTCGGCGCCGACCTCGTGCTGACACATATACCGCGCCTGGTGGTGCTGGACTACAACATGCCCGGTGCCAATGGCGGTGAAGTCGCACGCATGATCCGCGAGGCTGACAACCAGGTGAAGATCATCGTGATCAGCGGATACCTGGACGCCGACCGCATCGGCCTGCTGAAGAGCGCTGGAGTTGACGAGATCCTCGTCAAGCCGATCAACGAACAGAAGTTCAGCGACGCCGTCCGCAGGCTTGAAATCTGAGCCGGCGCACCGGCTATCGTAAACCGCAAAGCAATCATTGGAGTTGAAACAAGGCGTTCGCGCATGCGCTCATGCAATGACGAAGGGGAAATGGGAAGGGCGCTAAAGTGGCGAGGGACGGACTCGAACCGCCGACACGGGGATTTTCAGTCCCCTGCTCTACCAACTGAGCTACCTCGCCGGAAAAGGGAAAAATGGCGGGGGCGACGAGACTCGAACTCGCGACCTCCTGCGTGACAGGCAGGCATCCTAGACCACTAGACCACGCCCCCGCAGCCTAGCCCCGGTGGTACCGAGGGAAAGGGATTATAGCCGAGAAGATGCATTTTTACCAGTGGGAATACCACAATTTTCCCCACCGAATCCTCGCCCGCATTGAGTCACTCCACGCGACCTAGAGACCAATGATCCGCAACCGGCCTTCATAGGCTTCAGGCTCCGGGTTTGTGCTGCTGAGCACACGTTCCCTGAAGGTGCGCGCAATGTCATCGATTTTTCCCAGCATGCCGGCCAGCTGCCTGATGCTGTCCGTTTCAGCGGCACAGCTTTCCGCGCTGTGCTCCTGCAGCTCCAGGAATTCATCACGCAACTTAGTGATCTCCCCATGGCACTGCTCCAGCTGCCGGTAGATCGCGCAGAGCCGGATGGTGGTGTTGCTGTCATGCTGCTGCTGCAGGCTGTCGAACATGTCGCTGAGCTTGTCCACGCTTCCGCTGTGGCGGTAACGCGCCTTGTAGCGGTCAGCCGCCTCATCAACCGGCTCACCCTTTGCCGCGCGGTTGATCAGGTCCACAAGGTCCTTCGTGCGTTCATCCTCCAACCAGCCGATCAGCTCGCCCAGGTCGTCGCCCTGTCCGTTAATGTCCTGCTCGCCTGCCATGTCCATCACCTCAGTATCCGTTATTGGTATACAGATAATTATAGATATCCCCATACACTTGTGGGTGAAGCGCAGGCACAATGGAGGTGAACCCTACATGAAGCGGTGTGCGCCATCCTTGACAGACACTGTCATTTCTCGCGCTGCCGCTGCTGATCGACTATAATCAGGGTCCATGAGACTATGCGGACCGCTACTGCTTGGCCTGCTGCTGCTCAGCCTTCCGGCCTGGGCCCAGGTGGAAAGGAATTCCTCGGACCTCAACAGTCGCCAGCGCGCGGCCGGCGCCAGCCATCGCGGTGGCTGGATCACGCCGGACCATGACGAGGAGGAAACGCAGTCAGCCCCCGCATGGAACTACCGCCAGGAGCAGGCGGTGCGCCGCGTATTTCGCTCGATCACGGCCGATGGCCAGGATGCCCTGGCCCAGTTCAACAAGTCCACCCAGCCTGCAGCAGGCGGTCGCCAGACCATCGTGGCCCAGACCATCCCGCAGACCCCCCTGAAGGAATCGAAGCCGCAGCCGCCAACCTTCCGCCTCAAGCGGGATGCTGATGCCGCTGCCGATTTCCCCGAGTTCGTCGAGGAAACTGACACCAAGTCCAATGACGACGACGCGGTCAACCAGGCCATCGTGGAGTCCACCGAGCTGCTTGATGCGGAACTGCTGGATGAACCGACCGCTGCTGAGCCGGCCGAGGAAGAAATCGAGGAGACTCCCGCGGCGCCAGCTCCGAATGAAGACTCTCCCTCCTTCCGCATCCGCCGCGACATGGATGGCAGCCGCCATGCCGAATCGGATTTTGAATTCCCGGTGGAGGAGGCGAAGCAGCTTGATGCGGACAATGCCCCGGCGCTGTTCCCGGATCCGGAGCAGCCCGAAGCAATCACAGAGGATGCTGCAAGGATCGACAGCGGCTTCATCCCGGATACCGCTGAGCCGAAGCCAGCCCAGCTGAAGCCAGCGAGTGGCAGCCTGGCCCGTACAAGCGGCGTGCAGGCCCCGCTCGCCCTGCCTGACAATCCCGGCCGGATTGCCGACTACAAGATCCGCTCCGACATCTCGAAGATCACCCGTGGCAACAGCAAGCTGAAGCAGGTGGCGCTGACCTTTGACGACGGCCCGCATCCGGAGTACACCGGCCAGATCCTGACGATCCTTGAGTACTACAACTGCCCGGCGACCTTCTTCTTCGTCGGCGTGCAGGCCAACAAGTACCCGCAGTGGGTGCAGATGGCGCACCAGCAAGGGCATGAGATCGCCAGCCAGACCTACGACCACTTCCGCCTGCCGAAGCTGCCCAAAGGCGAGAAGGAATACCAGATCGACGCCTACCAGGACCTGATCGAGGACCTGACCGGTGAGCGCCCGCGTTTCCTGCGCCCGCCGGGGGGCCAGATTGACGACGCCAGCATCGAGCTCCTGAAGCAGCGCGGGATGGTCTGTGCGATGTGGGATGTGGCACTGAATGACACGCATGGCGACAAGACGAAGCAGGAGCTGCTGGACCATACGCTCGACAGCGTGAAGAATGGCAGCGTGATCCTGGCCCATGACGGTGTGCAGGCCACAATTGACATGCTGCCGGAACTGATCGAGCGCCTGCGTGAGGAAGGCTACGAACTGGTGACGATGAGCGAACTGGCCAGCAAGCTCTGATCAGCCTCCCTGGCTTCCGCTGCTGCTTCTCATTCTGATTCTGTTTCTGCTGCTGCGCCTGCTTCCAGCTCATCTGCATGTGCATCAAGCTGTCCGGCGATCGTTGACAAGCCGAACAGTTCTTCCACCCTAAGCGGGATGCATAATCTTGGCAACTGCTCCAGTGGCAGTTCCCCTGCCATCAGCACCATGTCCCCGCCGCCGGCTCCCGTCGGCTTGCAGCGCCCGCCATGCCGCCGCGCCCATGCGTCAAGCTGCGTATGCACCGGCATGAAGTAGCTGATACCGGCGCTCTTGCTGATTTCCTTCATCACCGCATTGTGGGCATCAATCAGGCCGAACAGCTCGCGCTCGTCCACCTGGAACCAGGCGCGGCCGAGGTATTCACTGGCCTCCATCAGCTCGCGGATCATCGCCGGCGCCTCCGGGTCATTGCCGGCCCAGAACTCATACTTGCCAACGAACTCACGGCTGTCCGCCGGGATCCCGCTCCACAGCAGGTTGAGCGGTGCGGTGTCAGTGCCGCGCTTCATCAGCTCCACGCTGACACCCTTGCCACCGCGAAACAGGATCGGCCGGCCGAGTGCCGCCACGGCACAGTCCGCCCCGCTGCCCCTGCCATCCTGCACCCGGCTATGCAGGGTCAGCACATCCTCAAGGAAGGCTGCTTCGTTGCCGGAGATACGCTGGCCGGCGCACAGCAGGCGCAGGCCAAGCACCCCGGCGGCTTCCGCGCTGGAGGAGCCGATGCCAAGCTTCAGCATCCGCCCCTGCGGGTCCGGCGCATCAAAGGCCGAGCGGTCAATTGATATGTGCGGCACGCCATGCTCGCGCTCGTGGTGCTCCGTGGCATTCATGAAGTACTGCCGGCCCTTGTCAACCACCGGCGGGTAGTCACCACCAGGCTGCGTTGCCAGCTGTTCCAGCACCATGTAGCGCGCCAGGGGCACCAGGGCCGCCAGCCCGCCACTGAGCACGCCGTACTCCCCGCTGAGCATCACCTTGCCGGGGACCGTGAGCCGCATCATTGCATCGCGACCAGCACCGCCGCGCCACCCGGGCGGTTGGCAATCGCCTTCACTACGCTCGGCACCGCCTGCATCCGGCGCGTCACCTCGTCCAGGTCGTCAAGCTGGCACAGCACCGCCACATGCGAACCTGCATCCACGGTGTAGTAGGCCTTCAGGCCCTCATTGCGCCATGCCACCACGCTGTGCATGATGTCCATCGTGCCGGCCTGCCAGTACATCAGCGTCGGCCGCGTTGCCAGCATGCAGCCGTGCATCGCGTTGCTGTTCTCCTCGGCGATCTCACCGACCTCATCGAGGTCCCAGCCGCGCAGTGCGTGCAGCATGTAGCGGTAGTCATGCCGCGCCTGCAGCACCCAGCGCCGGTAGTAGGGCGAGGTCTGCTCGGACAGCTTCATGCCTTCGCGGGAGCTGTACTGCTTCGGCTCGCTGTCAACCACGCCGACAACCATCCCCCAGGGCACATCGGAGGCCTGCACCAGCAGCCGTGCCGCCGGGTCGTCGCCATTGGACAGGCTGGACAGGCCGCCGGTGATGCTGCGCGCCGCCGAGCCGCTGCCGCGCCGCGCGAGCTTCGTCAGCAGGGTCTGGGTGATGCGTACCTCGCTCAGTTCATTTAGCGCCGTTGCCAGCGCAGCGAAAGCGCTCGAGCTGCTTGCCAGGCCACTGGACATCGGGAAGCTGTTTTCGCTCTCGATGCGCACGCGGCCCTCGATCAGTTTCTCCGTGCGCCAGATGTCGAGGTAGCGCACCACACGCTCACGCTCGATGCCTGCTGCAACCTTTCCGTTGATCACCACCGCGTCATCGGCGGCGTCAATCATCTCGGCGGTGGTGATTGTCGTCAGTGAATCCAGCGCCAGCGAAATGCTCGGCGTGGCGGGGGTGTCAAGCGGGCCGCTCTTGCCCCAGTACTTGCACAGCGCGATGTTGGCATGCGCGCGGGCCCTGACCTTCCTGCTCATGAGCCGCTTCCCAGCTCAAAGGGCAGCACCAGCGGGAACTTGCCCGCCAGTTCCTGCATCATCGAATATCTCTTCTCCGGGCTGACGAGTGCGACCACCGCTCCACCACCGCCCGCGCCGGTCAGCTTGGCGCCGAAGGCTCCCATCGAGCGCAGCAGCTCGACGGCAGCGTCCAGCTTCTCCGTGCTCACGCCGAGGTCCGCCAGCAGTTCGTGGTTCTCATTCATCAGCGCGCCAACTTGCTCGAGGTTGCCACCGCCGAGTGCGGCCCCGGCCAGCGCCGTGATCTCACCGATGCGGGCCATGATCTTGTCAACGCGCGCCTGGTTCAGCTCGCGGCTGTGGCGCACCTGCTGCACCAGCTCAATCGTGCGAGCGCCAGGCTCCACGATGCAGATGATGCCCGTGGCCTGCACCGGCACGCGGATTGACAGCGTCTCGCGCGGTGGGCCGCTGCGGAACCACAGCACGCCGCCGTTGAGCACCGTTGCCGCGTCCATCCCGCTCGGGCTGCCGTGGTAGATGCTTTCAAGCTTCTGCACTTCCTCGAACAGCGTGTTGTCAAGCCGGCGCTGCGATTCCAGCCCGGCATAGCGCCTGAGCGCCGTGCACAGGGCCACGCTGCAGGCCGCGCTGGAACCCAGTCCCATGCCCGGCACGAGGTCGCTTTCGATCGCAATCGCGATCGGGGCCTGCTGCAGGCCGTAGCTGGCCAGCGCTTCATCCACCACCTGGCTGAACAGGCGGATGTCGAGGTCGCTCTCCGGCATCTCGAACACTTCCGGGAACACGGGCTGCAGGAAGCGCGGCCCGGCCGGGTCATGCTGGATGCGGCACTTCAGTTTCACGTCAATGCTGGCGGTGATGCCGGGCTGGCCCCAGACCGTGGCGTGCTCGCCGAACAGCACCACCTTGCCGGGTGCCCAGGTTTCGATCGGCATCTCGCCGGTCTGCTCATCCACCATCCGGCTGTCCTGCAGCTCACGGTGCACGCGCTCAGCCGTTGCCACCTTCACGTCGCCGAGCGCGATCATGCGCTGCGCCACTTCCTCGACATCCTGGCTCGGTACACCGACGCTGATAGCCACCGAACGCGCATGCAGGGCCATGTGGCCCTTCTGGATGCCGTCCGTTGCCAGTGCGAGGCAGGCTGCGAAGTTCTGCCCGAGCCCGACCGCAGCCAGCAGCGATGCCAGCTCGCTGGCGTTCTCCACGCCACTCACGCGCCTGAGTACCTTCACGCCGGGATGGCTGTTGACGGCCCCGCCGACCCAGCCGACCTGCAGCGGCAGCTCGATCCGGCCGAGCAGGTCGTTGCCATCAATCTCGTATTCCGTCAGGCCGCGGTACTGCCCGCTGCGGGCCGCATGCGCATGCCCGCCAGCCTCGATCGCCCGCCAGTCCTGGCCGAGTGCGATCGCCGCGCCGTCAATTCCGTTGAATATGCCCTTGTTGTGTGTCGCCGCGCGGTAAGGGTCGATGCGCGCCATGCGGCCGGCCTCCACCATCCGCCGGGCGACCGTCTCGCCGTCCATCTCCGCCGTTGCCAGGATCTCAAACGGCAGGCGGAAGCTGGCCCGGGCCAGCCGGCGGTCAGCGTAGTTGCTGACGATGCGCAGGTTGCTGCGCCCGCCGCACAGTTCAGCAGCCAGGTTGCCGGCCGCCTCGCAGGAGTAGTTCACCGCGTTGGCACCCATCGCCTCGCGCACGTCGATCAGCAGGTGCAGCACAAGCATCCGGCTGCCGTCGCGGTCGTCAGTGATGATTCGGGTCTCGATGTCGAAGGCCCCGCCCCCGCGCTTGACCATCCTTTCATTCGGCCGGTTGGCAGCGGCGAGGATCCCGGCCTTGTTGTCATGCAGCAGCGTCACGGCCGCGTCGATGTCGTCGACATCCAGCAGCTGGATCTGCCCGATCATCACCGGGTCGTCAGTTTCAGTCATGAATCCGCCGGCCTTGCGGATCATCAGCGCGGCCTTGCTGGCGGCGGCGATGATCGAGGCTTCCTCAATCGCCATCGGCACCAGGTGCTCCTTGCCATCCACGAGGAAGTTCAGGCCCAGCCCAAGCGGCAGGCCGAACACGCCGACGGCGTTCTCCACCATGTTGACGGCGTGGCGGATGCGCAGGCACTGCCCGTTGCGCAGTTCGGCGATCTGCGTGTTGGACAGGCCGAAGCTGCGTGAGAGGTAGGCCAGGCGCTGCTCCACACTCAGGCGGTAGAAGCGCGGGATGCGCGAGGTTTTCTGCTGCGGCAGCGCAAGCTGCTCAGCCTGCGGATCAAAGTCCGTCATTATGTTCTCCCCTGGCCGGGCCATCCGTATGCCGCCAGCCAGTCCTTCAGTTCCCCGGTGTACACCCGGGGGACGTGCATCAGTTCATTGCAGTTTCGTGCGCCACACAGGAGCATCACGCTGCGCAGTTCCTCACCGAGCTGCTCCACCCACTGGGCGGCACCCTCGGCGCCATGGTCCATGAACTGCAGCAGCACCGAGCGGGCGAAGCCGGCGATGTTGCCACCGGCGGCAAGTACGCGGGCCACATCCAGCCCGTCGCGGATCCCGCCGCTGCCGATCACCGTGGCCTGTTCACCAAGCACGCTGCGTGCGGCGATGATCGAGAATGCGGTGGGCACACCCCAGTCGCCGATGCTGCGGCCCAGGCGCTGGCTGCGCTCGCTGACGGCACGCTGCTGCTCCACGCGTGTCCAGCTGGTGCCGCCGCTGCCACTCACATCGACGCAGTCCACGCCGCTGGAACGCAGCTTGATCAGGGTCTCGGGGGACAGCCCGGCGCCGGTCTCCTTGACCAGCAGGCGACCGTCCAGCCGTTCATTGAGTTCAGTGATCTTCTCGCAGACGCCGCGGAACTCGCGGTCGCCCTCTTCCTGCACCAGCTCCTGCGCCGGGTTGAGGTGCAGGCACAGCCCGTCCGCCTCAATCATCGAGACCAACGCCACAATGCGGTCCATCGGTTCATGCAGCAGCTGCGCGGCTCCGATGTTTCCGAGCAGCACTCCCTCGCCGATGATGTCACGCACAGCGAAGTCCGCCAGCAGGTGCTCATGGCGCCACAGCACACGCTGGCTGCCCACCGCAAAGGCGATGCCCTGGTCAGCAGCCAGTGCAGCCAGCCCGCGGTTCAGCTCCCCGGCGTACTCCGTCCCGCCGGTCATGCCGGTGATCATCAGTGGCAGCTTGAGCGGCTTGCCGAACAGGCTGGCGGTGGTGTCGATGTCGGACAGGTTCAGCTCAGGCAGGGCCTGGTGCACGAGGCGGATGTCGGACAGCAGCGTGGGCTGGCTGTGCAGCACCGAGTCCTCCCGGACCAGCCGGAGGTGCTCAGCCTTGCGCTTCTCTATTCCTGTGTCGGACATCGGATATTAGTGCAATTCAAATACTCAAAATTTGCGAGAGGCCTGACCAGATCAGGCCAGACTATTTTAGTACCTGCCCGGCGGGACATCCTGCCGCACAGGATGCTTAACAAACTATGATGATTCTCGGGAGTTCTGGCTGGAAGGCAAACCTCATGCATGATTCAGCTGGCCCTATTTGGCCTCATTGAGCCGCTTCGCTAGAATGGATACCAGGCCCTGCGCCTGATCCCGGACTGCGGAGACTGACTGATGCGCAAACTGCAACTGCACTGGCAGATCCTGATCGCCTTCATCTGTGCGATCATCCTCGGCTTCGGCACCAAGGCGCTGGGTAACGTCAATCCCGGCCTGGCGGAAAGCCTGGTGCAGGCATACTCCTTCGTCGGCACGCTGTTCATCAATGCACTGAAGATGCTGATCGTGCCGCTGATCTTCTTCTCGATCGGGGCAGGCGTGGCTAACACCGGCGGGCAGAACTTCGGCCGGCTGGGCGGCAAGACCCTGCTGTACTACATCTGCACCTCAGGGCTGGCGGCGCTGATCGGCGTGATGATGGTTGCCATAGTGCAGCCGGGCCTGCTGGGCGGCCAGCCGGTCGGTGAGCGGCTCGGCATCAGTGAGCAGAAAATGGACGAGGCATTCAGCGCCAAGGTGGAGGGGCGCAGCTTCGCGGACCTGCAGGACGTGTTCATCCAGATGGTGCCCACCAATGTCGTGAAGGCGGCGGCCGAGGGCCAGATGCTGGGCCTGATCTTCTTCTCGATCCTGATGGGCTTCTTCAGCACCAGGCTCACGAGCGAGCACTCGTCCTTCCTGCGCACATTCCTCGACAGCATGTTCGCGTTGATGATGCAGATCACGCACTGGGTTATGCTGTTCGCGCCGCTCGGTGTGCTGGCGCTGGTTGCCCGGGTGATCGCCCAGACCGGCTTCGAGTCATTCCTGCCGCTGTCGCGCTTCCTGCTGGCGGTGTTCTGCGGCCTGTTCCTGCACATGTTCGTGCTGATGCCGCTGGTGCTGCTGTTCGTGGCCCGCGTCAATCCCCTCAGGCACTTCCAGGCCATGGCCCCGGCGATGCTGACGGCCTTCTCGACCTCCAGCTCGGCAGCCACACTGCCGGTGACGATGGACTGCGTGGAGAACCGCGCCGGGGTCTCCAACCGCGTCACCAGCTTCGTGCTGCCAATGGGTGCCACCGTCAACATGGACGGCACGGCCCTGTTCGAGGTGGTGGCCGTGCTGTTCCTGATGCAGGCCTCGGGCCAGCCGCTGGACTTCATCACGATGATCCACGTGGCCGTGCTGGCCCTGGTCACGAGCATCGGCGTGGCGGCGGTGCCGTCTGCGAGCCTCGTTGCCATCGTGCTGATCCTGACCTACTTCGGCGTGCCGGGAGCGGCGGCCGGGCTGATCCTCGCGATCGACCGCCTGCCGGACATGACCCGCACGGTGAACAACATCTTTGGCGACAGCGTGGGCGCGGTGGTGATTGCGAAGAGCGAGGGAGAGGACATCTACGGCAGCAGCGAAGCTGCTGCCTAGGTTGGAGTTTGGCGTGAGGAGGTTGGAGCGGTAGCCAGACGTCAGTCTGACAACTGGAGCTGCGGCGCAAGTCGAACATCTTGTTTCGGGTTTCGGGTTTCTGCACAACGGGATGCACTGCGCAGATGCGCCGACGTGTGAAAGGCATCAGCGCAGTGGTCAGCAATAAAGCTGACAACAGGGAGTGTGATCCCGCCATGGCGTCATTGTCGCACAATCCTCGAAACGCATAACGAAACACGGATCGTGGTAACGGGTAGTGGTGTCGCCCTGCGACACCAGCACGCGCGATGGCCTTTCGTGCGCAAGGCATATCGCGAGGCAGGGAGCGTTGCCAGATTACATCCCCTCAGCGCCTCCGCGTCTCAGCGTCTTGTATGTTAGAAAACGAGCGAGCCGGGTGAC
>JAGRNR010000049.1:0-29183 GCA_020440645.1 bacterium | reverse complement strand
CCCCTGTTTCGTCCATGCTGAAACTGCGGGGCCTTCGGCCATCCACAGCAGCCACGAATGACCTGCTTGCAACATCAATGCCGATGAATCTGGTAACCTGATCACTGGAATGTAGGATACGCATTCCTGAATCCTCCGGGGTTCGAGATTGAGGCATGGCGTCGCCATTCTTGTGAATGCAGGATGGGTAGTGATAGCTGCCCTCCTCGGATACTGTCCGGCGTAATGCCGCCTCACGAGCCGGGGCTCTCATCTCTGCGGCAGTGTTCTTGCACTCAGGCGCGGAACAGAGTCACCCGGCTCGCTCGTTTTCTAACATACAAGGCGCGGAGAAGTGAATTCCGAGGATCTGGGAATCAGGGTGTTCGGGTTAGCGGAGTGTAGCTCTCAGAGCTACAGGGCCTTGTCGGTCTTAGACCGACACTCCGATCAGCAATGAGTTGTGAAGAGTGAGCAATGATTGTTTCGCAGGTCGAGGTTCCCAAAAGCCCTTGTCAGGCTCATGGCTCATTCTTCGTGGCTCATTTCTTGCTAAAGCGGAATGTTCCGGCATACGGATGGCTTAGGCCATCCTAGGCAAGGCACGGTGGCCTTGCCCTACTGCATCCTGCTTCGCGGGATGCAGCACCCCTTGTGGAGGCCTGGTAGTTCTACCTGGCAATTGCCAAGCTTACAGCTTGGCCTCCGGTGGGACTGAGCTCCGCGCCGAGCTTGCGCTCGACCTCCACGCCTGGCTTGCGCCAGACCTCCCATTGTCAGCTTTACAGCTGACCTCCTACTTGTCGTCGGGGACGGGGATGTCCAGCAGCTTCAGCACCGCTTCGCTGTAGCCGGCCTTGTAGCCCGTGATGGTGTCAATGAATTCGCCGCCCGCGCCGAACACGTAGGTCACGGGCATGCCGAGGTCCTTCAGGCCGTAGGCCTTGTCCGTGCGCCGGCCATGCATATCCCACAGCACCGGGATGGACAGCCCGGTCTCGGCGATGTAGCTGCGGCAGTCGCGCTCGCGGTCGTCGATGTTGATGCTGACGAGGTACATGTCCAGCTCATGCTCGCGGATCGAGTCATTGAGCTCCTGCACGTAGGGCATCTGCATCCGGCAGAGCTGGCAGCTGGACAGCCACCACACCAGCACGAAGGGTTTCTTGCTGCGGGCCAGTTCCTCGAAGCTCAGGCCGCCCGCGTCGTTGACGTAGTCGAGGTCGAAGGCGTAGTACTCCCAGTCCGGGTTGGGCTTGGAGTCATCCTCGCCCTGGGCCAGCGCGGGCGCAATGCCGCAAGCCGTGAAGGCCAGCGCCAGCAGCATGATCAGCATCCTATCTCTCATCCGGTACCTCTTCTATATCCAGGCGCCGCGCCATGCCTTCCATGTCCCGGCATGTCATCAGTAGCGCATCTTCCTGTGTGTCAGTGTAATAACGCTTGCGCAGGCCAACCTGCGTGAAGCCGAGCCGCTCGTACAGCGTGATCGCCGCCTCATTGCTGACCCTTACCTCCAGCACGATGTAGGCGATCCCTTCCTGGATTCCCTGGAAGGCCGTGTACGCAATCAGCTGCTCGGCGATGCGCCTGCCCCGGAACTCCTGCTTGGTGGCAATCGTGCCGATGTGCGCCTCGTCGTAGATGAACCAGCTGCCGATATACCCAACCAGCTCGTGCTGATCCTTCGTTTCTATGACAAAGAAGCGGGCGTGCCTGTTCGCATCGATGTCGGATTCGTACATCGATCGCTTCCAGGGAGTGGGAAAACTGTACTGCTCGATCACAAGCAGGGGATCCAGGTCCGCTTCAGCCATCCGCCGGATCCTGAACTGGTCAAAGGCTCCCGCCATGCGTAAATTATAGATTGAACCGGGGCCTGATCCTCAAGCGGAGATTGACTCGTGCCGATCCACTGAAATAAGATGGAAGCCGTGAAGCTCAGCCTGAACCTGCAGAACTGCGAGATCCCCGCCGGGTGTGCCAATTTCGGCGAGCTCGTTTCGTACATGGAGGAGCAGCAGATCCCGCAGGATGAGGTGATCACCCGCATCATCATCGACGGCAGCGACGTCAGTTCCGAGCGTGAGCTGGAGCTGGCCACGGAGCCGCTCAGCGAGTTCGAGATCGTGGAGTTCTACTCCGCGCGCACCCTTGACCTGGCCCGCCAGAGCATGCAGGATGCCACCGAGCTGCTGCCCGCGCTGCAGGCTGACCTGCCGACTGTGGCCAGCGAACTGCGCGGCGGCAATATCCAGGACGGGCTGTTGATGTTCGACAAGTGCCTGGAGATCATCAGCCACTACGTCAGCCTGGTGAATGCGATCGACGGGATCTACCGCCGGATCGACCCCAGCTTCCGCCTGCTGCCGAGTGCGGATGCGGCGACGGACGACAACGATACGGAATTTGATGTGGACAGCCTCAACCCGAACCCGGACAATGAGCTGAAGACATTCGCCTCGATTGAGAACCTGCGCCAGAAGCTGATGAGCGTGGAGCAGGCCCAGGCGAACGGGGACAGCCTGCTTTTGGCGGACCTGATCGAGTTTGAGATCCTGCCGATCGTGGGGATCTGGAACAACGAACTGCCAGTGCTGAACGGGCGGGTGCAAAGGGAGAACGCAAAAGCGTAGGGAACAGGGACCTGGGAACAGGGAACAGGTGTTCCATCCTGTATTCAGATAACTTCGGAAGATAAAGCGAGCCTGCGGGCTCGCTTTTTGCTTTCATGAGCAATGAGCAATGAAGAGTGAGCAATGAGAAGAAGTGGGATGAGGGATGGGGGACGGGGGATGTGCACAAGCAGAAACAGAATGAGAAGCAGCATGAGAAGCAGAAGCAGCATGAGAAGCAGTTCAAGCGATGAGCAATGAGTGGGGAGCAATGAGCTCATGAGACAGATTGCTAACTTCGTAGTATGGAAGGGTTTCTGACAACGGGTATAGTTCTTCGGGAATGTCAAAAGCATCGCTGATTCGTTGAATGAGAGCGTCGAAGCGGCATTGGCTCATTGCTCACTCTTCATTGCTCATTGCTGACCCGGCGAGCTGAATGCTCGCGCACATACCCTGTCCCATTGTGCAACAACCACGCCGTGGCGTGGTCGCACCTCCCCTTGCACCATTTCATTGTGCGCAAGCAAGTTGCGCACCTCCGCATCCCACATTCCCCGTCCCATTGTGCGCAAGCAAGTTGCGCACCTCCCATGGCGCGGCTGCACCGCACCTCCGCATCCCGCATCCCCCATCCACATCCCACTCTGTTCCCTGCTCCCTGCAACCTGTTCCCTGTTCCCTGTTTTTGCACCTTGAGTCGGTAAACCCCGGCTTAATTTGCGTAAAGCGGGCTGTTTTTATATCGACCCCACTTTCAAAAACTTTAGGCCGCGGGTAGATTCTCCCTGCGGGCAGATTCCCCTGGTTGCCTGGCAACGATGAAGTTGCCAGTGGGGAGCCCGCCAACCCTTTCGCACGTTCAAGGAGGAATGTGTAATGAGTGTCACACGTATCTACCAGAACCCGCTGGCAATCAATGCCAACCGGAACCTGAAGATCACCGGAATGAACATCTCCAAGTCATTGGAGCGCCTGTCTTCCGGATTGCGCATCAACCGTGCCGCTGACGACGCAGCGGGACTGACAATCAGTGAGAAGCTGCGCAGCCAGATCCGCGGCCTCAACCGCGCCAGCACCAACGCGCTGGACGGCATCTCCCTGATCCAGACGGCGGAGGGCGCCCTCAACGAGACGCACTCGATCCTGCAGCGCATGCGTGAGCTGAGCGTGCAGGCCGCCAACGGCATCTACACCGCCAACGACCGCCAGGCGATCCAGTCCGAGGTCGGGCAGCTGATCGACGAGATCAACCGCATCTCCGACACCACCGAGTTCAACACCAAGACCCTGCTTGACGGTACGCTCGGTGCACTGATCTCCACCGACGACTTCACCAAGGTCCGTGCGGCGGTGGTCGGCAATGTCGGCAACGGCGGCAACTTCGTGCTGCGCGCCGCGGCACTGGACACCGGCCAGCTGCAGGTGCAGAAGACCGACGTGTTCTCCACGGTGCAGACCGGCGACGCGGTCGGCTCGATCAACTTCCAGAAGACCTACCGCGCCGACGTTGACATTGCCACCGCCGGCGTGAGCGGTGTGGGCCAGACCGGCCTGTACCAGGTCGAGGTGATCCGCGATGCCAACGGCTCCACCGCCGTGCAGAGCACCGTGGACGCCACCTTCCGCATCAGCGGCGCGTCCTATGCGGGCGGCGGCCTGAGCCTCGGCCGTTCCCTGCAGGCCGAGGAGCTGACCGTCGGCGACAAGATCCTGCTCACGGTGAACACCCAGAGCGGCGTCGAGACCGTCAGCATCGTGATCGGCAGCCTCGGCACCGACATGACGAGCCTCGCCGGCCTGATGAGCACCGCGCTCAACAACGGCCTGGCAAACGTCTCGAGCGTCGGCTTCAACGCCGCCGGCCAGTTCAGCATCGGCGTCTCCAACGGTGGCTCCAGCCTGAGCATCATCAGCACGCAGTTCGTTGACACCGACGGCAGCGGCTCGGACTTCTACATCAGCTTCGGCTCCAGCGGGCAGTCCAACAGCTTCTACAGTGCGGTGCAGTACAGCTTCTTCAACAACGGCAGTGCGACTTCCGGCAGCCTGGCACGCGCCGGTGGTGCCAGCATCAGCGGCCAGTACTTCTCGATCGGCGATGCCAACACCGGTACCGTCGGCATCCGGCTCGACGTGCGCTTCGACTTCAGCACGGTCAGCCTGGCCGGCTCCAACGCGAGCGACACCCTGAAGTGGGAGCGCTTCACTGGCGGCAACAGCCTGCAGGAGTACGGTTCCGTCTGGCAGGAGGGCAGCGCCGTCACCAACGGCACCTTCCTCGTCAGTGCGATCTCGGAGCGCACATATGCGATCTTCGAGTTCGACAACCAGGCCTACACCAGCCTCACGAGCGGCGGCACCGACCAGGAGGTCGCACTGCTGACCGCCCGCGGCGCGCGGATGAGCAATGTCAACGGCGACCAGACCTTCTCGATCGCCGTGGCCTTCGAGGGCGCGGTCGGCACCAACCTGGAGAACATCCACTTCGCGGTGGACGGCATCCTGCAGAGCGGCGAGACGGCGACCTTCAACATCAGCACCAACAACGTGCTGACCGCGGACCAGCTCAATACCCTGGCCAGCCTCAACCGCTTCCAGGAGTTCGGCGTGTTCAACGGCCGTGACAGCGTGGAGCTGACCCTCTACCTGCGCGGTTCCTCTCAGACCACCACCGTCAACCTGACCAAGAACGACACCTTCGAGGACATGGCGGGCAAGATCTCGCTGGCGATGTACAACCCGGATGGGACGGGCATCATCACGAGCGGCATCATCAACCCGCAGCAGATCCCGGATCTCGTGCACGTGAACACGGTCGGCATGGCGAAGGGCACGATGTCCATCACCACAGCCGTGCCCGGCGCCGAGGTCGTGTTCGCCGGTGACGAAAGCCTGCTGAAGGCCCTCTCACTGGTCGAGATCCAGGAGGGCGAGGCCCCGGTGTACAGCATCAACGCCTTCAACATCGAGAAGAACCAGACGGTCGGCTCCACGATCGTGCGGTCCAACGAGATCAACGGCCTGCTGCCCGGCGTGAAGCTGTTCTTCGACAACACGCTTGGCCTCAAGCTGGATCCCCAGCCTCCGGTCAACACCACCAACAACCTCACGAGCTTCGCGTACCAGCAGCCCAACGAGCGGCCTGACATCTCCCTGTCCGGCAGCATCGAGAGCTTCTTCGTACACGTCGCCCCGCGTGCCTTCAACCTGCAGATCGGCGCAAACCAGGGCCAGACGATCGACACCTACCTGTCCGACATGAGTGCGGAAGCACTCGGTGTGGAGGGCCTCGTCGTCGTCACCAGTGACCTGGCGCAGGAGAGCATCAGCATTGTCGACCACGCGATCAGCAAGGTCAGCTCTGAGCGTTCCCGCCTGGGAGCGATCCAGAACCGTCTCGAGAGCACGATCCGCAACCTGGACGTGAGCGCCGAGAACCTGACCTCTTCAGAGAGCCGCATCCGCGACGTGGACGTGGCACTGGAGACCATCGCCAGCACGAGGAACCAGATCCTGCTGCAGGCTGGTGTGGCTGCGATGGCCCAGGCCAACCAGCTCCCTCAGAACATGCTGCAGCTGCTGAGGTAGTGAAGCCTCTGACGCTTCGCAGCATCTCACTTGATCAGTGAGCAGCGCCCCCGGGCCAATGGCCCGGGGGCTTTTCAGTAGTCAGTGGTCAGTGGGGAGTATCAGAAGGAGAATGAGAATCAGAAACAGCAGAATCAGACTGTTGTCAGTTACCTTGGCTGCATCTCATTCTGCTTCTGATTCTGTTTCTCAGCCTTGACCACTGATTTCTGACAACTGGCCACTGTTTTTCTGACTTTGCGGCTGAAATCGAAAATAAATCCGGTCCATTTTCCATGGGCCCTGACCAATGGTCTATTCTCCCTCCCCATTTTCTTAACCGGGGCTGAAGCAACGCCGATATTGGTTGCCAATCTCCCCGTTAGATTCCTTCATTCCAGGCCGCTCCTGGCCCGGCATCCGCCCTCTCCTCCCCGCAACACACCCCGCAGGCAGTTTATCGGCCACAATTGCAGCGGCTTTAGTTTTCCGGTAGATTTTTCCCGCCGGACAGCAGGACCAAGTGTCAGAAATGGCAGGTGACGGCTGGCCGAGCATCCCGCCTACGTTCAAGGAGGAATGTGGCATGAGTGTTTCTCGTATATATCAGAACCCGCTGGCGATCAACGCCAATCGTAACCTCAAGATCACGGGGATGAACATCTCCAAGTCCCTGGAGAGACTGTCCAGTGGTCTGAGGATCAACCGTGCCGCAGATGACGCCGCCGGCCTCTCCATCAGTGAGAAGTTGCGCAGCCAGATCCGCGGCCTCAACCGCGCCAGCACCAACGCCCTGGACGGCATCAGCCTGATCCAGACCGCGGAAGGTGCACTCAACGAGACCCACAGCATCCTGCAGCGCATGCGTGAGCTGTCCGTGCAGGCCGCCAACGGCATCTACACCGCCGGCGACCGCATCGCGATCCAGCAGGAAGTCAGCCAGCTCGTTGGGGAAATCAACCGCATCTCCGACACCACGGAATTCAACACCAAGACCCTGCTTGACGGGACGCTCGGCGCTCTGATCTCAACTGACGACTTCAGCCGGATCAGCGCGGCCGTGACCGGCAACGTCGGCAAGGGTGGTAACTTCGTGCTGAAGGCCGCAGCGCTGACAACCGGCAACCTGCAGGTGCAGAAGTCGGACGTGTTCTCCACGGTGCAGCAGGCGGACGCCGTCGGCCGGATCAACTCCGCGCTGACCTTCCGCGCGGATGCGGAGATCGCCACCGCCAGCACCAATGGCGTCGGGCATACCGGCATCTACCAGGTCGAGGTACTGAATGACAGCTTCGGCAGCGTGGCCGTGCAAAGCACCGGCCCCGGCACCTTCCGCATCAGCGGTGCCTCGATCAGCGGCGGCGGCCTGAGCATCGGCCGCAACCTGCAGGCGGAGGAGCTGACGGTCGGCGACAAGATCCTGCTGACGGTCAACACCCAGAGCGGCGTGAGCACGGTCAGCATCGTGCTCGGCAGCCTCGGCACCAACATGACGAGCCTGGCCGGCCTGATGAGCAACGCGCTGAACGGCGGCTTTGCCAACGTCTCGAATGTGACCTTCAACGCCAGCGGACAGTTCAGCATCAACGTCTCCAACGGTGGTTCAACACTGTCCATCATCAGCTCCAAGTTCGTTGACACCGATGGCAGCGGCTCGGACTTCTACATCAGCTTCGACAGCGCCGGGGCCTCGAACACCTTCTACAGCGCGGTGCAATACAGCTTCTTCAACAACGGCAGCGCCACCTCCGGCAGCCTGTCCCGTGGCGGCGGTGCCAGCATCAGCGGCCACTTCTTCTCGATCGGCAGTGCCACCACGGGCACGATCGGCATCCGTTTCGATACCCGCTATGACTTCAGCCAGGTCAGCCTCGCCAACACGACGGCGACCGACACCATCAACTGGAGCCGCTGGGACGGTGGCAACAGCATCCAGGAATACGGCAAGGTCTGGCAGGACGGGCCGGCGGTCACCAACGGCACCTTCATCGTGTCCAGCGCCGGTGCCCGCACATATGCAATCTACGAATTCGACAACCAGGCATACACTGACCTCGTCGCAGGCGGCGTGGACCAGGACATCGCCTTCAAGACGGCCCGCGGCGACCGGCAGGTCGACATCAACGGCGACAACCTGTTCTCGATCGGTGTGGCCTTCGAGGGCGCGGTCGGCAGCGACCTGGAGAACATCCACTTCGCGCTGGACGGCATCATGCAGGTCGGTGAGCAGGCCACCTTCAACATCAGCACCAACAACGTGCTGACGGCGGACCAGCTCAACACGCTTGCCAGCCTCAACCGCTTCCAGGAGTTCGGCGTGTTCAACGGCCGCGACAGCGTGGAGCTGACGCTCTTCCTGCGCGGGTCCAGCGAGTCCACCACGATCAACCTGACCAAGAACGACAGCTTCGAGGACATGGCCGGCAAGATCAGCCTGGCGATGTACAACACCGACGGCAGCGGCATCATCAAGAGCGGCATCATCAACCCGCAGCAGGTGCCAGACCTGGTGCACGTGAACACGATCGGCATGGCGAAGGGCACGATGTCCATCACCACGGCGGTGCCCGGCGCCGAAGTGGTGTTCGCCGGTGACGAAAGCATCCTGAAGGCCCTGTCCCTGATCGAGATCGAGGAGGGCACGGCCCCCGTCTACAGCATCAGCGCCTTCAACATCGAGAAGAACGCGGAAGTCGGCAAGGTGATCGTCAACTCCAATGAGATCAATGGCCTGCTGCCCGGCGTGAAGCTGTTCTTCGACAATACGCTGGGCCTCAAGCTGGATGCCCAGCCCCCGACCAGCATCGCCGGCGGCGGCACGAACGGCATGATCAGCTTCGGCTACCAGGCCCCGACGGAGCGCCCGACGATCTCGCTCGGTGGCAACATCGAAAGCTTCTTCGTCCATGTCGCGCCGCGTGACTTCAGCCTGCAGATCGGTGCCAACCAGGGCCAGACGATCGACACCTTCATCGCCGATATGAGTGCCCAGGCACTCGGCGTGGAGGGCCTGGTGGTGGTCACGAGTGACCTCGCCCAGGAGGCGATCAGCATCGTTGACAATGCGATCAACACCGTCAGCAGCCAGCGCTCCAGGCTGGGTGCCCTGCAGAACCGACTGGAAAGCACGATCCGCAACCTGGATGTCAGCGCCGAGAATCTGACCTCATCCGAGAGCCGCATCCGCGACGTGGACGTGGCCCTCGAGACGATCGCCTCGACCCGCAACCAGATCCTGCTGCAGGCAGGTGTGGCGGCGATGGCCCAGGCCAACCAGATGCCGCAGCAGATGCTGCAGCTGCTGGGCTAAGCGTAGCTAATCCCTGAGCTTTACGAGAAGCGCCTCCTCCGGCCGGATGGTCCGGGGGAGGCCGCTTTTTTCAGGTTACTGGTATCAGGTTGCAGGTTGCGGAGATCAGGGAAAAGGGAGTATTGGCAGAAGCAGAAAGAGAAGCAGAAGTAGAATCTGTAGCGGCGGCTTCCAGCCGCCGGACTCAGTCAACTGCTTGTAATTGAATCCGTTCAGCTCAGACGGTTACGTGGTTGGTGTCATCTACCTTATCCACATGGTCCTTTGGACGCCTGAAGGGAATCAGGATTCCGATGAAGCAGGCGTAGGTCAGGGCGGACCACATGTCCGTGCTTCTGGGGCCGGAGCCAGCCAGTGACATCGCATTCAGGGATGCACTGATGATGATTGCCAGCCTGCTGACAGTGATCCAGATGGCCAGCAGACGCTGGTTCAATCCCGTACTGTGGAGCTGCAGGCCGGACGGCAGCCTGAACACGAGCCCAACCAAGCTGAGCAGCATCACGAGGATTGTCATCACCCATGAGATTGTGTGCCACATGGCTAGCCCCCGCAGGCAGCAGTGATGTTCTACATACTAACACCAGGACCAGATCAAGCGTGTTTGCCTCCAGGAGATTGTGAACAACTGGAGCTTTAAGTGCCGATTGCCAAGTCTGCTTTCTGCTTACTGCCTACTCAGTAGCTTCGTAGCATCCCGCGTCCAGCAGGCCGTCGAACACTGGCTGTGGTCGCATGTTGCCATCGAAGTCCAGTGGCGGGAAGCCCAGGATGTCCGTGCCCAGTTCAGTGGCAAGCGAGCCGGGCAGGATGTGGTAATCGTCGATCAGCGAGTTGAGGAACACAGCCTCATCAGTCATTTCGATGCTGTGCTGGTCGTTGCCGGTGTTGGCGAACCAGTCAGCCAGGTCGTAGACATTGTCGTCGTCGTCAGGTGTGAAGCGGCCGATGGCCAGGTTGTAATCACTGGAGAAACCTGCAAGGCAATCTGCGTCCAGGCTGATGGCCCCGCGGAAGTCATCGCGGTTCCAGAGGATGTTGTTGCGCAGGGTATTGCCGGTGCTGGCGTTGGCGATCCGGATGCACCAGCGTCCGTTGTCCGCCTGCACGATCGTGTTGCAGACAACCAGGTTGCCGGTGGAGGTCAGGCCGTCCTGGCTGAACAGGGTGATACCCGAGGCATGGTTGCCATAGAGAAGGTTGTTGCGGATCACGCTGTCGCGCAGGCCGTCCATGTTGAGGGCCGCACCACCGCCGCTGCCGTTGTCAAAGCAGACATTGCGCTCAATCAGCGCACCACTCATGATCCCGTCGCCACCCTGGCTGGCATCGGCGTTGAACTGGATCCCGCCGCGCTTGTTGCTGAAGCAGACATTGCCGCGGGCGATGTTCTCATCACCACTGTTGCTGAGGTAGATCCCGTGTTCGTCCCCGCTGAAGCTGCAGGTGTTGTACTCCACCACCAGCCTGTCCGTGAAGCCGCTGAAGATGCCCCAGCGGGCATTACCGGTGCAGTTGTTGTGCCGGAGGATGATGTCATGCGCAGGCGTCGCTGCACTGCCGACCACGCGGATGCCTGCGCGCGAGCAGTCGCGCACGGTGAAGCCCTCGACCACGATGTCGTGGATGTCCGGGGCCTCGAAATTCTCGATGTTGATCCCGTCCGGTGTTTCCACATTGTCAAAGATCACCGCTGCCCCGTCCAGCGCACTGAAGGTGATCGGGGAACCCGGCATGCCGCTGCGCGACAGCATGAAGCCCTCGTAGTTGCCGGGCCGCACGATCACCGTGTCTCCCGCCACCACGTTGTCAGCAGCCTTCTGCAGGGTGCCCCAGGGCAGGGTCACACTGCCGGGGTTGTTGTCATTGCCACCGCTGCTGACAGGTGCGACATAGAACGTGTTGCCACCGTGTTCCTCGTCGTAGACAAGCGCCAGGCTGTCCAGCTGTGACTGCATCCCGCCGGACTTGAGCGCCGGGGCCAGCACCACGCAGTAGCAGAAGCCGCCCGGGGAAATCAGCCCCTGCGCATCTGACAGGTCAATCAGGGCCTCGCCCTCACTGAGCACGCTGAAGAAGCGCCAGCGCCCGAGCTGGAAGTCGGCCGCGGCGATGTAGAACAGGCCGCTGCCGCTGGCAATCAGGCTGTCCAGCGGTCCCTCGGGGGCCGGCACCTGGAAGATGCACCAGGCATGCTCATCCTGCGTGGGCTTCAGCACGCGGCGTTCCTCATCAAGCGGTTCGCAGTTGAACTGGCTGTGGGGCTGTACGAGGCTCAGGCGGAAGGATTCGATGATGCTCGGCTGTCGAAGCTGGTCGAGGCCGTTGATGCCAGGTAGCTCTCCATCCACGGGCTGCAGCAGCGGCGCGGCGGAAGCGCAGGCCGCCATCAGGCAGGCCAGCAGCAGGCATGGCAGGTGGATCAGCCTCACTCCCTGTTATACCCAGCGGACTGCGTCCGGCCAAGTGACACTTGTGCCGCTTTCGCCGCATACTGTGCCATGGAAATGAAAAAGGGGAACCCGTGGGCTCCCCTTTCATCAGTCTGAGATCCGTTCCTCAGGACCGTGTCCAGGGGAACATGATGTGCCCGCTTTCAATGATGTACTGGAAGCGGCCGATCAGCAGCGAGATACGGGCCATCACCGTGTAGCCGAAGCTGGCGCCGAAGCTGACCATGATGAACACGATGCCCAGGCGGCTGATCATGCCGACGGTACGGCGGTGCTCCAGGCTGAAGAAGAAGTAGATCAGCGTGGAGAACACCGCGACCAGGATGATGATCTGGTTGATCACCGGGCCCGGGCCGCCGGAGTAGGGCTGCAGGGTCTGGCTGAGCTGCGGCAGCAGCAGCGAATGCACGATCAGTGGCAACGAGTAACCCGCGAAACCACCGATGTACAGCGCAAATGCCATGCGCGAGAGCCAGCTCATCGAGGGGATGATGCGCAGCAGGATGAAGATGCCGAGGATGGTCGGGATCAGCACCCAGTAGTTGTGCTGCTGCTTCATGGCCTGGAACACGAGCGGGTAGATCGTGCTCCAGTACTGGATGTTCACGTAGTAACCGACGGAGATGCCGAGGTACAGGTGCTCCCCGAACTTGAAGGCCGGGTTGTCCTTGTAGATGAAGCTGAACATCATCAGCGTCAGGCCGACGGCAATCCATGTGCCTAGTACTTCACCTGCCGGGATCATGCGGTCCTCCTTTCCTCACGCTGCCGCTTGTTGGCAATGAAGTAACAGATGTTGGCCAGGATGATCGAGAGCACGATGAACAGGTGCACCGCGCTCTGGGCATCCATTCCCTTGACGGCGTTGCCCGCCACGCGGGGCGCGCCACCCTGGACGTTGGGATAGTTCTCCATCAGCAGCACGTCATACTCCGCGCTGCCCTTCATTCCGCCGGAGATGCCATCCAGCTGCCCCGCCTGGTAGTAGGGGTAGTAGCCGGCGGCGGAGACCGCGGTGCAGGCTGCGCTCATCGGCACGTTCTCCGGCGCACTGGCGAAGGCGATCCAGACCTCGACCGTCGCACCGGCGGCGATGTCGACGATGTAGTCGCAGTCCTTCACGCTCTGCACGCGCTGGTAGATCGGCATATTGGCGGTCGGCCGGTTGTAGAAGTCCGTCGGGTAGGTGCCGGTGATGCTGTTAGTCAGGCCACCGACCACCGCCGCGTTGCCGGGCTTGTAGCCGAGGAAGCACCAGTCGGTTCCGTTCGTCTTGCCGTACTGCTTGCTGACTTCCTCTACCGCCTGCTGGACGAGCGCCGGGCCACCGGGCCACAACGTGAGGATGTGCACCTTGTGGTCCTTCTCGAAGCAGTGGGCCAGCATCGAGTACAGGAAGGGCTGCAGCTCCGGCTTGGAGGACGGGTCATAGTCAGCCGCGATCATGATGTCACTGCCGTTGGGCAGTGCATCCACCGCGCTGAAGATCGAACGCACCTCGGGGGTGGTGCCGACCGGCATTGACAGCGGCCAGATCAGCGGCCAGGCCACCAGTACGGCGACGCAGGCAAAGATGATCTTGCGGTCCAGGTTGAGGATCAGTGTCACGAAATCCATTTCTAGTCACCTCCTCCCATGTAGGTCCGCTCAATGCCGAAGATTATTCGGATCGAGATTGCGATCTGGCTCAGGTAGACCCCGAGCAGGATGCCGCGCTTGGCGGCGGCGTTCGGCACATTCAGCAGCCAGCCGGTCCACTCCTCGAAGTCAATCAGGTGGTACTCGTTCTGGCCGATCATGAAAGCCGGGGTGGCATTGCTGATCAGGTCGCCGATCGGCACGCGGCCGACCATCATGATGATCGCCGCCACAAGCAGCAGGGTGGCTTCCATGCTGCGGGCGCGGAAAGCGCGGAAGGCTGCCGATGCGATGAAGAAGGCCAGCACGGAGAACATCGTGGCCTGCATCGGGATGAAGGTGTATTCATAAAGCCAGTTGAACAGCGAGCCGGTTTCCATGTTCTTCTCGGCGAATCCCGGGAAGGCGAAGGGCAGGAAGCCGGCTGCGGTCATCATGATGAAGGCGGCGATCGTCACGTATGAGAACGCGAATCCCGGCCGCTTCATCCTGATCTTCAGCATGTGGTGCTGCAGCAGCGACAGGATACCGAGGATCGCCGCGAAGCCCACGATGATGCGCACCCATTCCAGGTAGCCATCCACCAGGTTGGTGCTCACCTCGCTGGGGATGTAGTACCTGATCCACATCATGATTCCCGCCACGAAGGCGATGATGATGGGCAGTTGTCGTTTCAGGAAAATCAACTCATGCCTCCTACAGCGGTGTCACCAGGTCACGCAGGACGTCCCACTGCGCACTGAAGATGAAGAGGATTGCCTGCAGCAGGATGATCGCCATCATGAAAGCCTTGGCGATGTCCTGGCCCTTCAGGCTGCCCAAAAGCATCGGCTCCCGGGACAGGTAAGCGCTCGCGGCATACAGCTCTTCACCGATCAGCGTGTAGTCGCAGGTCACGATGAAGAACGGCAGCTGGTGCTCGGCGTCGGTGCCGGCGATCTGGATCGCGCCGGTGTCGGCACCGGTCTCGGCCAGCAGCAGCGACTCGGCGTAGTAGTAGCCCATCAGGAAGATCGCGGCGGGCTTGTCACGCATCATGATGCCGCAGGTGGCTGCAGTGAATGAGAACTGGTCGTCCGTCAGGAAGAAGATGTTGTCCTCGCGGTAAGCGTCGGGACGGCCCGCCGTGGCGTAGCCTTCCTTGACGACCTCCTGGGCGACGGTCTGCACCACCGGGTCGCGGTTCGGCACGATCAGGTCAGACTCGTAGTCCGCGATCTTGCCGGCCACGCGGCCGAGGATGTTGATCGCTGCCAGCGTTGACAGTTCCGAGAGGGACTGCAGGCCGCAGAGGTACATCACCGGCTTGCCCATCTCCGTGGCACGGCCGATCGCCTCGTCGACGGCCTCCAGGCCGGCGATGCGGCGGATGAACATGTTCGGGTTGCGCCGCGCGAGGATGATGAAGGTCAGGATGATTCCGCCGAACAGCAGTGCGAAGATCAGGTTATTCAGCTTGCTCTTGTCAAAGGCGTTGCCAATCGGGGCGGCGGTGCCGATCTGCACCACGTCCGCCAGCTGCGGCCCGCCGGCCTCGGCCTCGGGGAACATCGGGTTGGCCGGGACGGTGCCGAAGGTGCTCATGCGCACCTGGTACTCGATGTCCGGCACCAGCCTGACGGGGATCGCGCGGAACTGCTCTAGCCCGGTGGCTTCATCGCTGGAGTCCGCCGTGCCGGGGTTCGGCACGGAGATCGTGTCGAAGGTGTAGAACAGCATGCCCGCGTCAGCGCGGCTGGCGGAGTTGACACCGAACAGGTCGCTGCGGTCGCCGCGGGTGCCGACGGAGGCCATCGGAGCCGGATCGGCCACGCTGATCCATTCCTTGCCGCTGCGCAGCGCCTCGTTGAGGAACTCCCAGGTCAGGGCCTTCAGGCGCAGGTCCTCGCCTGCATAGGTGCGGGCGGAGAAAGCATTGTGGAGCCTGTTGACCTGGTGGTCCAGGCGCTTGTGCACGCGGTACTTCTGCCAGTATTCATGGCGCTTCTGGTTGATGGTGCCATCCGGCTCCTTGTCCAGGATCGCCTGGTCAAGCGCGGACTGTGCGGCATCCATCTCGGCCTTGGCGGCATCGCGCTGCGTCAGCACGTCAGCGATCTGACCGACCAGCCAGCTGCGTGCATCAGTGAGCGTCTTCTGCTGGCGCTCCGTCAGGGCGAAGTGGTCCAGCAGCTGCTCGTTGATGCGCACCTCGAAGGAGAACAGGTCGCTCTCCGCCGGTGTCCCGTTCCAGTTCCAGCTTACGGCGAGGGCGCTGCCATCATCATTGGCAACATCCCCCAGCTCGACATCAGCCGGAGCGGGAACGGCCATGGCGTGCACAGGCAGCAGTACCAGCACCGCTGCCATGCAGGCCAGAATCCGTTTTCCCATTCCCATGTGCATATCCTGCTCTTTTAATGTTTGACCCGTCGTACCGTTGGGCGGGATCAGCCTTCGATCATTTCAATGTTGGCGCGGGGCACCACGATCTTCTCCCCGCCATCAAATTCCACCTCAAGCACGCGGACCATCGTCTCGCTCTCGACCTTGGTCAGCTCCGGGATCAGCTTGCCGACGCGGCCGATGCGGCCGAAGTAGGGCTCGCGGATGCAGCGCACCATCGCGCCGATGTCCGTGCCGACGTTCTGCTGCGCTTCCTGCTGAGCGCCGACGGCACCGGTGGTCGGGATGATCACCTCGGGGCGCATCACGCCCGCGCGGATCTGGGTGGCACCGCTGATGCTGGTGCGCTGGCCCTCCCGCTTCTTCAGCAGGTTGAAGGTCTTGTCCGCCATCGCGATCTCGCCGAAGCCCTCGGTCATCACGAGGGTCAGCCCGATCTCCTCGGAGCCGGTGATCGCCACGCCGAGGTCGTAACCGAGGATCGCCTTCAGGTCCTTGTCATGGAAACCGCCGACGATCACTCCCTTCACGCCGACCTGCTTGCACTTCTCGAATGCCGCGGAGGTCAGCAGGCTGCCGCCGACGACGATCCTGTTCTGGAATTCAGCCTTGATGTGCTGCTCGTCAAGGATCTCGTCCTTGGAGGAGACGCCCATCACCAAGTCGCCGTGCGTCTCTCCTCCCACGCCGAAGATGCCCTGCACGAAGCTGCCGTGGGCCTCGACGGAAGCGCCCTCTCCGGGACGCACTTCCACCACCTTGCCATCCACGTAGGCCTGCATCTCAACAAGGCGGGGCGGATAGCGCAGGATCACCTGCCCGGTCACGTCGGAAACGTTGTCCACCGTGCCGTCGAAATCCACGGTGATGCGGGTCTGGAGGAACTTCAGGCCCAGGAAGGGCTTGTTCTCCGCGATCACCTCGCCGGCGGTGAACGAGTCACCTGGCTTCTTGAGCATGTAGTCATTGATCATGCCCGGGTCCACGCCCAGCATGTTCACGACGTTGAGGGTCTTTACCGGTCCGGGGAGTTCAGTGCGTGCAACGACCTGCTCAGCCTTGACCGTGTCGCCTTCCTTGACGAGCACATCTCCCTTCAGCGGGAGGATACGATCCTTGCGGATCGTGGTTAGTTCAGTGACCTTCAGGCCTGGTACGTATGCATGCGCCACTTGGGTGCCGTCCTCCGGTTTCCCCGCATGGCGGGGGTTAAGTTTGAGTTACCTATAATAAACCAAAAGCCCGAATAGGTCACTACCCGGCAATCCCCTCACACTTTATCTGACTGCGCCATGGCCTGTGCCGTGACATCACCTGCGTTGCAAGCAGGGAAAGCAAAAAGGCCCCCGCCGTGGCAGGGGCCTCCAGTTGCAGATCAGGCGGGGAACTAGTCCTCGTCGCCGAAGTCGTCGTCATCGTCCATTGCGGCGGCCGGAGCAGCGGCAGCGGAAGCAGCAGCCGGGGCGCCACCACCGATGGACCAGTCGTAGATGTACCAGTTGGCGATCATCGCCAGCGGGACAGTGATCAGTGCACCGATGCCGAACACCGCGCCACCGAGGCCGGAGACGATCATCGTCAGCAGCAGGGGCACGAAGACCAGGCCGAGGTTGTCCTTCACGTAGTTGAAGCTTTCCTTGGCGGCATCGAAGGCAGCCATGTCACGCTCCAGCATCAGCGGGACCATGAAGGCCAGCACGAAGGGGATCACGATGGAGGCCAGTCCAAAGGTGACCACGCTGGCAAGGCCGGCCACCAGGGCAACGACCCAGACCATGAACCACTTGCCGAAGTTGGAGAACTCGGAAAAGAGGTCGCCGAAGTCAGCGGTGCCACCCTGCTGCACCCTGCGCATCGCCTTGACAATACCCACGAACACGGGAATGCCGGCAATACCGGCGGTGAAACCCGCGAGAAGGGATCCGACGAGACTTCCAACCACGACGACTATGATGCTGGAAACGAGGTTTGCGGAAAACCTGTTCCATGATTCCGAGAAAAGTTTGCCGATGTCCATCAGTGGCTCCTCAAATGAGATTGTAAGTACGTCCAGGTCTTCTGCTGCAGGTACCAACCATTGGCCCAGCGACCGCCGGCTTCCTGCGCCGCGACCTGAATTGGACTCCAGGGTATTGAAAGGCTGATTATACATTTATTCCAAATCCGGTCAAACATGATCCGGATTCAGCCGGCAAATCCACACGGTCCGCACACATGCTGTCAGGGGCGCCTGTCAACGATGCGCTTTTCCTTGCTCATCGTTTCCATGCCAAGTTCCACACTCATCTCCTCATGGCTGTAGAAGCGGATCTCGTCGATGCCGATCTCGGTCTGGATCTTGAACTTGGTCTGGATCGCCTTCTCGAAGTCCTGCTGGTTGCAGCCATCATGCAGGGCCACCAGCAGCTGCACCTGGTCCTGGCCGAATTCATTGCCTTCCGGCTTGCTGACCACCATCTGCCATTCGATGATCTCCCGCTCGGCATTGAACAGATTGAACAGCTCATTGAAGTCCACCAGTGTGCCTTTGACCTTCTTGATCTCGCTCACACGCGTGATGCTGGTGCCGAGCATCGGCAGCATCTTCCCGGTATGCGGGCACTGGCCGTATACAAGCCCTTCCTTGACGAGGTCGCCCGTGCGGTAACGCAGCACGGTGCTGCCGGCCCCGGAAATGTGGGAATAGACCACCTCACCCGGCTCTCCCTCCGCCACCGGCTTGCCGGTCTGCGGATCCACCACTTCGAAGATTTCCATGTCGGGGTAGGTCAGGTAGCGCGAATCCTCGCTGTCGGCACTTTCCAACCAGGCCTTCTTGGCCTCGGTCATGCCATAGGTCACGAGCACTTTCACATTGCTCGCGCCGAGCTTGCCGAGGCGTTCCTTCAGCTTGAGCTTGTACATCGGCGGCACACGCTCGGCCCCGAGCACCACGATGCGGATCGCACTCATGTCGGTGCCGAGCTGCTCGCCGAGGTGCACGAGGTGCATGATGTAGCCGGGGGTGCCGATCAGCACGGTCGGCTTGATGCGGCCGATCACGGCGAGGATGCCCTGGCTGCCCATCACCTTACCGCCGCCGGTGTGCATCACCATCACGCCGGCCTCGAATCCCATCTCGCTGATCTGCCAGAATCCGAGGTGCGGGGCAAAGGGCATCACACTGACGATGCGGTCCTGCTTGCGGTCGAATCCGCTGACCTCGAACATCCGGGCGCCGGCCAGGCGCAGCTGCTGCATGTCGGCCTTTGTGTAGACGAAGGGAGTCGGCAGGGCCGTGCGGCCGGTGGTGAAGGTAGTCATCACAGGCAGGTACTCGTCCAGCACGATATCCTTGATGCTCTTGCCCTCGCGCTTGGCCCGGGTCACCAGGCCGATCTTGTCGAACAGGCCGAGGCTCTGCTTGAGCTTCGCCTCATCCGGCTGGATGATGAAGTCGCGGAAGCGCGCCGGGTTCTCCTCTGTGCTGGCAATGTCCTTCTTGTAGGTGAAGGGCAGCTTCTGCAGGTCCTCCAGCGTGCGCAGGCTGTCCGGGTTGAGGCCGGCCTCATCCAGCACCCTGCGGTAATGCGGGCAGAACGGATAGACCTTGTTCGCCACGAACTGGTGCAGCTTCCTGCCCTGCCGCTCACGGATCTCGCCAATCGGTACGTTTCCCCATGCCATGCTTCTATTCTACGGGAAAAGCAGGCCCGCACAGGATGCGACTGCCGGTATCACCTAGAATTCCCCGGTGAAGCACTTCCTTACCCTCACCTGTGTTGCCAGCCTGCTGCTGCTCAGCGCCTGCCCGCAGGACCAGGCACAACAGTCCGGCACGCAATCTGGAATGGACCCGCTCGAAAACGCTGGCGATGAGGTCGGACCGCAGCCGGATGGCGTGGTGGTGCTGGAAAGCCCCCTGTGGTCCGTTGAATGGGACGGGGAAGCGCATGGCCTGTCCTTGCCGGAGTTCAGCGAGCTGCTGCTCAATGAGGGCGCTGCTGCACTGCTCGGCCGGGCGGACTTCAGTGGCTTCGAAACCCGCGCGGAATCAGAGAGCGGCCCGGAGGGCGAGGAGCCGATCGCAATCTGGCTGCTGCCGGAGGACACCACCCCCGTCGGCTTCAGCGCGCAGCTCGTGGCTTTCGGTGAAGGACGGCGGTTGATCTTCGGCTTCAGCGCCGCCTGGTACGCCGCCAATTTCGGGACGACGCCGGATGAACTGGACACGCAGTTCCGCAGCATGCATGAAGAGCATGGCGGGGCGGTGCGCAACTACGCCTACCTCGACCCGGACTTCGACGTGAGCTTCTTCCAGTTTGACTTTGGCAACGACGGCAGTGGAGCCTGGGGCAGCCCCTACATGACGCACAAGCGCTTCACGATGCATGGCGACATCCCCGAATGGAACTTCTACTGCATCGGCATCGATGCCGGTGCCACACTGGCAACGCGCCGGGAGTTCATTGCTGAGGCACATGACCAGTCCATGCCTGACCGCACACTACCGGAGGGGATTGGCAACGAAGCCGGGCCGGACAGGCTGTTGTCACTCTGCGCAGCAGGCAGCAGCGAAATCCTCAGTGAGCTGGGGATCGATCCGGCTTCGGGAAATCGCAGTGAGGGCTTCAGCCTGGCCCGCGTGCTCAGGCCACGCACGCAGCTGATGGGCTACACCGGCCAGCTTGAGGATGGCTACCCGCAGTATGAGCTGCTGCTGGCGGAGAACAGCCTGGTGCAGCAGCTCAGCTTCACCGACAGCTGGCTCGGGCAGCAGGGAATGGCAACGGATGTCTTCGTTGCCCGTTTCGAGGAATTGTCAGCGAGCTTTGCAGGCTGGCGGAAGGAACCAGACACGGCGGCCGGTACCGAGATGCGGGACAGCGGCGTGATCATTGGCAACTGGGAGCTCTCGCGCCGGCAATTCAGCCTGGAAGGTGGGGGATATACGTCTTCATGGGCGATCCGGCCACTGCTGGAGGATGACGGGGAGCAAGAGCCAGCAGAAGGAGAGGCCGGCTAGCTTCAGTTGCTGGCAACGCTGGCGGGCAGGGCCTCCAGCACCTTGCGCTCGATTTCCTCGAGCTCATCCATCCATTCCGGGTTGCGCACCTCATCCGCCAGCCGCAGGGCGACCGTGCGGGCCTGACTGATGAAGTCCCGCACGGCATCCATCGAGAACTGGATGCTGCCGCCGGAGAACAGGTGCGCCTTGATGGCGTCCGCATCCTCCTGGGCATGGGTCTCCTGGTAGCGCTCGGCAAGCTGCTGGGTGCGCGGCGCATCCTGCATCAGCGAGTGCACCAGCGCAAGCGTGATGCGGCCCTCGCGCAGGTCGCTCATCACCGGCTTGCCAGTGCTTTCCTCATCCTGGGTCAGGTCCAGCAGGTCGTCCACGATCTGGAAGGCCAAGCCCAGCAGGCGGCCATATTCCGCTGCCAGCTTGATCTGCCTGTCTTCCGCGCCACCGAGGTAGGCGCCCATCGCGCAGCAGAGGCTGAACAGCACGGCGGTCTTCAGGTGGATCACGCCGTAGTACTTCTCAACGCTTAAGCGGAAGTTGTTGCGGTTGAGCACTTCCTCGATCACCCCGAGGCCGAGCTCCTGGCTGGTGTCAAGCAGCATCTCAGTCAGGTTGAAGTCACGCTCGAGGTTGAGGCTCTTCAGCACAAGCGCCAGCACGTAGTCGCCGACGATCACCGCCACCTCATTGCCGAACATGCTGTTGAGCGTGAGGTTGCCGCGGCGCGTATGCGCCTCGTCGATGATGTCATCGTGGATCAGGGTGGCGGTATGCAGAAGCTCGCAGCAGGCGGAGCAGTTGATCGCACTCGAGAATTCGGAGCCGCCGAAGATCTCGGCGAAGCTGATCAGCATCCGCGGGCGCAGGCGCTTGCCTCGCGACTTGGAGATCTCCGTCACGTAACGGGTGACCAGCTGGTCGGAATCGGCGAGTATCTCGCTGATCCGCTCCTCCACGAGGTCGATGTAGTTGTTCAGCTGCTCAGCCCGCATGCTAACCAGCTGTGAGTATAGCGTGTATCCGCTTCTTGAGCCCCTTCAGCCCGCCACCGCGGGCACCGCTCACGAGCAGCATCGCCTGGCCATCCTCCACACGTACATTCACCTTGTGGAACGGCACGTACAGCGCCACTCCGATGCCGATGATCATCAGGATCCAGCCGAGGTAAAGCATCGGCATGCCCGGATCACGCTTGTAGGAGAAGATCGAGAAGTTCTGGATGCGGTCGGCCAGCTTCAGCTCGACCCACTGGCCGTCCATGCTGACCTTGAAGCCTTTCTCGGTATCAAGGATCTGGTCGCTGACTTCGTTCGTCATCAGGTTGTGCTTGTGCACGACCGTCATCGGGCCGAGGTGGCGGTCCAGCTTGCCGTCGATGTAGAGGTCGCCGGCCTTGACCTTCTCCAGCAGGAATGCGGTGTCCGTGCGGCCGACGGCATCCTCGGCGCGGGCCAGGCGCGGATTGCCGGCCATGTCCGGGATGATGCCGATCCACATCTCGGCCGGCACCAGCTCCTCGGTGGTCTTGCCATCCACCGTCATCGAAAGGAAGCCGCTCTGCTCGTAGCCGCTCTGGAACAGCATCAGCTTGTCAATCACCAGCGGGTGGTTGACAATCACCTCGGCGCTGACGGTCTGGCCGTTGCGCTCGGCGGTCAGGGTTGAGACATAGTCCTTGACGAAGTAGTGGCTGTACTCCTGGAAGTCGTCACTGTACTCCTCGTCGTTCTGCAGCACGGTCGGCAGGATCAGCTTGCGGCCGTAGTCAATCCGGAAGCGGTCCTGGCTGAGCTGGTAGTCGCGCTTGGGCAGGCCATTGAGGAACCACTTGACCAGCGGGTGCTTGCCGGCGGCCACATCGAGCGTAAGCGTCTGCTGCTCGCCGTCCGCCATGCGCACATTGCCCTTGTTGCCAAAGATGCTGCCGTAGATGCCGCCGAACAGCAGCACGAGCACTGCCACGTGCAGCACCACCATGCCCCAGCGCTGGTAGAAACCACGGTCGCCGTAGATGCAGCGCGCACCCTTGTCGTCCGTCTCCTCGACCACGCGGAAGCCTTCGTCACGCAGAAGCTTCGCCACATCCGCAGCCGGTGCATCCTTTTCCACATCGAATTCGATGGCACGGCGGTCGGCCCGGTAGAAGCCGGCACCACGCTTCACCGCAGGGGTCTTCCACTCGCGCATCGTGCGCTTGAAGCGCGTGATGTTGCAGACCGTGGCGCTGACGCAGAGCCACACGAGCGAGATGAAGAACACCGGTGTGAAGTAGATGTGGTGCAAGCCCAGGAGGCGGATGATCTCCCAGCGCTGCTCACCGTACTTCTGGATGTACTGCTGGTCGATCGGCATGTTGGACATGCCGCCCACCAGGTGCTCCTGCGGCAGCACGGTGCCCAAGGCGTTGAGCAGCGCGAGCAGCAGCATTACGTAGATTGCGATCGGCAGGCTGTTCAGCCACTTCCAGAGGAAGTTGAACGGCCCCCAGGTTTTATGTGCTGCCATGGTCAGCTCTGCTTGTGCTCAGCAGGAGGCTGTGGGCTGCGCCCCGGAGGAGTCGGATGCAGGCCATCCGATGAACCGGGAGCACCGCCGCCGACGTGGCGCCGGATGCTGGGGACGATCTCGTCCTCCTCATCCTCAATGTCCTTCAGGTCACGTTTCGGACCCGGCAGGAACAACATCACGATTGGTGCCAGGCCACCGACGGCAAGGATCGCGAGGAAGTAGATGTCCTCCTGCCCGCCGTTCGAGTAGGCATGGATACTGTTCAGGCCAAACACATTGGCAAGGATGTTGACGCCCCAGAAGGTCATCAGCACGGCGCTGAATCCCAGCAGGTTGATCAGGGCCGGCCGGTAGCCAACCCAGCCCATCATGCGGAAGTGGATGTAGCCGAGGTAGACCAGCCAGATGATCAGCGCCCAGACTTCCTTCGGGTCCCAGCCCCAGTAACGGCCCCAGGCGGAGTCCGCCCAGACCGCGCCGAGGAACACGCCGAGTGTGAGGATCGGGAAGCCGAACAGCACCATGCGGTAGCTGGTGCGGTCAAGGTCCTTCAGGCTGAACTTGGGGCTGAAGCGCTCGAGGTTGAGCACGCCCAGCGCACGCAGGACGTAGAGGAAGGCGAAGATCGCGCCCAACGCAAGGATCGCATAACTGAGGATCATGCAGCTGACGTGGATCCACAGCCAGTAGCTCTTGAGGGAGGGGAACAGCTCGCGCGGATCAGCGGCACCGGCGTCCATGGACATCGAGCGCGCGTTGAAGGCGAGCATCAGCAGTGGCACGAACAGGGCGAAGGCGCCGAACAACCTGGTCTTGATCAGTTTCCATTCCACCCAGAGGTAGAACGGCACCGACAGCCAGACGAAGTAGTTCATCACCTCGAACATATTCGTGGACGGCAGCACGAATCCACCGTGCTGCTCGAAGTAGAAGAGGGTACGCTTCACGAGGAACACCGTCTGCAGCACCCAGGCGGATGCCAGTACAGCGGCTGCAATCTGGCCGACGCGGGGATTGCGTGCGAAGAACACGTGCACCGCGTAGAGAGTGAAAGCTGCCAGGTAGCCGAACACCGCGTAGTCGTAGAACTGCAGGGTATGACTTACCTGCTGGACATTTGCTTCATCCATGATGGTTCTCCTGGTTCCACAACTATATCGTTAATTCATTCACGATATAGTTACCCTATTGTATCTCCACAACTCCCCGGGGTCAATCCCAAACCTGCGATATCACTTCCCGAAAAGGTCCTCTTGCAGCAGCTCACGCACCGGGGCGTAGCTGCGCCTGTGCACCGGGCAGGGACCGAGCCTGCGCAGGGTCTCCAGATGGCCGGACGTCGGATAGCCCTTGTGCAGTTCAAATCCGTAGCCCTTGTATTCATCGGCAAGGCGCTCGAGAATTGCATCCCGTTCCACCTTGGCGAGGATTGAGGCTGCGGCAATGCACAGGGCCCGACTGTCACCCTTCACGAGGGCTTCGGTCGGTATGCCGTTTGCCGGCGGCAGGCGGTTGCCGTCCACCAGTACATGCCCGACGCGGATCCCGAGTGAGGCCACGGCCCGGTTCATCGCTGCCAGCGATGCATTGAGGATATTATCACGATCAATTATCGCGGAATCAATTGCGGCAAGGGAACTGGCAATCGCACAGCGCCTGATGGAGTCCGCCGCCCGCCGGCGCTGGGCCGCACTGAGCTGCTTGGAGTCCGCGATGCCTTCCGGCAGGGACTGGTAGTCAAGTACAACGGCGGCTGCCACCACCGGTCCGGCCAGCGCACCGCGGCCGGCCTCATCACAGCCGGCGATCGCCACCAGCCCGGATCTGATCAGCTCGCGTTCCCGCTCACCGATCCTCATCACTGCTGTCCGGAGCAGGGCCGCCGGGAGTATCCAGCGGGATGTTGCCGTGCCAGCCTGTCTGGGAGCGCGGGGTGAAGCGCTCGCCGCGGCGGATCTCATCCGCGGTCTGCTTCAGTTCCTGCAGCGCTTCCTCGTTCACTTCCAGCCCGCCGGAATAGGGGTCATGCTGCTTCGCAGGCTCGGCCTTCCTGCGGCCCTTGCCGGCCAGGGCCTTGATGTCCATCGCCACGAGCACCAGTGCCAGGCAGATCGTGCCACACACCGCCGCGCTGTCCGCCACGTTGAAGATCGGGAAGTCGTACAGCTCGCGGCGGCCGATCAGCGGGAACTTCACATCGATGAAGTCCACCACCTCCTGCAGGCGCAGGCGGTCGATGAAGTTGCCAAGTGCCCCGCCCACGATCAGGCCGAAGATCCAGGTCATGCCCAGCCGGCCGGAGAAGTAGCGCTGCCAGACGTAGATCAGCGCAATCGCAATCACGATGCTGACGATGCTCAGGTAGATGCTGTTGCCACGGAACATGCTCCAGGCGGCGCCGGTGTTGGTTGTCAGCTGCCACTGGAGCCAGGGATGCCAGACCTTCACCACCTGCACGGGCGGGAAGTAGCTTTCCTGGATCATCTGCTTGCCCCACAATGAGAAGTAGGGGCCGAGGAATGCGCCGAAGCCGGACTGGTCGTGCCTGCCGAGCATGAACACGAACCAGGCCTTGGACAGCTGGTCCGCGATGATGATGAATGCTGCGATTGAGCTGAAGAGCACTGTATGGCTGCGGGCGGCGGGCTGGTTCATGCGGCTGTGAGTTTACAGCAAGAAATCTCATTCCAAGTTTTCAAAACTAGCCGTTTTCGATTGTCTGAAGAATGTCCAGAGCAACGAATGCCCGGTTTCTTCGGCCTTTTGGTTTTGTTGCAACGAGTACGCCGTCCTCTTCCAGAATTCGTAAGTATCGATATGCTGTATCCCTTGTCATCCCTAACCGCATCACTGAATTTGGAGTAACAACTGGATTTCCAAACAAGTATTCTATTAATCCGAGCAATTGTCCAGGTTGATTTCTATTGATGTATTCATTTCTATACCTGAGATGCAACTCTCTCGATAACTCAATTCTACGAATTGCGTCTCTCGCTTGTGAATCAATTCCTTTCAAAAAGAAAATGATCCATTCCTCCCATTCGCCATTCGTACTTACTCTCATTAACCTTTCATAATATTCGACCTGATGGTTGTCATAATATGCGCTTGGGTAAATCAGAGCATGTTCTAATTTGCTTTCGTCAAGAAACATAAGTATGGTTAGCAACCTACCTACTCTACCATTTCCATCCATGAAAGGATGAATTGATTCAAATTGATAGTGAACCATTGCAGCGCGCACATATATATTAATCTTTTTGGCATCTTCATTGTTAACAAATTCTTCTAGTTGTTCCATTGCTTGTATCATCAACATAGGGGGAGGCGGCACATAAAATGCAGTCTCCTCGGTATCACCTTCTCGTCCTATTGCATTCTGATCTTTTCTGAACTCCCCAGGATTCTTGTTCTTTCCTCGAACTCCAGATAAGAGGTCTCGATGTAGGTCTCTTATCATTCTATTGCAAATAGGAATATCGTCTGGGTCTTTTAGCCTTGATTGTCCTTTTCGAATTGCCCGAATGTAATTCCTGGCTTCTGTTGGAGCGCTGCTAATTGCTTTTATTTCCTCTCCTTCTATTTCTTCGTCTTCATGCTGAGCCAGTAACAAATCTACTGTTGTTGTGTGAATCCCTTCAATTTTGGACGAAAGTCTAGCTTCCACAGTAGCAAACACATTGCTAATGCTGGCAATCAACATAGGATTTTGAATATCATGAGCAGTTTGGTTTAGGGCTGCTACAGCTTCTGCTGTCCGAAGTAACACATCCAACAAAGAGCCCTTTCCGAGGTCGATTTTGGGTGGTAGTGGGTTTGGTAGGAACGCGGGGTTCCCATTTTGCGTCCGAACTAAAGACCCGTTACTGTTAGCACTAAACAGTTTAGGATCCACAACTATACACCGGTTTACGCATAAGTGGCAGATTCTCCAACTAAGTTGAGCTAAGTTGCATTATAAACACATTTTTGCAACAAACTTGTGGATAACCAGTGGATAACCAGAAAATCCCCGAAAATCAGCTAAATCCCTGAACTGCGCTCCTCCAGCCCGAGGTAGCGCCCATCGGGGTCGCGGAACTCCGCGATGCGTACGGTGCTGCTCATCTGCTGCACCGGCTTCACATCCACGCCGCGGCGGATCAGTTCGCTCCGCACTTCCTCGATGTTGTCCACCTGGAACAGCAGCTGGTCCGGTGAGCTGCCCAGCGTATGTTCCTCGTAGGGCATCACCGCATTGAAGGCACAGAGGCACAGGAGCATGCCGCCGCAGTCGAAGCAGGCCCAGCCGCTGCCGGGCTCAGCCTCCAGCTGCAGGCCGAGCAGGTCGCGGTAGAACTCCAGTGAGAACTGGAAGTTGCGGACGATGAACACCATGCGCGCAGCGCTGCGAATCTGCATCGCAGCATGGTAGCAAGCGGAACTCAGGAGTGGGGCAGGCTGTGGCGCAGGAGGAAGCCGCCGAGCGCGGAGCCGGCCAGCAGGGCCACGAGCGCCAGTGCGATGTACAGGTTGCCACGGGCGGAATTGCCGCTGCGGCTGCCGGCGATCAGGCCCCAGATGCCGCCGCCGAGCAGCAGCCCGGCCAGCACCAGCATCAGGTAGTAGAGGGAACCGACTGCTTCACCCTGCATTTCCATTGTCATTCTCCCGGCAGCAGCCTGCGCAGACCATATGCCCCAAGCACCAGACCAAGCAGCAGGCTGAATATGTACGCGGCATTCATCTCGAAGTAGGAGCGGTTGTCATACTTGCCCTCGGAGCTGAGCATGCCGCTGATGCCGATCCAGATCAGGAGCACGGACATGATGATGTTGCTGACAGGCGAGGTGAACAGCCCGTAGCCGTAACCCATGCCATAGCGCAGCAGTGCACATGTCGGAAGCATCCCTCCACCCCCGTGAAGATGTGTTTCAGTACAGCCGGATTATAGCGCTGGCCGGCCCCCGCCGTTGGCAACGGGGGCCGGCGGCCAGGTTGGGTAAATTGATCTTCGGCTTAGAACAGGATCAGGCGGGCCAGCAGGTTGACGACCATGCCGATCAGGCCGATCGTCCAGGCCTTCTCCCACTCAATCTCAAGCACTTGGCGTGCCGCCAGCGAGGTGGCGGCGAAGAACAGGGCGTTGAAGAACAGGAAGGGGGCCAGCGCCTTGATGGGGAACAGCAGGATGCCGAACACCACGGCGCCCACGATCCAGAGGATCAGGTGCACGGTGGAGACCGCGAGAGCCTGCCCGAGGCCGATCCTGCCGACGCCGGTCTTCTGTGCTCCGTAATAGATTGCCGCCGTGTTGGCAGCGAAGGCGAGCATACTAGCAAACATGGTTCACCCCATCTTCCCACCGCCGCCATCCTGGGCAGCGGACGGGTCCAAATTCAATGATTTCAAGTCCGGCTTCAGTGATCTTCAGAATCCGTTCAATGATCCTGATGCCGTACTTGGTGTGACGGAGTTCTTGCAGCTAAGTTTCAGCCGCTGCGGGGAATTTCTCAGGCGGGCTTGATGATGTCGAAGGCGAAGGCGAACAGCAGGTAGGCAATCGCGCAGAACAACCCGCAGCGCCAGGCCAGGCCGCTGCGGCTGCGCACGAAGGGCCAGATCGCCAGCGTACTGACCGTGAACCAGACGATGGCAAGCACCGGCCGGCGCACCAGCATCTGAGACTGGCCCGCCAGCAGCTTCAGCACGATGATGTGGACGACAAAAGTGGCGATGAA
>JAGRNR010000048.1:0-30565 GCA_020440645.1 bacterium | reverse complement strand
CATGCTCGGTTTCGCGAAGTGGATGAATATCCAGCGCGATGAGGAGCAGTTCCACGCTTCCAAGTTCTACCACTTCATCCTCGACCGTGGTGGCCAGGTCAAGCTCAAGAGCCTGGCCCAGCCGAAGTGGGAGTGGGGCAATCCGATCGAGGTGTTTGAAGCCGCCCTGGAGCATGAGATGCTCGTCACCCGCAGCATCCATGCACTTGTCGACCAGGCGATGGCCGAGAAGGACCATCCCGGCTTCACCTTCCTGCAGTGGTTCGTCAGCGAACAGGTCGAGGAGGAAGCCACCATCACGGCGATCATCGACCAGCTGAAGCTCGTGAAGGACAGCCAAAGCGGCATGTTCCTGATGGACAAGGAGCTCGGGGCACGCGCCGTGGCACACCCGATGCCCTGAGCAGTCAGCCGGATCAGTTGACGAGCGTGGTGGATTCCTCAGGCACTGCTTCGGCATAACCTGAGTTCCCGAACTGCCGTATCATCGCTTCCAGCAGGTCAGGCTTGATCGGCTTGCTGAGGTAGTCATCCATGCCCGCGGCGATGCACTGCTCGCGATCCCCTTCCATGGCATTTGCCGTCATTGCCACGATCGGGATGCGTGACTTCCTGCCACCCATTTCACGGATCCGCATCGTGGCCTCGAAGCCGTCCATCACCGGCATCTGGCAATCCATCAGCACCAGGTCGTAGTTGCCATCAATCAGCATGTCAATCGCTTCGACACCATTCTCAGCAATCTCCACATGGTAGCCATTGCGTGTAATGAACTTCGTTGCCACTTTCTGGTTGACCTTGTTGTCCTCCACCAGCAGGATGCGCACATTGCGGCGCTCGTGGTCCTTGATGCTGTGCTGCGTCACCAGCCTGTGTGATGCGCTGTCACTGCCACGCGTGGACAGGCCCCGTACCATCAGCATGGCCTTCTCGAGCATGCCCGTCTTGACCGGCTTGATCAGGTAGCCGTCCACTCCGATCGCCTGCATCTTGCGCGCATCGCCGCGACGTCCGGCCGAGGTAAGCAGGATGATCCCGAGGTCCTTGTGGTCCACCAGCTCGCGGACCTGCCTGGCAACAGTGTCCCCCTCCATGTCCGGCATGTGGTGGTCAAGGAACAGGAGGTGGAACGGGTCACCGCTCTCGCGTGCTTCGCGGATGAGCGCTTCAGCCTCCCCTCCATGCTCGCACAGCATCGTGCGCAGTCCCATGTGCGTCAGTTGCTGGTCAAGGATCGTGAGGTTGGTGCGGTTGTCATCAATTACCAGGGCGCGCAGGTTCCTGAGCTCGGCAAGGTCCGCCGTGTCAACTGGTGCAGACTGTGAGTCGATGTGCAACCGGCAATAGAACCAGAAAGTGGATCCCTTGCCGGGTTGACTCTCGACACCGATCTCGCCACCCATCATTTCAGACAACTGGCGGCTGATTGCCAGTCCCAGTCCCGTGCCGCCGAAGCGCCGTGTGGTGGAACTGTCCGCCTGGGTGAAGGACTGGAACAGCTTGTCCTGGGCCTCCTGCGAGATGCCGATGCCTGTGTCGCTAACCTCGAACCGCACCACGACCTCATCCCCTTCACGCTGCATCTCCCGCACCATCACCGTCACCTCGCCCTCCGTGGTGAACTTGATGGCATTGCCGATCAGGTTCAGCAGGATCTGGCGCAGCCGGCCGGGATCGCCGATAAGCAGCACGGGCATTTCCGGGTCAATGTGCTGGATCAATTCCAGTTGCTTGTCCTGGCACCTTGCCGCCAGCAGGTCGGTTGAGCCCTCCACCACGTCACGCAGGTCGAACGGGATCGCCTCCAGTTCAAGCTTGCCGGAGTCGATCTTGGAGAAGTCGAGGATGTCGTTGATGATTGTCAGCAGCGACTCGGCAGAGCCACTGGCAGTGTTGGCAAAGTCAAGCTGCTCATCATTGAGTTCAGTGGACTTGAGCAGATCCAGCATGCCTACGACGCCGTTCATCGGTGTACGGATCTCATGGCTCATGTTGGCAAGGAACTCACTGCGTGCTCGCGTGGAGGATTCAGCCTCCAGCCTGGCCTTCTCCAGTTCGAGGTTCTTGTATTCCATCTCACTGGCGAACTCCGACACCCGCTCCATCGAGGCCTGCAGCAGTTCCATCGCCTGCTCTCGTTCCCGCTGGGAGGTCAGCTGAACCGACACATCATTGCCAACCCCCAGGAACCCGGTTACCGCGCCACTTGCATCCGTGATAACGGTTGCTGTCAGCTGGACCGTGATCCGCTCTCCATTCTTGCGGATGAATGTCCAGTTGCGGGTCTCGTAGCCTTCGATCAGGGGCTTCTCCACGAACACCCCGAAGCCCGCGATCTCCTTGCCAAGTTCAGCGCTGAGCTCCTCTCCGCGCCTGGCAACCTCATCCATGTCATGCCAGATCGCCGGCGAGGTCTTGCCAACGATTTCCTCGGCATCGTAGCCAAGCATCAGCTCCGCCCCGCGGCTGAACAGGGCCACGGTTCCGTCAGTTTCGGTCGCGATGATCGCGGTCTCCCGCGCCGCATCCAGCACCCGCTGCATCTGCAGGCGGTGGTTCTCCAGCTCGAACTGTACATGCTTCAGGTTGTTGATGCCAAGGTGGGTACCGCTCATGCGGGCTGGCTGGCCCTTCTCGTTGTGCGATACAACCTTGCCCTTCTCCAGGATCCAGGTCCATTCGCCGTTCGAGGAAAGCATCCGCACCTCAACTTCGAAATTGGCAGTCTGCCCGGCCAGGTGGGCCTGCAGGGCAGACATTACGTGGTCCTTGTCATCCGGATGCAGCAGGCTCTCCCAGGTGCTGATATGGGGATATAGGTCCTCGACCCTGTAGCCAAGCATCGCTGACCAGCGCTGGCCATAGATCACCTCACCGGTTTCGATGTTCCAGTGCCAGGTGCCGAGCTCCGCACCACCAAGTGCCAGCTCGAGCTGCTCCGCCATTTCATCAACCTTGATCTTGTTTAGCTTGGCATCATTGATGTTGAGGGTCGTGCCGCTCATGCGCAGTGGCGTACTATGCTGGTTGCGCTCAACGATCTTGCCCTTGTCCAGCACCCACAGCCATTCACCATTGGCCGTGAGCATCCGCACCTCAACCTCAAATGTCGGGGTATGGCCATCAAGGTGGGCTTGTACCGCCGCCGTTGCCCGGTCGAGGTCGTCAGGATGCAGCAGCACCTGCCACATCGTCATCTGCGGTTTCAGGTCCTCAACCTTGTATCCAAGCATGTTGGCCCAGCGCTTGCCGACTATTGCCTCGCCCGTCACCAGGTTCCAGTGCCAGGTGCCGAGTTCTGCACCGCCGAGCGCAAGTTCCAGTTGCTCCGCCAGTTCCTCCATCTTCAGTTCGTTGAATTTGGAGCTGTTGACATTCAGTGTGGTGCCGCTCATGCGCAGGGGCTTGCCCTGTTCGTCGTACTCGACCGTCCGGCCCTTGTTCAGCACCCAGACCCATTCACCTGCAGCGGACAGCATCCGCACCTCAACCTCGAATGATCGGGTATGGCCGTCCAGATGTTCCTGCAATGACGGCAGGGCGCGATCCCTGTCCTCGGGGTGCATCAGTTTCCGCCAGGTGCTGATGTTGGGTTCAAGCTCCTCAAGCCTGTAACCGAGCATGCTGGCCCAGCGTTCGCCAAACGCAGCATCTCCGGTCGCGATGTTCCAGTGCCAGGTGCCGAGCTCCGCACCTTCCAGCGCGAGCTCAAGCTGTTCCGAAATCTCCCACATCTCAAGCCGGTCCAGCTTCTGGTTGTTGATGTCCAGGTGCGTCCCGCTCATGCGCAGCGGCTTGCCGTCCTCATCGCGCTTAACCACCTTGCCCTTGTCCAGCACCCAGAACCAGTCGCCGCTGGCTGTCAGCATCCGTACTTCAACTTCAAAGTTGGGGTTCGTTCCATCAAGGTGCAACTGCAGTGCAGCCATCACCCGGTCCTTGTCATCCGGGTGCAGCAGCTTTTCCCACATACTGACATGCGGTTCAAGTTCGTCCACCGTGTACCCGAGCATACTGGCCCAGCGCCTGCCGACAATCACTTCTCCGGTTTCGATGTTCCAGTGCCAGGTGCCGAGATCCGCCCCTTCGAGGGCCCGCTCCAGCTTTTCAGCCATTTCCTCCACCAGCAGCTGGCCTGCCTTGGAACTGGAAATGTCAAGATGGGTGCCACTCATGCGCAGTGGCCTGCCATCCTTGTCGAATTCAGTCACCTTTCCCTTGTCCAGGATCCAGGCCCAGCTTCCATCCTTGCGCAGTAACCTGTGCTCAGCTTCGTAGTATGGAGTGATGCCGGCAAAGTGATCCTGCAGCGCCTTGGTGACCGGTTCCACGTCGTCCGGATGCACCAGTCTTTCCCATTCACTCACATTGGGCGCTATCTCCGATGGCTGGTAGCCAAGCATCGTTGCCCAGCGATCATTGAATGCCACTTCACCTGTCTGGACATTCCAGTTCCAGGTGCCAAGGTCGCTGCCAATCAGCGCCTGTTCAAGTTGCTCCGCCAGGTCTTCGTGCTTTAAATAGGACTGGTTGCGCATGATGGTGACAATCGCCACGGACCAGATCGCAAGCAGGGCCAGTCCGCGGTTGGCAAGCACCATCCAGTGGATGCCGCCATCCGGCGACATGTAGTATCCGGTGATGGTGAGTGCGCTGCAGATCAAGCCCGCCATGAAGGTGCAGCGCGAGCTCAGCAGGCTGCCGCTCAGCAGGATTGCCAGCACATAGGGTACACCGGCCGCCACGCCAAGCGGGATGGACAGGTCCAGCAGGAACAGTCCAAGTATCAGCGCAGCGATGCTCAGCCGGAGCCGGATGATACGCCGATTACCTTCAGCTGAATTCGCGGGATGCCTGGAGCAGGATTGCAGCATTTCCAATAATCTAACGCTTTTTCCTTTTTTGAATGCAACAACCATTACTAATTGAGATTGAATTTCCATTAACTCGGACGGGCAGTCACGAATGGTGCTTAAGCCGCATCAATACAGGGGAGATTGCTTACCTGAGATATCCAATATGCTCCGAGCAATTGGTGAGCAGGATTAACAGTTGCTATATTCAGAGTGTGAAAACCGTGCAATCCAGCCAGGTTGACATCAAGACTGAGAAGTTCTCGTATGTCGCTTGGCGGTACTTCGACCTGCACGTCACTCGGCTGTGGATTCTAGCCCTGTCAATCACCGCTGCAGCATTGCTGCTGGCAATCCCGGCCAGCCGGATCATCCTGCCGGCGCTGGACCTTGATGGAGCTGGCAGCTTCTTCCCTTCTGTCTCCGAGATCTACTGGCGCAATCCGGTGGCCTCCCCGCTCTACCTGCTGGCCGTGTTTATTCCCCTGGTACCTCTGCTTGTGCCTCCAGCGGCAGCAGTTGATACACCTGCGGGCCATGCACCTGCCATTGCCCCCCGCCTGGCAGCAATGCTGTTGTCAATGCCCCCCATCGTTGTGTACTGCATCTACGAAGCCCATGTGCTGGCAACGCCGATGTACACATCCGTCTACACCGAATACAGGTTGCGCACGGAACTGATCCCCTGGGCGATCTTCTACCTGGCCTGCGCGATCTTCCTGCTGCAGCGATTCTGGCAACCTGGCAGGAGGCCCACTGCAGGCTGGATCGCTGCCTACGCCAGCTGGACAGTTTCCTTCCTGCTGCTGAAGAACTGCACCTGGGACATCCACTATGACGTGTTCCAGCTCCTCTACTTTCCCCACCGGGACTACCTTGTGTTCCTCGTGGGCTTCCTGCCGCTGCTGGCAATCCGCTACGCCGGGCGGCTGGCACTGCCCGTCTACATCTTCTTCTGCCTGAACCCGCTGTTCTTCGCATTCGTATATGGCCACTTCAGCTCCACAGAGCAGGCATCCCGCTTCGCAATCATGTGGGAGCGCCTGGGCTGGATCGTGCTCGGCACGGAGGGGACTTCCATCGGCCATTTCGCGGACCTGATCCAATGAACGAAATACCCGCAACCCGGAAATCTCCCTCATCCATATTCCAGCGCCTGGCCGGTGTACCGCTGGATGAATTCCGCGTGGCCTGGAGGCTGTACACAGCAGAGAACAAGCGCCAGCTAACAAGATTGCTGTACTTTGCGCTGACAGCAATATTCCTGACAATGTTCCTTGCTCCATACCTGTCACTGAGCGGCGAGCTGGGAATGCTACTGCAATTCCTGGGACTGCGCGACAGGGTATATGACTTCAGCAATCCCGCCCTGGACCTGCAAGGAGTATTGCCGCTGCTGATTCCACTGACATACCGATTCGTGCCAGGCATGGCGGAACTCCCGCTGCCACTTGGCAACAGGCATATCCAGGTCTGCAGGTTCGTCGTGCTCCTGCTTTTGATTCTTGCCCTTTCATCCTGTTGCGGAATCGCAGTTTACTTATTCCGGCATGGTCAGTACTTTGACTCGATGATTTTCGAACTGCTTGGCAGGCTCCTGCTGCCACTGGCTTCAATTCTGCTTTCTGCGGCGATTGCAATTCCGCAGATGGTGATTGCCAGCCTGCTTGATTCGGATCTCAGACCGACCAGGCGCTGGAAAGTAACCTATGCCATCTGGGCACTGGCCTTCCTGCTTTCAGGCTCGATATTCTGGTGGATGCCCACTGACCTTTCCGGTGACACATTCTTCAATTCATTTTCACCAATCATGTTGGTCACTGCCGCCCTGCCGGTGCTGTTAATGCTGGCCCTCTGGCGTTACAGGATGCAACTGCTTATCAGCTACTCCGTGATAACAATCATCAACATCCCACTCTACTTTCTGCTAACCGGACAGGCTGGCGATATCTACATGAAGCTGAAATGCGTCCTGAATTTCTATGCAGCAATCGGGCTGCTGGAAAACATGCATTTTGTTTATGTGGATATGATTCAGTGACAATGTTTGCTCGACATGCAGTAATCCACTCTTCAGTTTATCCGTGATCCCCCATCCCCCATCCCTCGTCCCTGTCAGGCCATGGGCCTGACCTCCCGCGGCTATAATACGGCGCGATGACTAAGGTAGGACTGTTTGGCTATCCCGGCGGGGGCAAGAGCACCGTCTTCCAGGCCCTGACGGCGCAGGCCGTCTCGCCGCAGTTCCTCGGCTATGACCTGAAGCCCAACCAGGCCGTGGTCAAGATCCCGGATGAGCGGCTGGACTTCCTCTCGGAGCACTACAACACGAAGAGCAAGGTACATGCCACGCTTGAGGTGTTTGACATCCCCGGATTCGACCCGGCCTCCACCGAGAAGAAGCTGAAGAACGCAGTGCTCGAGCTCTACCGCAAGATGGACACCCTCGCGCTGGTTGTCGGCCTGTTCGATGAGATGGCCGAGGAGGCCGCCAGGCAGATCCGCGGCATGGTCGAGGAGCTTGTGCTGCTGGACTACGTGATCTTCGAGCGCGCTGTCACCAGCCTCGAGAAGACCACCCGCGTCAAGCCCGACAAGGAAATGAAGGCCAAACTGGAACTCTGCCAGCGGATCATGGGCCGCCTCGAGGAAGGTGAACCGCTCAGCCGGATGGAACTGTCCGCCGATGAGCTGAAGAGCCTCAGCGACCTGGCCCCGATGAGCATCAAGCCCGTGATTGCCGTGCTCAACATCGCGGACTCCGACATCAGCAGTGACCCCGCTTCGATCACCGGCATGCCGCAGGCGATCGCCGCCTGCGAGGAACTGGGCCTGCCGCACGTCGTGATGAGCGCTGCCCTCGAAGCTGAACTGAGCGGCATGACGGATGAGGATGCCGCCGAGTACATGTCAGAGTTCGGCATCAGCGAGCGCGCCCTGCCCCGCTTCATCCGCACCGCCTACTCCACCCTGAGCCTGATCACATTCCTGACCGCCAGCGAGAAGGAATGCCGCAGCTGGTCCGTGCGCCGCGGCAGCAATGCCCAGCAGACCGCCGGCACGATCCACTCCGACCTGGCCCGCGGCTTCATCCGTGCCGAGACCATCGCCTTTGAGGACTTCAAGGCGCTTGGTGGGGAGAAGGAAGCCAAGGCCGCCGGCAAGTACCGGCTGGAGGGCAAGGAGTACGTCACGCAGGACGGGGACATCATGAACATCCGCTTCAATGTCTGAGAGCCGCTTTGCCTAAGGGCGCGAATGCGTCGAATAGAATAAAAGGTCTACATTTACTGTCCAGGAACCATGCATGCGGATTTTGCTCGCAACTCTGATCGCCCTGCTGCCCGCGCTCGCCGCGGCGCAGGACAAGCCCGACTACAGGGAGATGCACCGGGAAGCCGCCCGGAAGTACTTCAACTCCTTTGAGCAGGGCCTGCTGCTGAGCGGCAGGATTGAGCAGAACGGCAGTGAAGGTGATTTCCGCGCTGTGTTCCATGACGATGTCTGGATCGTGAAGTACAACTACGGCGACCTGCAGTCCATCAGCTACTACGGCGAAAAGGGCAACTGGGCCGGCAGCAACTACACCCTGCCCTACCAGATCGAGGAGAAGGACAGCCCCTCCAACGCGGTGATGAACATCCTGGCCAGCGGCGACTACCTCAATGACCCGTGGTGGGATGACATGCACTACATCGATGAGGATGCAGGTGGCTACAACTTCGTGTTCAGCCCGGAGGGCCTGCCACCGGTCAAGCTGGTGATGTTCTCTGACAAGGACGACCCGGAGTACATGCAGGTCATGACCAGCGAGGTGCGCTTCGCCCCGGATGACCCGGAAAGCATCACCTACCGCACCTTCTACTACTACACGACAGATGAGGAAGGACGGCTGATCACGGAGAAGGAAACTTCCTCCGAGCTGGACCAGAACGGCAACCGCATCAACTTCACCGAGTACATTGTTGACCACACCGAGATGGTCGAAGACATCCCGGCCGAGTTCAACTTCGACTTCGAGCGCCATCCCGTCGGCAACCCGCAGCAGCTGGCGCCTGAGGGTGTGGACGTGGACATCGTCGTCAAGAACGGCTACATGTTCGTGCCGCTCAGCTTCGAGGGCAGTGACAACACGCATTACTTCCTGCTGGACACCGGTGCCAGCGCTTCGCTGTTCAGCCCGGCTGCGGCGGCGGATGCCAACTTCGAGACATCGCTCAACACCAAGGCCCATGGCCACGGCAGCAGCGCGGACTTCTCGATCGGCCTCTGTGAGAGCGCCTACCTCGGTACCGCCAGCGGGGACCACGTCAAGTTGTCGGGCTTCCCGGCCACGGTGATCGACCCGGGCAGCAGCCAGGTGCTGATTGACACGCTCGGCAGCTACGGCGCCAGCGGCCTGATGGGCATCAGCCTGTTCCACCAGTACGTCACCCGCTTCGACCTGCCGAACAACCGCATCACGCTCTACAACGCTGACAACTTCGACCCGGACACAGCGCTCAGCCGTCCCTATGCCTTCCTCGAGCTTGACGTTGAGGACCTGGTCTATGCGCTGGGCCGCCTGAACTACTCAGTGCTCGGCGAGGTTGTGATTGATACGGGCCTGCAGCTCGACCTGGCGCTGCTCAGCGAGACGCTCGACCACTACGGCGTCGAGCTGGAGAAGCAGTACTCCGGTGAGAGCACCGTCGTCGGCGGCGTGCGCAAGTTCGACTTCGTCAACGTGCCGGCCTTTGACATCGGCCCGCTGCACCTCGAGAACAAGATCGCTTCGCTGACCAGTGACGACCGCGGCACCATGAGCGGCCGCCTGCTGCTGGGTTATGTCGGCGTGTTCTTCTTCCAGCAGCAGCGCGTGACCCTCGACCTGTTCAACCAGAAGATGTACATCGAACCCGATGCGGAAGTGCAGCAGCAGATGCGTGAGAACTTTGAGGCGCAGCAGCAGGCTGCCTCCGATGGCGAGGATGCCCCGGCGGATCCAGCCGGTGGCGATGAGATGGCGACGAGCCAGGAAGAAGGCAACGGGGGCTGATCGACAACCTTGCGTGCGAGACTGTCAATTGTCCTGCTGCTTGCCATCGCGGCATGCCAGATCCCCTCATACGCCCCTGCCCAGCAGGAGGCCGTCACTGACCGCAGCCGTGCGCTGTTCAGCCGAGTCAGTGAGCTGCCGGCCCTGTTCCCCTTCAACGACAGCCTGCCCGCCGAGGAGGTGCTGCAGCATCACCTGGAGGTGATGCAGAACACCATCGACTACTTCAGGGCGGACCCGGTCAAGCTCGAATTCCGCGACGGCGAGCCGGAGGAGGAGAAGGCTATCGGCGTCTGGGTGCAGGGCAAGCGCTTCCGCCAGGAACATTACTGGCTGGGCTTTACCGAGGTATTCGGCTTCGATGGCAACGAGCACTGGTACGGCAGTGACATGGTGCTGCCATATGAGGTGGATGGCGAGGGCGGCACGGACGTCAGCCAGCAGTACATCCAGTACATGCACTACCTCAGTGATGAGCAGCAGCAGTACATCAGTGCAGCCGACAGCATCCCGCTGCAGTTCCGCACCGGCTACCACGTGCTGAAGTACAGCCCACCGGGGATGAGCCAGCTGCTGCTCCTGATCGAACCGGGAAGCTGGCTGCTGCGCGGCATGCTGCAGGGCAATGAGCGCAACATGGATTCCAGCCAGATCTTCCGTTACCTGGCCTTTGATGACTGGCAGGATAATGGCGAGGGCTGCCTCTACCCACAGGAGATCCTGCTGCGCAAGTTCGGATCAGAGGGCCTGATCGCCCGCGACCGCAATTTCCACACGACATCCGTGGCGCATGCGGACAAGCAGCCGGCCGGCTTCTTCGAGCAGCGCCAATCACCGGCCGTCGAGATGCCTGAACTGCCCAGCGTGCCCTACCAGTTGCCATTCAGCTACACCGATGACAGCATCCTCGTGTCGGCCACCGGACCGGATGGCCAGCGCCTGCGCTTCAAGCTGGACACCGGCGCCAATGTCGGCCTGCTGCGCCGTGACGTGGCCCGCGAGCTCGGCTGCCGCCTGCTGGGTGACGAGGAAGTGACCGGGCATGGCGGCAAGGCTGATGTGCAGTACACGCGCGTCAGCGGCCTGAAACTGAACGGCCGGATCCCGATCCCGGATTTCCCGGCAGCCGTACTGACCGACGGCGGCAAGCTGGAGGAGAGCATGGAGAATGGCAATGTCTCCGGCCTGCTCGGCAGCCTGATCCTGAACAACTACATCGTGCGCCTTGACATGAAGCGCAAGCGGATGTACCTCTACCCGCCGGAGCAGTTCAACCCGGACCTGCACCTCGGCAGCAACTATAACGAGGTCAGCTTCCACCGCGACAGCCTGCCCTGGGTTGACATCGAGGTGGACGGGGCGATCAATGGCGGGGCCTTCATCAATACCGGAGCCCAGCCGCTGTTCACGCTGTATGCCTGGGCGATTGACCGTGCCGGGATCAACTACGAGATCGAGAACATCGGCAGCGGTGTCACGATCCACGGGCGCACCGCCTTCTACATCATCCGCCCGGATGAGGTGAAGGTCGGCGCGACGAGCATCCGCCAGCCACTGACCTTCGTGGAGAACCTGGCGCCGGGAGAGGAGCCCAAGCAGTCCCGCATCGGCTCGTTTGGCAACTCAATGTTCCTTGAACGGATCGTGACCTTCGACCTGCACCACCAGAAGCTGTACCTCGAGGAGGACGGCGGCAGTTAGTTGCCTGCGTCCGGGAACAGCTCACTGAAACGCTGTTCAACAAGCTGCAGGTCACTGGCATCCGTTATGTCGCGCCGGGCCCCCTCCAGCACTAGCGCCGCCTGGTCACGGAGGCAACGCCTACGACTCCGGCGGCTGGTCACGGAGTGCACCATCGCCAGGGTTTCCAGCATGTGCAGTGTTACGCGCCGTCCCCCGCGCAGGTTACTGCGGATCTCATCAAATGCCAGGCTGACGAATTCTGCGTAGCCGATCGCCGGGATCACCAGCCGCAGCTCGTCGTCAACATGGTACAGCCGCTCGCGCGGCAGGCTGCGGTCCTCCAGCCGGCACAGAGCCCCGCCCAGCCTGTCCAGGCAGAACACCGCAGTGAACGGTTCATTGACACCGGGGGACAGCGCCCGCAGGGCCACTTCGACAAGCTGGCGGATGCCGAATTCCACATCCTGCGAGGATGTGGGCTGGTAACCGAGCGAGACGGCGGAATGTACTCCCCGTGACAGTACCTCAACGGCATCCTGCTCACTTTCCAGAGATGCCAGCCGGGCACCGCGAGCCAGGAACTGGCCCTGGCGCAGGGCCAGCCGGATGCGGGCCTTGTTGTCGGCCGCCAGCTGCTTCAGGCTGTCAACATCCACGTACTGCAGGTATCCATCCGCATTGCAGCTCACATGGTGGGAGTATTCGTCAGGCCTGGGGTCAGCGTCGTCATCACCGTTGGCGGCTTCATCATCCGCATGCTCATCCGGTACCAGCCGCTCCACCGCCAGGTTGAGCTCCCGTCCGATGCGCGCGGTGATGGTGTCACCCTGCACTGACAATGCCACATGGTGGATGAAGTGGATCAGCACGCCGACATCGATGATCGCCAGCAGCACGCCGAGCGTGACTGAAAGGTGGGGCACGAAGGGGTCATCCGGATCGTGGCGGATGGTGCGCAGGATCAGCAGGCAGTACAGGAAGGTGGCAATGAAGGTGCCGAGCACGACCTGGTTGGAGCGGTCGCCCATGTAGTTGCGCAGCAGGCGCGGGCCGAACTGGGATGAGGCCAGTGTCAGGGCTACGAGCGTCATGGAGAACACCACGCCGGCGATGGTGATCATCGAGGAGGCGATCGTCGTCAGCACGGAGCTGGCACCTTCCGCGCTGCCACTGTACAGCCAGTGCCCGACTACGCCGAGCACGTATTCGTCCAGCAGCTTGGTGTCGGCATAGATTGCCCCAACGGACAACAGGATGCTGCCAAGTGCCATCAGGCCCGGGGTGAACCAGAAGCTGAAGCGGACCCTGTCCCAGATGCTGACCAGCAGTGACTTGATGTGCTTACCTCGATGCTGCAAGTCGCCTGCCAAGGCAACTCGCTGACAACAGGTTAGCAGCTGGCGGCAGTCCCCAACTGGCAAGCAGGCAAAAAAAAACGCCCCTCCCGTGGGAGGGGCGCCCGTACTTCTGTTTAGGAAGTAACCGTAACTGGCTTAGCGGTCGCCGTCGTAGTCTTCACCAGCGGTGAGGACCAGGATGATGGCATCACGCACGCCGTTCGGCTTGCCGTACTGCAGCTGGTCGTTGGAATCGCCGACGCTGGCCGGACCGAAGGAAGAACCCTCGTACTCGTCCGGGCTGGTCTGGGAGCGGGTCCAGGGCCAGATGCGAAGCTCGGTCTTGCCGGTGTTGCCACCCGCGCCGACATCACCAGGACCGCCGCCGGGGCCGCCCTGAAGCGGACCGGTGGTACCGAAGCTGGGCTCGGTAGCGTCAGCCAGCCAGTTGCTGCTGCCCGCATCGGAACGCTGGAAGTACACAATCTGCTCTTCGGGGCCGAGGATGTCCTTACCCTTGGTACGGATGGAACCGTAACCGCCCATCATGTACTGATCGGACTGGGTGGGAAGGATGGGCTCGGAAGCAGCGTCCTCGTTACCGACCGCAATGATCGGGCCGACGGACTTGTAGAAGAACATACCGGGAAGGTACGGGAACGGCTTGTTGCCCTCCCACATATCCCAGAAGTTGTACTCGATGTTCGCGTAGGTGTTTTCGACATTACGGGTACCACCGTCGATATCGAAGTAGACCCACTGGGTGTAGCGGGGATCCGCCAGAACGACACCCATGCTGGTGCAGTAAGGACCGAAACGAGTACCGTAGTCCTCGCCCGGGTTGCCCTGGCCGTTACGCAGCGGATCGCTGGAGTTCACGGCGCTGGTGGGCAGGGTCTCCTGCACGCGGTGGATCGCAACACCGTTCGTGGTGAACGGGTTCTTCGGATAAGCATCGATGTAGCCGCGACGAAGCAGCGGATCGCTGGCACGCTCGGTCGGATCGATCTCAGTGATCTGGTTGAAAGCACCAGCACTGGCGGACTCGATCACCTGGGCAGCGTACTTGGGCTCACCACCGATAAGGTAGTTCGGGTACGGACCCTCACTGTCCACAGCCCAACGCTCGACAGAGAGCTGGATGTTGTGGAGGTTAGCCTTGACCTCAGCTTCCTTCGCTTTGTCCTTAACCTTGATGTAGTTAGGCAGGGCGATAGCGGCAAGAATACCAATAATGACGATGACGACCAGGAGCTCAATAAGAGTAAAGCCCTTGGCATTAGTTCTGTTGATCACTATCAGCCTCCTTCTGGTAAATTTGACAGTACTGTCGTTTTCCCCACCCACCGTATGGGATCGGTTGGATCGGGTCTACAACCAAATTTGTTATGTACTCCGCCGGAAACTTCCGGCGATGACCGGGGGAACCCAATGGGAGAATCGCTCCAATTGCCTTCCTCTCGGTCCAGGCACCTGCGGGACATGCCCGCCGGCTTCTTTACTTACTCTCTCTTACTGAATGATGTTCACGAGGTTGAAGATCGGGAGGTACAGGGACACCACGATCACACCCACGATTCCACCGATAACCACGATCATGAGCGGCTCAATCAGGGAGGCCAGCGCACGGATCGTCGCGTCAATCTCAGCATCGTAGTAGTCGGAGATCTTGAAGAGGATTTCCTCAAGGTTACCGGCTTCCTCGCCGACGCTGATCAGGTTGGTCACAAGCGGAGGGAACACCTTGGTGCGCTTCATCGGTCCGTGGATGGTCTCACCTTCACGGATGCGCTCACGGGTGTATTCGATTGCCCGCTTGATGACGTTGTTGCTTGCTGTGTTCTTGGAGACCTCAAGGGCCTCAAGGATCGGCACGCCGGACTGGGTCAGGGTACCGAAGGTACGGGTGAAGCGAGTGATGGCGACCTTGCGGGCCAGGGGGCCGAAGATCGGGATACGCAACACGATCGGATCCAGCAGGATATGGCCCCACTTGGAGTTCCTGAACTTGACGAACAGGATGATCGCGACGGGGATCGTCAGCAGCCACGGCCAGTGCTCAAGCAGCCAGTCGGACAGCTCCATCATCTTGCGGGTCAGCGCCGGCAGGCGGGCTGAACCACCGGAGAAGTCTGAGTAGAACGCTGCGAACTGCGGCACGATGTACATCAGCATGAAGAGGCTGATGCCGAGGGCGAACACGGTGACCGTGATCGGGTACACCATGGCGCTCTTGACCTTGTTCTTCAGCTCAAGCTCGTTCTCGTAGAACTGGGCAACACGCTCAAGGATGGAGTCCAGGGCACCACCGATCTCACCGGCATGCACCATGCTCACGAAGAACAGGGAGAATGCACGCGGCTGCTTCTGCATGGAAGCTGCGAGGGTCGTACCGGACTGGATGTCCAGCTTCACGCGGTGCAGGATCTCCCGGAAACTGTTGTTCTGGGTCTGCTCCTCGATGGTGTCAATCGCCTCTGACAGGGTCAGGCCTGCATTCAGCAGCAGGGCGAACTGACGGGAGAAGATGGTGAGCTCCTTGAGGCCCACCTTGAACAGGCGCTCGATGAAGACGAACGGGTTGAAGGCGCGGCGCTTTTCCACGATCCGGGTAACGAAGAATCCCTCCTGGCGGAGTGCTTCGACCACGGACTTCGGATTGTCGGCTTCCACCTGGGAGTGGATCACCTTTCCTGCGCTGTCCTTTGCCGTATAAACGAATGTCTTCATATCTTGTCCCGGTCTCCGGTAGCTGGGTTGGGGGCACTCTATATTTAATACAGTGCGACCAGCATTTTACCAGATTAATTAGTTATTGGAAATGTTACAGGCGCTTGTGGAAATTCCTGAAAATGCCTTGTTGTAGTTCCCACCTTCTGTTCTACCCGCCGCACATTCCAATCAAACCAGTCTGGATGCACTGCTGCACTGTTCTGAAGGGGTCCATCGGCACGACGCATTCCAATCACCAATAGACTAGACGGCTGCATGCTTCCTCGGTTACACGACCGCCGGTTATTCCTGCTCTTCCGCCCCGGGCCGCTTCAGGAACGGCGAGGTGATAACGGCCGTTTCCGGGACCTCCATCGAGATCCTGCCGAAGCGGCCCATGCGGAAGTCCTTCATCAGCCTCCGGGCGGCCTTGTCCACCAGATCGTCGTTCTTGAGCGTGTATCCGCCGTAACGCCCGACGATCTCCAGCATCTCGAACCAGTCCTGTGGAGCGGGAATCTCATCCGGCATCTTGTAATAGCGCCTGAGCTTCAGCCAGGCCTGCTTGTTGAGCGTATTACGCAGCAGGTCCACGGTCTCTTCCCGGAGCTTGAAGTCGTAGGGCATCAGGTTCAGGAGCATCCAGTAGGGCTTGCGCCGGTTGATCTGTTCCGGGTCGCGCAGCACTCCCGCCGTGTCCAGCACCTCAACGTCATCGAACAGCCGCACCCACTGGCGGCCACGGGTGATCCCCGGAATGTCGCCGGTCTTCAGGCGCTTCTGCCCGATCAGCCGGTTGAGGAAGGTGCTCTTGCCCACATTCGGCACGCCAAGTGCCACCACCCGCAGCGTGGCGTTGTTGATACCGAGCTTCTTCGCCACCTTCAGCTTGCGCTGCAGCAGCTTTGCGAGGTAGTCAAGCACCTCTTCCAGCCCGTCGCCGCTGATGGAGTCGATCGCGATCGTGTGGTAGCCGCAGTCCTCGAAGAAAGCCTTCCAGCGCCGCGTTACCTGTCCGTCTGACTGCTTCGAACGGGTCAGCAGGATCAGCTCCTTGCCCTTCAGCAGCGGGTCGAGGTACAGCGTGGCTGCAGCCGCACGCGAGTCGACGAGGTATGCTCCGACGTCGATGTAGGGGGCAATTTCCGGCGGGAAAACCGGCTTCCTTGATGCCTGCTGGGCCACGGCGTAATTGTAGCTTCAATCAGAGGGGGCGCTGCCAGGCCTGCACCCGCATTGCGTCGCAGCTCAGGGAAGCCCGCATCAGGGCCAGTTTCGATGGCGGGAAGGTCCCGCCGAGCAGGAACTCCTCGAGCGTGCCGTCAATCTTCCAGCCTGTTGGCATGTTGCTGCGGGACCAGTCGAGCAGCTCCCTGTCAGAAGGCAGTACCTGGAAGTCGTGGGACCTCACAAGCTCATGCTTCAGGCCGTCGACGATATGGCGCAGGCTGCCGCGGATGAAGCCCGCACGCTGGAACAGGCTGGCCTGCCCGAGTACCATCTCCGTCGCCTGGCGCCGCGGTGGAGCCTTTTGCGACTGGATGCGCGCCGGCAGCACGGCCAGCCCGAGGTACATCACCACGATGCAGGCCACGGCCAGCAGGGTCAGACGCCCGCCGGTACTGCTGGTCAGCAGGCTGCCTGCAGTCATGCGCTCGGTGTTGTAACCGTGGATATGCTCGTCGAACACGATCGGCGCCCCGGCGGCGATGCCCTCGATCAGGGCCAGCGCCAGGCGGTGGTTGTCAGCGCGTTCGATCCAGCTGTTCGTGATGATCTCCGGCCGGTTGACGAGGATGATGTCGCCATTCCCATAGCGGGCATAGGACACCAGCGGCGCGAACCCGCGCTTGCCGAATGTTTCCTCCAGCGACAGCACCGGCCTGAAGGCAAGCAGGGCCTGGCTCCAGCCGTAGGCGGTCTCAATCCTGCCGACATCCTGCAGCAGCGGGGGCCTGCTGTCGGCCAGTTCGTAGCCCTGCCCCGCCATCCCGCCGCGCCAGTTGCCGTTGCCACCCGGCAGGCCGGCCTTGCCACGCCTGGCAACAGCCGGAGATTCAGCATCACCGACCTCGCCGTTGCCATCCTCGCCAGCCAGCAGGTTGTCCAGCTCGTCGACCATTGCCAGGTCGGAATCGCTGAACACCACCAGGCTGCCGCCATCCTGCAGGTGCAGTTCCAGGGCCATCACGTCCAGCGGGTTGACCACCATCTTGAAGGGGTTCAGCGCCGACTCCTCAGCGATCACCACGCAGCTGCCCTTCGGGTACTCATGCTCGGTCAGGGTGTGGCGCGAGACATCGTTGCCACGGTCCTCCAGCAGTTCATACAGCGCGCGGATGCCAGCCGCATTGCTTGAGAACGTGCTGTAGGGCGGCTCGTAGGGGGCCTGCGTGCTGCTTTCGCGCAGCACCAGCCAGACCGCGATCGCCAGGAAGCCCCCGATCGCCAGCAGGGCGAAGCGTCCGTCGTTGCCAGTGCGCTGTGCCGCCATCACTTGCGCTCCTCATCACGGATGCGGATCCGCTGGTCCAGCAGGCCTGCCAGGCTGGCTGCCGCACTGTAATGCGGCCTGTCGCAGTCGAGCGAGCCGTACCATGCATCCTCGAACAAGCGCACCAGCTCGCTGAACTCAGCCTGCAATGTAGGGTGCTCACGGCGCACCTGGCGCACGAGCATGGAATTCGTTGTCAGCGCCGATGCCGGCATATCCAGGCTGCGCAGCACGGCGAGGAAGCGGTAACGCGTTGCCAGCCGGAAGTCTCCATCGCGGGCGTGCTGCTCCGCCAGCCGTACGAGGTCCACTTCGGGGTCCAGCTCCGGGTCCAGCTCATTGCGCTTCCTGCCACGTTCAGAACGGGGGCCGGCGTTCATGATCAGCTGCCGGATCAGCACCGCCACCAGTGCCAGTGCCAGCACGACAAGCACATAGGTGACAACGCCGCCGCCGGCGAAGTTCAGGCCCAGGCTGCGGCTCATGCGCTTGAGTGTGTTGTCCAGCCAGTTGAAGACCTTCTGCATCACCCCATCCGCCTGCGTTTCCGGGGCTTCACTCTGCAGGAAGTCCTCCGAGCTGAGGATGCTGCGCAGCAGCAGGGAGCTGTCCTCGCCAGCCGCAGGTCGCGGCTGCCTGTCCACCAGCCCGCGCAGGTCCTGCTGGATGTATTCGGGGTCGTAGGAGTGGGTCTCGAACGCCTGTTCGGCCAGATCCCCCTGCGCCTGTTCGGCCACATCCTCAGCAAGCTCTTCACCCTGGTCAATCCAGCCTGCACCATCGTCCTGCGCATGCACGGACGTGCCGCCGAGCAGCACAAGCAGACCGAGGATGCACAACAGGCGCATGCCCTGATTATATCGAGTTCAGTGCCAGGGTCCACGGACGGGCTGGATGGACAGGGTACCGCCACGTTCGAACAGCCGCCAGCGCAACTGCTGCAGGGCATCCGGTTCCAGCTCATCATTGACAAAATAGCCACTCAGGCGCACTGAGCCTGACAGGGCAACCGGCCTTCCCAGCCGCAGCACGCTGGTGCCATCCATGCCCTTCAGCTCGTCGCCAAGCTCCTTCCTGAGCTGCTGGGCCGTGGTGAAGTCCCGCGCAAACAGGCGGAAGCGGTAGACCAGCCCGAAGGGTGGCAGCAGGGCCAGCCGGCGCAGGCCGATCTCCTGCGCATAACGCTTTGCCACATCACCTGGTTCCAGCCGCTCGCCCAGCAGTTCCGGCAGGCGTTCGCTGACTATCCAGGCCGGATCATTCCCGTCCGGCTCATACAGCGAAACCAGCCGGGCCAGCATGTCCAGTTCGTGCGGCCAGTGCTCGATGTAGCCCACCGGGTTGTCAGACTGCACATGCACCACCTGCTCCGGCCGGAAGCCCACCGGCGGCTCCAGCAGCTGGGATGTGCCGATGATGCAGTTGGTACCCTCGCCGATCACCGGAAGCGGCTGGCTGCCCTGCACGATCAGGTCGCCTTCCCGGCGCTGCACCGCTTCGAGGCCGGGCAGCTGGGAGGACAGGGTTGCCAGCCCGCATTTCTGGCAACGCAGCCGTGGGTCGCTGAAGCCGCAATCCGGACAGCTGTAGGCCTTCTGCTGCTGGCTGAAGTGGATGCGCCGGGAACCGCAGTTCGGGCAGTCCGCCAGGCTGCCGCAGTCCACGCAGCGCAGCCCACGGCTGCTGCCCAGCCGGTTGAAATGCACCAGCCGGCGCACTCCGGGCTGGCGCAGGTGCAGTGGCAGGGGGTCGGTGTCGATGCTGCCGTCATGCCGCTCGGCAGCCTGCTCCACAGGACGGGGTCCTTCGATCCTGACAGGCTTGTCCAGTCCAGTCCCGTCCATGATCGACAGGCCCATTTCCAGCAGGCTTAAGCTCGTGTTGCGTCCGGCAAGCGTTGCCAGTAGTGCCTCACGATAGTCAAGGTGAGGTTCGCGCTCTGCGCCAAACTGCGGATGCGTCGGATCAACCAGAATTACCTCGTCAAGGTTTCCCCAGGCTGCCAGCTTCCATGACGACGGCCCGCCGAACACCACCTGCCCGCCCTCATCAAGCTTCGAGAGGATGTGGCTGGCAACGCTGATGCCGCTGTCCGAGCCATACCAGTGCATACGAGGAGCGAGTGTGGCGAGATGCGGCCAGATGCGCTGCTGGAGCCAGAGCTGTGGCAGCACCACCAGCAGCCGTCGTCCTCCTGAGATTGCGGACAGGCTGGCGGAGAACAGCGCATCTGCCAGTCCCGACAGGGCTATGTGGCAATGCTGGAGCTTCACCTCGCCAAGACCGGGGATGTCCTGCAGCAGTCGCCAGCCCTCCGGCCACTGCCCGGCTTGCCAGTCCGGTGCTGCACTGGTTTCGGGATACTGCCAGCGTTCCTGCTTCTGTTCGCGGTGCAGCCAGCCCTGCGGATCGAAGGCCTCGCCCAGGCCATGCAGGTAGCAACCCGGCAGGTAGCCATCCTCCGCTGCACTCGCCAGTGGATGTTCCGCCCTGTACCAACGTCGCAGGCGCGGGTCCGTCCTGGTAACCCCCGGGGTACCGGCGAACTGCATTGTCAGCGAGATCCCGCCCGCATTTGCCAGCTCACACAGCCGCTTCCAGCCATGCTCCTTCATCAGGGTCTTGGCCCGTCCAGTGCCAAGCTTGCCGCACAACCTGCCGATGGACTGCCTTTCGGCATCCGAGAGTTCCGCCGCATCAGCAATTGCCAGTTCAAGGCGCAGAGAGGCCGTGACGCTGTCCAGCAGCAGGTGCCCGACCACTTCATGCACACCCGCTGCAGCAAGGTGCGATAGCCGGATCAGCAGCGGGCCCAGCCGCTTCCAGTTATGCCTGAGCTCCAGCAGCGGCAGCAGCTTCGCCTGCTCCGGCGGCGCCGGATCCTCCGCCAGCACCAGCCCCGGTTCCAGCTTGCCGCGCAGGGAAACCGCCACCAGCGTGCCCGGTTGCAGGCCGGGCCGGCCGCGGTATGTGAATCCGAGCGAGGCCGTGCCGCGGGCCAGGGTGGCGACGATGTATGCCTGCTCAGTCACGCCGCCATTATCGCAGCCAGCCGCGCCGGTGAAATAATAGGGGTGTGGACTCCATCGGCAACGAATGGCTGGGCTTCGACTACGAGGGCACCAAGGGAGAGCGCGCGGACATCGCCGTGACCGTCTGGCTGCGCCAGATGCCGGAGTTCGCCGAGGTCTCCCGCGCCAGGGTACAGGCCCTGATCGAGGACGGCGGTGTGCTGTGCGATGGCAAGCACATCCCGCGCGGCCAGCGCAACCTGCAGCCCGGGATGCACATCAACGTGCACGTGGCGGCCCTGCGCGAGCTGCTGAACCCACCGGCCCCCGAGCACATCGAGCCGCTGGACATCCCGCTGCAGTTCCTGCACAGCGACGAGCACATCGCAGTCGTCGTCAAGCCGGCCGGCCTGACCGTGCACCCGGCCCCGACCGAAACCGGCCCGACCCTGACCGCGGCCCTGGTGCATCACCTCGGCCAGCTATCCGACGCAGGCGGCAGCGACCGGCCCGGCATCGTGCACCGACTCGACAAGGAAACCAGCGGCGTAATGGTAGTAGCGCGCAGCAATACGGCGCATGTCTCGCTGTCCCGCCAGTTCGCTGACCGCATTACGGAGAAGGAATACCAGGCGCTTGTGATCGACCCCCCGCCCCAGCCCGGCGGAATCATCGACCTGCCGATCGAGCGCCATCCACGCAGCCGCCAGAAGATGTGGACCGGCGGCAAGCGCGGGCGCAGTGCGCACACCGAGTTCCGCACCACGGAGCACTGGGGGCCGCTGACACTGCTGGATGTGGTGATCCATACCGGGCGCACGCACCAGATCCGCGTGCACCTGCAATCCATCGGCTGCGCGATTGTCAACGACGAGAAGTACGGCGCGGGACGCGTCGGCTCCTTCCTGCGCTTCCTCGAGACCGGCATCGAACGTGGCAGCATGCGCGCCTGGACCCATGCATGGCCCGAGCAGGAGCAGCGCCGTGAGCTGCATGCGCTGCTGTCAGCCTACCCCGGCTTCTTCCTGCATGCGCGCCGGCTGAGCTTCATCCACCCATCCAGCGGCCAGCGGATGCAGTTCGAGGCTGAGCTGCCCGCGGAATGGCAACAGCTGAAGGAACTCTGCCCTAGGGATTGACGACCAGTTCCGCCATCATCCCCAGCTCGGCATGGCGCAGGATGTGGCAGTGGTACAGCCAGTTGCCGGGATTGTCCTCAAATGGAATCAGTATGTCAAGATGGTGGTCACCCAGCTCGCTGCCGTGCACGTTGACAGTGTCCTTCCATCCTCGATAGGCCGGACCGCCATCTGTGCCCGACTCTACCAGGAAGCGGTAGCCATGCAGGTGGAAGGGATGGTCCATCACCGTATGGTTGTTCAGTGTCCAGCGCTCCGTGGTGCCAAGCTGCGAAACATGCTCCGCCGCATCCGGCCAGGGTCGGCCGTTGATTGCGAAACTGGCGAAGTTGATCGGCGCATCCTCGTTCACCGTGCCGGCGATGATGTCCATCGGCTGCGGGTCAAGTGCCGCGCTGAACTGCAGGCTGAACTCACCGGCATCCACCACCGGTTCCGTGATTGTTGCCAGCTGTGCCGGGATGCTGCGGTCCAGCCCGTTCACACTGCCGCTGTAACGCAGCTGCATCAGCGGATGGTCCGGATCAGGCATGAAGCCTGCGGCATGCATGATCGAATACGAGGCATTGATGAGCACCGGGCTGTCGCCATCGCTGCCATCCGTTGCAACAAGCAGGTCCGCCCGTTCCCCCGGGGCCAGCAGGAATTCGGAATACTCCACCGGGGACTCGATCAGTCCGCCATCCGTGCCGACCATCGTGAACACATGGCCCGGCAGCGCGAGGTTGTAGTAGCGCGATCCGCTGGCATTCACCACCCGCCAGCGCTCCAGCCCGCCACTGCGCACCCTGAGCTCCGGCATCAGCTGGCCGTTGACAAGCTGGGTGTTGCCAAGGTAGCCCATCGCGTTCTCCATCTGCTGCACGCCGTCCGCCCAGGGCAGCACAAGCTGCCCGCCGGACAACTCGATATCGCTCAGCACCAGCACACGTTCATCCGCGGCTGGCAGCGGGTCCTCGCCATGCACCTGCAGCGGACCATACAGCCCGCGGTAGACCTGCTCAGCTGAGTTGGCATGCGGGTGGTACCAGAACAGTGAAGCGTCCGGTACGGTGAAGTCGTAGGTGAAGCTGCCGCCGGGGGGCACCGGGTCCTGCGTGATCGGTGTGCCGTCATTGGCATTGCTCAGGCGCACACCGTGCCAGTGGATCGTAGTCTCCTCCGGCAGATTGTTCGTCAGGTCAACGATGATGCGGTCGCCCTGCTTCGCCTCGATCAGCGGTCCGGGGAAGCTGCCGTTGTAGGCCCAGACCTCCGTCGGCACCCCGGGTTCGAATTCCACCACCAGCGGGGCAGCAGTCAGCTGCACATGTACGATGTCCGGATCGGGATCAATGTCTTTCGCTACAGCGGGTTGGCGCAGTTCACTGCCGGGGTTGCGATCAAGTGCCACAGCGCCTGACCCACCGCAGGAACTGAGGATAATGGCGCTCACCAGCATTAGGGGGACTTCGGGGATTCGCTTGCGCATGTACCGATTATAGGTACCAGACCGTGCCACTGCCGGCCCTGCGGACATCACGATATAATCACAACCCATCGCAGGGGAATGGTGTAACGGTAGCACTACTGGTTTTGGTCCAGTCAGTTCGGGTTCGAATCCTGGTTCCCCTGCTCTTTTATGGCCCCAGCCCCACGGGCACGCGGAAATGTTCTATCATTAAATGTAACCATGGACGGATTGGATGGACACGCCCGACCCCCAGTTGTAGTACATCCAGCAAGGTAATTACAGTGACACATCAAGCACTCGAACTGAACAGCCAGCCGGTCTGGCAGCAGCTTATCCGCATCGGCGGCAACCTCAAGCTCGGCTACCTGCGCGGTGACAACCGCTACCAGCAGTGGGTGCTCAAATTGCCCGGCAAGGTCGGCCGGATGTACAACATGTACATCCTCGGCCGTCCCGAGGAAGTCGCTGCATCCATCCCCAGTGGCTGGGCCGATTGGCGCCCCTTCGGCAAGCTGCTGCGCGTGCTGCCCGCCATCGCCGAAGCGCCCCGCAAATATGGCCTCGGTACCCTCGACATCGCCCAGACCCTCAATGAGGACCGCATCAAGCCCTTCCTGCTGAGCCTGCCGAGCAGCTACAAGGTTGGCGGTCGCATTGTGCGCATCACCCGTGAGGAACTGGCCGAGATCGCTGAAGGCCTTGACCACTGGCTGATCGGCAAGCGCATCGTGCAGGAGCTGCTGCTGCGCAATGAGCAGAGCCGCCAGCTGACGGTCACCCTGCCGGCGGAGCTGTGTAACAGCCTTGCCCAGGAGGCACAGCAGCGCATGAAGAGCGTCGGGCAGCTCGTGGTGGACATCATCAGTGAGCGGTATGAGGGCAGCGAGCAGGCCTGAACGGCCTTCTTCCATTCCCAGACCGGATTGCCAGCCAAGGACTGATCCCGCGCACTATCTGGACTCGATCCAGTCCAGTGCTGCGTGCAGCTCCCGCCTGAGTTCGTCCGCATGCGTGAACCAGGGCATGTGTGCAGCTCCAGCAATCTCAAGGTAGCGGGAATTCCGCAGCAGGGCTGACAGCTGCCGCGTCGGCCAGTTCGGCCTGATGTCCTCAGCACCATTGATGAAGGCCACTGGCAGCTTCAGGGCGGCGATATCCCGCAGGACATGCTCGGAGCGGCAATACTCGCGCCATGTGGCGTTGCCAATCCTGTTGACCTGTTCATCGGCATGGAACTCCAGGCCCTGCAGGTCGCCGCCGGTTTCGTCCCAGCGGCGGTGGAACTCCTCGCTCCAGCTGCGGTCGTCAACGACCTTGCCCCCGGCAATGCCGATGATTGCGCGGACCTGCTGAGGATACCTGATCGCATGCACCAGCGCATGGTTCGGCCCCTGGCTGTGCCCCAGCAGCACGCATTGCTCCATCCCATAGTGCATGCGCACCGCCTCGGCATCGGCGATCGTCGTTGCCAGGTCATACTGCCCGTCCCAGTCGGAGCGGCCGCAGCCCCGGCTTTCGAAGCGCACCACACGGCATCGCTCGTAGATCAGTTCCGCAACGGGTGACAGGTAGTCGCTGCAGCCCGGACCGCCGTTGAACATGAGCACGGGGATGCCATCAGATGCACCGCCCACACAGGTCCAGATGCGCGCGCCACTGCTGTCAACGAATTGCTCGGCGGTCTCCACTGATAAATACTAATCGCTGGTCGCGGTACGGACTGGCAAGATGAGCTCCATGCAGAACCCATCCTCCGCGGACAGAGAGGCTTCCAGCCTGCCAGCCATCAGCCGCGTGAAGGATTCAGCAATAGACAGTCCTAGCCCGGTATGACCCCCTTCCTCAACCACCGATTCTCGCCGCCAGAATGGATCAAAGATATGCTCCAGATCGGCTTCCTGGAATTCACCGCAGGAGTTGCAGATCCGCAGGTGCAGTTCATCGCCATCCTGCCAGGCCTTGACCCCTATTCTGCCGCCGGGTTCACAGTATTCCGCCGCGTTTTCCATGAGATTGTGTAACACCGACACCAGCATTGTCTCATCGCACATCACGGGCAGGGCAGCGGGCAGGCTGCGTTCCAGCCTGATATCGGCTGAATCCAGTCTGTTGCCAACCAGCCCGAGTTGCCTGTCAATCTCCGCACACAGGTCAAGCTGGACCGGGCGGATGTCCTGGCTGCCGGACTCCGAGCGGGCCAGGCTCAGCAACAGGTTGACAATCTCCTGCATCTGCAGCACCACCGCATGCATCTCCCGCATCGTCCCCGCCGCCAGCTCGCCATCCTGCGGATACTTCGCGGAGAGCTCCAGCATCGTGCGCATCTCCGCCACCGGTGTGCGCAGCTCATGCGCCATGTTGGCTGTCAGGCGCTTCTCACGCGCAAATGCCTGCTCCAACCGCTCCATCAGGCTGTTGAACTCGCGATACACCGGCTTCAGTTCAGCGGGCACCGCCTCATCCGGGAAGCGCCTGTCCAGGTTGTGCAGGCGGACCATTTCCAGCTCACCCGCCAGATCCTCCAGTGGTGACAACCCGGCCTGCAGGATGCGCGGCACACTGAAGTTGACAAACACAATACCCAGCAGGGCGCACAGGCCCAGGCCAAGCAGCAGGCCGGACTGGATCCGGCTGAGGTCCTCGAGGCTGCGGGCCACGATGATCCTCACCGGCTGCAGCTTGAACCCGGGAGGCACTTCGCCTTCCAGTTCCGGAAGCAGCTCCAGCACGATTGCACGTCCCGCGTGGCCCTCCGGCAGCTGCAGCTTGTGGATGCTCCCACTGGCCAGTTCCGCCGCTCCCGGCAGCAGTTCAGCGCCAGGCAAAGCTGATCCGTCCAGCACCTCTCCACGCTGGATGATCTGGTAGAAGTAATCGTCCTGTCCACCTGAATACTGGGTCAGGATCGGACTGTTGTGTTCAATTTCCAGCCTGCCGTCCACCTGATCGAAACCAAGCTCCGTCCCGATTGCTCTTGCGCGGGAATCCAGGTCACTGTCAATCTGGCGGATCATCCAGAAGCGCATCGCAACCAGCATCGCCAGCGCACAGGCCAGCAGCAGAATCACGAGCGCGGCCGACAGCCTGCCCCGCAGTCTTGTGCCAATGGATTGTCTGTCACTCGCCACTGAGGATGTAGCCCTCCCCCCGCCTGGTGCGGATCAGTGCCGGGCAGCCCACCTGGCGCAGCTGCCGGCGCAGCAGGGACACGCTGGAATCGATGTTGTTGCTGGCAATCGCATCGGGATCCTGGTTGATCCGCTGCTCGATCTCGGCCCTGCTGACAATGCTGTCCCGGCGCAGTGCGAGCAGTTCCAGCACCTTGTACTCCCGTGGCCTGAGGCCGATTTCATTACCCTCGAATCTCGCCGCGTGGGCAACCATGTCTATCTCCAGTCCGCCGATTCCGATGCTGCTTGACTTGTGCTGGTAACTGCGCCGCAGCAGGCTGGCAATCCGTGCCAGCAGTTCCTCAAATGCGAAGGGTTTCACGAGGTAGTCGTCAGCGCCGCTGTTCAGGCCCGACACCTTGTCGGCAACGGTATCCCGTGCCGTCAGCAGCAGCACGTGCACAGCGCGGCCGGCGCTCCGCAGCTCGCGCAGCACCTGCAGGCCGTCCATGCCCCGCAGGGTGATGTCCAGCACGATGATGTCGTACTCCGATGACAGGGCGAGCCTGAGGGCCTTCTCTCCCTCGCCGGTGGCATCAACCTGATACCCCTCGCGCTGGAGCCCCGTCACCAGAGTACGTTGCAGTCTGACTGAGTCCTCAACCAGCAGGATGCGCATACCGGAGTCTATCCGATGCCCTGCATGCCTGCATCAGTCGTCATCAGTTTCGCCGTCACCATCGCCGCCGGGACCGTCATCATCCATTTCGTCATCGGACGGATCCTCCGTTCCGGCTGCCTCGACTTCCTCGACGGAACCCTTCGGGTCGAGCTTGAGTTCGAAGGATGACGAGCCGATCTTCACCTGGGCGGTAAAGAACTGCTCCTCTCCTTCATCCTCGCGCATGTATCCGCTGACCTCGCCGGCCTCGGCGAACTTGTCAAACACGGACTTGACCGCCTTGGGCAGCTGCTGCGCGGTGACGGAGACCTCCTCGTCATTACTGGTTTCGCCACCACGGGCGACTCCGGCCGCTCCTGCCAGTCCAGCGACCAGCAGCAGCGCAATCATCCACTTGCTCATATGCATGTTCTTCATGGACACTCCTTTGTTTTTGGTCCGGAGCACGGGTGCTCCTGTACAGAGCCTATCCTGGCAACATTACGTTGAGCTTACGTGCTGCAGATTGCCAGTCAAATCCGCCGGGAACAGCTCCCGGAGGACGAAAATCCCTGTTGCCACCGGCTCCAGCCTTACCGCAACATTACCGTTGGCAACTAAAGGATGGTTTCAGCCCGAACACGTGAATAAGCCCGGCAGGATGGCTGTCCAAGCCTACGCATGGGTTGTCCATGCACAGGAGCAGCAAATGGAAAACACCGTTACAAAGGAGCAGTTGCTCAGCAAGGTGCCGGAAGTCACGCTGGTGTTCTGGATCATCAAGATCGCAGCCACCACACTCGGCGAAACCGGTGGCGACATGGTCTCGATGACCTTCAACCTCGGTTACCTGGCGAGCACCTTCATCTTCCTCGCCTTCTTCCTCGTCGCCATGAGTTTCCAGATCCGGATCCGCCGCTTCCATCCCGTGCTGTACTGGACCGTGATTGTGGCAACCACCACAGCCGGCACCACGCTGGCCGACTTCGCCGATCGCAGCCTGGGCATCGGATATCCCGGTGGTTCGATATTGCTCTTCGGACTGCTGGTGGCAACGCTGGCCTTCTGGCGATACAGGGAAGGCAGGATTTCGGTGGATCATATTGTCTCCCCCCGGGTTGAGGCGTTTTACTGGGCGACAATCTTCACTTCAAACACGCTTGGCACCGCACTCGGCGACTGGCTGGCGGACGAGACGCCACTGGGATATGACGGCGGCGCACTGGTATTCAGCGGCCTGCTCTTGCTGGTGGCAATGGCTGCAAGATGGACCAGGATGTCCAAGGCACTGCTCTTCTGGATCGCCTTCATCCTGACTCGCCCGCTCGGGGCAACCCTCGGCGACTTCCTCACCAAGGCCCATACGGAAGGCGGCATGGAACTGAGCCGTATTCAGACTTCACTGATCATAGCGGGCTTCGTGGTTCTCTGTGTGGCGCTCATCCCACAGCGCGCCGGACGCCATCCGGGACATGCGGAACAGGTGCCGGAGCTTGAAAGTGAGTAGCGGTTGGCGACAAGCCTCAGTCGCTGCTGCGCCGGCTGAACCAGCCCCGGATCTGCTGCCAGACATTGCGCTGGTCCGGCCCGCCGGCACTGAGCCGCTGCTGCTCGGAAGCCTCGCGCCGCCGGCCCAGTCTGCGGTAGGCATGCGCCAAGGCGCTGTGCAGCATCTGCCCGCTGAAGCCCAGTTCCGCCGCCGCTTCCAGCTCACGGGCTGCGTGGTCATACTGTTCGGCCAGCAGCAGGATCTGCCCCAGCAGCATCCTGTGCCGCGCGCTGTCAGGCATTTCGTCAACGATGTTGCGCGCCAGCGCGGTGGCCTCGCCGATCAGGTCGGCATCGCAAAGCGCGACGGCCAGCCGCGTCTCCACGGCGGTGTTGGCCGGCAGCAGTTCGAGGCATTCCTGCAGCGCATCACGCGCCGGCTTCATGTTGCCAAGCTCAATCTGCACCTGCGCCAGCTCGAGGTAGGCCTCGCAGTCCGCTTCCATCTGTTCCAGCGCGAGGCTGATGTGCTCCAGTGCCTCCGGCTGTCGGCCCAGCCGCCTGAGCACCACGCCCATATGCAGAAGCAGTTCCGGCGAAGGGCTCAGCTCGCCCAGTGCACTGAGCGACTGCAGCAGTTCCTGGTCGCGATGCTGGTCGAGCATCTTCCTGACAACGGGGATGATGCTGCGCGAATCAGGCACGCCGAGCGCACGGCAGCCGGCCACCGCACTGCGGATCTCTTCAAGGTTGCACTGTTCCATGGCGGCGGCGGCGAAATAGCGCCAGGCCCAGACCCGCTCACTGTTCTGCCGGACCTGTATCCGGCACAGCTCGCTGACTTCGGCAAAGCGCGCCTGCAGGTACAGGCAGCGGGCCAGTCCCTCGAGGCAGGCCTCGTCACCGGGTGCCACGGCCAGTGCGCGGCGCATCCACTGCTCCGCACTGGCGGGCTTGCCCGCATCCAGCTCCAGCAGGCCACTGTTGTAGTACGGCACGGGGAAGTCGCTGCGGACCTCGATTGCCCTGGCATAGCACTGGCGCGCGGCCTCACGCTGCCCGAGGCAGGCGTGCACGGCACCAAGCGTCACCAGGCAGTCCGGGTCATCCGGGCGCAGCTCCAGCGAGAGCAGCAGCTGCTCCCGCGCGGGCTTGTACTGCCCGAGGTTGTAGAGCATGTTGCCAAAATGGTTGCGCAGCGAGGCATCCTCAGGATGCAGCTCGATCGCGTGGCGGTAGGTCTGCAGGGCCTCATTCGTGCGCCCGAGCCGTTCCAGCACGATTGCGTTGTCATGCAGGCCCGGCAGGTTCTGCGGGTCCAGCTCCAGCAGGCGCTCGAACCAGAACGCGGCAGCCGGGTAGTCACCGGCCTCGGCATGCAGCAGGCCGGCATTGTAAAGGATCGTGCTGTTCTGCGGTTCACGCTCGACGGCCAGTTCGACCGCCGCCATCGCTTCCTCATCCCGCCCCAGTTCGCGCAGCGCCGTTGCCATGTCGCACAAGAGCTCCGCATCCTCCAGCCCGAGCGTGCGGGCCTCGGTGAAGCTGGTCAGTGCAGCCTCCGGATCCTCGAGGTGCAATTGCAC
>JAGRNR010000047.1:0-31165 GCA_020440645.1 bacterium | reverse complement strand
AACTGCGATTGCTGCGATACGAGCGATGATTCCGTTGACTTTCATGACATTCACCTCTGAGAATATTGTTGTTGGGGCTTCTCAGAAGTTCCTGCTCCTTTCGAAACCACTTGTAATTCCCCGCCCCGGGGATTTATAAACATAAAACTTCAGAAATTTCGAAATATCGAAGAAATGGAGGCCTTACGCCAGTCGGGCTGTACCGGCAGTCTCGTTTAGCGTGGTGGAGAAACGGCCGCGAAAAGGCCGCAAGGCGCAGCCGTTAACGGCCGCAGGGCTCTGGCGTACAAGGCCGCTGGGCTCTGGGAACAGGCCTGCATATGCTGCATCTAGATTAATAAGTTACTGGAGTAGGCCCCAGACCAGCGGCCAGATCCCTAAACAAAGGCCGCTGGGCGCGGGCCACAGGCCTGAATTTGATGCATTGAGATCCGAAAGCAGGCTGAGTTGCTGCCCTCGGGAGGGTGTTACCTATCTAATATGTGCGGATCGCAGGCCCCAGCCCAGCGGCCAGCGCACTGCCTATGCGCTCGGGACTTCCTCTTCGTTGCAGTGTGAGCACAGGCCCCAGATCGTGATGTCATGGGCCTTGGCCTTGAAGCCTTCCGGGATCAGGTCCTTCATGGAACCGGGGCAGCCTTCGAGGTCAAACACCTTGTCACACTCATTGCAGATGAAGTGGTGGTGGTGGCCGAGGTGGCTGAGCTCATAGCTGTTGTTGCGGCCAGGCAACTCTACCGGCTTGAGCCATTCCTCCTCCACCAGGTCGTTGATCGCGCGGTAGACCGTGGCGATGCCCAGACCGGGGATGATTTCACGCACGAGCGAGTGGACTTCCTCAACATTGAGAGGCCGGCCCGCCTTCTCGAAGACCTCACGGATCTTCTTGCGCTGTTGTGTATTGCGTCGTCCTGCAGCCATCGTAGTGCCTTTAGGTTTGCGTGCTATCCACATTCTATCCCGTGTTCAGATGCTGCGCCATAAAGTGTATGGACTGCCTGGAGCGGGATCCTGCCGCCTATTCGGTGACCAGCAGGCTGTCCTCGTATGCCAGCATCGCATCAAGTACGTAGGGCAGCTCTCCATCCACGAATGCACCGGTCTTCATGCCGAGCACATTGCCCTCACTGGAGATGAAGAAGGTCGCCGGGATGCCGCTGATGCCGTACTGCAGGCCGACCTCATTGTCCGCCAGTCCGCCCGGGATGCTGATCCCGCGCTGCTCCAGGAACGCTCCCGGGTCCATCCGGCCCTTCTCGAGGTTGACCGTCAGGAACTGCACATCCTCGCCATACTGCTCGTAGGCTTCCTGCAGCATCGGCAGCTCCGCCACACAGGGCGGGCACCACTCGGCCCAGAAGTTGAGCAGCAGCGGCCGGCCGCCCAGCTCGGAAAGGACCACTTCATCACCCTCGAAGGTGGTCAGGCTGAAATCCGGGGCGTTGCCCCAGCCATCGCTGGCAGCAACAACTGTGGTCCCCGCAGGTACCGCAGTATCCTGGGCCTGGGCCATTCCGCTGATCATTAGGCTGGCCACGCCGGCCAGCAATATTGTCTTCATCATCTCAATCCTCCGCACGATCTACATCCAGGCCCCCCACCCGGGCCAGTTGTTCTGACCGGTAAAGTACAGGAATTGTTTTATTTCGTATCCGAGTTCTCCGCGAACTGATCCGGCCCAAGCGCCGTCAATGATGGGACGGCAGATCAACAGGGGATAAACTAAGCGAGACATGAACCCGGGGAAACTGTCCACAGGCCTGATAGCATTGCTGCTGCTTGCGGCAGCTACCGGATGCCGCGATCAGGGTGCCAACACCGGCGGCCAGCCGGTTACAGGTCAGGGCAAGTCACACAACAAGCCGGCCTATGCCAGCAGCATGACACTTGATGAACGGATCAAGGACATGCAGGACCCAACTGATGGTTCGCTGCCACGGCTGGCCAGTGCCGGATTCAAGGGTCGTGGGGATTGCTTCAGCTGCCACAAGGAACTGGTGGTCGGCTACCGCCAGACCGCGCATGACCTGGCCAACAATGCAATGGAGCCGATGTTCGTGCACGGTGATTTCAATGATGTCGAGTTTGCGGATGAACTTGGCAGTGCACGCTTCTTCCGCAATGGTGAGAAGTATATGGTGCATACCGCAGCCCCGGGACAGGCAGCGCAGGATTATGTAGTGAAATGGGCGATCGGTGGGCAGTCCGTGCAGCAGTATGCGCTGGATACCGGCAATGGCCGCCTGCAGGTACTCGACATCGGCTGGGATGCGCGTGAAGCTGCGGACGGTGGCCAGCGCTGGTTCCGCCTGCCGGCCGCCAGCCCCCACGAAATGAGCGGTGGCCGCGACTGGCTGGGCTGGAATGCCAACTGGAACACGAACTGCATCCGTTGCCATGCCGGCGGAACCAGGATTGGCTACCTTGCGGAGAGCCGCGGTTTCGAAACCTACCTGCCGGAGGATGACGTCGGCTGCGAATCCTGCCATGGCGGCGCCAAGTTCCACATCGGCTGGGCTGAGGGCCAGCGCCAGGGCCTGGAGAACAAGGTGGCGCGCAAGGGCCTGATCTTCTTCCTGACCGGCAAGGAACACGAGTGGAAGATGGACAAGGCCAGCGGCACGGCATACCGCGAGCCGCGGCGCACGGAGCGGCGCGAAGTTGAGACCTGCATGCAGTGCCATGCGCTGCAGCAGCCACTGGTGGATGAATTCGGCTATGACCGCGACCCGCTGAACTACGTTGACATCGCGCTGCTGCGCGAGGGGCTGTATGAGGCGGACGGGCAGCCGAGCGAGGTGCAGGTCTATGAGGCGGGTTCCTTCCTGCAGAGCCGGGAGTACATGTACGGCGTGAGCTGCTCTGACTGCCACGACCCGCATACCGGCCGCACCTGGGAAGCCGGCAACGAGCTGTGCCTGCGCTGCCACTCGGCGGATAAGTTTGACAACGAGAAGCACAGCTTCCATCCCGCTGGCAGCGAGGGGGCCAGTTGCGTGGCCTGCCACATGCCGGTGCGCGAATACCTCGGGGCGGACCTGCGGCATGACCACAGCATCCGCATCCCGCGGCCGGACCTGACGCAGCAGATCGGCACGCCGAACGCCTGCAGCCAGTGCCACGACATGGGGCTGGACGAGATTGTCAGTGCATGGCAGGGCTGGTACGGTACGGAGCATGCGCCGCACTTCGGCACGGTGTTCGCCGCCGCGCGCAGTGGCGACCGGGCCAGCATCGCGGGGCTCAGCGAACTGGCAACTGACCATGACCAGGCGCCGATCGTGCGGGCCACAGCGCTGGAGGAACTCGGCAGCTTCGCTGACGAAGGCGGGCTGGATGCGATCCGCGGCGGGCTGGTGTCCGATGAGTCGATCATCCGCCTGGCAGCCGTGCGCGCACTGGAGCACTATCCGATGGAGAAGCGCAGGGAGCTGCTGCTGCCGCATATGGAGGATGAGCTGCAGACGGTCCAGATGGAGATCGGCCGCCTGCTGGCGGGGATGGACATGCAGTCGCTTGATGCGGAGCAGCTGCGCAAGTACAACGGCTGTGTTGACAAGTATGTCGTCTCGCTGCAGAGCCGGCCCTGGCTGGCGATCGGGCATGCGCGGCTGGCGGAGCTGTACAGCAAGCTCGGGATGGAGGAGCAGGCCAAGGCCGCGCTGGCGGAGATGCACGCCTGCGAGGATGTTGATGCGCAGTGCTGCCTGCTGGAGTCGGCAGCGCTGCGAAGGCTCGGTGACAACGATGCCGCTGACAGGGTGCTACGGGACGGGATTGCCCTGTTCCCCGATGACGAGGGCCTGCAGCGGGCAATTGCTGAATTCGACGCGGCCAGGGCCGGTATCGAGTAGCGGAGAAGGGTACCGGAATCGCAAGCCGGGCCGGCCTGGTCTTATTAATAATAAGAATTGGCAATGATACTTGATAATCGTTTTCTGACAACAGGCCCGTAACTGATTGCGGCCTATCATCAGGCGAAAATAGCAACGCTTTTTGCGGAAATGCGCTGACAACGCTGCCAGAATCTGTTTAAATGGAACAGCGGACCTTGAATTGCCAATCCCGATCCCCGGCTCCGGCTGTGCCGGTGGGTCACCCCGGCAGGACTGCCGCTTAATCAATTCCCCTGGAGTCACTCATGACAGACACTGTCCTGACAGCGGGCACAGCTGCCTGCGCGAGGAGCCTGGCAATCTTCCTCTGCCTGCTGGTGGCGCTGTTGCCCTCCGCCGGTATGGCTGAGCAGCCGCTGGAACAACCCGCCCCGCTGGATGCGATGGACCACGGCCATGAGCTGGTTGATCCGTCGATCATGCACTACGTCGGCTGCGCGCCGGATGGCGGTGCGAACTACGCCCCGTATGCCGATGCCTCGGCGGCCTACCAGTGGCTGGATATCCTCGAGGAGTGCAGTGCCCGCAGCGTGGAGCGCGTCGGGGCCCGCCCGACGATCCTCTCCCGTGAAATGGCAATCGTGATGACGGCGATGTACGATGCCTGGGCGGCTTATGACGATGTGGCGGTCGGTACGCGCCTCGGTGGCAGCCTGCGCCGCCCGGAGGCTGAGCGCACAAGGCAGAACAAGGAAACGGCGATGGCCTATGCCTGCCATGACACCCTGCTGTTCGTCTATCCGGAGGACGCAGCCTACATAAACGGTGAGATGCGCCGGATGGGCTATGACATCTCGGAGGATTCCCGCGACCCCACCACGGCAATCGGTGTCGGACACCTGGCCGCGGATGCTCTGATTGAGTACCGCACGGACGATGGTGCGAACCAGCTTGGCAATGACAGCCGCAGCAATGGTGAGCCGTACTCGGACTACACGGGCTACATGCCGGTCAACCCGGTGGACCAGATCATCGACCCCAACCGCTGGCAGCCGATCACCTTCACACGCCCCAGCGGCGAGAAGTTCACACCGGGCTACCTGACCCCGCAGTGGGGGCTCGTCAAGCCCTTTGCGCTGGAGAGCGGTGACCAGTTTCGCCCCGGCCCGCCCCCACGGATTGGCAGCGAGGAGCTGAAGCGCGAAGTGGACCAGTGCATCCGCTACAACGCAACACTCACCCCGGAGCAGATCAGCTTGGTGGAATTCATGCGTGACGGGCCGCGCAGCACCGGCCAGAGCGGCCACTGGCTGCGTTTCGCACAGGACCTGTCCCGCCGTGACCACTACGGACTGGACGAAGATGTCAAGCTGTTCTTCAGCACGGCCAACGTCTGCCTGGACACCTTCATCGCCTGCTGGGATGCGAAGACCTTCTATGACAGCTCCCGTCCCTGGACGCTCGTGCACTATTACTACGGTGGCAGCAACATCCAGGGCTGGAAGGGCCCCGGTGCCGGTGTCGGCGAGATCCGCGGTGAGGACTGGCATCCCTACTCCCCGGCGACCTTCGTCACCCCACCTTTCCCGGGTTATCCCTCAGGCCACAGCACAGTCAGCAGCGGTGGTTCCCGCATCATGTCACTGTTCAGCGGGACGGACCTCTACGGCTTCTGCGCTCCGCGCGTGCCAGGTTCGCTGACCGGTGAGCCGCAGGACAAGTGCATCTACCTGGAGTGCCCGACCTGGAGCGGAACCGCGGCGATGGCCGGCCAGTCCCGGATCATGGGAGGCTACCATATCCAGGCTGACAACGTGGCGGCCCTTGAGCTCGGCCGCAAGGTGGCGGAGTATTCCTGGCCAATTTACCAGTCGTACTTCGACGGTACCGCTTCGGTCCGCAATTGAGATGGCAAAGGACGGCCGCAGCGCCGGACTGGCAAGGATGGACTGATATAATCCACGGAATCATTCTGTTTGGAGTGTTCTGATGAAAGCAGTCCAGAAGCTGTTGCCAGTTGCCATAGCGGTCGTCCTTGCTTCCTGCGGGGGCGGCAATCCGGCGAAGCCGGAGGCACCTGAAACTGGCGCGTTGTCGCTCAGGGCCAGTGCCGCAGGGATGGAACTGGAGCTGAGCGCTGACAGTTTCATCTATGGTGGCAGGATGGACAGTGTGGAGCTGCTGGTCGATGAGCTGGAGGACGGCAGCCTGCGGGCGGAGATCCGCGCCAATGATGCAAAGGATCTGCGTGCGCTGTACTTCACGCTGAGCTACGACACGAGCGAGTGGCATGCTGTCGAAAGCAGCGCTGACAGCCGCTTTGGCAAGCAGTCGGAACTGCTGAGCCTCGGAGTGCTGGACACAGTGGAGGCGATGCACCACGGCCAGCTGTACATCCACCCGCAGAGCAGTGAAGGCTTCAGCGGCAGTGGCACACTGGCTAGTGTCCGCTTCGAGAAGGGAGCGCTTGAATCAGTGCGCAGTGTTGCCAAAGCGCCGACTGGCCCCGGTTCACGCAGTGATATCTCCTTCGTGTACGGCTCCACCTTCGGACTGTTCTGGCATTACTACAACCAGGGCGACTACGACCAGAACGGCGAAGTGAACATCTCCGACCTGACACCACTGGGCATCCACCTGAGGGAGGCCGGGCCATGGTCCCCGGCCTCGATCCAGGGCGTGATTGACGGTGATGGCAACGGCGAGATCAACCTGGCGGACATCACGCCGATCGGGTCCAACTTCGGCGCGCGAATCAGCTCATACAACCTGTATGCCTCGGATGACATCGCGGACTATCCGGCGGATGGCGGACCGTCCAGCATCGAGCCATACTCCATAAAGGAATCAAGCGACTACCAGCTGGAGGACAAGGACCATCCCGGCCCGCTGCCCAAGGACGGCCGGCTGTTCTACTGGGGGCAGATCATCTCGGCCGGCATCGGCGGCGGTGGAGAGGACTACAACTTCTACTGGGTGCGTCCGACGGACGGTGAGACTGAAGGAACGGCCAGCTACATCCTGGCCTCACCCTTCTACAGCGAGTTCTTCGGTGACAGCCTCGAACCTCCGGCAATCAGCGTTGACGACATCAGCGGCATCGGGCGGCTGGAAGACCCGCTGCTGCTGCAGCCGGGAGGGGAATACAAGGTGAACGTGATTGACCCGCTGCTGGGTGACATCTCGACCGATCCGCAGATGCGCTACCGGGTGGTGCAGGAGGACGGTGCCCCCTGGCCATACGCCACATTGTCAAACAGCGATGCGGTGCTGAGGGTCAGCGCTGAGGCTCCGCAGGGAAATGACGAACTGCGCCTGCAGTACTACTTCGGTTTACTCAGCTACGACCAGGGCATGCTCGGCGGCTTGCCCGGCGAAGATGGCCCGCGGGGCCTGACGCTGCGCAGCGGTCCGGCCCTGCTGCCACCGAGTGCCGTGCTGGCGGCGGATGTGCTGGAGGGCGAGGCCCCGTTGACTGTGCAGTTCGACGGCACGGGCAGCAGTACGCCGAACGGCAGCATCCGCTTCTACAGCTGGGAGTTCGACCTCTACGGCAGCAGCTTCGGCTTCAGCAATGAAGCCCAACCGCAATACACATATGATGAGCCGGGCGTCTACGTGGTCGAGCTGCGCGTGAATGACGACTGGGTGCAGCAGGCCAGCACGCAGCAGGTTGTCAAGGTACTGCCGGCCGGCGGGACGGACCCGGTGGCCAGCATCCTCGCGGACGTGCGTGATGGCAACATTCCGCTGACGATCAACTTCAGCGCTGATTACAGCCAGGCGGCCGCCGGCCGCAGCATCGTCAAGTATGAATGGGACCTCGATGGCGATGACGGCAATGGCTTTGAGCTGGATACCGGTTCAGAGCCGAATGCACAGATGACATATACCGAAGCCGGGCTGCTGACGGCACGTGTGCGCGTGACGGATGACATCGGTGCAACGGCGGAAGCCGGACTGGCAGTGGTACCGCTTGAGCCACTGAACTTCCCGCCGGAAATGGACCTCGTGATTGACGTAAGCGTTGGCAGCAGTCCGTTGACAGTGCACTTTGACGGCAGTGGCACGACGGATGCGGAGGGTTCGATCAGCAAATGGGGCTGGGACTTTGACGGTGACGGGAAGCTCGAGCTGTTCGACCTGTCCGACCCGGTTGCCACTTCGATGGAAAGCTTCACATACGAAACCAGCGGGGCTTTCCATGGCTACTTCTATGCCTGGGATGATACGGACCAGCTCAACTCGAAGTCCTTCGTGATCCGGGTGGACGGAGCGCCCACTGCGGTGCTTGAATACCCGGGCGGACCGTACTTCGGCGCGCCGCAGGAAATTGAATTCGATGCCAGTGGCAGCAGTGACATGGATGGCAGCATCGTGGAGTACCGCTGGGACTTCAATGACGACGGCACGGTGGACATGACCACGACTGAACCGACCGTCACCCATCTGTTCACGCAGGCAGGCTATCCGATCGTGCGGGTGACGGTGGTGGATGACAACGGCCTGACTGACTGGGACAGGCAGACCTTCACCATCTTCTGAGTCAGGGGACCGGCCATTTGGGGCCAGCGGATTTGGTCAGCGCAATAGTGCATCCGTGCGAGGGAGGCATGCTGCCTGTGTGGCCAGCATTCTGCTTGATATAATGCAGCCGACAGATGGATCGGAGAGTGTTTATGCGGAATGTTAAATTGCCATTAAATCCACTGATCGCCGCCATACTGGCGACCTTGCTGTCAGCCTGTGGGTCGGCTGGCAACAGGGACCTCGACATTGCTGAGCTGCCGGGGACGGCGCTGGTTTCCGAGAGTGATGGAATGCGGCTGGAAGTCAGCCCGGACAGCCTGGTCTACGGCGCCCGGCTTGGATCAGTGGCTCTGTCCGTCGATGAACAGGAAGACGGCAGCCTGCTGGCGGTCGTCAGCGTGGATGATGCGAAGGACCTGCGTGCACTGTACTTCTCCATCTGCTATGACACGGGGCACTGGCATGCGGTTGCCAGCGACGCGGCCAGTCAGTTTGGCAAGCCGTCCGAGCTGCTGAGCCTGGGAGTGCTGGACACGGCGGAGGCGATGCACCATGGCCAGTTGTATATCCACCCGCAGAACTCGCAGGGGTTCAGCGGCAGCGGTAAGCTGGCAACGGTGTGCTTTGAGCGGGGAGCGCTGGAATCAGTTCGTGCAGCTTCCAAGGCACCGACCGGGCCGGGCTCCCGCAGCGACATCAGCTATGAGCTGAACACGACATACGGACTTTTCTGGCATTACTACAACCAGGGGGACTACGACCAGAATGGAGAGGTGAACATCTCCGACCTGACGCCACTGGGGATCCACCTGAAGGAAGTCGGGCCATTCGGGCCGGCCACCATTGCCGGAATGATCGACGGCGATGCCAACGGGGAGATCAACCTGGCGGACATCACGCCTATCGGTGCCAACTTCGGGGCGCGCGTTAGCTCCTACAACCTGTACGCCTCAGACAACTTTGAGGACTTCCCCGCTGACAACGGGCCGTCGGCAATTGAACCCTATGCGACCAAGGACTTCATGGACTACCAGCTGCCGGATGCTGCCAACCATGCTGGCCCGCTGCCCAAGGAGGGCCGGCTGTTCTACAAGGGCGACATCCTCTCGCAGCCCCAGGGCCAGCAGGATTACAACTACTACTGGGTGCGTCCGACGGATGGCGTCACTGAAGGCATGCCTAGTTACGTGCTTGCGTCTCCCCGCTGGTCCAGCAACCCGGGAAAGTTGCAGCCCCCATCGATCAGCTTTGAGGGGCTGGATGGAGCAGGCAATTACGTGGATCCCTTTGTTGCCGCAGCGGGGTCGGAAACCAAGGTGACGGTGACTGACCCGTTGCTCGGGGACATATCAACGCATCCGGACATGCGCTACCGCTTCGTGACCGAAGATGGGACGCCCTGGCCGTATGCCAGCCTCAGCAATTCCGACGCCATCCTGCGGATAGACCCCGCAGCCCCGACCCAGGACGGAATCCTGCACCTGCAGTTCTTCTTCGGGGTGCTGAACTTCAGCCAGGGAATCCATGGTGGCTTGCGTGGACAGGGTGGTCCCTGGGGGCAGTACTTCAAGGTCGGTGATCCGCTGGCAGAACCGCTGCCGGTGGCAACGATCAGTCCGGAAGCGGGAATCGCGCCGCTGACTGTCAGCTTCGATGCCGCAGCCAGCTCATCCCCGAATGGCACACTGACGGACTACGCATGGAAGTTTGACAAGTTCGGCACCCTGACTGACGGCAGCAGCGAGCCGAGCGGCCAGTACACATTCACGGATCCCGGAGTGTACGTCGTCGAGTTGACGGTGACGGATTCCTGGTTCCAGCGCGCATCCACACAGGTGATCATCACCGCGCTGGAGGCGCCCGGCGGCCCGCCGGTTGCCAGCATCCTCGGGGATGAGACCTTTGGCAACGCGCCGCTGACCGTGAGCTACACCGCGGAGAACAGCAGCGCTTCCGAGGGCCGCAGCATCGTGAAGTACGAATGGGACATTGACGGTGATGCCGGCAACGGCTTTGAGCTGGACACGGGCGACGTGCCCTTTGCGCAGTTCACGTACGAGGAGGCGGTGTTCGGCTTCAGCCCGAGTGTGCGGGTGACCGATGACCAGGGTGACAATGCCACAGGTTCCACCAAGCTGACCCTGTTCGCCCCGCTAAGTGACCCGCCCAAGATCGACCTGCAGATCGATGTGACACAGGGCAGTTCCCCGCTGACGGTGAACTTCGACGCCAGCGGTTCAACTGACAACGGCACGATCGTGAAGTGGGGCTGGGACTTTGACGGTGACGGCAGCCTCGAACTGTTTGACACCTCAGACCCGCCGGCCGGGCCGATGGCCAGCTTCAGCTACGCGACATCTGGGTCCTTCCATGGGTACGTGTATGCCTGGGATGATGACGATGAAACAAGCTTCAAGCAGTTCATCATCCGCACGGATGGCGCACCGACTGCGGCAATCGAGTATCCGGGCGGGCCGTTCATCGCGCTGCCTGCACCAGTGGAGTTCGATGCCAGCGCCAGCTTTGACCTGGATGGCAGCATCGTCGAGTACCGCTGGGACTTCGACGAAGACGGGGTCCCCGATGAGACGACCACGGAACCGCTGACCACGCATGTGTTCATGAGCTCGGGATCGAAGCTGGTGACGGTAACGGTGGTGGATGACAGCGGCCTGACGGACTGGGCCTACACGTCGTTCTCGATATTCTGAGTCGTCGACAGGCAGAAGGCAACAGGCAGAAGGCAGGTTTCTGATTGAAGTACCTGCTTGCAGGAGCCGGCAGGAGTAAATGGCAATGCACAGCACAATGCCTGTGAAGCCTCAGGGAACTTGTTTCCGGCGCAGAACGCGGAACATAGACCGGCGAAGCTTCAGCTGAGCCGGCAAGAAAAAAAGGTGGCCGCCCTGGGAAGGGGGCGGCCACGGTGGGCGGGAATCAGATGGGCCGGTGGGGCCGGCCCGGGTGTTGGGAATGGAGAATCAGTTTTCGAGCGGCTCCTCGCTGCCGGGGCCGATGCCCAGGCGCAGCACGGTGCCGTAGGGGGTGCTGCTGGCCGCCGGTGCGGAGACGATGCCCAGCTCCGGATGGTCGATCAGCAGGCTGTTGAGCGGACCCTCATGGGCACGCTCCGGATTGAGCACCATGCAGAAGCCATGGCCCCAGGTGTCCTCGAACATCAGGCTGTCGCCCAGCAGGCCGCAGGGCACGAGCACCAGTCCGTTCTCATTGGTTTCGTAAGTGTGGGTCTCTCCCTCGCGGTCCACGAACTGGACCGTGATCCCGGCGGTCGGCGTCACGCCGTCCACGCTGTCGAGCACGAGCAGCAGGCAGTCCTCATCTGAAGCGCTGGCCGGACGGGTGTCCGCCAGCAGGCCCAGCACGATGATGCTAAGCCCCAGCATCAGCATGGTCAGCACTGCAATTCCTCTGTTTTTCCGCTTTGCCATATCGTCACTTCCTCGGCCGGCCTGCCTGGGCCAAACCAGATGTATTACCCGGGCTGAGGGTGGCGTAAACAGCAGGATCTGAATTCCGACTTGCTATGATCAGTCCATGAACTGGAAGCTGATCGTGGCGCTGCTGGCCGCATCCGGCTGCCTGCTGCTGCAGTCCGGCAATGTGCTGGCGCAGGCCGGGGAAGAATTGGATTCAGGCGCTGTTTCCCATCTGACTGATGAAACCGCTCTGAAATGGAGCCAGGATTTCATGATGGGAATGGCACTGGACAGCTATGCCTACGGAGAGGGCAGCCGGATCCCGCAGGCATTGGAGACCCTCGCACTGCTGGAAAGCGCGGGGTTTGAGATGGACGCTTCGAATGCCGGCTGGCTGGAGGTGCTGCGGCTGATGCAGACGGATGAGGCGGCGGCAATTGCGGCCATGCCGGAGATTGAGCAAGGTGCGGAATTGCCTGTGCTGGCAATGGACGTCCTGCTCAATGCGATACCCTGCGGCTGCCCCGAGCTGGCCGACCGGTTCATTTCCATGGAAGGGTTCCCGGATGGCAAGGGCAGTGCTTCCGACGAGGAAGTCAGGCAGGTGATGGACATGCTGCTGCAGCGGGCGATCCGGGAGGGGCAGGCAGGCATCATTGAGCTGTTTGGCGAGCATGGTGCAAAGCTCGGCAGGACCAGCTGCGAGACCCTGCTGCATGAGCTGCACGAGGGGAGGATTGATCACGGATTCATGATGGCAGCACTGCGCAGCTGCGGCCTGCGCGAGGACGGTGGCGAATGGATGGACTGCCTCAGTGTGCTGCTGCAGGAACTGAGCATTGAGGAGCTAGATGAAATCTGCCCGCGGGACCTGCCATTTGCGCTTGACGGTGATTATGACAATTATTACTTCCTGCCCCCGATGTGCATCGGCGATCCGGCGAAACTGGAGCTGCTGGTGGAACACGGAATGGACCTTCAGCAGTACTGCCGTGAGATGGACTTTGATCCACTGGCGGATACGGTTTTGCACGCGGCGACCTATGTGGAAGGTGACTGGCGCAGGGCAGCACTGCTGGAGCTGTTCAGGCAGTTTGAAAAGCAGGGGCTGGACATGCACGCGGCGGCAAGGGCCGTGGAACGGCCGGATCGGGCACCGGGATACCGCTCGGCAGACCGGGCAATGACCGCCTATGGGCCCAAGCTGGCGGACTGGGAGAACGACCCGCAGGGCACACTGGCATTCTACCGCTACATCCTGGAGCTGGCCGGGACGCTAAACGGCGAGATGCGCAATGGTGGCAACATCCTGCACCGGATGCTCGGCGCACGTGCTCAGGTACCGGATGCAGCGCTGCTGGCGCTGGTTGAACTCGGAGCAGATCCGCTGCAGCGGGACGAAGAGGGGCAGACTGCAGTCAGCCTCGCACTGCAGGCTGGCCGCAGGGAGCTGGCAACGCTCCTGCTAGGGGATTCAGGGCTTACTGACCTGCCTGTGCTGGCGATGCTCGGCAACACGGAGGACTGCATCGCCGGACTGTCTGTGTTGTCAGGGCAGGAACAGGATGCGATGGTACGCAGGTGCATGCTGGCGGCGAGCCAGGCCGGCAAGCTGGCGACGCTGAATGAACTGTCGGCAATGGGTTGGGGCATACCGCTCGAAACGCTGATCAGTTGCGGAAGCCCGGATTACCTCGCCAGACAGCTGGAAGCCGGCAATTATGTCGTGCAGGGAAGCAGTGGGCTGGGTCACAGCCTGGAGCTGGCGGTGCGCCAGCATGAAGCTGACATATTGGCAACGCTCCTGGACTTTGAGCCGTACTCACGCTGGCTGACGGAGGCCGACCTCGCCGCTGCCGTGCTGGTCGCGGTGAACAGCTATGGAGCAGGCCAGCTTGAGCTGCTGCTTGGACATGGTGCCAGGGCAAGCGCGCCTTATGACGGCCGCACGATGGAGCATGACCCGCTCAACCGGGCGGTGCAGCTGGGCTGGATGGACGGGGTGCGGATCCTGCTGGAACATGGAGTGGATCCGAACCGTGGCCTGGAGGAGATTGAGGAGTACGAAATCACGGTCGGGCTCGGCCCGATGAACGCATGGTGCTTCGGTGACGACGACGACCCGGTGGATGGAGTGGAGATCAGCCGCACGGGCGTGATCAGACTGCTGGCCGAGTATGGCGCACGTGCGGATTACTACATCGCCTATGGAGAGGACCGCCTGAGGGCTGACTACCTGCCGCTGCTGAACATTGTCAGTTTCGGAGGCGACCCGGAAGTGATGAAGGCAATGCTTGAGATCGGTGCTGACCCATCGCAGGGGGTGATCAATACCCTGGAGGAGCCTGCCTATTTCTCATGGTATGTAAGCCTCGCTGCCAACCTCTGCCGGATGGACCAGCTGGATACGGAAACCGCAAGGGAGTATTTCGAGCGGATGCCTGACGATGAACTGCTGATGGGCGTGGAAGCCTGCCTTGGGCAGCAGCGCATGGACCTCTTCCCTTTGCTGCTCGGGAACCTTGACGCGATGCCGGCTGTGGAAGCTCAGCAGCAGATGCTGCTGCAGGCGGTGATGTACATGCAGCCGACAGCGGTGGAAATGATGATTGATGCGGGATATGACCTGCCCGAAGGGGACGAGCTGGTGTCGGCGCTGGCCGCCGGGGCAGCATTGCAGTTCCCGTCAATGTTCTGAATGCTGATAGACTGGAAACAGTGACTGCGGCCGCTGCACTGGCTGACAGGGCCAGTGGAATGCGCTGCGGGGGGAGGATGCATATGCGGACAGGTTTAGCTCAGGGGCAGGGAACCGGCATGCTGGCAACAGTATGCCTGTTGGCAATGCTCACGGCTACAAAGGCAGCGCAGGCACAGTGGCCTGATGATTCAATGGTCTGGCTGCCGCAGCCCGTGCTGGAGGAATTCCTGGCGGCGGAGGCAATGCTGGCGGCACAGAGCCCGCCGGAGGATGCACATGCCCGCGACTGGGTGGCTGTACTGGAACAGGCGGCAAGGGATGAGCAGGCCGCGATCGCGATGCTGCTCTCCCTGCCGGCACCCCCGCCGGAGGAACCTTCGCTATTCAGCGGTTTTGAGCACAGCCGCAACTGCCAGGATTACTCGCTGCTGGCCTTCGCGGTTGAGTTCGGCTTCGGCGAACTGGCGCAGGCATACATCGAGCAGTTGTCCGGGCAGGGATTCCCTCAGCAGCTTGAGCTGGACAACCTGCTGACAAGGGCGGTCAGCGTCGGGGACGTGGACATGGCTCTGGTGCTGGCAGCAGCCGGAGCCAGGCTGGAGGATGACTGCCTGAGCTTCCTGGCCGGCCGGGGACTGGAGGGGCCGCGGGCCGAACTGCTGGGACAGTTGGCTGGCAGCGCTGCGCTGGCAGAGAGCAACCAGAGCACCGGTTCAACGATCGCCCGCATTATGCCGTTTGTCGACGAAACGGAACTGCTGGCCCTGCTGGAACGCAGCGGCACCCTGGCCTCCGAGCCGGACAAGGGGACATCCCTGCTGAATGCCTGCCTGGATGATTCAGCGAAGTTCGCCCTGCTGGTGGAACACGGCTACAGGCTGGCACCATTGATTGGCAGGGACGGGGAGCACCCGATGCAGGCGCTGCACTCGCTGGCAATACAGTACCGCTATGCCGAGGACAATGACGTGCAGGTGAAGGACGAGGCGGGCCTGATGCGCATCCTGGCAACGATGGGATTCGACATCCACGAGCTGGCCGCACTGCCGGCCGGGGAAGACAGCGAGGGCATGAGTGCGCTGGACTACGTCGTGACCTACCCTTCCCCCGACCTGTCGATGTATGCGCTGCTGGCCGAGTGGGGCGTAGCGCTGGACAGTGTTGACGAGGAAGGCCGTAATGCGCTGCATGCGCTCAGCTTCCGCGACTACGGCACGGCGGAAGATGTGCGGCAGCTGGTGGCACTGGGGCTCGACCCCGACCTGCGTGACAAGGAGGGCCGCACTCCGGCGGACCTGGCCCTGCTGGCCGGACGGGAGGAACTGGGACAGGCATTGCTGGCACTTGCGACCGTGCCCGATCCGGCGGCGCAGGGCGGGCTGGGAGAGCTTGGGCAGTTCAGTGAGGGGCTGGCGGGGCTTGGTCCGCAGGAGGCTGCGGCGGCCGCCGCGCTGGCAATGGAGATTGCGGCGAAGCGTGAGGATGCGGCGACGGTACGGGCGATCCTGGCAATGGGCTACAGTCCAACGCTTCCGGCGCTGTTCCTGCCGGAGCTGGCCGCGGAACTGCAGGCCCACCTGGCCAGTGGTGATTACCTGCCTCCCGGAGTGGAGTTCGAGCATCCGGTGCGGCTGGCAATGCATGCCGAGCGTCCGCAGGCGGTGGCAAGCCTGCTGGCGGATGAGCGGATCCGCAGCGGGCTGGACGATGACGACCTGTACCGCATGCTGGACCTTGCACTGATGGTTGAAATGAATGATGTTGCCAAGGCATTGATTGATGCTGGTGCACAGATCGAGAAACCCGGTGGGCTGGAGGATTTTGACAGTCCGCTGCTGGGAACTGCCGCCACGCGGGACAGCCCGGAGATGCTGCAGTGGCTGCTGGAATGGGGCGCGGACCCGGACTACGGTCTGGTGCACAACCAGCAACATGACATCATGGTCGGCGAGCCAGCGCTGGACAGGGTGACATCGCACTATTACTTTGACGACATGCCGGACGGCCCGGCGGTGCAGCTCGGCCGCATGCGCATGCTGCTGGAGGCGGGTGCCAACCCGGATTTCTACACTGACCGTGGATACGGGGGCAGGGAGGAGTATGCGCCGGTCCTGCTGCAGGTGATCTACGAAAAGAACCTGCCGATGCTGCAGCTGATGCTGGAGTACGGTGCCAACCCGCAGGCTCGCACGATCGGTGGCGAGCTGTCCAGCAGGCCCTTGCCGTTTCGCATGCCGGGCCTGCTGGCGCAGCTGCTGGAGATCCCGGGGCTGGACCAGGCGATACTTGAGCAGTTCCTGCCCGGGGCGGAATACGGGGACCTGGTCATGGCTATGGCGGCCTGTGCGGAAACTGACAACGCTGGCCTGCTGGCAGTGCTGAACGCGAGGCTTGGTCGTCGGATCACGGCCGACGATGGCAAGGAGGTTGTCAATGCCTGCCTGGCGCAGGATGCGCCGCGTTGCATGGAACAGGCGCTGGAACTGATGTTTCCACTGCCATCCTACGAGGAGGCACTGCTGGGCCGGCTCGGGGCTTTCAGGAGCTATGAACTGATCTACTGAGGCTGTTCGCCAGGAAAGCAATATGAGGACACAGGAAATACTGGCAGGATTGATTGTGCTGCTGCTGGCGGGATGCAATTCCGGCGGAAGCAGTGGAAGCGGAACTGGACTGCAGGTTTCAACTGGCGGGACTGGCAATGCTGCCGGGGAAGATGCGCAGCCGGCCTTCGAGCCGCACGCCTCGCCGGAGGACTTCCTCGAAATGGAGGCGATCCTCGCATCGATTTCGCCACCGAAGCAGGAGGCCGAGCGCGACTGGCTGGCACTGATCGAGCTGGCGAGTGAGGACCAGGCGGCGGCTGTCGAGGAACTGGCAACACGGCGCGAATCAATCAGCCGGACCGGACATGAGGTGGACCTGCTCAGGGCGGCGGTCAGCTTCGGCTATGTGGAGCTGGCGGATGTCGCGCTGGCCAGTGTGGAGGAGAGCGGGCAGCTCGGCCCGGCTGACAAGGGCAGCCTGCTGGCCGCCGCACTGCGGCATGGCGACCGCGAGATGATGCGGATGCTGGCCGGCCACGGGGCCACGCTGAGCTATGAGGCGCAGCAGGGCCTGATGGGGACATTCGCACCGCGCGACAAGCAGTTGCTGCAGGAGGCGGTGCAGGCCTGCGGGATCAGCGATGAGAATGGCAACTGGTTGTCAAAGCTGGCCGAAATGCTGCCATATATGACTTATGAGAGCCTGCAGGCGGTGCTGGCGGGGGAAACCCATTTCGATCAGCTTATGTCGGATCCGACTGCACTGGTCACCGGCTGCCTGGATGAGTCACGCAAGCTGCAGCTGCTGCTGGACAGCGGCTACACACTGCCTGATACCGACCCGGCGAGGGGTGGCAGCCTGTTCCAGCAGGTGCATCTCACGGCCACCCGTTTCGGCCAGGCGAAGTTCATCGGGCGGGATGTGTCTGACGAATCCGGTGTGTTCCGGATCCTTGCTGACAACGGGCAGGACATCATGGCCGAGGATGATAAGTTCGTGTCTCCCAGCAACGCACCTGGATTCACACTAATGGACGTGATTGTCAGCTGGCCGTCATATGACAAGCGGCTCTATCCTCTGCTGGCGGAATGGGGCGTGGACCTGAACCGGACTGACAACCTGGGCCGCAATGCGCTGTTCCACCTGCTGGAGCGCGATGACTATTCCGATGCGGAGATTGTCGCGCTGGTGGAGCTGGGAATGGACCCGCTGCTGGCCAACGACAATGGCTATACGCCGCTTTACATGGCAATCGATGATGACCGGCGCGAACTGGCTGAAGCAATGTACAGCGCCTGCGGCAGGGAGGACATCGTCACGGCGGGGGCCTTCGGGCAAGTGGACAACTTTGCCAGCCTGCTCGAGGAGCTGGACCGGGCGGATCGCGAACTGGCAGTGCAGCGAGCGATGCTGCTGGCGGCATCACTGGGGGACAGGCAGGTGGTACTCGCGCTGGAGGAGCAGGGCACGGCGATTCCCCTGCAGGCCCTGTGCCGCGCCGGCATGCTTGCGGAGCTGGAGCAGCGGCTGGAGAGTGGCGAGTTCAGCGTGATGCCGGGTGAAAACCTGCGGCCACTGCAGTATGCCGCAGCGCATGGCGACCCTGATTGCCTGGCCGCGATGCTGCAGGCGAAGAACCTGCAGCGGGACTACAACCCGCTGTCACTGTTTGATGCACTGGTCAGGGCTGTGCAGAACCAGAGGCTTGACAACGCAGCGGTATTGCTTGACAACGGTGCACCGGTGGAAATCCCTGATGGCTATACGGGGCTTGTGCGCAGCCTGGTGCAGGCAGCGGCCCAGCTGGGTGAGCCGGAACTGCTGGGGCTGATGCTGGAGCATGGTGCCGACCCGGACCGGGGCCTGATCGAGATACAGGCGCATGGCATATTGTCAGGCAAGCCGGCCCTGCAATCCTGCCTGGACCTGCTGATGAGCGAGACGGTCCCGTACTCGCAGCGGATTGACATGGAAGAAGTCCGGCGATGTGTCGAGTTGCTGCTGGAGCATGATGCCAATGTTGACTACTACGTGGAAAGCATGAACCCGATAACCGGAGTGGTGGATTACATTCCCAGCCTGCAGTACAACGCAAAGCGGCTTGATCCGGATCTGGTGGAATTGTTGGCAGAGCATGCAAGGGAGCCAATGGCAGCACCGGTGCGCGGCAAGCCGGGCAACACGGACTGGCAGTATCCCCCGGCGCTGATCGTGCAGCTGGCCGGGATGCAGGGGGTCGACGGGGAGCTACAGGAGGCAGCGCTGCAGGTTGCCACGGAGCAGCAGATCGAACTGGCAATGTATCAGTGCCTGGTTGTTGACAATGCCGACCTGCTGGCAAGGCTGGACAGTGCCTTGCCGGCCGGATCGAGGCAGCAGGATGCAGGTCTGGTGACTGAAGCATTCAGGCACAGGGCCAGGGCCTGCCTCGATGCCCTGCTGGTGCTGGGCTATCCCGTACCGGATTACCGCGTCGGGCTGGATGCGCTGGGCTACGGGCTTGAGCCACAGCAGCGTTGAACGGCAGCCAGGCCAGGCAGTCTGTAAGCTATATGGTGTAACAGGACATCCGCGGGGGAAGGAAATGAGTCGAAAGCTGACAAGGCTCGGGATTGGCATACTTGCTATGCTTCTGCTGTGTGCATGCAACAGGGGCAGTACTGGCAAGGGTACAGGAGGTGCCGCCCAGGGCGGGGCTGCCGGTAGTGGCAAGACCATCAAGCGTGAGGACTACTTCAAGGCCTTCCAGCTGATCCAGCCGGCGCCAGAGCTGCAGCCCTTCATGGAGAGTGAGGCCCACCTGTTCGCGCTGTCTCCACCGAGTGGTGAATTCGAGCGAGGCTGGGCCGAAGTGCTGTCAATCGCTGCGGATGATGAACAGGCAGCGATTGCGCTGCTTGAATCCGGGCGGGTCGATCCGGCCAGCGAGGCCCTGCCGGGATTCGGCCTGCTGCGCCTGTCGGTTATGTTCGGCAAGGCTGAACTTTGCCGCTACCTGCTGGAGCAGCATGCCGCTGCGGATGTGATGACGCAGGCGGACATGAATGAACTGCTGACCACCGCGATCGGGCATGGCGATGCGGAGATGATTGAGCTGCTGGCCGGGAATGGCGCGCGCATCTCGATGTCGGCGGGCTACCTGTTCCGCAATCTCGGTATTGGCAACGAGCCGGACCCGGATCTATTGGCATTCGTGCTGGAGCAGGACGTGATCTCGGACACGGCGCAGGACTGGTGCGCGGTGCTTGCCAACACACTGCCGCAGATGGATGCTGAGCAGCTTGCTGACCAGATTGAGCGCTGCCGGGAGCTGCGCGGGACGGAGGCGATGAATGATGCGGACCTGCGCTACGCCGGCAACCGCCAGACCTATGATCTCGTCAAGGGCTGCATGGATGACAGCCACAAGCTGGAGCTGCTGCTGGCCGACGGGCTGGACCTGGAGGAAGTGCGCTACACGGATCAGGGGGAGCTGTTTGGCAAGCTGCTGAAGGAGCGCGAGAAGATTTACAACTCAAGCAATGAAACGGACTGGGGTGATGTGGTCGGGCTTTTCAAGCTGCTGGATGAGCGCGGCATATCGCTGGACAGCCTGCCGGATGACTGGTCGCTGGTGGCGGATGTCGGCTTCCTCAGGCAGCCTCCGCCGGCGGAGCTGATAGAGCTGCTGGCGGAGCACGGCGTGGACCCGAATCGCCTTGACAGCCGCGGGCAGACCATACTGCTGGGTCTGCTGCACTATCAGGAGGAGGAAAAGTACACGGCGCAGCTAGCACGGGACTTCGTCGCCGCCGGGCTGGACCCGCTGCTGGAAGGTGATGATGGCTTCAGCGCGGTGCACTTCGCACTGGTCAACGGGGACATCGAGCTGGCACGGGAGCTGCTGGGCGAGCGCGAACCGGACCTGGCAACGCTGGCGGTGCTTGGCACAGTGGAGCAATTCAAGCAGGCGGCCGGCGAGCAGGTGATTGTCAATCGCGGACTGGAGATCAAACGCGGCCTGCACCTGGCGGCAGGGGCGGACCACGAGCGCTTCCGGGAGCTGTATGACAGCGGATTCGTGCCGGACCTGTGCAGCCTCGTGATCAATGGCGATGCGGAACTGCTGCGGGATGCGCTGGCGCGGGAGAACTACACTGAAGATGGCGAGACCTTCGGCTACCTGTTCTACCAGGAACAGTTTGATGAAAATGACGACATGCTGAAGGCCCTGCTGGATAGTGAGACATACATGGCCAGGGCGGACATGGACTACTTTGCCTATACGATGTTCAGGTCGGTTTCGGAAAGGAAGCCCCAGCGCCTGCGGATCATGCTGGAAGCGGGCATCCCGGTTGCACCCGAGGATGAAATGATGCGCAGGGGCACGCCGCTGCTGTGTATGGCGGTTTCATTCCGGGATGAGGAGATGATTAAGCTGCTGTTTGAGTTCGGTGCTGATCCGAATGTCGGGCTGGTACTCGATCCGGCCACTGGAACCCTGACAGGAGATCCACCGATCATGCACCTGAAAGGAACACCGGAAGTGCTTGACTACGACCTGAACCGGCGGATTTACAAGCGGCTGCTGGATGAGGGGGCACGGCTGGATTTCCTGGCAACGAGCATGATGGGACAGGCTCCCCAGCCACCGCTGTGGGACCTGTGCCGCACGCTGGATGCTGACACCCTGCACTTGCTGCTGGACCATGGCCTGGACCCAGGACAGATGCCGCCGCCGCCGGCTGCTGGTAAGCAGAGCACAACAGCTGGACTGCCGCCGGGGGTAACAGGACAATTCATCGTTGCTAGTTCACTGTTCAATCAAGTGTTAACCAACTTATCCACAATTGAAGGGATGGACCCCGACCTGTTTAGCCAGTTCGCGCGTCATGCCCTTGATGATGACCTCAAGGCGGCAATGCGCAACTGCATCATGTCTGGCAACACGGAATTCCTGCCGGAACTGCTGGCCTGGCTGGATGCGCCGCTGTCGGATGCCGACCAGAAGCTACTGATGGCTGAATGCTTCGCAGCGGGTGACCTTGAAGCACTGGACCTGCTGCTCAACCGGGACTTCGCCCTGCCTGACTACAACACGGCATTGAACCAGATGCTGCAACGGCTGCGCTGATGAACAGGCAGGGACATAGCAGCAGTCTGGTGCGGACAGGCGGCATAGGGGCTTTGGTGGCAAGCCTTTCCGGTTTGCTAATGTTCACTGTCCTTCTGTGCTGCGCTTCCTGCAACAGGACAGCTGCTACACACGCTGGCATCATCGTCAATCAGGCAGGGGCTGTGACAAGTGTGGCTGGCAGCACTGCTGAGGATGAGCAGGAGCCGGCCTTTGAGGAGCGGCCTGACATCGCGGAGTTCCTCGAGATGGAGCAGCTGCTGGCGCTGACCATCCCGCCTGTCGACCCGGATGAGCGGGCCTGGCTGACCGTACTGCAGCTGAGCCAGACTGACCCGCAGGCCGCGCTGACCCTGTTCGACGAGAACCCTGATGCAGTCTGTGAACGTGGGCATGCGATGCAGCTGTTGTCAATGTGCGCGATGTATGGCAACACGGAGCTGCTGGCCGGCCTGCTGCCACGGATGGAGCGCCGGAACGAAATCGGGACCCGGGAAATGGATGAGCTGCTCGGGATCGCGGCCCGCTACGGCGACCGGATCATGGCTCTGACCCTGGCGGACAGCGGAGCCGGGCTGGATTCATACACGATCGGTGCTCAGCTTGACCTGGATAGCGCTGAACGCCGGGAGTTCTACCATTTCCTGGCAACGCAGTGTGGACTGTCCAACAGCAAGGGAGGCTGGGAGAAGGCTATTGCCGAATTTCTGCCGCTACTGGACCATGACGAACTGGCAGCGCTGCTGGAAGATGGCGATTACTTCCAGGGACGGGCAATGTTCAGCAATGACATCCTGCTGGGCTGCATGGATGACTCGCGCAAGCTGCAATTGCTGATGGAGAGGGGCTATGCCGAAGCGCTCAGGCAGCCGGACAGCCCCAATTCGATAGCTATGTTCTGGCAGGCTGCGATGATGTGGCCTATTGGCAACAGCGAGTCTGAACAGGCGCCGGACCTGGCGGGCTGTGCGGCTGTGCTGGCCAAGGCAGGGTTCAAGGCGGAGGAAGCCAGCCTGGACAATCCCGCTGTGCGCAAGCCGGCGGAGATCGCCTGGCTGGCGGCACTTGACCCGCGGCTGGCCAGCGTGCTGCCGGAGCTGGGGATAGATCCACTGCTCGCTGATGAGCGCGGCTACACGGCGCTGCATGGAGTGAGCTGGTTCCCCTGGAATACGGCGGAATCGATTGAGTCGCTACTGGATGCGGGGATGGACCCGCTGCAGGCGGACAAGCAGGGCTTCAGCCCATTGCACCTGGCAATCATCAATCAGCGGCCGGAGCTCTGGCAGCTCATGCTCGAACATGTGGAGCAGCCGGACGCCGCCAGCCTTGGAGCGATCGGGCGGATTGAGGAGTACAGTCAGGCGCTGGCGGACATGCTGCCCGGTGAGCGCATCAGGCAGGCAGACATCGCGATGATCCTCGCCGGCTCCGCTGACAGCCAGGACATTCTCAGGCAGCTGCTGGAGCTTGGCGACGAACCCCCGCTGCAGGCGCTGATCCTCGCTGACATGCCTGAGGAACTTGCGCTGCGGCTGGAGAACGGTGAGTACAGCATCTGGCCGCTGCCGGACTATGAACCGCTCAGGCTGGCAACCGGTGCAAAGCGCTTGGACTGCCTGCAGGCACTGCTGGCGGATGATGCCATCCGCGCGGCGGTGACGGATGAGCAGTTCCATGATCTGCTGGAAGCGGCCAGCTACAACGAGGACCCGGCAGTGCTGAAGGCACTGCTGGACAGCGGGCTGGATGACTGCCAGCCTGGAGCGGGACGGCAGGCGCAGTCGCTCGGGATGGCAATCAGCCGGGGCCGGGTTGACATGCTGCGCCTGATGCTCGACGCCGGCTTTGACCCGAACGACCAGCTCAGCTACGACCAGCAGCTCGGCATCTGGACGGGCGGCCGCCTGCTTGAGTATTGCCTGCCGCGCGCCGGAGCGAATAGCAGGGACCAGCGCGCCGGAAAGGAATTGGAAATGCTGCGCCTGCTGGTTGAGCATGGCCTGCGCGCGGATTACTACCTTGACAGCAATCCTTATAGAGGCGGCGGCACATACGTCCCCCTGATTGAGCGGGTCGGGCTGCAGCCATCAGCGGAAGTGCTTGACCTGTTGCTGGAAGCCGGGCTGGACCTCGATGCCGGCACGCTGGTCCCGGGGCAGCCGATGCAGCCGCCTGTCGCTCGCGGGTTGCTGCCGCTCGTTGCCAACCTGCCGGACGTGGAGGACCGGCACCTGCTGCTGTTCCTGCCGGAGCAGAACCCGGATGAGATGCTGAATGCGATGCTCGGCTGCATCAGGCGTGACAATGCGGCGCAGCTGGAGCTGCTGGCCAGCCAGTCCGCCAACACGCCGGATTCAGCAAGCACGGCGCGGCTATACCGTGAGGCCTTCGTGCAGCGCTCACGGGCCTGCATTGACAGCATGCTGCGGCTGGGCTTTGCCCTGCCGGGCTATCGCGACTGCCTGAATGCAATGGTGGATGAGCTTGACTGAGCGAGTGGCGGCATATGCAGCACGGCGCTATGATCTGCGGGTGATGCTGCGCATGCTTGGTCTGATTGCTGCACTGCTGTTGATACAGGTCCAGGGACCGGCGTTTGCCACGCCCGGAATTAAATACGTTACCAACGACGATGGCCCGAATTACTGGCTTGATGATGGCTATGGAGAGGAGCCGCCAGCCTGTGTACTGTTTGGCATTGAACCGCCTGGAAGCTGCCTGAACACATTCTTTCCCGCTGGATCAGTCACAGGGATGTACAAAGCGGATACAGGGAACTGGCTTGCCATCGAGGACATGTTTGCCGACTGGTGTGGGAAGGCGGATGCCCCTGAGCGGGACTGGATCAGGGTGCTGCAGACAGCGCTTGATGACGAGCAGGCTGCGATTGCATTGTGCAATGAGCAGGGGCTGGACATCCTCGAGCTGCATGGTGGGCTGGCCCTGCTGCCGATTGCCATCCGGCTGGGTTACGATGAGTTGTCAATGGAGCTGCTGCACAGGGGCATGCTTGAGGCGGAGCTGACCCAGCGCGACCTTGACAGCCTGCTGTACCTGGCGGCTTCCTCAAAGCTGCCAATGACAACTGATGCCCTGCTGGGACAGGGGGCACAGCTGCGCAGTACCTTTGTGCTGGCACTGGCGGAGGATGGGCTCGATGAAACGGAGATGGACAGGCTGCGCCCACTACTTGCCAACGGGATGCATGTTGACCGCCTGTGGGTCCATGCCTTCCTTGCACTGGCAAGCATGCAGGATGCAAGTGAGCGCCAGGCCATGCTGGACCGCGGAAGGGACATCGCGCAAATCCCGCTTAAGGGCCTCGGGGCGATGCCGGAGGACAGGTTGCTGCTGGTGTGCCTGCTGGACCCATCCCTGCTGCAGCAGCTAATTGACAACGGCCTGGACCTGCAGGCCTATTCGGATGCACAATACCGCGACCTGTTCACGCTGGCCTACCAGTCCACCTACATGGATTTCCCGGACCTGGCGGGCGAGGATGCCGCACCACGCCTGCGGGAACTGTTTGAAGTAATGCTTGCCAACGGTCTGGACCTGCAGGACCTGCGAAAGGTGCCGTCGCATCCATCCTACCCTGAAGAGATCACCACACTGCATGAGCTGGTGGCCGAATGCAGCAGTGTGGGTGACATTGGCATCTACGACCTGTTCAGCAGTCTCGGAATAGACTGCGGCTATGCGGACTACCGCGGTGACAACGCACTGATGAACCTGCGGCATGACTCCGGCAGCTATGATGCGGACTTCATCAGGCTGGTGCAGCTCGGTGCCGATCCGCTGCAAGCCAGTAATTGGGGCGATACGCCCTTGCAGCGAGTGCTGCGCTGGGGCCGGCTGGGCCTGGCCAGGCAATTGCTCAGGATGGGAGTGGAGCCGGATGCGGCAAGTTGCGCTGCACTCGGGCTCTGGCCACAGTTTGAAGCAGCCTGCGCAGGACTGGATGCGAAGGAGAATCGCTACCTGCGCAGCTTCGGCCTGTACCTCGCTGCCAGCGCGGGCCGTGAGGGCTTGCGCGAAGAACTGCTGGCAATGGAGCGGCCGCCGCTGCAGGCGGTGATTGCGCTCGGTGACCTTGAGTTGCTGGCCAGTCTGCTGGCAAGCGGGGAGTACGAATACGAACCGCGCGAGCGCCTGCCGGATGCGATCTATACCGCAATGGACCAGCCCGATCCGGAGGTGCTGCGCATGCTGCTGGCGGATCAGGTGCAGCGAGCAAGCATCGAAGACTACCGGATGTACATCACGCTCTACCACGGGGTGCTGGAGGGGCAGCGCGAGCACGTTGCCATCCTGCTGGATGCCGGTGCAGCCTGCTGGTGGGACATGGATGCGATCTATGGCCAGGAGATGTACATGAAGCAGCCAATTGACTTCGCAGTCGAGCAGCGCAATGTTGACATGCTGGAGCTGCTGCTCGCTGGCGGGGCCGACCCAAACTACGGGCTTGAGTACGATGAGGAATATGCGGCCTACGTCGGCAGCTGCCCAGTGGGCAGACTGGCGGACAGTTTCGGCCGGGTGAAGGACACCGCGGAACTGGCAAGCCTGCGCGAGATGCTGTCATTGATGCTGGAGCATGGCGCGCATGCCAACACCTATTACAGCCGCAGGCAGTATCCCTTCACATTCACCTACCTGCTGTACCACGATACTTTCATGGACGATGTCGAATGCATGCGCCTGCTGCTGGACAGCGGCGCTGATCCAGTCCGGCGCAACAACAACGGGATGGACCGTGGCAATCGCGTGGCTGTCAACCCGACCATCCGGCCGGACAATCCATTGTCACCGGCTGTGAATGTGCCGGGCATGGACCTGGAGACATTTGAGCGGCTGATCGAGGAGGCCTATCCACGGGAGCTCGTGGATGCGGCCGGGCAATGCCCCATGCAGGACCGGGCTGACATCCTCAGGCGCCTGCTGGAGGACCGGCGCATGTTCCTGCGGGCTGATCCAAGTCTGGATGGCTACTCACAGGAGCAGGCGCGCATCAAGCGCAGCTACCTGCCGGGGCTGGACATGACCGAGCTTTTGCTGGACTGCCTGCAGGACGGCGCGGATGACTGCCTGGTCCTGCTGCATGAACGCGATGCAAAAATGCCCGACTATGCGGAAGGTATTGACAAACTGATGTGGCGACTGCGCTGATCGTCCCGCCTATGCAGGCCTGTTGCCAAGTATGGCCTCGATGCGCTCCATCACGCCCTCGTCCAGCTTGTCAACAACGTCCAGCGCGCCCATGTTCTCAGACACCTGCTCTGCCCTGGATGCACCGGTGATCACCGTGCTCACGCCGTCGAACTTCAGGCACCAGGCCAGTGCCAGTTGCGCGATGCTGCAGCCGAGTTCGCCAGCGATCGGCATCAGCTGCTTGACCTTCCCAATCCGGGCCTGGCCCTCGTCGCTTTCGATGCCCTCACGGATGAACTTGTAGTTTGGCAGCGTGGCGCGGCTGCCCTCCGGGATGCCCTCGTTGTACTTGCCGGTCAGCATCCCGCTTGCCAGCGGGGACCAGATCGTGGTGCCGAGCCCGATGTCCTCGTACAGCGGCGCGTACTCCTTCTCCACGCGCTCGCGGTGGAACATGTTGTACTGCGGCTGCTCCATCTGCGGGCGGTTGAGGTGCTCACGCTCGGCGATGCCATGCGCGTAGCGGATCTGCTCGGCGCTCCACTCACTGGTGCCCCAGTAATGCGCCCAGCCCCGGTCCACCACCCAGCTCATCGCGCGCACGGTTTCGAGCATCGGCGTGTTGGGGTCGGGGCGGTGGCAGAACACGAGGTCCACGTAGTCCAGCTGCATGCGGTCCAGAGAGGCGCGCATGCCGTCAATCACATGCTTGCGGGACAGGCCCTTCTGGTTCGGGCCCTGGCCGCCGAAGAAGATCTTCGTCGAGACCACGAGGTCCGCGCGGTTCCAGCCGGCCTTCTTAATGGCCTCACCCATAAGGGTTTCGCTCTTGCCACCGGCGTAGGCCTCGGCGTTGTCAAAGAAGTTCACGCCGGCTTCGTAAGCGGCCTCCATGCAGGCCAGCGCCTCATCCACGCCGTACTGCTGCCCGAATGTGACCCATGAGCCGAAGCTCAGCTCGGATACCTGGATGCCGGCGGATCCCAGTCTTCTGTAACGCATTGGAACACTCCCCTGTGTGCTTGGTGGTGTTTACTACCCCTGCGGGGGGAGATTGTCTTAGCTCAGCTGGCCACGGAATGGATGCTGATGATGTTGCCGCATGTGTCATCGAACATCGCGTATCCGCCCCACTGCTCCTCGACGGGTTCCTTGGTGATGACCACGCCGAGGGCGCGCAGGCGTTCCACCTCGGCCTTCACGTCATCCACCTCAAAACTGGTCCAGGGCTTGCCCTTGTCCTTCAAGGCAGCCTGGAAGATCCTGGCGTCCGGGTCGGCATTCGGCTCCAGCAGCAATTCAACACCCTCGGGACCGTCGGGGCCAGCCACTGTAATCCAGCGGTGTTCACCCATCGGATGGTCGTTTATCCTCACGAAGCCGAGCTTTTCCGTGTAGAAGTCCAGCGCCTTCTGCTGGTCATCAACCATGACGCTTGTCAATGCGATTCTCATGGGGGACATTGTACCGGCGGCAATCTGCCGTCGGTCTAGACCTCAGAAGACAGACTACAGACCTCAGAGAGATATCATGGTACTCCGACAATAGATCTGAAGTCTGGTGTCAGATGTCTGCAGTCTGCTCCGATGCTATCATTTCTGCAGCAAACATCCCGCCAGGTCACCAGGCCTGCCGGGGAATCCCAACGGACATGAGGTCTCACTGATGATCAGGAAGATTACAGCTGCACTGACAATGGCGCTGGCCATTACCGTCCTGCAGGCCGGCCCCGGCCGCGCTTGATGCGAGGAGCATCTGGCCAGTTCGGCCAGGATTGACGGCAAGCCGATCGCTGAGCATGCCGAGCTGAGGGACAGCTCCACGAAGGATCGCTTGGCGATGACGCTGGACTTCCAATCCGCCGCCCCGCAGAACGTGATGGTGCAGGTGCTGGTGGATGGCGAGTGGCGCGATACCGCGACTGCTGGTGTCAGTACGCTCAAGTCGGACGTGCAGGACGATGCCGCCGACGGCGTCGGCCCGATCAGCATTGAAGTGGACAGCTACCTCGCTCCCGGCAAGGACGACAAGCCGGTCGTGGTCAAGTTCAGGCAGGGCGTGGAATACATCGTCAGGCTGCGCCTGCTGGTCTGCGGCACGGATGAGGGTGGCCACCTGATGGCGGGCGGGATGACGCTGTAGCAAGTGATCAGACCTCAGAAATCAGACTACAGATCGATGTGCCGATCCAGTATTTGCTTCTCTGGAGTCTGAAGTCTTAAGTCTGACAACAGGTATGGCGGCATTCAAGCCGCCGCTACCAGCCCATCCGTTCCCGCAGGCCCGTCACATGCGCCGTATGGTGCCGGCCGTGCCAGGCGTAGTGCGAGAGGATTTCGTCCTGGCGCACCCGTGTGCCGTACTGCGGATGGAAGAAGCGCCGCGCGAACTGCTCATCCGTCATGCTTTCCAGCAACAGCACCCAGCGGCCATGCAGGCCGTCCAGCAGGGAAAGTGACAACCCGAGCGGTGCCTGCTGCGCATCCGGCAGCATCGCCCAGTGGCCTTCCTTGTAAGGCGCAATTGCCGGTTCCTCCTCGGTCAGCGCCAGGCGCATGCGCACATAGGCATTCATATGGCTGTCCGCCACATGGTGCACCACCTGCCTCAGCGTCCAGCCCTCGGGCCGGTAAGGCGTGCCCAGCAGTCCATCATCCAGTCCGTTGACAGCTTCACGCAGCTGCTGCGGCAGGCTGGCAAGCTGCCCAACCAGCTCCGCGCGCCGCTCTGCTGTGAACTCATGCTCGATGCGGTACTTGCCGATCGGATACTGCAGCTCTTCCATGTTGCCACTCCTCATGCCCATGCCGCGAGGATTGTACAACCAAGATGGGAGTGGGCAGTGTGGCGTGGGGAGAAGCAAATAGCTATCAGCAGGGAACTGCGTTGCGAAGACATGCAGAATGCATGTCGAAGCTGCGCTTCGCGACTTCTCCCCTATTGCTCCCGGTACGGTTCCACCAGCAGGTAGGTCCCGCTCAGGATCGTGACAACTGTGCTGCCCTCATGCAACAGCACCGCCAGCCAGAGCGGGATGCTGAGGAAGGCGGCGCTGAACAGCAGGAATGCGATCACGCTGAATGCGATCACCAGCCCGCGGATGATCGCTGCTTCGGTCCGTTTTGCCAGCCACAGCGCGAATGGCAGTGCGCGCAGGTCGCTGCGCATCAGCACCACGTCCGCCGTTTCCAGCGCGACATCCGTGCCGGCCTCACCCATTGCGATGCCGATGTCGGCGGCGGCCAGCGCCGGGCCGTCGTTGACACCGTCGCCAATGTAGGCCAGCGCTCCATAGCGGCCGCGCATTGCCTTCACGCTTTCCAGTTTCTGCGCCGGCAGCAGTTCGCTGAGCACCTCATCCGCCCCGACGGCACTGCCAACGGCCTCGCCGACCACGCGGTGGTCACCGGTGAGGATCACCAGCCGGCGGATGCCGAGCTCCCGCAGCCGGCTGATCGCCTCCGCCGCCTCGCTGCGCATACGGTCGGCCACGGCAATCACGCCGCCGCCGCCATGCTGGGTGCCGACAATCAGCGCGGTCAGTCCGGCGCTGCGCAGCTCCTCGGCACGTTGCCAGACCGCCTGCGGCACATCCACCCCATGCTCGGTGAACAGCAGGCGGTTGCCGATCCCGACCCATAGTTCCCCCTGCTCATCACGCAGCGTGGCATGCACGCCCTGGCCGGTATGGCTGTGGAAGGTGCGCGCATCCAGCCGCGGCAGGTGTTCCTGCTCGGCGGCGCGCACCACGGCCCCGGCCAGCGGGTGCTCACTGAGGCGCTCCACGCTGGCCGCCTGCTGCAGCAGCGCATGGCTGCCAGCGTTGCCATTCCCGCCGTCCAGCACC
>JAGRNR010000046.1:0-31307 GCA_020440645.1 bacterium | reverse complement strand
AACCCTCATCAATCAGCTGCAGCTTCTCGGCAATGCTCAGTTGCGGGACTGTGCTTACCTCATCCCTAAGCTCTCGCATCCACTGCCTGGTTGATTCAGCCTTGCCCTGCCGCTCAAGCTCTGCCCACTCCTCATTGCTGGGAGTAGTGAAGGCAAAGGCGACGGAATGCACCACGGCCAGGGCTGCCATCAGCAGGATCAGGGAAACGGAGGTGCGCAAATGGATCAACGCTGCACCTCGACGGAAAGTTTGATGTCAGATGCACTGTTGTCGCGCGCAATCAGGTATTGCGGGTCCGTGACCAGGGCAAAACGCGGATCGAGCCCCGCGTCCAGCACCTCGAATTCAACTGAATAAAGGATGCCGGATTGCTGGCCGACTGCGGCTGCCTTGGTGTTGGTGAAAGCCACCGGGATGTATCCGGACTGCCGGTCATTGCTGTAGAAGATTGCATCCTGTGCCGGAAGGTTGCCCGGAACAGCCGGCCCAAGCGGCCGGACAGCTGCGCTGTCGAAGCTTAGCCTCGATGACAACTGGTAGAGGCTTGCGGCATTTGTAGCGCTGAGTTCAACGTGGATGGTGCCATTTGGCTGGCTGACGGAGTTCAGGCTGAGCTCTAGAACAGTTCGCTGCTCCTGATTCTGAGATCCGCCTTCGGATTTACCACCACCGCCGCACGAAGCACAAAGCTGCAGTGCCAGCACTGCCAGAATAAGGGCAAGGACGCGTGTCCAGCCGCCTTCCGCGGTTCTCCTCATGCTGCTCCTCAAGCCAGATTGTTACCCAACCACCGATCCCTGGCCAGCTGCGACAGATCGCAGCACAAATTACCAGGGGATACGGAAGCCTGTCCTGCAACTGATGCGAATTGCCCGGCAGGACCATCCCCTGCATGTGAGACAGGGGATCAATTAGTTGATACTAGTAATGTACAACGAATCGCAGTCTAATGCAAAGTACCAATACTCAGTAAGGTCAGTTCCAGTCTTGATTGGTCAATGGTATTGAGATTAGATGTCCCGCAATTCCGTGCGGGTCAACTCGCTTTCGGTGTCCCCCGTGTTCACGGTACCAACAGGCTCAACCAGCAGGATCAGGCACTCCTCTTCAGACACCGGAAGGTGCTCCACCCCACGAGGCACGACGATCATCTGCCCCGCTTCCAGCTCCCGTACCCCGTTGCGGAACTCCAGTCGCATCCGCCCCTTGACCACGAGGAACAGCTCATCATCCTCGGCGTGCGAATGCCAGACAAACTCCCCGTGGATACGCGCCAGCTTGATTGCAGTGTCATTCACCTGACCAAGCAGTGCCGGATACCAGTCGCCCTGCAGGTACTGTTGCTTTTCAAGGGGATCAATCACGGGAGGCAGATCGCTCATGGGCGAATCATACCTCCCGTGTAACTGATCTAAGGTCAGGCCTTCTTCAGGTAACGGTCGAACCAGCCGCTGATGCGCTCCAGGCGTTCGATACGACGATCCGTGCGTCCACCGCGGCTCAGCCCATGGCTTTCCTCGGGGAAGCGCACGAACTCAGTTTCCACACCCTGCAGCTTGAGCTGCACGTAGACCTGCTCACCCTGCTCGATCGGGCAGCGCAGGTCGTTTTCGCTGTGGACCACAAGCGTCGGCGTTGTCGCCTTCGGGATGTAAGTCATCGGGCTCATCGCCAGGAAGCGCTCCTTGTCCTCCCAGGGAGTCTTGGCATCCTTGCCGAACACGTGATGGAACAGGAAGCCGACATCACTGGAACCATGGAAGCTGAGGAAGTTGGAAACGCAGCGCTGGGTTACAGCAGCGGCGAAGCGCTTCGTATGGCCGATGATCCAGTTGGTCATGTAACCACCGTAGCTGCCACCGGTCACGCCGACGCGGTCCTTGTCGATATTCGTGAACTTGCGCAGCACGGCGTCGGTGAACTTCATGCAGTCGCTGTAGTCGTTGTCACCCCATGCACGCGAGATCGCGCTTACATGCGCCTCACCGTAGCCATGGCTGCCGCGCGGGTTGCAGAAGAACACCACGTAGCCAAGGCCGCAGAGGTAATGGAACTCATGCATGATGCTGCGCCCGAAGGCCACATGCGGACCGCCGTGGATGTAGAGGATCGCCGGATACTTCTTCCTTCCATCGTAGTCAGGCGGGGTCAGTACCCAGCCATGCACCTTGTTGCCATCGCGGCCCTTGACCCACATCTCGGTGATCTCGCCAATGTCCCTGCGGTTCAGCCAGGCTGAGTTCACGCTGCTCAGGCTCTTCATGTTGCCACCGCCGAGGTTGGCACTGATCAGGTCACCCGGGTTCACGATCTCACTGAAGGCGGCATAGAGCTTGCCGCGGCTGAAGTCTATGTCGAAGTCCAGCACGACACCGGGCTCACTGAACACCGGCGCAGCCGTGCCGTCAGCCACATCAAAGCGGTAGACCTCCGTGTTGGCATCGGTGGTCACCACGTTGTAGATTGCGGTGCCGTCAGGGGACCACAGCGGCTTGCGGGAACCCATCAGGCCCCAGGTGTCGTTGATGGACAGGTTGTCAACCGGCCGGTCCAGGCCCTCGCCCAGTTCGCGGATCTTGCCGCCCTTGAAGGGCACCAGGAACAGGCGGATGTTGCCTTCGCTCCAGGACTTGCTGCAGTCCGGCCAGCCGCGGAAGGCGATCCACTTGCCGTCGGGGCTGACACTCGGGTTGTCAGCGGGGCCGCTGTAGGTCTCGATGCGGCGCAGCTTGCCCTTGCCGTCGGCGCGCAGCACCCAGATGTCCGAGCGGTCCGTCTCGATCTCCGGGTTGGCACTCTTGTTCGATGAGAACACGATGTGCTGGCCATCCGGGCTCCAGCTCGGGTTAAGGTTGTGGTACTCGTCTGAGAAGATCTTCTTCGAGCTGCCACTGGCAACCGTCACCACGTGGATCTCCGTCTTGCCCTTGGGCAGCCAGCCGGCACCGTCCAGCCGGTAGAAGAAGTTCGTGATATGGCGGAACTTCGGTGCACCGGGCTTGCCACCGGGACCGGCCTTCTCCTCCAGTTCGATCTGCTCCTGGTCCGTCGGGCTGAAGCTGAACAGGATCTGCTTCGAGTCCGGCGACCATTCAAAAGAGCCAATGCTGCCCTTGAGCTCCGTAAGCTGCCAGGCTTCACCGCCGTCCACCGGGATCAGCCACAGGCCGGGACGTCCCTTGCGGCTGGAGAGAAAAGCGATCAGCTTGCCGTCCGGTGAGAACTGCGGGTTGTAGTCGTTGTGATCACCGCGGGTGAACTGCTTCAGGCTGCCGTTGCCACTGGGGCGCACAAACAGGTGCCGGTATTTCTTGTTGGTCTTCGCGTCAATGGAATCGACGCTGCTGACCAGCGTGCTGCCATCGGGTGACAGGCGGCATTCGTAGAGCTGCCTGAGTTTGTAGAGGTCCTGCTTGCCGATTGGCCGGGTCTTGGCTGCCATGTTTAGCTCCGTCACAGTCCACGCAAGGCGTGGTGGAATGGGGCTATTCTAACAGTGGCAAGACCTGATCATTCAATTATGTTGATCACGACAATATTCTTCTAAAAATTTTAAAATCTCATTGTCAACAGGTTCTTCAGAATTGCTATACATTTCGAGAGCTTGATTTGCTAAGTTACAAGCACCCTCTAAATCTCCTTTATCGAATAATATCTGCCCTCGTCTAAATGCAATCATTGGATTAACAGGAATTCCCAAAATTCTGGAGATACTTTCAGCTTTTGAGAAAAACAGTGATGCCTTTCTATAGTCACCTAATTTCCTAAAAGCTTCACCTCGGTGAAATGACAGGAATGGCTTTTCCGTCAGTCCTTGCTCTTTTATCATTTCTTCTGTTTGATCGTATTGCTGTAGCGCTTCGTGAAAATTGCCTTGATTTGCATAAACCATGCCGCGGCTCATGATCAAACTGGGATTTGATGGCAATCCCTGTTTTTCAAGTAGTTTCTCAGCTGAATCGAATATTGATAAAGAATCCTCATATTGATTCAGGTTCATATACACATTTCCCATGCTTATCAATAAACTGGGCTCTACAGGCACTTTCTGTCTGACAAATAACTCTTTGGCTTGTTTAAACGTTTCAAGAGCATCTTTAAAGCGTTTTAGTTTGAAGTAGATGTTGCCAATGTTTGTTAACAAGAGAGGATCTGGTGCAAGTCCTTGTATTCTCCGCAACTCTTTCGCTTCAGTATATGATGCCATTGCATCTTTTATTCGGCCTAAATTGCTATATACATTCCCACGGTTCATAATCAAACTAGGGCTCTTCGGTAAATTCTGCTGACTTTGAAGTATTTCAGCTTCGTTATAATCGGAAAGCGCTTCTTCGAAGCGACATAATATACTGTTTATGTTTCCCTTATTATGAATAACAAGTGGACTCGCAGGCATACCAAGCCTAGCTAACAAATCTTCAGCGTCTAAATATAATTGCAAAGCACTTGCGTAATTAGTTAGATTGAAATGCACATTGCCCTGATTGACAATCAAGTCCGGATCCATTGGTAACCCCTCTTGCTCTCGTATTTCATCCGCTTGGGTATACAATGCAAATGCTTCATCATACTTTTTTAAGTTAGAATACACGTCACCTCTGTTTCTCACTAAATGATAATTACTTTTATTATTCTTTTCGTAAAACATTTTATCTGCTTCGTCTAGAGCGGATAAAGATTCCTCATATCGGCCAATAACATCATATAAGATTCCCAAGCTAGCGATAGTCTGCCAAGTTGGATCTAATTTTCGGCTGCTTTCAAAACTGCTGACTGCACTTAGATAGTTTGCTTTTTGAAACTCTTCTGTTCCTTTTGCATATAATTCTGCAGCTTTCCACTTATCGGAAATTTTCGTTCTAATTGCATTATGTGCTTTACTATTCTGTTTGTGTCTAGCTAGCTCATTTCTTAAGATTTCATTCTCTTCTTCCAGAGCTTCAATTCTCGAAGTCATCCATAGCTCAACATGTTTCCCTAGTCTTACTTCTTCCAATCTCTTTAAGCGCTCAAGAATCTTATCATGACTTTGTTCTTGCAAGCGTGCCTTGTGTTGCAACATTACATCAAGTCTTAACGCATTCGTCCTAGTTTCATTGCGCTCACGTTCTGCTTGTCTGTGATGATTTGGACAAACTGCAATCAGGTTGCCAAATTCGGTTGCTCCACCATCGGCTTCTTTGACAATGTGATGAATGTCTAGGTCAGAACTGTTTCCACACACTGCACATTTATGTCCTGCTTCAGCCAATACCTGACTACGGACTTTCTTCGGGATACTCTGTTTCTTAGTCACTAATTAGAATTATATCGTTTTGAACAGAAGTGTAGTAGCCCAATTCTATTATATTGAAGTTGGACTGCATTTTCGTTGCATTAAATTGACACGAGCGCCATAGAAAAAGAATCACATAAGAGGTGAAAATCCTGCGTCAATCAAACCAAGTTCTGAAACAAACTCGTTCTGCTCATCCATTACCAGACTGATACTGCGCACCCTGCGGCGGATGCCATACTGCCCGGTAACAGTGAAGTCATTCTTCAGTCGCAGCCTGCAGTTGGGCTCACCCAGCAGCTGCATGCGCAGCTCTCCCTTGCCAGCGCTGGCACAGCCGTCCGTGATTGGCTCAATACTCTCGATTTGCTCACGCGGTATCTCGACCGTCCAGCGCAGGCCACAACGCAGCAGCAGTCCTTCCTCGCGCACTTCGATCGGCCGGCGGATACTGGCAACGCTGTCCGCTCGCAGCCAGAGGAAGCCGTAGAAGCTCAGTCCTGTGAGGATCCAGGCTGGCCAGGCTCCCCAGAAATGGTGCACCAGCAGGTGTACGCCAACCATCTCGAACAGCATCAGGATCGAAATGCTCAGTACCAGGCTCTGGTAGTCATTGAGCCGGTTGTAGCTAAACTGCCCTTCCCCAAGGACGAGATCCTCATCCTTCAGGGCGGGCGAGAATGCGTAATACATCATTGCCAGTTCACTGGCGAGGATGCGGGAGACCACACTGCGACCTGCCACCGCTTCCATGCTTTGATGGAATGCCATCAGCATATCGGGACGCCTGCCATCCCCTTCCCTTCCCGATCTCAAGGCCTTAAGGAACCCGCGTACAGAATTGAGCGCCGCCCAAACGAGGGCCAGCTCCGCAGGTACTGCAAGCAGGGAAATCCAGCCCAGCACTCCCCGGCCCTCTGCAGGCAACAGGGCTTCCGCCACAAGCACGGTGGCAACGAAGAATACAAGCGTGCTGATCAATGGCAGGCGCATTGGCCGGGCCACCATCAGGAACCAGGCCAGGCTGAGCGTCAATGTGATGTCAACCGCCACCGCACTCGCCAGCAGCTGCGGATCAGGCATGCTGTCCAGCATCAGGATGATCGCAAGGCAGAAACCAAGCAGCAGCAGTGCAATGAACGGGAACAGCCTCGCCGAGAGCGGGACTGTTCCCAGTCTTCCGGATTCAGTCATCTAGATGGTCTAGCCTTCCTTGCTTTCGTACTTGCCCTTGAGCATTTCAACCACCGCGGGATCGGCAAGCGTCATCGTGTCGCCGATGGCATGGCCCTCTGCGATGTCACGCAGCAGGCGCCGCATGATCTTGCCGCTGCGCGTCTTCGGCAGGTCCGCCGTGAAGATGATCTCCTCAGGTTTGGCAATTGCGCCGATCTTCGTGCCGACATGGTTGCGCAGTTCCTTGTTGAGCTCATCCGTGCCTTCGACGCCCTTCATCAGGGTCACGAATGCCACCAGCGCCTGGCCCTTCAGCTCATGCGGCTTGCCTACGACGGCACTTTCCGCCACGGCGGGATGGTCCACCAGTGCGCTTTCCACCTCCATCGTGCCGATGCGGTGGCCACTGACGTTCAGCACGTCGTCAATCCGGCCGAGCACCATGAACATCCCGTCATTGGTCAGCTTGGCGCCGTCACCGGGGAAATAGAGATCGCGACGCGGGTTGCCATCCGCGTCATGCCACTTGTCGAAGTAGGTGCTGACATAGCGCTCGTCGTCACCCCAGATCGTGCGCAGCATGCTCGGCCAGGGCTGCGTCAGGGCCAGCAGCCCGCTGGCGGCATGGTCGGCAGTCGGCTCGATCACATTGCCATGCACATCAAGGATTGCCGCGCTGTAGCCAGGCAGCGGTTTGCCTGCGAATCCGGGCCTTGTGGCATCCACGCCCGGCAGGGTCGTGATCACGATGCCTCCGGTCTCGGTTTGCCACCACGTATCCACGATCGGGCAGTTCTCCCGGCCGATATGCTCGTGGTACCAGATCCAGGCCTCCGGGTTGATCGGTTCGCCGACGCTGCCCAGCAGGCGCAGGCTCGAAAGGTCATACTTCGCCGGCAGGTCGCTGCCCCACTGCATGAAGGCGCGGATCGCCGTCGGCGCGGTGTAGAACACGTTGACACGGTGGCGCTCGACGATGTCCCAGAAGCGGTCCTGCTCGGGCCAGTTCGGTGCTCCTTCGTACATCAGCACGGTGGCACCGGCCTGCAGCGGTCCGTAGACGATGTAGCTGTGGCCGGTGATCCAGCCGATGTCGGCAGTGCACCAGTAGATGTCCTCGTCGTGGATGTCGAAGACGTACTTGGTCGTGTAGTTGGTGACAACGCTGTAGCCGCCGGTCGTGTGCACGATGCCCTTGGGCTTGCCGGTGGTGCCGCTGGTGTAGAGGATGAACAGCTGGTCCTCGCTGTCCATTACCTCTGCTGGGCAGTCTGCGGATGCGTTGCGCATGATCTCGTGGTACCAGACATCGCGGCCCGGCTTCATGTCACAGGAGAACGGGTCGCCCTGCGGCCGCTTGACAACGACGATGTGCTCGATGCTCGGGCAGCTCTCCACTGCCTTGTCAGAATCCTCCTTGAGGCTCAGCACCTTGCCGCGGCGGTAGCCGCCATCGGAGGTGATCAGCATCCTGCACTGGCTGTCATTGATGCGGTCAGCCAGGCTCTCCGGCGAGAAGCCGCCGAACACCACGCTGTGGATCGCCCCGATGCGGGCGCAGGCCAGCATTGCCACAGCCGCTTCGACCATCATCGGCATGAAGATGGCGACACGGTCCCCCTTGCCGACGCCCAGCTCCTTCATCGCGTTGGCAAACTTGCAGACCTCGCGGTGCAGCTGCTCATAGGTCAGGGTGCGCTGCTCGAAGTTCTCCCCCTCCCAGATGATGGCGGCCTTGTTGCGCCGCCAGGTGTTCAGGTGCCTGTCCAGGCAGTTGTGGGTGATGTTGAGCTTGCCGCCGGTGAACCACTGGCAACGCGGCGGTTCCCAGTTGAGCACATTGTCAAACGGGCGGAACCATTCAAGTTCCTCAGCCTGGCCCTTCCAGAAGGCCTGCATGTCAGCTGCGGCTGCCCTGTACATCGCGTCGTCGCTTGCATTTGCCCTGCTGCGGAAGTCGTCTGAGGGCGGGAACTGCCGGTCCTCGCGCAGCAGATCCTCGAAGTTCTGATCCGCTTGCATCTGTGACTTGTCACTCATGGATTCTCTCCTCCTGAGGAAGTACTTTTATTGTATCCCTTTCTGTGCGGACTGGCAGGCGGATGCACACTCCATGCGGGCGCCAGGACCTGTCAGTAGGTCACTTGATACTTCTTCTCAAGACGCGTTGCCAGTACCGGATCCAGGTCGCGCAGCTTGCGCAGGTCATCCGCCGCCCGGCTGCCAAGGTCCATCTCCATGAACAGCTCGAAGCGCTCCTGCCGCAGTGCAATCAGGATGCCGGCCGTACGGTCCACCGTCTTGCGTAGGGCCGCAGTCAGCACATCCTTGGCGCCGTCCAGCTCGCCAATCCGACGCAGGGCCCGTGACCGCATCAGCAATACACCGGCGTGGATGTAGGTATCGTTGTCAACCCACTCCGTCATGGTGACGATCTCGTTGCAGGCCGCCACATCCGACGAATCGTTCTCCAGCAGGTATTCACAGAGCGAAAGCAACACGACTATGTCACGCGGCAGGCGCTGCTGCAGCTTGCGCAGTACATACATCGCATCGTTGTGGTGCCTGAGGCGCTGCTTGGCTTCCACCAGCGCGAGGTAGACACCATTGAGTGTCGGACCGACGTGCGCAATCGCCGTTGGCGTGATCGGCAGGTCGAACATCACCGCCACGGAATGCCGGGCGAAGGTGTCACCGAGGTCCTCAGGCCGTTCCATCGCCAGGCTGAGCAGTTCGGCGGCACGTGCCTCCATGTTGAGCTTGAGCGCCAGCATGCCAGCAAGGAATTCCGCGTCGGCATTCTTCTTCAGCTGCACCAGTTCATCAAAAGCCTTGCGCGGCTTGCCCTGCAGCAGCATGTTGCAAGCGGAGACGAAGCCCCGGTCCGCACCCGGCATCATCATCCGCTCCAGCAGGTTCGGGCTCAGGTCGCGCGGATCCGCGATGATCCCGTAACGGGCCTGCTTGCCGCGGATCAGCCGGCTCTGCACCCGGCGCTTGCTGCTGCCGGTGTTCCAGTAGACCAGCTCGCGCAGGATGCGCGCATCATTGTCATTCACGAAGGGGGCCGACAGCGAATAGGAGATCTCATCGCTGAACAGGCGGCCGGAGCCGCGGCGGGGACTCTTGGGCTGCTCCAGCCCGGTGATGTGCACGATCACCGGCCCGTTGTTGCGTCTGCGCTTGCTCACGGAGTTCTTTCCCCCGCGCCCTTGAATGGATCGTACGTTTCAGGTCCTGCCTGCATGCCGCACTAGTCTAGCAGCGACAGCGTTTCAATGTCCTCAGGTGAGATGTTGGACGGGTACTGGTCCATGATCGCAAAGGACTCGATCCGCAGGTCCGGGTCAGCTGCCAGGTTGTGCTCGCGCTGCAGCCCAAGCAGCTCATGGCCGTTGGCACTGTGGGTGATCAGCACGCGCGGCCGGGTCGGGGCCTTGATCGGCACATCGAGCGGGACCGCGATCTCACCTGTGGATAACCTGAAGCGGGAACCGCGCGGATAGAGCAGCACGTGCTTGAGGAAGGCCACGAAGATCCGCGGGCTGACCGCCGTCTTCGTCTGGGCCAGCAGCATTTCATAGGCCTGGTAAGGCTGGAAGCGGTCCCGGTGGAAGCGAGTTGTCATCAGGGCGGCGAACTTGTCTGTCAGTCCGACGATCTGCGAGAATTCATGGATCGAGTCACCGCGCTTGTTCTTCGGGTAACCGCCGCCGTAGTAATGCTCATGGTGCTCGAAGGAGACCAGCGGCATGCTGAAGCCGAAGTCACTGACTGCCTCCAGCAGGCGCCGCCCGAAGTAGACATGCTTCTTTATCTCAGCGAACTCGAGCTCGGTCAGGCGACCCGGCTTGGAGAGGATGTCCTGCGGCACCTTCAGCATCCCGATGTCGTAGAACAGAGCTGACAGGCTGAGGTCCAGCAGCGTCGGCAGGCTGTAACCCAGCCCGGCTCCGACGCACAGGGAGTACATCCAGGTCACGGGGCAATGCTTGAGTGGCTCAAGCTGGAACATGCGGGACAGGCGCAGCAGTTCAAACAGCCGACGGGAACTGAAGATTACCTCGAAGGTGTGCTCGATAGTCGTGTTTACGAGCTTGATCACCTTCTCATCCCTTGCGCAGTTGGCGGGCCGTGCCCAGGCCGGTACCAGCTCCAGGAAGGTGTCGCGGATGGTGCACTGAATGTGGTGGTAATCCGGTGGCTTGTCCTGGCAGCACAGCAGGCCCTTGTAGATGTCCAGGTCCTCATCGCCGAAGACCACATGCACGTAGTCAACACCGAACTTGCCGAGCTTGCCGATCCGCTCCGGGTCGAGCACTGCTCCGTGGCGCAGCAGCAAGCGGCCATTCATCTCGAGGTTGCGTCCGAGTGTCATGCCGGGCGTCACCTTTGCAAGTGGTACGCGGAAATCAGGCTGTCTTATGTATGACACCGTTCTATTCATATCGACAGCTCCGCAATCCAGCTGCAGCCAAGGTGTGTCATGGCATTGTGCATATGCCAAATTATGCTGTGGCGCAGGCGTTAGGTCAGTTAGAGGGAGGCGAAATCGGAATCAAATCGCGCTGGAAGTCAGCCCTCGCTGTCGCTGTCGGACGAGGAAGGGGCTGTCGGCTTGCTGCTGCCATTCGTGCTCGGCTTGGAGTCAGTCACGTAGAAGCCGCTGCCCTTGAAGGATATGCCCGCGCTGGAGAAGACCTTGACGGTCTTCTTCGAGCCGCACTTGGGGCAGGTCTCGGTGCTGGTGTCAGTCATCGACCGCTCCACCTCAAAGACCTTTCCGCAAGCCTCACACTGGAAGTCGTAAAGTGGCATCAGTTCCTCCGGGATGGATATTTTACCAAATCTGGTTCAGGCCTGTGTTGCTACCCTGACGGGGCAGGCGATATCGCAGGTCCCCTAGCATGATTGCATGCCGGCCTGGCTCAGTCCAGCTGCAGGATGGCACGCAGCTGCGCTGCCTTTTCCACAGCGCGCTGCTGGTCAAGTTTCCAGGAATTGAGTGTGATGATCCAGCTTTGCTGGTTGCGCACGTATGCCGCTTGCGGCTCATTGGCCTTGCCGAAATCCAGCTCACCGTCGCCTTCCAGCTGCATGCCATACATCGCTGGCAGCTCACCTGCATCCACCAGCCTGTACCGCCCGCGCACTTCCTCCAGCCAAAGCCTGTCCGCTGCACCCCAACCTGAACCGAGGCCCTGTTCAGCCAGCAGCCTGCTGATCGATACACTCGGTCGCCAGAGCTGGACCAGTCCGTTGCCCTGCATCTCTGCCAGCCGAACCTGCATTTCGAGATATGACCGAACCGTTGTCGCGTCCAATTCAGCGGCAGGGATCAGCTCAGTTGGATCAGTCGGGCTGCGCATTGCACCTTCGCGCTGGCTGCGGGCAATCTGCGCAAGCACACCCTGCACCGCCAGGCTGTCAGCATCCTTCGGCAGGCGTGGATTCCCTGCCAGTTCACTGAGTGGCCAGGGCAACGGCCGCTGGTTGCGAACTGCTGCGTTGCCTGCTTCCATGGCCAGCCGGAATTCAGCCAGGTCGGCAGTCTCCAGCGCCTGCTCCGCTGCGGCATAGTGCCAGAAGGAATTGTCAGCCCACAGTGCACGGCCGCTGTCAACGAACGAGCCGCCTTCCACCTCCTCGGACTGCATCATCAACAAGTAGCACATCCCCTCATCACGGATCCCACGTTGCCAGGCATCAGACAGCATCACGCAGGTATAGCGATCTTGCGCCAGGTATGCAGCCTCGCCCCCATGTGCCCTGGTCAGCCAGCACAGCTGCCAGTAGCGCGGGTCCTCACTGAAGTGCCCCGCCAGTGCGGCTATACCCTGCTGGTTAATGCCCGCCAGTCCATCACCGATCCGCATTCCACTGGACAGCACGTAATCATCGGGAACAAGCAGGTTATAGGAGTTTGCCTGCAGGTCGCGGTCGATCTGTGTCGCCAGCCTGTCATACAGCGCGATTCCACTTGCAGGGAGCTGCGATGCGGAAATGCCTGATGGGCGGATTGCAAGCAGGCCGAGGACAAATGCGAGAACCGCCAGGATAAGCGGCAGTATGGATCGGAATGCGCGTCCTTCCACTTTCTTCACAGCCAGTACAGATTATATGTACACAGGGCGGCCAGCGCAAGCCGGCTTCTGGCATCCTTGAGAATCCCAGCTACCGGTATCCCGCGAGCACTCCGATTCCGGGGATCATGACAACGTGGTTGGCAGGCCAATCTAACGGGCCTGCCAGGCTGCACTACGGACCGTGGTACCGCTGCCCTGCCCCGGCAGCATGCCAGGCCGTGTCCGGCGGGGGACTGCATCCAGTTTCGTCCCTGTAGATGGTCCTCCTCCGGACACGGCGGTTTATTTCCTTACCGCCTGAAACTATCCCCCGCGCCCGTTCACTCCGATGTGCTGTCCATGAGGTTTGGGAAAACCTAAGCAGGAGGCCCTGGATGGGAATCTTGAAGCATATCGGAACTTTGATTGTCTGCTGCGCGGTGGTAATGGCCACCGCCTGCGGTGGATCCCAGCTGGCGGAGGATTCGGCGGTTGGGGATCTGCTGGCGGCAGACACTGGCAACTCACTATCGGCAATCGACCTGTCCACATATGAACCGGACAGTGACACGACCGGCCTGCCGGTGATCCCCGAGGAGGAGACGGGCGAGCGCAGCACATCAGCCTGGGACATCTCCCTGACGGAAGTGCTGGGCAGTGAATACATCCTGCAGGAGGGCTCGCTAGTAGACGGCACAGACCTGCTGGTCGGAGCCGGTGAAGGCAGTGTGCAGTCCGACCAGGGCAACTATGCCTACGGCATGTACCAGCTGAGCTGCGAGCCCGGCACGAGGCCGCTGTCCCTCAACATCGAGTGCACTCCATCCGCATTGAATGAACCGTACTTCGTGGCAGTCGCCAATTACACGGACCTGCGCTGGCAGTGGTTCGGGCCGGTCAACATGCCGGAATTCCAGCTTGACCTCGCCGGGCCGAACAAGCAGTTCAGCACACGGCTTGGCAACCTGTACTTCCTGATCCTCGCGCCTGAGGGCAGCATCGCCGACCATGCGAAGACCACCATGATCTGCGGTGCCCCGGAGGGCGATGAGCAGCCGGGCTGCCCGAACCACCTTGTCGCCAGCGATGGCCAGGTGCCGGATGCCGTCAAGCTGGACTGGCTGGCTGGCAATGACAATGCGGGCTTCCAGGTGTTCCGCCGGGACACCAACCCCGAGGCCGAATGGAAGCTGATCGGCGAGACCCAGCAGACACATTTCCTCGATACCCATGCCCCGGACTTCAAGCTGTTCTTCTACCGAGTCCGTTCCGTCAATCCAAACGGCGAGAGCTGCTTCAGCAATGTTGACAGCGGCTTCGCCGGCGGCGGTGAAGAGCCTGGTATCATCACCGGACAGGTCACCGGCATCAACGGTGAGCCGATTCCGGGAATTGCCGTCGGCCTGCTCGGCTTTGGTGAACAGATGATCCGCCCGACCAACCAGGAAGGCAAGTTCCTCTACCGCGACCTGCCCCCCGGCAAGTACCTTGTGGTTCCGCTCAACGAGGAACTGAAGTTCTTCCCGCCGGCCCGCCTGGCTGACCTGACCGAGCAGGTGCACGTGGACATGCACTTCAATGCAGCCCCGGAAGCGATCTTCCACCGTGTGCACGGATTTGCCGTGGCACTGAATCCGCCGGAGTCTGAGCTGCCTCCCGTCATTCCGCTCGAAGGCGTGACCATCCGGATCAACCCGCTCGGTGATCCTGACAACGCATTGACGACCACCACTGATGCCCTCGGCCACTATAACTTCGAGGACCTGCCGGAAGGCACCTACATGCTGCGGGCCTTCCTGCAGGGCATGGAGTTCGTACCTGACGTCCATGAAGTCGTGATCAACGGCTTCAATCCTCCGGACCGCCGTGACTTCTTCGGCCATCCCGCTGATGGCAACGCTGGCGGCGGAGCCTGATCCTGCCATTCCACATGGACGGTCGGAACCTCGGTTCCGGCCCTAGAAACAAACAAGGCCCCCGGGATTCCCGGGGGCCTTTCGCATGCATCGATCTGCTGTCTACGGATCAATGATGTAGATCGTGAAGAACTCCAGGTAGCACAGCGGTGCCACATTGATGGAGAAGTTGAAGCTCGGCTGTCCCGCCGGCAGGGCCGGATCCGGGATCACCTCGAACGGGAAGGCCTCGCCTGGCACGTAGGGCACAGGCGGGAATGCCGCACCGCCCAGGGGCAGGAACGGGTCGGGTTCGAAGTAATTGATGAAGCCCGGGATCTCGCTCGGCACGAAGAACCCGGCCTGGCTGATCTCAAAGCTGTTTCCAAGCACGTTGACAGGCAGGGAACTGTCCAGTGAAAGCTGGGTCAGCTCGATCTCAATCCACATCTCGCTGTCCGGCATGTCGTTGTTGTGCATCTGGATCTGCGGTCGCGGTGAGGTCGGCACATCGTTGTTGGTGCTCAGGAAGATGCCGGAACCGGGTGCATTTGTGCTGTCATGCACCGTGAACGGCACAGTGCCGATCTTCTGCATGTTGCTGCTGTCAAGCAGGTCCACCGTGCCGGTGGTGCCATCAGGCAGCGGCACGGCCGGGTCGCCAGGACCGGGGAAGGTGCCCGGGTCGGGCAGGAAGGTCGGGATGTCGATGCACCAGATCCACAGGCCTCCGGTGGGCCACTCTATGCCATCCGCACCGTCAAGACCGTCCAGCTCATTGGCCGTATCCCCGGTGGCAGTCGCCACTCCGCCGATGCCGCCGGCACCGACCGGGAAGCCATCTCCGCCGTCACCGCCATCGCCACCGATGGCATCACCGTCGCCATCAGTGCCTGCGGTGGCCAGTCCGGTCACGTCACCCTTGAGGCCGCCGTCAGCGGATGCGTCACCGCCGTCGCCGCCGTTGCCTGCCTGGGCCTTGAAGCAGTCTGCTCCATCACCACCATTTCCGCCGGTCGCAAAGGCGTCACCACCGGTGCCGGACTCCGCGCCATTGTTGGTGCCGGTGAAGCCGGAGCCGGCCGTGTAGTTGGCCAGCCCGCCCTTGCCACCGGTTGCAGTGGCATCGCCACCGTCTCCAGCGGTCATGCAGCAGGTGTCATTGCCACCGTCTCCGCCAGTGGCATCGCCGACGCCACCATCACCGCCAAAGGCCTTGCCGAGCACGATGCTGGCGCCGCCGAACACATTGCCACGTACGCGCATGCCCCACAGCGGGACGTCGCCACCCTTTCCACCGGTGGCGATTGCATCACAGCCGTCGGTTGCCGGGCAGCCGTCAATTCCGTTGCCGCCTGTTGCGGTGGCAGTTCCACCATTGCCGCCCCAGCCGGGGTTCATCGTGAAGTTGTTCTGGATGGTGATCTTGTTGCCGGCAGTTATGCGGTACTTGTTGTTGGGCTTGCCTCCGTTGCCACCTGTGGCGGTGGCCGTCGGGCAGCAGCCCAGTGCATTGGCATCGCCACCGTCGCCTCCGCTGCCCATCGTGATGGTCGCGTTATTGAAGGTGATTGCCTTGCTGGCGTGCATGCGCAGCGAGAAGCGGTTGTCCTCGCCATCCTCGCCGGTTGCCGTATCACACTGGGTGACAGCCGCACCATCGCGGCCATCTGGTCCAGAGATGTTCCAGTCGGTGGCCTTGATCTGGCCGCGGCGCTGGTATACGGTCAGGACGACGCGCTTGACATGGTGCGGCTGGACCGGGATCTTCTTCCAGTCCTTCTTCATGTGCCAGGTCCATTTCGGGCCGTAGTACACGATGTGGTTGCTGGCGCCGCGGTTCACGCTGCTCACGCCGTTCGCCTGCTGCTCTTCCTCCAGGGGCATGAAGGTGAAGTCAAACTCATCGAACGCACCATTGACGATGTCGTCCTCGGCTTGCTCAGGTGTAAGCAGGTCATCCTCGTCACTGACAATCATCAGGTTGCCATTCACATCAAACGGATCACCGTCAAAATCCGCATTGCCTTCAGCCACGATCTTGACTGACTTGGCATCGTCAGCGGGAACCGCCGGCTCATCAGGCAGCTGCTGCACGATCTCGCCAGTGACAACGAGGTCACCCTTCACGATGATGCAGATGTCAGTATCGCCGCCCTGCAGCGTGCCTTCGATCGTCAGGTCACCGTTCACGGTGAGCACGGCATCGTTGCTGAAGTCCACGGTGTTGCCCAGCCCGATGGTCGCCGGCCCGTCGATTGTCAGGTCACTGTCGATGGTGGACGGCAGTTCCTGGCTGGCGTGCGGTGTGGTGCTGAGCATAACGCTGTTGTCTTCCTGGTTTACCGGGTCAGCCGCATCGCTGGCACGGACCGCGAAGGCATACTCCGTGTCATTCGTCAGGCCTGGGATAACGGCGGTCTGCTCGCTGCCGGCCTCTTCATCGTCCTTGGCCAGCCCGGCTACCTCCATCGTGGAGGCAGTGCCGAAGTCAACCGTGCTGCCCTCGTTCCAGTAGACGGTGTAGGTTCCGGGCCAGTTGAGCGTATCGTCAGCCTCATACCAGTTGACGCGTACGCTGCCATCCCCGGGCACCACACTCATTACGCCGGCATCCTCAGGTGCACCACCAACCCAGAACGGCGGATCGGTATCTGCACCACCCTCACCGTTCAGGTTTGAGCTGATGCCCTCGGCGGACTCGCTGACCGGGCGCAGCCAGAAGCTGACAGCGCCGCTGCCGACGATGTCCGTCAGGTTGACTTCGTAACGGCTGCGGAACTGCGCCTTGCTTGCACCGGTATCGTCTGCGAAGGCTACCGTGCCGAGCGCGGAGGCATCGCCATTGCCGGATGCGGCGTCCGACGGATAGTCATCCGCCACACCACCGTATAGTGTCCAGCTCTCGATCTGGTTGCCGAAGTTGACACCGATCGGTGTGATGTCCGCCAGGGTGATCAGGCCGTTGGAGTCGCCGTCCACGATGGACAGCGCACTTTCGAACGGGTACTTGTCTCCATCGGCGGGGTCCGCGTTGAAGTTCACACCGAGCGGCGTGATGTCAGCAATGCCGACGACGCTGTTCTGGTCGTAGTCTCCGACGTTGTTGTAGCTGAAGCTCACATCGCCGTTTCCGGCATTGACGCTCAGGTCAGGAATCCGGCTGCCGCTGCCCGTGGGCACGGCGGAGATCCGCCGCTCACCCAGTGACCCACCGGCGGCAAAGCTGACACTGGCAACGCTGAAGCGGCCATTCGCACCGGGATTGCTCTGCGGGTGGACGATTGTGCTGCCCAGGTAGACGCTGCCCGGCACGTCAGACACGACCAGGCTGAGCTGGTTGTCATTATTGAATTCCGGCCAGCTGTCCATGCTGGCATCGACGGGATGCAGTGCATTGCTGTCATAGTCCAGCTGCATGTGCAAGCCGCGCAGGTCAGTGGCATCCGTTGCCACCGTGACGGTGCTGAGACCGTCCGTTTCGCTGACCGACAGGCTGAACTGCGCCCGGTCCCCGAACAGGAAACTGCTGTCCAGGACCTTCAGCGTGAAGCCGTCGCTGCTGACCAGGCTGTAGCTTGCCTGGCTGTTGTCATCCGTCGGTCCGGCCGGTCCGGGGACGGAAGAATTCCCGCCACATGCGGCTACGGAAACTAGTATTGCCGCAATGAGCAGAAAGGTGGAAAAGTGTTTCATGACACTCTCCTCTAACCAGAAGATTATGGAAGGCAATCTCTGGGCCTTCCACATACGGCAGGGAATGTTGCCTTCCGTATGCGGAGAAACTGCCGGTTGGCTGAGGCGTCACTGCATACACACCAGTGATGGCACATCAACCAAGAACATTACCCTTTGTCGGAAACATACTAACACCCGGCCAGATCTGGCCAGTCCGATATAATCTGGCAGTGATTGAGTTCAATGCGGTCAGCCTCGGCAAGGGGGGGGACGAACTTCTCAGGGATTTCTCCTGGCAGATGCCTGACCCGGGCATCTACCTGCTGCTTGGAGGCAATGGCACCGGCAAGACCCTGCTTTCCTCCATCCTGACGGGCAGGATCCGTGCCTCAGCAGGGCAGACGACAATCATGGGAGAGCCGGTTAACCGTGCCGGTGGCCAGGTATGGTATGCGGATGCAGCCGTTGCCATCCGTGACGACGAGTCCGTGGAGGAATACGTCGAATATGAGCTGAGCTGCAGTGGGTCTGCGGCAAATGCAGCGGACGATTGTCTGGCGATGATCTCCAGCCACCATGCTGACATCGCTGACCAGCCGCTCAGCCGCCTGCCCCACCATGAGCTGCTGATCGTGCAGATCGCCATGGCGGTGCACATGGCGGGACCGCTGCGTATCCTCGATGGACACCTGACCTACCTTGACGACCATTTCTGCCGGCTGGCATCCAGGATGCTGCAGTCATTTGCGGTTCACCAGCAGGACTTCCTGCTGCTGACCGCCGGCCGGACTGCAGCGGAATTACCGGACCTGCGGGACATTGCCTTGCTGGAACGAGGCCGGCCGATCAGGATCCGGCACCTTGAAAGCCAGGATGGGATATCAACGGGGATGCAAAAACTGAGCAGCAGCACTGCGATCAGCGTTTACTACCGCAACAGGGACCTCAGTCCGAATGAACTTGTGTCAGGCGAAACCTACCGTGTACTGAGCAGGCTGGAAGGTGGCCTGAACCTGGAGCTTACCGGCACATTGGATGAGTGCCTTGCGGAACTGGCGTCCCGTGGAATTGAAATCAGGCGGATTGACCTGCGGCAGCCCTAGATGGCTGCCGGAATGTCAAGCTCCTTCATGTATGCCATCGCTTCCTCGCATGACTCATAGATGTTCACGTACTTGTCGATGCGGATCGTGGAAAGCAGGCGCTTGACGAGGTTGTTGGGCGCGCAGAAGACAATCGCACCCTTGTTGTTCTTGACCTGCTTGATTAGTACAACCAGGTAACCCAGCCCTGAACTGTCGAAGAAGCTCACTTTCTCGAGGTCAATGATGATCTTGTCATACTGGTCTATCTTGTAGGATTCGACCTTATTGCGGGTATCGGTAAGCGAGTTGATGTTGATCTCCCCCGCGAGCTGAAGTACGAAGATACCCTCTGACATGTAGTAACTAACCATTCAGTGTTGCCGCCTCTTAATTGACTGAGCCTCCATATTATCCAATAAATGACACATGGACAAGCTGATTTTACCTTGTCTTAAATCAAATCCAAGCTAAATCAACTGGCCTGCAGGCCCAGCTCCATTGCTTCATCGACACTTTCATATATGCCGATGTAACGTTCGATCTTGAGTGTTGAAAGAAGCTTACTGACAAGGTTGTTCGGGTTGCACAATGCAACGAGTCCCTTGTTCATCCTGATCTGCTTGATCAGCACGATAAGGTAACCCAGCCCGGAGCTGTCAAAGAAGCTCACCTTCTCCAGGTCGATGACGATTCGATGGTAATCCTCTATCCCGAGTTGTTCCACAGAGTTGCGTGTATCCGTCAGGGAATTGATGTTGATTTCCCCGGCCAATTGGACAACCAAAACATCATCTAGCAATAACTGACTGACCATATGAATGATCCTGAAATTCCGTAGTGTTCAGATGATACCTGTCATGGGAACGGCACGAGCAGTGGTTCACGAGAATTTGACGCTCGCTTCCAGGTGCAGCAGCACCCTTCTATAATCCACACGCAATGTTCTTCAAGCGGCAGCCGAAGGGAGTTGACTACCTGCTGTTCGGGCTCGGAAACCCGGGCCCGCGCTATGCCGGCACGCGCCATAACGTCGGCTGGTGGCTGCTGGACCTGCTGGCGGAGGAGCATAAGGCTTCGGGCAGGCAGAGCCGCCATCGCAGCATCGCTGAATTCTGCGAGATTTGCGGCCGGCAGGTGGCGCTGATCAAGCCCACCACATTCATGAACCTCAGCGGTGAATCTGTCCGCGCTTGGACCCGCGAGTACCCTGATACTCCGTTTTGTGTTGCCTATGATGACACGGCGCTGGATGTGGGCAAGGTGCGAATCCGCGAGAAGGGCAGCGCCGGCGGTCACAACGGTATGAAGAGCATCATCCAGTGCCTTGGTTCTGATGAATTCGTTCGAATCCGGATCGGTGTCGGTGATTCCGGGGACGAGGACATCTCGGATTACGTACTTGCTGATCCGCCGGAAGCCGACATGCCGGGCCTGCACAATGCCCTCAGGCTGGCAGCCCGCTGTGCCGGTGAACTGGTGGATGGCAGCATCGGCCGGGCCCAGCACCTCGCAAGCGGCCAGGACCTGCAGCCGAAGAGGGAACGCAAGCCACGTGTACCGAAGGGACCAACCAGGCTGACAATGGCGGACCTGATCGCAGGCAAGCTGGGCGGGCATACCGGGCAGTCCGAACTCGGCAGGCCTGCAGAGGATGATGCGGACAAGCCCGCGGGAGACTGATCCAGCTACTGCACCAGACTGAAACTGACCGGCAGGTTTTCCTTCTGGTCCGGGAAGATGAATTCCCCGCTGATGCTGGTCGCCCCGTCCACTCCAAGCACCGTTCCCTCGAAGTAGTAGTCGTAGGCCTCGCCCCTGTCAAAGTGCATCACCATGTGGTTATCCGCGAGGGTGCCGATACCGTCCGCTGAGCCGAACTGCTCCGGGTCCTCACCCATGATCCGCGCGGCGTAGACCCTGCTCTCCTCGACACGCGCCAGGTCCAGCTGGATCCGACCCAGCGCCCCAACGATGCTGTCACTGCGGTATCGCCCGCTGATCTCGCGGCTGGGCAGCACGCGCGGGTCAATGAAATCACTGGTTCCACCGCAGCCAAACAGCAGCAGCATGACCAGGATGGCCAGGGTGGACAGGCATCCTTTGTTTGGGGACATGGCCTGATTATACGGTGCCGGCCTGCTGCCGTGAATGGCGCGCACCACGATTGGCATCTGCCTTATAATCGCTGCATGTCAGAGCTGCTTGAAGTCCACACGACATTCGCGAAGATCATCGACGCCACGGAAATCTGCCGCAAGCTCGTTGATGAGAGGCTGGCCGCCTGTGCGCAGATGATCCCGGGAGTGACGAGCATCTATTACTGGGACGGGCGCACCCGCCGCGACAGCGAGCTGCTCGTGCTGATCAAGACCACCAAGCAGGCCTGGCCGGCACTGCGCGACAGGCTGAAGGAGCTGCATCCGTTCGATGAGCCGGAGATCATCGCAGTCCCGGTTGAGGATGCCAGCCAGAGCTATGCGGACTGGGTAAGCGGCTACATCAGTGGCCGGGCAAGTGCCCCGGAATCTCCTTCGGAAGCCGCTGAGCGTAAGGACGAAGAGGGTTTCTGGTAAGGCAGCGGGATCCTACTCGCTGAATTCGTATTTTTCCGGAGCCTCCGGCAAGGCCGGCAACTGTTCCTCAGGCCAGATGACCATCCGCCAGCAAATCGGGCTGTCATGCTTAATCGCTCCTAGCCCCAGCACCATTTCCTCGCTGGCGGTATTGCCCTGAATCACATGGCAGCAGGCAAACTGCTCTGTCCGCAGCATGTGGTCTATCTGGAATGCCGCAAGACTCTTTGCATAGCCCCTGCGCCTGTGTTCCTCCGGGGTGTAGATCATCCCCATCGTGCCGTTCAGGTGGGTGCAGGACCAGCAGACCGGTTCGCCCTGCACTTCACAGACGAAGCTCGGCCCGTTCTCGAGGCACATCCTTGTGTAATGGCCCTCCTCGTCGTAACTGATGCCCCTGCGCATCAGTTGGTGCAGTTCCAGTCCCTCCCCCAGCCGGCAGGAGTGGCGGACCAGTCCAGCGAAGCGCGGTTCACCCTTGAACCAGTAAAGATATGCCGGAGCTGAACCTTCTTCGTGTTCAGGAACGCTGAATCCGGCGCTGATTGCCGCCTTGTGGGCTTCCAGCGGGGCGGTATTGAGGAACAGGCTACATTTTTTTTCGTGCCTCAATTGCCAGGCCAGGGACTTCGCGAGGTGGCTGGCAGGCCAGTCGCCGATTGCTTGCACCCTGCCGGCCAGTAGATCTGCAAACATTGGCTCATATGCCTCAGATGCCCCAGCAATGCAGGCCATTGACCCAAGCATGAGGAACATTGCAGTCGGTTTTTCGGGGTGATTGAGCAGTGAACTTGCCTCAGTTTTCTGCTTTTCACACCTGAGAGCGGTTCTCAATACTGAGAATGATTTCACGAAATCCGGCTCCACTGAGCGGACGCACTCCGAATGTGCCGCACTTTCATACAACATAGGTTAAAGGTATCAAATTTGTCTCAATTGTTGAAGTATGCATTAGTCAAGAGTGCATGAAGGCTCATTATGAGATCGATTTCTCGTAAAAACATTCTCAAATTTTTCGGTTGTATGGTAAATTTACAGCCAGCTCGCGGTACCTCGTTCACCCGAACGCAGTACCGGTAATCGACCATACGCGCACATGAACGGTAAGCAACCACTTTTCCCCAAATGGGTGGATGACGTTACGAGGCTGATCGCGATTTTGTTCGCGGGCGGCCTCCTGTATCTGGTTACCCTGACCTTATACGCGACTTCACCCCGTAATACTGCAGTTGGCTACATGCCCGGGCAGCCCATTCCGTACAGCCACAAGCTGCACGTGAACGAGCTCGGGCTTGACTGCCGCTACTGCCATACAGGTGTCGAGACCGGAGCGAAGGCGAACATCCCGCCGACGCAGACCTGTATGAACTGCCACAACACCATCCACAACCAGAGCCCGAAGCTCGAACCGCTGTTCGAAAGCTATCGCACTGGCAAGGCCGTGGAATGGATCCGTGTGCATGACCTGCCCGACTTTGTGTTCTTCGACCACAGCATCCATGTGAACAAGGGTGTCGGCTGCGTCGAGTGCCACGGTCGCGTTGACAAGATGGAGACCGTCTACCAGTCACAGCCCCTCAACATGGGCTGGTGCCTCGAGTGCCACCGCAACCCGACCCCGCGCCTGCGCCCGAAGGACAAGGTCACTGACCTCCGTCCGATCGAGGAAGTGCTCGGCATAAAGACCGAGTCCGGCATCATGGATGCCTGCAGCGAACTTGCGAAAGAGTATCAAGTTAATCCCAAGGTGAACTGCTCCACATGTCATCGATAAAGAACAGCAGTGTCATTTCCCGCAAGCAGATCAAGGGCAGCGGCCGCACCTACTGGCGCAGCCTGAACGAATTTGCCGGATCCGCTGAATACGAGGAGATGATGAAGCGGGAGTTCTCCGCGGTGGCAACGGAAGCCGTCAACGACACTACCCGCCGTGACTTCCTGCGTGTGATGGGTGCCTCGCTGGCCCTGGCCGGCATCGGCATCACGGGCTGCACCTGGCCGCGCGAGAAGATTGCCCCGTTTGCCAACCGGCCCGAGGGAATGTCCCCCGGCACGCCGGTACAGTTCGCGACCACGATGGAACTGTTCGGCTACGGCACTGGCCTTTTGGCAACCAGCTACGACGGTCGCCCGATCAAGGTCGATGGCAACCCGCGGCACCCCGCCAGTCTGGGGGGCGCAAGCTCCCTGCACCAGGCCAGTGTGCTCAACGTCTATGACATCGACCGCCTGAAGTCCTTCGTGGACCGCAGCGCAGGGGCTGAGACACAGCGTGACCGCGCTGCGTTCGTCAACTGGGTCGAGAACAACCGGGTGTTCGCCGGCGATTTCGCCGTGCTCACCGAGTCCAGCAGTTCCCCCACCCTGCAGGCCCTGCGCAACCGCATGGGCAGCCGCGTCAGATGGTTCGAGTACGAGCCCGTCTCCCGTGACAACGAGCGTGAGGCGATGCAGCTGCTCTACGGCCGCGCCTGCCATCCCGTGATGGACATGAGCAACGCCAGCGTGGTTGCCAGCTTTGACGATGACTTCCTGTTCAGCCATCCGGCATCCGTGATGTACAGCAAGCAGTTTGCCGCCGCACGCGACCTCAAGCGTGGTGCACCGCTGCGTATGTACTGCTTCGAGTCAGCCATGAGTGTGACCGGCGCCAATGCCGACCACCGCCGTCCACTGCGCAGCGCCCATGTCGGTGCCGCACTTGCCGCGCTGGCTGCCGAAATCTTTGTCAACAAGCGCCATCCGCTTCCGCCGAACGCGCAGAACCTCTCAGGGGTGCTGCAGCAGTTCAGCTCCGTCAGCCTTGATGCCTCGACGATGGAGGGCATCAAGCTGCTGGCCTCAGACCTGATCTCCCTCAAGGGCAAGGCCGCGGTAACCGTCGGTGCCCGCCAGCCCGCCCCCGTGCACATCCTCGCCGCCATGATCAATGAGGCGATGCAGAACACCGGCTACACGGTGAACTACGTTGAGGACCCGGTGCAGGAACGCTACAGCCACTCGCTGGCCTTCAGCGAACTGAAGAGCGCCGTCAGTGGTGGCGTCAGGAACCTGCTGATCATCGGCGGCGACCCCGTATTCAACGCCCCGGCTGATTCCGGCCTTGTCGAGCTCCTCGGGCAGCTTGACAACGTGGTGCACCTGACCAGTCATGCCAATGTCACCAGCGGCCATGCCGGCTGGGTCGTCCCCCGCGCAGAATACCTCGAGAGCTGGGGCGATGCCTACAGCTGGGACGGCAGCTACAGCATCACGCAACCGCTGATTGAGCCGCTTTACGATGGCATGAGCGCCATTGAGATGCTGGCACTTTGCGCCGGCGATGATCGCCGCGCACACGACCTCGTGATGGATACCTTCGTGTCCCTTAGTGGCAGCATGGATGCCGAGGCCGACTGGCGCCGCGTGCTTCACGACGGTGTCAGCACCGTTCGGATGGCCTCACATACCGAGGAAGGCAACTTCTCACTCGGGATGGGTCCGATCAGCTCGCTGGGAGAGCTACCCGCTGCCCAGGGCCTTGAGCTGTCCTTCTACCCTGACAACTGCATCCTCGACGGCCGCTTTGCCAACAATGGCTGGCTGCAGGAGGCACCGGACCCGGTGACGAAGCTCACCTGGGACAATGCCGCAGTCGTCAGCTTCAAGGATGCCGGTGAACTGGGCGTGAAGGACGGAGACGTCGTCAACGTCGCCATCGGCAACGTCAAGACGCAGCTGCCGATCGTGATCCTCCCCGGACAGGCGGAGGGTTCCGTCAGCCTGGCAATGGGATACGGCCAGAACCACATCGGCCGCATTGCTGACGGTGTCGGTTCGGACATCTTCATGCTGCGTGACAACGCAAACCCGAACTACCTGCAGGGCGGCTCGCTGAGCAAGGCCGGCCGCAGCATGGTGCTTGCCTCGGTGCAGGACCACCATGCGATCGACGAGCTCGGTGCCAAGGAGCGTGAGCGCCGCATCCCGACCCTGATCCGCGAGGCTGACTTCCGCTTCTACAAGGAGCAGCCTGATTTCGCGCAGCACATGGTGCATGAGCCGGTTGACACCCAGCTGTTCGTATCCCCGCAGTACACGGGGCACCGCTGGGGCATGTCGATCGACCTCAACGCCTGCACCGGCTGCGGTGCCTGCATCGTGGCCTGCGTGGCGGAGAACAACATCCCGGTCGTCGGTAAGCAGCGTGTGATCGAAGGCCGTGAGCTGCACTGGATCCGCGTAGACCGCTACTTCTCCGGAGACGTCGCCAACCCGCAGTCCGTGCATATGCCCGTCGCCTGCCAGCAGTGCGAGAACGCCCCCTGCGAGCAGGTCTGCCCCGTCGCCGCCACCGTGCACAGCGACGAGGGCCTGAATGACATGGTTTACAACCGTTGCGTCGGAACCCGTTACTGCAGCAACAACTGCCCCTACAAGGTCCGTCGCTTCAACTATTTCAACTACCAGAAGACCATCAGCGATACCGAGCGCCTCGTGAAGAACCCCGATGTCACGGTGCGCAGCCGAGGCGTGATGGAGAAGTGCACCTACTGCGTGCAGCGCATCCAGCACGCCAAGATCAAGGCGAAGGTCCAGGGCCGCGACCTGAAGGACGGAGAGATCCGAACGGCCTGCCAGCAGACCTGCCCGACTGATGCAATTGTGTTCGGCGACCTCAGCATGCCAGAGAGCGAAGTCTCCAAGCGCCATGCGGACGGCCGTACTTACGAGATCCTTGCCGAGCTTAGCAACCGCACCCGCACCCGCTACATGGCGCGCGTCCGCAACTTCGCGGATGGCAGTCCTGAGCTGGCAGCGGACCAGGCGCGGCATGCACGCGGCCACGGTGGCGGCCATGGTGAGAGCCATGACGAAGGCCACGGCGAGCAGGCAACATCCCACGAGGCAGAGCACTAGGAATCCATATGGCGAAGACTTTAACCAAACCGCTCAGCCAGCTGAGCACTGAACTGGATAACACCCGTGACCAGATCAGCCAGCCGTCCCTCGTAACCGGGGGCAAGACCTTTGGCAACATCACGGAGATTGTTGCGCGCGTGGCGGAGCACCCCTCCGCCCCGAAGGCCTGGTATGTGGCCTTCGCCGGCGCCGTGATGCTCTTCGGCCTGCTGTTCGCCATGCTGGCATACCTGATCTCAACCGGTGTCGGTGTCTGGGGTGTCAACACTCCGGTCGCCTGGGGTTTCGCAATCGTGAACTTCGTGTTCTGGATCGGTATCGGCCACGCCGGCACACTGATCTCAGCGATCCTCTACCTGTTCCGCCAGAAGTGGAGGACGGGCATCAACCGCTTCGCCGAGGCAATGACGATCTTCGCCGTGTTCGCCGCCGGTATCTTCCCGCTGGTGCACGTTGGACGTGTCTGGGTGGTCTACTGGATCTTCCCAATCCCCAACCAGCAGCAGCTCTGGCCGCAATTCCGCAGCCCGCTTTTGTGGGACGTGTTCGCGATCACGACCTACCTGCTGACCTCCCTGCTGTTCTGGTACATGGGAATGGTGCCTGACCTGGCAACCTTCCGCGACCGTGCCAAGACCAAGGTCCGCAAGATCGTCTATGGCCTGTTCGCACTCGGCTGGCGCGGATCCAACCGCCAGTGGATCCATTATGAAAAGGCCTACCTGCTGCTGGCCGCACTGGCAACGCCGCTGGTGCTTTCCGTGCACTCAGTGGTGTCCTTCGACTTCGCAACCTCCCAGCTTCCGGGCTGGCACACCACGATCTTCCCGCCCTACTTCGTGGCGGGCGCCATCTTCGGCGGATTTGCGATGGTGGTGTTCCTCGCGGTGCCGGCGCGTGAGCTCTTCGGCCTGAAGAACCTGATCACGCTGCAGCACTTCGACCACATGAACAAGATCATCATGGCAACCGGCATGATCGTCGGTTACGCATACGCGATGGAGTTCTTCATCGCCTGGTACGGCGGCAACCCGCTCGAGACCTTCACCTTCGAGAACCGCGCCACCGGCCCCTACGCCTGGGCGTACTGGATCATGGTCACCTGCAACGTGTTCATCCCGCAGGTCTTCTGGTTCAAGAAGGCCCGCACGAACCTCTGGGTGATGTGGATCGTGTCGGTGTTCGTGAACATCGGCATGTGGTTCGAGCGCTTCGTGATCGTCGTCTCATCCCTGAGCCGCGATTTCCTGCCCTCGAGCTGGGATTACTACACGCCGACCTGGGTGGACCTGTGCACCCTGGCTGGCAGCTTCGGACTGTTCTTCTTCTTCTTCCTGCTGTTCTGCCGCTACATGCCGATCGTGGCAATCGCCGAGGTGAAGGGCGTCCTGCCTGAAGCTCACCCCGGCCATGGCGCACATGCAGCTGCGGAGGCCAAGGCATGAGCCAGACAGAGGCAAAGAAAATGACGATTGAGGAACCGACGGAGGGGCGCAAGCTACTTGGCTACCTCCTTGAGTTCGACAACGTTGACGACCTGACGCATGGCGCCGAGAAGGTGCGTGATGCGGGCTACAGCAACTGGGACTGCCACACGCCGTTCCCGGTGCATGGCCTGGACCACGCGATGGGCGCAAAGCCCTCGCACGTGCAGTGGATCGTGCTGGCCTGCGGTTTCACCGGCCTGCTGACCGGCCTGTTCATCCAGTGGTGGATGAACGCGGTGGTGCACCAGGGCAACGTGGTGACCGGCTACCAGTACTTCATCTCCGGCAAGCCCTTCTGGAGCGTCCCCGCCAACATCCCCGTGATGTTCGAGCTGACGATCCTGTTCTCCGCCTTTGCCTCCTTCTTCGGGATGCTTGGTGTCAACAGGCTGCCGCAGTACAACCACTTCACGATGTACAGCGAGCGCTTCGGGCAGGTGACTGATGACAAGTTCTTCATCAGCATCAGCTCCGAGGATCCGAAGTTCGATGTCAGCAAGACCCGCGACATGCTCTCGGGGCTGAAGGGAACCTATCTCGAGGTGCTGGAGGACTGACATGGCAGACAAGAAGCACCAGGCCCCCAAGGTCGAACCATTCATCAACTGGTCCCGCGTCCCGCGCAACTACATCTGGGCGGCGATCATCCTGGCGAATTTCTCGCTGGTTCCGCTGAGCGTCGTCTACGCCCACCGCAACCTGCACTGGCGCCAGCCCCGCCCTTCCATCATTCCGGACATGGACAACCAGTACCGCTGGAATCCCCAGCAGTACAACCCGGACTTCGCGGACGGACGCGTGATGCGCAGCTGGCCGGATGGAACCATCCCCGTCGGGATGCTGCGTGAGGATGACCATTACTACCGTGGAACCGTCGGTGACAAGTTCGTCACCAGCTTCCCGGATGAGATCCAGATCAGCGAGGCGCTGATCGACCGTGGCCAGGACCGTTACAACATCTACTGCTCAGTCTGCCACGGCGAAGCCGGCTATGGCGACGGCATGGTTGAGAAGCGGGCATCCGAGCTGATGCTCAGCGGCAACCATCGCGGTATGTCATGGGTCACGCCGCTCTCCTACCACAGTGATGAGCTGCGCAACCGCCCGGTCGGCCATATCTTCAACACGATCACTAACGGCATCCGCACGATGCCTTCCTACAAGTCCCAGATTCCGGTGGAGGACCGCTGGGCCATCGTGGCGTACATCCGTACGCTGCAGGCCAGCCAGTGGACTCCGGTAACGGATGTGGACCAGGAGCACCGCGATAACCTCATCAAGCAGATCGAGGCCAACCGCAACACTGCTCCGCCGGTGGAGCAGGCTGCACCTGACACCGCGGCTGAGGGTGGCAATGCCACCGAAGGCACAGCGGCTGAGGGGGATGCACCTGCAGGCGATGCACAGCCGGATACGGCAAATCAGGCAGAAGCAGATGGAGGCAACGGTTAGCGCCATGGCTCATTCACATGGAATAACTCCCGAGCAGCTCAGGAAGGACAACCCCTTCATGGGTGAGCTTGCCAAGATCGGCCCGATCGCGCTTGTGATCGCTGTCGTGCTGTTTGCCATCGGATACATGATGAGCGGTGCTGACGACCACCAGCGCTTCTTCTTCTCGTATATCCACAACTACGTCTTCTTCACGAGCATCAGCATCGGCGCCCTGCTGTTCACCCTGGTGAACCATGTGGCCCGTGCCTCGTGGAGCGTGGTGATCCGCCGCATCCCCGAGTTCTTCGCGGGATCGCTTTGGATGATGGGCATCGCCGGCCTGCCGATCCTCGTAATGGTCCTCACCGGCAAGGTTGAGGTCTACGAATGGGTGAACATCGGCAGCTGGATCCACGGTGCCGAGCAGCAGATCGTGCAGAACAAGGAGGCGTACCTCAACACGACCTTCTTCGCGATCCGCTACTTCATCTACTTCGCAGCGTTCTTCCTGTTCGGCCGCGCAATCCTGCTCAATGGCTCGCTCAAGCAGGACAACCAGCCTGATGGCGACGAGAAGGACCGTGGCACGATGCGCATGTGGCAACTCAGTGCTCCCGGCCTGGTGTTCAGCTTCCTGCTGATGACCTTCTTCGCGATCGATATGATCATGTCGCTTGACCCGATCTGGTTCAGCACGATGTTCGGCGTGTACTACTTCGCCGGCGCCATGATCGGCTTCTTCTCGACCATGATCCTGCTGTTCAAGTGGCTGCAGAGCACGGGCCGCCTGAAGGAAGCCGTGACGGTTGAGCACTACCACGACTTCGGCAAGTTCCTGTTCGCGTTCGTGTTCTTCTGGGGCTACATCGCATTCAGCCAGTACATGCTGATCTGGTATGCGAGCATCCCGGAGGAGACCCGCTGGTTCCACATCAGGCAGAACGCTGACTGGACCCCGCTGTCCTGGCTGATGCTGTTCGGGCACTTCGCCCTGCCCTTCGCATTCCTGATCAGCCGGTACATCAAGCGCCACAACGTGCTGCTGGCAGTTGGCGCTGTCTGGATGCTCGTTCTGCACTGGCTGGACCACTTCTACCAGGTGGTACCGGAGTACCAGCGCATCACCGGCGTGCAGCCCGGAGGCGGCCTCGCCGCGGCCTTCGACATTTCCGAGATCATCTGCCTGCTGGCAATCGGCTGCTTCTGGTTCGGGGCCTTCATGGTCACCGCCGGCAAGAACCCGATCGCCCCGCTTGGCGACCCGCAGATCGCCAAGTCACTGAAGTTTGACAACGTGAAGGTCTAGGTCGAAAGCAATGAGTGATTACAAGGTTAAGCACGACGGGCACGATCACGACGATGTGGAGAACCACGACATCGGTGAAGACCTCGGCATGCCCACCATCTGGGGAGTGTCGATCGCGTTCTTCTTCTTCTGCATCGCCATCTCCGCCTGGCTGGTTGGCATCTTTGGCAAGACCGCCCGCCACGAGAACGACATCAAGGTCTACCATTCCGAGGCCGCGACGCTCAACGCGACGCGAGAGGCCCAGCGTGCCCGCCTCAATGAGTTCACGGTGATCGACGCTGACCAGGGCCGCGTAAGCGTGACGATCGACGAAGCGAAGAAGCTGGCCCTGCGTGAGCTGATCAACCTCCAGCGCAATCCGCCGCAGCCCACAATGCTGATCAACGGCAATCCGGCCACGGCGGCCAATCCCTGTGCTGCAGCTGAA
>JAGRNR010000045.1:0-32741 GCA_020440645.1 bacterium | reverse complement strand
CGCCATCAGCAGGCCCTCGGTGAACTTGCCCTCGCTGCTCTTCATGCGCTGCTTGAGCCTGTCGCCCAGCCCGCGCAGGCGGTCCTCCAACCGGGCCCACTCGCCGAGCAGGCCGCCGAGCAGCACCGCGAACACCACCACAAGCAGGTTCTGCACCTTGAGCGCCATCTGCATGCCGATCAGCAGGGTGCAGATCCCGATCCCCTGGAACACGATCTCCCGCAGGCGCTCAGGCAGGCCATGGCGCAGGAGCAGGCCCAGCAGGCTGCCGCAGATGACAGCGAGCGCATTCACGATGGTGCCGACGGGGAGTTCCACGCAATGACGTTAGCATGTTCCGGGCATCGGAGATAATCAGTCCATGCCCGAGCATGGCTCAGCCCTGCCCCTTGCCTGGTGCCTGGGGGCCTACTTCCTGCTGCAGGTGCTGCTCAACCTGCGCCTGCGGGGGATTGCGCGTGGCAATGCGGCCGGCCGTGAGCGCCTGCTGCAGGCCGCCGCTGCCAACGGATTGATCAATTCACTGTTCTTCATTGCCGTGTCACTGTGGCTGATGCTCTCCGGGCACGTGCCGATGCCGCAGCTGCCAAAGCCCCTGTGGGTCTGGCTGCTCGGTGCATTGCCTGCCGGCCTGCTCTTGTGGGGCCTGCGCATGCGGCTCGTCGGGCTGGGCCGGCGCATGTTCGGCGGCAGCGCCTTCGTGCTGCCCGCAGAGCAGCTGCTGCGCAACCCGTCCGACCTCGGCGTGATCAACCGCAGCGTGCTGCAGCTCAGCCTGTTCGAACCACTCGGGCACGAACTGTTCTTCCGCGGCTGCGTGCTGGCCCTGATGCTGGATATCTATGGGCTGGGGCCGGCACTGCTGGCAACGGCGATCCTCGAGCTGCTGCTGCGGCTCAACCCGGCCTGGGCGCTGTCGGTGCTGGTCGGCAGCCTGGCGCTGAGCTGGATGGCAAACTCCGGGGGCGGCCCGCTGGCAACGATCTGCACGGCGATGGTGGCCGGATTCCTGCACGCCTATGTGACCGCCTACCAGTCCATGAAGACCACCGGGAAGCAGCCCCCGGCAGGCTGAGGCGGGCTTGCAGCAAGCGGATGCGTGCGGGACAATAGGGGCGGGATGATGAGGACAACACAATGATCAGACGCGAGGAAAGCTGGGACGGCTTCTGGGCGAAGCTGCTGCGCATCGACATGTTCGAGGGCCAGTGGGATGCCTACCGCAAGGTGGCGGACAGCCGCGCCGAATGGCTGGAGAAGACCTTCGGGCTGCAGAAGGACCGCCCGGTGCTGTCACTGGCCTGCGGTGAGGGCGGCATCGAACTGGCGCTGGCGCGCCGCGGCTACAGTGTGATCGGCATCGACCGCAGCCAGGTGATGATCAGCTTCGCGCGCGACATGGCGATCGAGGAGAACCTCAACGCGACCTTCGTGCATGCCGACCTGACGACCGATTCCCAGCTGCCGGGCAACAACGGCACCGTGCTGTGCTTCGACACGCTCGGCCTGCTGAATGACGACGATGAGTACCGCATCATCCAGCGCGCGGTCGGCTCACTGCACCGCGACGGCGTGCTGCTGGTTGACAACCCGCTGCGCGAGGGCCTGGCCACCAGCCACCGCTGGCAGCGCATCAACGACGGCTACTTCCTGAGCGAGTCCTTCCTCGACAAGGACAGCGGCACGCATGTGCTGAACCCGATCTTCATCAACCAGGATGGCGAGGAAGTGCTGCTGCGCGACCCCTACGACCGCAAGCGCGAGAGCCATACAGGTGTGCTGCGCTATGTGTACACCCCTTCCGAGCTTGTCAACCTGGTGAAGACCACCCAGCTGCCGGCGCGTGAGGTCAAGCACCAGCGCCCCGGCTACTACATGGTTGTCGGCAGCCGCCGCCTCGAGGAGTGAAACCGGCCCGCCGGCCCCTGCGTCTGATGGCGCGTGGCGACAGCGGCACAGGGAGGGGGAATGCAGCGCATCATCTCGGCTGAGGCGCTTGGCTACAGCTACGGCCAGCAGCGTGCGGTTGGCAGCGTCAGTTTCCACGTGGATGCCGGCGAAGTCTACGGCCTGCTCGGCCCCAACGGCGCCGGCAAGACGACCCTGATCAACATGCTGGCCAGCCTGCTCACTCCGGACAGCGGGCGCATTCTCTTCAACAGCTCCGATCTGACCGGCAAGCCCGAACTGATCAGGCCGCAGCTCGGAGTGGTGCCGCAGGAGATCTCACTGTATGACGAACTGAGCGGGCGGGAGAACCTGGCCTTCTTCGGTACGCTCTATGGCATGTCCGGCAATGCTCTCAGGCAGCGGGTGGAACATGTGCTGGAGCAGGTCGGGCTGGCAAAGGATGCTGATCGCAGGTTGGGCAGCTACAGCGGCGGGATGAAGCGGCGAATCAACATTGGCGCCAGCCTGCTGCATGAACCACAGTTGATCCTGATGGATGAGCCGACCGTCGGTGTCGACCCCCAGAGCCGCAACTATATATATGAACTGATCACAGGCCTGGCAGCCAGTGACACCGCCGTGCTGTACACCACGCACTACATGGAGGAGGCCCAGCGCCTCTGCCGGCGCATCGGCATCATGGACCATGGCGACATGATCGCGGAAGGCAGCGTGGACGCGCTGCTGGAGCTGCTGCCGGCGCGCGACATGATCCGCATCCAGCTTGACGGGATGGACGAGACGGAACTGGCAAAGCTGGCCAGCGGGCCGCTGTCAGCCTTCGGCACCACGCTGGAAGCCGGCAGGCTGCTGGTGCATACTGACAACGCCGGCCGCCAGCTGGCGGCGGTCAGTGCAGCGCTCGGCGAGCATGCGGCGCGCATCAGCGACCTGGCCGTCGAGCGTGCCAACCTGGAGAATGTGTTCCTGCACCTGACCGGTCGCAGCCTGAGGGAGGACTGACATGCAGCGCATCCTGTCAATCTGCGCCACGTCCCTGCGAATCTGGGCCCGCCAGCCTGTGGCCGTGATGGTCAGCCTGCTCGTGCCTGTGGTGGTGATGACCGTCTTCGGCTTCGTGTTCGGCGGGATGGGCGGCAATGGCGGCGATTCCAGCCCGGTGCGCGCGATGTTCGTGGACGAGGATGGCAGCGAGGCCAGCACGGCGCTGCGCGATGCCCTGCTGGCACTGGACGGGCTCACGCTGCTGACAACGTATGCTGACGAAGCTGGCAACGATGTGCCATACACCCGCGAACTGGCCCTGCAGCGCATCCAGGACGGCAAGACCGGGCTGGCGATCGTAGTGCCGGCGGGCTATGGTTCACAGCTGGAGCAGATGGACTTCAACGAGAACAGAGCCGAGATCGAGCTCTTGTCGGACAGCAGCCTGCAGATTGACAACGCCATCCTGCAGGGGATGCTGCTGCAGGCGACCTTCACCACCGCCGGCAACAGCGTGGCCAGCACCGGGATGGAGTTCATGGGGGAGGACCTCGGGATGGACCCGGCGACGGTCGCCATGATGCAGGACTGGATGGACAGTAATGCGCAGTGGGGGCCTTCAGGCGCTGGGACCGCCACAGTGGATGGAGAGACGGATGACACTGGCTCCGGCGGCATGCAGGGCTTCGTGGACATCAGGGTGACGGATGTGCTCGGCGAATCCAAGGAGAACCCCGTGTTCAGCCACGAGGTGGCCGGCGTGCTGACGATGTTCATGCTGTTCACGGTGGCGGCCAGTGGCGGCTCACTGCTGCGCGAGCGCCAGAATGGCACGATCCGGCGCATCATGATCTCCGCCACGAAGCCGGTGCACTACCTGCTGGGCAAGTACCTCGCCTTCTTCCTGATCGCCTACCTGCAGACCTGGGTGATGCTGCTGGCGGGCTGGCTGGTGTTCAAGGTGGACATCATCACCCCCCTGCCCTCGCTGGCCGTGTTCGGCGCGCTGGTGGCCCTGGCAGCGACCTCCTTTGGGATAGTGCTGGCTTCAGTCTGCCGCAGCGTGGAACAGGTCAGCTCGATCTCCACACTCGTGATCCTAGTGATGAGCTCGATCGGAGGCAGCATGATGCCCCGGCAGTTCATGCCGGCGGTGATGCAGAAGCTCGGCAACTTCACCTTCAACGGCTGGGCGATGGAAGGCTTCACCGGCATCTTCTGGCATGGCAAGGACCTCTCAGGCATCCTGCTGCCCTGCGCCGTGATGCTCGGCCTCGCGGTCGGGCTGTTCCTGCTGGCCGCCCGCCTGTTCAGCTCGAAGCTGGCCTACTGATAGCGTCTGGCAAGGTAGGACGGGTCGTTGCGCAGGGGATAGGGGTCAAGCTGCTTCACGGGCGCACTGTTGAGCACGGCGCGCATGTCCGGCCCTTCCACCACAACCTCAACGAACTGGATGTCCTCGTAATCACACAGTGCAATGGCGGGGTCTAGCGGCGGGTTTGAAACGATACTGAACCTGATCATCCAGGCGCACCTCAATACGTGAATTCATGCCAGCTTTTTCGGCACTTACCCTGCCCTACTTGCGCCCCCCGGCGCTTCTTACTTGATATCGTCCTGTTCTTCCTGCATTGCCGCGCCTTCCAGCTCATCAAGCACGCGCAGGCGCTCCGTGGCGGCCTTGTGGGCCAGCATGGAGATGTGCTTGCGACGGATGGCCTTCAGTGCCATGCGGTCATTGAGGCGGGCGATCGCTTCGTTGTTTACGATCCACTCGGCGTCATAGAGTGCAATCTCGGCCAGCACCTGCTGGTCCTCCAGGCGGCGCACCGCGGCGAGGCGCACATGGTAATCAGGGTCACGCTGGGCGATGTAGGCCACCATGGACTGCTCAGCCAGGCGATTGACAGCGGCCAGGCGGACGTGGAAGTCCTCATCATTGAGGGCAATGTAGCTGACCACCTTCTGGTTGTCGAGATGCATCACTGCGGCCTCGCGCACGGCATAGCTGGGATCATGGCGGGCAACCATTGCGAGCTTGCGCTGGTTCTTCAGCCCGGCAACGGCATTCAGCCGGGCATCCTCATCCCTGTGCTTGAGGACCCCCACGAGGGAGATCATCGACAGCGTTGTCTTGCTTATCATTACCATTCAAGTACTCCCGCCCTGCATCGGCCGGCAATCACTAACCAAGTCTTATACCACGAAGCCCGAGAAAGTAACCGGGAATCATCCCGGACACCCGTTCCGTATTCCGGCCGGATGTTGCCTGAGCTCCATAAACAAGACGTAACGTGCCAGTGATTCGATGCAATCCCGGTAAACGGGGGACTACACCAGTCTGAGTGGATCGGAGAATCGAAAGTTTCAGCAATGCTGGGCAAACGACACCAATTCACTTCAGTATGGCGGGCACACCGCCTGTATATTCTGACGGAAAAAAATCCGGCCTGGTTACCATTACAGCAACCGCAGCCGGATTTTCCTATCGTTTAATCCGGATTTATCAGTTGGCGAACAATGTCACGAGCTGGCCATCCTGCTCCGGCGAGAGGATCAGGCGGATCACTTCCCGGCCCTGCTCCAGCGCTTCGCTCACTTCCTGCAGCACCGGCTGGCGGCTGCTGCCCCGGTAGACCAGCATTCCCCGGCTGCGGCGCAGGCTGGCTGTGCCACCGAGTTCATCGTCACCGCTCATGCGCTGGGCGAAGCCACCGCTGCCGACCCGGCCGCGGCCACCACCACCGCCGCCGTTGCCACCACCGCCGCCGAAGCCGCCACCGCCGCCTCCGCCACCGTTGCCAAAGGATCCGCCACCGCCTCCGCGGTAGATGAACCAGCCGGAATCGGTGCCGGGCAGCATGCCGAGGCTGTCAAGCATGTCGGTCACGACCTCAGGGTCAGCATAGTGGAACTGGAACATATTGATCTCGTTGGTGCCCGCCAACTCCTGGTTGAGGCGCTCGGGGCTGGTCACGAGGATCACCGGCTTGTCGCCATAGGCACGCGCCTTGCCATCGCCGGACATCGTGCTGCCGGACTGGCCTGCCCGCCCACCGCCGCCGTAGACGGCGAACTCGAGGTTATGGGTGCCGAGGATCAGCTTGAGCGCGGTGTCGAAGGGCACGTTGACGAGGTTGCCAACGAAGGTGCCGCCGCGAGCCGCGTTCTGCGGCATGAACTGGTCAGCCCCACGGAAGCCGGGTGTGCCGTCGGCACCACTGGGCGGTTCCGGGACCTTCGGGTCGCGCACGCCGCCGGTCGGCTCATCAAAGGCATACGGGTCAATCATGATGCTGATGCCGCTGATCTCCGACAGGTAGTTGATCACGTCGTAGAGGTTCATCCCGCCCGGGGCCTGCAGCGTGACACGGATGTCGCTCAGCTGCGTGTCCTGCGGGCTGAAACCGTCGAAGTACAGGCCGGAATGCGGGTCGTCCTTCAGGCGCCGGCGGCTGTCCACTGAGCTGCCGTCACGGTAGCTGCTGCTGCGCCGGCCCGGCTTGTTCTCCGTCCAGTACTCATCGAGCGGCGCCTGGCTGTAAATGCTGCCATCCTCCAGGCCGTTGAGGAATTCATTGATTTCCTTCTTGTTGCCGGACAGGTAGATCTCTCCCGGCGGCTGGGCCGGCATCCAGTTGGCCAGGCTCTGGCCAGCCGGTGTGACGGTCAGGGAGCCGATGTCCTCGGTCTCCACCACCACACGGCCCTTCAGGTTGAGCAGGCCGCTCCTGGCTGCGTGTGACAGCACCTGCTGGCTGTCCATGCCACTCAGGTCAAAGGTGGCGATGTTGAGGCTGGAAACCTCAACTGCGGGGAGCTGGGGCTCTGAAGGCGCGGAACGGCGCTCCGGCTTTACGTATTCAGCCAACTCACCGGGCTGCAGGCTGTCCAGCGGGTTCACCACGGGGGACAGGCTGCTGCGGTCCTCATCGGAGTTGAACACCTCCAGCATCAGGCTCTTGCGGTTGGGCTGGCTGATGCGCAGGAACTGCTGGCTGGTCAGCTCCGAGCGGGCCAGGCCGACCTGCAGCTCGCAGCCGTCGGGGCCGTCCTGCAGCACGAAGCCGGTGACTAGTGAATGGTCTCCGATGTAACTGGCGAACTGGCCGCTGTCCACCGCCGGCAGCAGGATGCTGATCGTGCCGGCATCCGCGTTGCGGTTGTAGCCCGTCTGCACGCTCATGTCGTGTGAGCTGCGTACGAGCAGCACCTCACGGCCATCGAACTGCTTCAGGTCAACGGCGAGGACCTGGTTGCGGAATGCCGCGAACGCTGTGCTGCTGAGCAGCAGCAGAAGCATGGTGAGCAGGATGCCTGATAGCTGCCTGGACATTGAATCGCTCCTTGGAGGGATACCGTGTTAATACTACCTTTCTGACACTTTCCACGCCAATCCCGTCTCATCCGCGCAAAAAAAATGGCGCCGCCCCATGGGACGGCGCCGGTTTTGCAGTCGTTCAGACTAGTTGTTGATCACCACGTTCGGAGTGATGGTCACTGCGTTCTGCGCCGGATCGAAGGTCACGGGCAGCATGAAGAACTTCATGTGCTGGTCAGTGTAGAAGTTCATCTGCAGGTCGCGGCCGTCACCACCGCCGAACACGATGTAGTCAGAGCACCAGGGGCGCACCTCACGGTGGATCGAGTTGATCGGGTAGGTGCCGTTGCTCGGGAACACGCCGGTCTTCACACCGGGCAGCACCACGGTGCCGCCGGCGAGGTTGATCGTACCCTTGAGGTCAATCGTGTTGTAGTGGAAGCGCGGGTCGAACAGGTCGGCGGTCTGCGGGGTGTAGATGCCGTCGATGAAGTTCGCGATGCTGTACTTGGTGAACAGCTGCTCGAAGGTGTCGTTCACTTCCTGGACCACGTCATCGGCGGTGCCGAGGGTGTCATCCGGGCCGAGGTCCGTCACGACCTTCTGCAGGGCACCGACTTCCACAAGCTTGATCGGATCTTCCTCACCCTTCTTGCCGGCGGCGTAGATACGCTTGCCGATGCCGGGCTCGTAGTGCTCGTACAGGTACAGGAAGAACATGAAGGTTGCGCCGTACTGGGAGATGGTGTCAACCTGCGGGTTACCGTCGGTCGGCACGGGCACGTGCTGGATGTCCTGCAGGTAGGGCACCACCTGGTTGGTGATGGCCCAGGGGACGATCTTGCCACTGTTCACGGTGTAACCGCAGAGGTGGATCGAAAGCTGGGACATACCCTCGTTCAGCCAGCTGAAGTTGGCGTTCGGGTCACGCTGGCGGGTCGGCATGCCGTTGTCCGCATACAGCTTGTGCTGGAACTCGTGCGCCATCACGGAGAAGGCGGCATCCCAGGAATCGTCATTGTTCGGGAAGTTGTCGGAGGTGATGTAGAGCGTGGAGCCGACGTTGGCCAGCTGCTCGATCAGGTCATCACGACCCTGCTCACGCAGTGCATCCGCAGTCTCCTGGCTGATCCCCCAGGTGTAGAAACCGCCGGGGTTGAAGGAGTTGTGGATGAAGATGTTGATGCGCTGGTCGAAGCGGAGGTTGGTATCCGGCTCGCCCGGCAGCTCGGTCAGCAGCTCGCCGTTGGTGTCGAAGTCGTCACCGGTCAGTACCGCGTTCTTGTCAAGGTCCTTCCAGACATTGAGCTCGTCGTAGTTCTGGACCTCGCCGAAGGCCTCGGTCAGGGTCGGGAAGATCACGGTGTCGAACTCACGGGCCATGCGGTTCAGGCGGGCTTCGGTGTACTGGACATTGTCCGGCGTACCGTTGTTGATCTCAGTTGTCAGCCAGATGTAGCAGTGCGAACCGATCGACACGAGGCGGCCGGCCTGGCTGTAGAGGTACTCGGGCGGCCACTGCAGGTCCTCGACATCCTTCTCGGGATCCTCGGGACCGGGGTTGATCGTCGGCGGCGGGATCGTCGGCTCGGCAGCCAGGAAGTAGCGGACCTCACCCTTCTGCAGGGCGGAGGTGCTCTTGATGGTGTCGTCCGCGGCGAAGGGGACATTGCCATTCGCATAGGCCTCGCGCTCATAGAGGGCGGTCGGGCTCATCGGGATATGGCTGTAATCCATGCCGGCGTAGCTGTTGATATCGCCCAGGGACTTCAGGGTCTCGGCCTGAAGGTCCGCAAGCGTGTAGTTGACGTTGGAAGTGCCCTTGCTGACCAGGTCCGCGTTCACGGAGTAGGCCGACTGGGGCAGGTTCGGGCTGCTCTGGGTGCCCGGGTTGTAGTGGGCATCCAGGTAGGCCGGGTTCGTGTTCACAGCCACGAAGGCCACCTTCTGGCCCGGAGAGAAGCTCTTTGCCAGCAGCTGGGCGTTGTTGGTGCTGTTGGTCGGAACGGCGAAGATGTTCGAACCCAGGCTCTGCTGGATCGGCTGGGAGGGATCGAAGGGATCCGCAGTTCCAGGCTGCTGCTTGCCGTCGTACTGCGTCGGGCCATCGAAATCCTGCGCAGGCGGGTTGTTGTTGCCTACGTTGATCTCGCCCGGATTGGTGGTAGTCGGGTCACTTCCACCACCGCAGCTTGCCACTCCGATAGCCAGAATGACAAACACCAAAACCGCCAGCAGGCGGTTGTAATTCCCGATTCGCATATCAACACCTCTGTGAAACTGTGGCATTAGCTTCGTCCCATCGCAATCATTTTATACCCATGACGCGGGAATTGACACGCCCTACGTCCCGGTTTCCGCCTGTCCTTCCTCGAGAGGAGGGGCCGGCGGCTCGTAATCATCATCTTCGACCGCTTCCATATTGGCCTGCACACTCTTTCCGATCTCGGATTCAAGTATTGCACGGCCCTTCTGGAGGGTCTCCACGGTCTCCACGAACTGCCGTTCCATGTCCTCCAGCAGCTCAGTGGTATACAGCAGTGCGTCACGCTTGAGGCTTTCACCTTCCATGCGTGCCTTGTCGCGGATATGCTCCGCCTGCTGCCTGGCTATGATCACGACCTGTTCCTCATTTGTAAGGTCCTCCAGGCGGCGCTCAGCGGTATCAATGATCCGCTTGTGCTCCTCCTTGGCGTTCTTGAGGATCAGGTCCTGTTTTTCCAGCACCTTGCGGGCCTCCGAAAGTTCCTGGGGCAGGAGCTCACGGATGCTTCTGGTGATTCTGAAGAAGTCTTCGTCTCCGATTGCAATGCGGTTGCCGAGGTACCAGGGGGTCTTTTCCGCGAACGACTCCAGCTCATCAAGGAGCTGTTCGATCTCATTCAGCGGGTCCTTCGACTGCATTTCAATCTCAACCTTCAGAAAATGACAGGGCGCACGGACTGAGCCGAACTCACCCTAATCTGGAAATTATAGCATCCCGGACCAGCGGAGTCACGAACTCATCAAGTGGCCCGCCGGCTGCCGCGATCTCCCGGATCAGGCTGCTGGAAACGAACATGTAGCTGGGATTCGTGACGAAGAAACTCGTCTCAATCTCCGGTGCCAGCGCGCGGTTCATCATCGCCATCTGGAACTCATAGTCAAAATCCCCGGCGGCCCGCAGACCGCGTACGAGCACGCTGGCCTCTTTCCGGCGGGCGAAGTCCACAAGCAGGCCCGTGAAGCTCTCCACCTGGATGTTCCCGTCGATCTCATCCACACTCTGGCGCAGCAGGTCCATGCGCTCGGCGAGTGAGAACATCGGGTTCTTGGAGTGGCTTTCGGTGGTCGCGATGATCAGCCGGTCGAAGACCTGCCCGGCCCTCTTGATGATGTCGAGATGCCCGTAGGTCACCGGATCAAAGGTTCCAGCGTAGACGGCCGTGGCCATGGCGGAAATATTAGGCTCCAAAGGCCTTGCCGTCAAGTTTCACGATTATCAACGGATTTCCCCGCATCAGGCTCAGGCGGGGTTGCCCGCAACCGGCGTTTCGCTGATCCAGCGCATGAAGATCGGACCGAGGCCGCCGTTGCGCAGGGAGTACTCCCGCAGGCCTTCATCATCACGGATCTGCACAACGATCTCGCCACCAGCCTTCGTATCTATATTGGGATCAGCTGTGCCGGTGTAGGAATTCTCAATGGTCCATGTGGCGGTGTAGCCGTTGTTGACCTTGATGATCATCTGGCCGTACTCGCCCCACAGCAGGTCAATCGAGGAATCCGCCACCCAGCCGTTGTAGGTAGCATCCTGCGGTGTGGATTCCAGCTTGAAGTCCAGGTAGGGCTGCCACTGGTCATATACCTTCTGCGGCTGGGTCGTGCCTGCCTCCGGATCAGTGGCGGGCTGCTGGGGTGGATCCTGCTGTACCGGCTGCTGCTGCACGGGTTCCTGCTGCGGAGTTTCCTGCTGGACCGGTGTCTGCTCCTGCTGGGCCGGCTGCTGCGCTTCCTGTTGCTGGGCCGGCTCCTGCTGCGGGACAGCTTCCTGCTGGGCCGGGGCCTGTTCCTGCTGGACCGGCTGCTGTTGGACCGGATCCTGCTGGGCCTGCTGTTGAGCCTGCTGCCTGATGGCCTCACGCAGGGCGACCATCAGCAGTTCGTTGGCCTGCTTGAGTTCCTTCACCTCATTGTGCAATTCAGCAAGGTCGTCAATCAGGGCGCGGGTCTGCTCCTCATCAAGGGTCTTGCTGAGTGCCAGCACGCCGGCCATCTCCTCGATCCTGCGCTGGATGCGGTTGATCGCGTCGCCGGTGTCGCTGCCGCTGACTTCCTCGGCCCGGGCCGGGACGGCCAGCGCGATGAGCGCCGTGAGCAGCAGGAAGCCACGTGTCAGATACTGCGGAAAACTCATTGCCTTCTCCATGAACGGGGCGGTTGGCCCACTGCTAGCTATTCGACCGGCGGGGGCATGCGGATAAAAAGGAACTGCCCCGCCCGGACGCTTCCGGACGGGGCAGCAGGATGGATCAGCCGATCAGTGCCTGTAGCGGGGCTTGGACTGCTTCTGCGGCTTGCGCTTGTAGCTGTCCCAGGCGTCCGACGGGCAGAGATCGCCGTCGTAGTAGACCTTGCTGCCGAGCCCGCCCTTGTCGAGGCGGAAGCGGCGGTGGCCGTAGTCGTCATTGACGACGACGTAGATGTCCCCGCGGTCCTGGCGCTGGATCTCGAAGCGCGCGTTGGCGCCCCATGCGTTGTCAATCACCCAGTCCGCCTGGTAGTCGTTGCCACGGTAGTCGTTGCTGACGTGCACGTGCAGCTCGCCGTAGTCGCCGAGGTCGTAGTCGATATGGGCGTTGGCACCCCAGCCATCGAAGTTGCCGTAACCGCTGTGCCGGCTGCGCCGGCCGTTGCCGTAGTCCTTCCAGTCGCTGTCGTATCTTCCGTTGTCACGGTGGCTGTTGCCACCCCAGGAGCAGTAGTCACAGTGCCCGCACCCATTGCAGGCGGGCTGCCAGTTGTCCTCCAGCTCGGCGAGCTGCCAGCGGATCTCCGCCAGGTCGTCACGCAGCTGGTTGATCTCGTAACGGTTCATGCTGCGCTCATCGCTGAGGTCATGCAGCACCCGGTCGAGGTCGTCGCCGATCCGGTCGGGGCCCTTGCGCTGTCCGTAGGACAGGGCCTGGTTGCTGACCAGCACCAGCCCTGCCATTGCTATGGCGATTGTGATTCCTGCTTTCTTCATGTCTGCTCCTTTTGCGGAAACCCTTCCACAATCGCCAAGACGTTGACTGCGCTTGCCAGTTCAAGAAAACCGCTGGCAATTTAGCTGCGTCTGATTACTTATGAGGTCGCACCGCAAGTGCTAAACTCTCGCCATTCCACGGAGGAAACCTGCAAATGCCACTGATAATCGTCCTCGTAGTCGTCGTGATCCTCGTGATCGTGCTGGTCGGTGCCTACAACAAGCTCGTCGGACTGCGCAACGGGGTGGAGTCAAGCTGGCGCCAGGTGGACGTGCAGCTGCAGAAGCGCTACGACCTGATCCCGAACCTCGTGGAAACGGTGAAGGGCTATGCCAAGCATGAGCAGGACACGCTGGAAAAGGTGATCCAGGCCCGCAACATGGCAATGAATGCCAGCGGCGTGCATGACCAGCAGGAAGCCGAGAACATGCTGACCGGCGCACTGAAGAGCATTTTCGCCTTGAGCGAAGCCTATCCCGACCTGAAGGCCAACCAGAACTTCCTGATGCTGCAGCAGGAGCTTGCCAGCATCGAGAACAAGATCGCCTACTCCCGCCAGCATTACAACGATGTAGTGCGCGGCTACAACACCCTGCAGCAGCAGTTCCCGAGCAACCTGGTTGCCGGCATGGCTGGCTGCCGCCCGGCGGAGTACTTCGAGCTGGAGAACGAGGCCGCCCGCGAGGCGCCGAAGGTCAGCTTCGACTGATCAGGCAAGTGATGAAACGATACGGACAGGCAGCCGGAAGAGAGATTCCCGTTGCCTGTCCTTTTTTGCGCGAATTGCCTGGTACTGGGTTCGCGTTGCTGATGATGATTGCCATCATGCTGGCGGGGTGCAGGGACAGCCATGGCAAGTTTGCGGATTACACCCCGCATGACCCCAGTCCCAGTATCTGGGAAAAGGCGCGCAACGGCTCCGGACCGCAGCATTACTTCTCCGGTCGCTTCCATGACGCATACGCGCTGCGCTGGGAAAGCAAGCTGAACAACTGGGGCGATTACAACCTATACCGCCGCTACAACCGGATTTCAGATGTGGCGGTGAACAGCGACGGAGTTTCATTCATTGCCTGGACTAGCCTGCTGGCAGAACCTGAACCCGGCCAGGCTCTGGACCCGCGCCAGCTGGAGCTTCTGCAGGAAAAGGGTCCCTCGGAAATGCTGCTTGAGTCGTCCCATGGTGCTCTGGACCTCGCCCCGAAGTCCACGGTACTCGTGGCGCTGGACACCGCCGGCCAGGTGGCCTGGGCCAGGCAGTATGCCGGTGCGCTGGCCGGTGGCCCGCTGCTGCTGGAGGACGGAACCGTGGTGCTGGCAACATCTTCTGACAACGCGACGGATTTTGTGGAGGGCAAGTCCAGCCGCAGGGATCCGCGCGAGTTCCAGGGCTGGGTGTGGTTCGTAAGCCCGCTTGGCGAACTGCAGGCCAGTTACGAACCGGGACGCTGGATCTGCAGCGGGCCGGAACTTCAGGACAATAGCAAGCTGCGGCTGGAACTCGGCAAGCAGGAAAGCGAGGAAGGCGTGGACTATGTCGATGCCGACAGCGAGGCCATCATTGACAGCACAGGCAGCCTGATCAGCGAGGAGCCGCTCGGCCTGGAGCGCATGATCATTGAGCAGGATGGGATCGAAATCAGCGTACACCAGCTCGGTCCTGACGACCCCAGTCACGGCCAGTATGCCAGCCGGGAACTTGTGGGCAGTCGCAATGCCGCCATCATCTGGAAGGAGAGCCTGCCGGCTGCCCCGCTGGACTCACTGTTCAATCCAGTCAACGGGCAGGTCATCTTCCAGCATACTCCTGATTTCAGTTCACAGATGTCCGCCAACGGGGCAATTGACTGGTTGTCATTCAATGACGGCATCCGCACCTGGAGCAAGCGGCCTGAAGGCCAGGTCATCTGGGATCGCAGGATCGGCTTCATTAATGTGCTGGAGGATGCGGCAATCATGGAGTCCGGTGACTTAGTGCTGCCAATCACCAACATGGAAGCCATCAGCGGAGGCCATGGAGCCGCCAGACAGGTGATTGAAATTGCCAGACTGGATGGCAAGGGAGAGGTCCTTTTCAGTGAACCGCTTCCCTTCACAAATGACACAACGGCGCTCGCGCTGTCCGGCGGCACGATCTTCGTGGATTCCACTGATACGGTCTGCGTGGTCTACCATGCGAACTCCCGTGGGATCTTCAGCATCTGCCGGATGGATGGGAATGGCAAGGTGCTTTCGCATGACAGCGTGCCGGGCTGGATCGGCTCAATGCCGGCAATCATGGACAACGGAGACCTGCTGGTGAACACCGGCGGTAAGCTGCTTTGCCTCGGCGCCCCTGGCCCGGACAGTCCCTGAACACACAACCCTGGCCAGTTATTCCAATCAGAATAACTAATATGGTGCAATGAACTTCTGGCAACTCGATCCGTCTCAGCGCATGGTGGCCAAGCTGGCTGCACATCGAAAAGAGGAGCGACCATGAAGTATGCATATCTTCTGGCGATTCTGACCACCCTGAGTGTCCTTGCAGGTTGCAGGGCGACAATTGAAGTCCCACCGCGCAATCCCTCGGGGGATTACGAGAACGAACCGAATGACACCGACTACTACGCGGACTACATCCCGTCCTTCCCGTTCTACGGAGTGGACGGCTACTGCGGCGGTTACGGTGACAATGTTGACAAGTTCTACTTCGAACTGCGCCAGTCCGGCACCGTGCACATCACGATGGCCGTTGACGACTACCGCAGTGGCGACCTCGACCTCACGCTGGAGGACGACCGCTACGAAATCGACGCTTCCGAGGGCTACGGCCGCTACGAGAACGTCGACGCCTGGCTGACGCCCGGCATCTACTACATCACCGTATTCTCGCAGCGCAATGACTATGGCTCGGGCTATGTGCTGAGCGGTGAATTCCACCGTGGCATCAACAGCGCCGGTGAAGCCGAGGAGGCTGAGCCGACCGAGCTGGATCGCAGCAGCCTGCCGCTCAAGCGGGTGGATTATGCGGCGAATCCGAAGCCTGTAGAGAATATTTCCTGAGAACTGTTTAGACTCCAGCGGCCCGGGGTATCCCAACTGGTTTGGGAAATCCCGGACCGCATTCCATCAAGGAGAAGAGAGTCATGAACAGCAACAGGGAAAGCGGCATCGAAACGATCCAGAAAATGGCAATCGCGGTACTCGTGGTGGTCTCAGTGATCACCGTGATCGGGCTGTTCAGCTTCGGTGCCGCCGAGGAAGTGCGCACCGCCCTCTCCGCCACGATGACGGGCCTGATGCCCATGTAACCACGCATAACCATCCTATTCGCATAAGCCTTTAGTACACCCGCAATGGCCCTCCCAAAGGGGCCATTGTGCTTTTCTGTCACGGACGGGGCGGCTGTGGGGTCCACGGATATAATCGCAGTGGTGACTGACAACGAACAGCCGCAGGCGGAGCTGGAGCAGCAGGAGAAGCCAAGGAGCATCATGGCCTGGCTGCGCTATGCCTTCGCGATCGAGGAATTCTCCGAGGACAGCCTGAGCGCTGAGGAGAAGGATGTGCTGCAGAACATTGCGGAGATCATCGACCGCCGCGGGATGAGCACGCCCGCAATCCTCTGGATCGAGAGCCACAGGCACCTCAACTTCACCGGCAGCCAGCTGGTGAAGATCGTCGAGCCGCTGCATGACCTCAGCTACGAATTCATGCGCTGGCTGATGATGAAGCTCGGCGTTGGCTACATCACCCCCGAGCAGCTCAGCAAGCTGCAAAGCGCGCTCGAGAAGCGCTACAGCATCGAGTACCTGCTGCAGCAGATCGAACAGCGCGCCAGCCGTACGCGGGAGGAAGTGCTGGCGGCCCGTCAGGCCGAACTTGATGAAGAGCAGGCAGGCGACGGGCAGGATTCTGGCAACAAATCTGACTGATCTGATATCCGTGCTGCAGTAGATAGCGTCTGGGTAACTCTGGTCAGTAGTTTCTCCGAACATGGATTGAAGCGGAATACACTTCAGAAGTCCTGCTGCTCGCAGGGTAAGATAAAAAGCTCGAACTATGCGAAGTAGTAGTTACATTATTCACCTTCTGGTTCTGCAAATTCTGCTTCTGATAAGTTGCAATTCCAACCAGCATTCCAGATCACCAGTTGTGCTGCCCTCATCCTGGCCGATCTCGGAACTGATGCCACCAGCAGATGCAGAAAGAACTTTTGTGGATACTTATGACGGATCTCGCGAATATGTCACTGAAGTACCGCGGAATGTAGCGGCTGGCGAAAATGGATTATGGGAGATAGCATTTACGACTACTGAAAATCATATCAATGTACTTAGCGATGTCACCGCAAATCTAACTGATTCTGGCTGGAAACTGCTTTCCAATAACAATGAAAATGGTGGAGCAAGCGAAGCTCAGTTGCTGGTATTCGAAAAACCAGGAGCAGTGTACAGAGTAACAATCAGTTACAGGGGATACTTAAAGAACAAGCCATTTCACTACAAGATTGAAGGTCTTAAGGAATGGTAGTCTGCCACAATGTGTTCTTTTACTATCTGTATAGTCGTACTTACAAATCATTCATGCTTCTTCAGCTCCACCAATGATCAGATTTCCAATCTTGCGTGCATTGGCATGTGTTGGAGATCACGTATCCCCTGATTTTGTGCTGAAGCTCCACAATGCGATGACAACTCAGGCAGCAGATCGAGCAGCGCGCCAGCCGTACGCGTGAGGAAGTGCTGGCGGCCCGTCAGGCCGAACTTGATGCTGAGCAGGCAGGCGACAAGCAGGATTCTGGCAACAAGTCAGACTGAGCAACGAAGCATGCCGCGATGGCATGGCCAGCCAGGCACTGGGCTATAATGCCCCCTCAAGGCAAGTCGGTCTGATCGACATCCAGGGAGTTGCATATGAAGCCGAGACTGCTCGTTATCGTTTTTCTGTTGCTGTTGCCATGTCTCTCGTCCTGCTCCCAGCAGGGTAGTGAATTGATAGATGAAACCCATCGCGCGGGGGGGCACGGTACCCAGCTGCCCGGCCTGCCTCCCTTGCCCGAGGACCGCATTGCATCTGAGCCCTACGACAATAGGATCAATGGAAGTGACTTCATCGATTCCACCGGCCCTCCGCGGGTGCAGGTCTCAAATGAAGTCGCTATCCTGCAGTCCAATGCCTTCGTAACAGCCTGGGCGATCTGGCAGTTCCCGCCCACAAATGATGCCCTGCTGGAGGTCAGCCCGGAGCTTGTGCTCGGGCCGGAGGACAGCGGATACATCGGCATTTCCAACTATGAAACGGGACGCTGGGACTTCATTGCGGCTGCCGACGGAGTGCAGACCATCAACGTGGACCTGTTCAAGCACTCCTCCCCGGCCAAGAATGTCTACATCGCAGTGGTCGCCACGCGCGGATCAAAGATCATTGCCAACAGCCTGACAACCACTGTGAACAAGCTCGGCTGGCATGTTTTCCCTGTCGTGACTGAGGGTGACGTCGGCCGCCAGTGCCGCATCGCCGAAGTTGACGGCAGGCCGGCGATCATCTCCAGGCGCTACCTCAGTCCGACCACTGCAGAGCTCGTCTATGCCTACAGCCTGACTGAGCTGGGCCTGTACCCGGAGGACTGGTTCAGCATCGCCATCAATGACAGTCCGGCCGGGGGATCCAATCCCGACCTGGCGCTGATCGGTGGCAACCCGGCAGTTTCCTACCAGGATGGCGACAGCCTGACACTGAAGTACGTGCGCAGCAGCACCGTGCATGGCAAGGCCCCGGCGAACTGGGCGGCAGCCGTGGAAGTTGACAATGACTTCCGCGCCGGTGAGGGCAGCTCACTGGCAGAGGTTGACGGCCGGCCGGCGATCGCCTACCAGGTGGCGGGCAGCTTTGATGAACTGCGCTATGCGTACAGCGACAGTGCCGACGGGATGGACGGCGCGGACTGGCATGAGCGCGCGATCGAATCCGGCGGTGACACCGGCTACTACCCGCAGCTCATGGTGGTCGGCGGCAACCCGGCGATCGGCTACTACGACTATGCCAACGACCGGGTCAGCTACCTGCGCAGCACCAGCGTGCTCGGGGACGGTCCGGTGGACTGGATCCAGTACGTCAACCTGCTGCAGGGCGGCGGCTCGGCCAGCCTGCTCAGCCCGGTCGGCCTGCTGTGGGCGGACGGGCATCCCGGGCTTATACATGTCACGGCGACCGATGCACTGAACTGGCAGAGCTGCTTCACAAGCACGACGGGCGAAAGCAAGCCGGACTGGGACAACAAGGCAGCGGTGAACAGTGCAGGCAACCTGCAGTACTTCGGCGCAGCTGCGATCGTGGGCGGCTTCCCCGCGGCAGCCTACCGGGACGGGGACACGGACGATGTCTGGATCTCACGCAGCACGGCAGCGAATGGCAACGAGACTCTGGGCGACTGGCCGGCATCGATGGTGTTCGAGAACGATGATGACTCCAATGCCTTCGACATAGACATGGCTGAAGTAGCCGGCCGGCCAGTGGTCTGTTTCTACCGCAACAGCATGGACAGCACGCACGATGACCTGTATTACGCGGTGCTGCTGGACTGAGTAGTGGGTGTTTCAATCTGCAGTGTTCTGTTAAGCTTTAATCAATCCGCGCCTGACTGAAACGGGCCGATGGCAATGAGGAGAATCACCATGAAAACTGCCATCTTGCTGCTTGTATTGGCTGCATGGCTGCTGGGCAGCTGCAGCTCTCCCCTGGAGGATGCTGATAAGCAGGATCTATCCGCACTTGAAGTACCAGTTGAACAGCTGCCACCGATTCCCGCAGGCAGGCGGGCCAGTGAGCAGATCGATTCTGAGCTCACCGGTTCACAGTATTTTTCCAAGACTACAAATGCAAATGTTGGCGGAAACGAGCTGGAGCTGTTTTCAACGGCACAGTCGCCATCATGGGGAATCTGGAAACTCAATGGCGGCACTGATGCATTGAAGGAAGTTCAGTTGCTGCTTGATATCAGCGCCGGCAACCATGCCTACGTTGCAGTCGCCGACTACAGCACCGGCCGCTGGAGCTTCAGCGGGCCGCATGAGAGTGGCGTGACGATCCCGCTTGAGGATGCCAGCCACCGTTCAGTCAATGGCGACACTTACATCGCCGTGCTGGCGGCAGGCGGAAGCCAGCTGAACGTCGTCAGGCTGATCATGTCAGTGGATCGGACCGGCTGGCAGGTTGTCACCGTTGATGCCCGCAGCGGCACGGGCCGCGAAAGCAGCATCCTGGAGGTGGATGGCAAGCCGGCTATTGCCTACCGCCGGGCCAAGGGTGGCCCGGACTACGACCTGCTGTTCGCCTACAGTGACACGGAACTGGGGATTGACCCGGATGACTGGGAATACACCGTGGTGCACGACGGTGCCGCTGCCGGTGCCTCCATCTCCACTGCGATCATTGCAGGACATCCGGCCATCGCATACCATGAGAGCTCTGCCGGCGAACTGATATACGTCCGCAGCACTGATGCACTGGGCCGTACAGAAAGCAACTGGCAGGACAGGGTGGTTGTCGACACCGATGGAGAGGTCGGCAGGGAAGCATCGATGGCGGTGATCAACGGCAACCCGGCCATCGCCTACTACGACTTCAGCAATGACTCACTGAAGTATGCCCGCAGCAGCACAGAGCTCGGGGACCAGTCAGGTGACTGGACCACGGTGCGCACAGTTGATTCCACATCCCCCACGGGACGCTATCCAGTGCTGGCAACTGTCAACGGTAACCCCGCCATTGCCTACCAGGATACGGAGGGCAATTCCATTAACTACAAGCGCAGCCTGGGCCCGAACGGATCCGGACCGGCGGACTGGAATTCGACAGCCATGGTGGATGCCAGCCTCAATCCGATCGGTGCCGTCGGCCTGCTGGTTGCCGATGGCAATCCGGCGGTGTTCCACACGGACTTCATGACACGCAGCCTGCACTACATCCGCAGCAGCACTCAGGACGGAACCGACTCGGAGGAGTGGAGTGACGATGTCTTTCTTGAAGGTGATTTCAACGTCAACATCCACCTGAGCGCGACGCTTGTGAACGGCAATCCGGCGGTGGCCTACACGGATTTTGACAACAGCCGGCTCATGTACAGGCGCAGCGCGGACTCAGCAGGCACAGGCAATGGCCAGGCTGGCTGGCCACGCGACACCGTATACGAAGCAAGCGGAAACATCCAGGAACTCGACCTGGCGGTCGTGGCCGGCCGCCCGGTGATCAGTTTCACCGATGCCGGCGACACATATCTCAAGTACGCCGTGCTGCTGGACTGAACCGCCATTAGGCTGGATGGCCTGTGCAGGAATGCACGAATTGCGATTCGGGGGTATCCTGCCATTAACAGACATCCGGACCAGGTGATGCCATGAGTGGATACTTCCCGATAATCGGCAAGCAGGACCGTAGGCTGCTGGCAATGTTCCTCCTGCCCGTGCTGGCAGCCGCGTTGACTGCCTGTCGCAGCGGCAATTCCGGGCCAGTCACACCACCCGATGATGAACCGGACCCGCCGGGCATCGCGGAACTGCTGGCCGAGCTGCCTGCCGTACCGGCTGACCTGGCCCCATCCGGCGGCATGATGGACGGGCTGGATGGCAGTGAGTTCCTGCTCGCTTCAGGTGGCGCATCTGCTGTCGGGACAAGCCTGAGCCTGCAGCCGGCCGCTGATTCGATCGATTGGGCTGTCTGGGCACTGGAGTCCGGTTCGGAGCCGGTAAGCAGCCTGGGCATGCAGCTGGCGGCAATCAGCGGCGGCGAGTTCCTGCTGGCTGTTGCCAACTTCCACACCGGCAGCTGGGACCCGGCGGGCATGTTCGCGCTTGGCGAGATCGAACTGGCACTGAATGACAACCTCAATGCCTCGCCGCAGGGCTGGGTCTTCGTGGCGCTGGCGGTGGCCCACCCCACCTCCCTGTCCGTCTCCAGGCTGGCACTGCAGCTGGATGCCAGCAACTGGATCGTCACGGAAGTCAGTAATCTCGGACCGTACCAGGCCCGCATCCATGACCTGCTCAGCGTGGACGGCAAGCCTCTGCTGTTCACGGTCGAAGTGCCGGACAGCAATGAGGAGATGTGGATCGCGACGGGCGAATCCGTCGACGGTCAGGGAACCTGGGATTACCAGGAGTTCTTCTCAGGCAACCTGGCGGCGCTGCGGGACCGGGCGATGCTTGGTGGCATGCTGGCGGTGCTCTACGACACAGGTGTTACCGACAGTTTCCACTACGCCTACCGCTCGGCTGATGGAAGCTGGACAGGCCGCTTCAATTTCGATACAAAGGCGGCTCAGCTCGGGATGATGACGGGACCGCAGCTTGCCGAGGTCTCCGGACAGCCTGCAATCTGCTTTGAGACATTTAACTGGAACGTTGAACCAAATTATGCGATCTACTACTCCCGGGCCAGCTCGGCCACCGGTGTGAACCCGGACGCATGGAACGGACAGGCCATGGTTGCCAGCAGTGACAATGTGCTCTACGTGCATGGGATGGTGGAAACCGCTTCCGGTCCGGCGATCCTGTACCAGAGCTACCCCGACAAGGTACTGCATTACGTGCTGTCCGGCAGCGTGGATGGCGCAGCGAGCTCAGACTGGGAGAATGTGATCTCCTTCCCGCAGTACGGCGCGGCAAACTGGCCCGCCAGCCTGCATGTCATCGACGGACACCCCGCCATCATGTTTATCAACGAAACGGATAGTGAGCTGATGTACGTGCGGGCCGCCTCCAGCGATGGAGCGGCAGTGGCGGATTGGCCGGATGCATCCAGCATCATGCCCTATGACCCGGACTCCACTGACCTGGAACTCACGTCCGTGTCAGGCAAACCCCTTGTCCATTACTACGACCCGGTGAAGCAGACCATGCGATTCGTCATCAGCAGCACGGCGACGGGAGGCAACCCATCCGACTGGAACCAGGTTGTGAATGGACCCAGCGATCCCGTGGTGTTCAAGGCAATCCGCGCTGCCGTAATCGCGGACAGGCTTGCAGTGGCATATGTGGACATGGATGGCCAGCTGCAATACGCGGTCCGGGAACAATAACCCGGGGCGGGACTACATTGCCGCGTTCTCTGGCCGGTGCAGGTTCAGCTGTTTTTTCGCTTCAGCTATACTGGGCGCCAGTGGCTGGAAAGCCCGGAGTGCCAATGCGAGTTGCCATATTCCTTTTTTGTTGCCTGGGTGCCATGTTGCTGGACTCCTGTGCCGGACCGGGTGCTGGCACCGGGCAGGTCCGAGGCAGGGTTGCCCCCGCCGCCGACTCATTGCCCGCCCTGCCCATTGACCGTGGATCCAGCATCGCTGTCAACACACAGATCAACGGTGCAGACTTCCTGATGAAATCAGGCAGCGCAGCGGTGGATGGCACCGAACTGGAACTGTTCTCCACCCTGCAGGACCCGAGCTGGGGCATCTGGCAGCTGACTCCGGGCAATGCGCAACTGGTGAACGTGCAGGCCCTGCTGACAATCCCGGCCGGCAGTGAAGCCTGGATCGCCGTTGCCAATTATTCCACCGGGCGCTGGGAGATCAGCGGCCCGACTGAAAGCAGCATGAGTGTGGACCTCAGCGACGAAGAGAACCTCTCAGCGGCTGGCAACGCCCATGTGGCGGTGATTGCAGCCGGTGGTGACAGCCTGAACGTCGTCATGCTGGTGCTGGCGACGGACCGCGTCGGCTGGCAGTACACTGTCTACGATGACAACATCAATTCAGGTGTTGAACCGGTTGTGCTGGAAGTTGAAGGCCGGCCGGCGGTCGCCTACATGCGCACCCCACCCGTTGGCGACCCAGAACTGCGCTTTGCCTTCAGCAGCAGCAGCCTTGGGATTGACCAGACTGACTGGACCAGCGTACGTGTTTACCAGGGCAAGCTGGAGCTGAAGCTGGACGCGGCAATTGTCAGTGGCCACCCGGCTATCGTCTGCCGTGAGACCGACCCGGAGCGGCTGCTCTACTTCAGGAGTGATACGGCAAATGGGCAGTTTGCGTCTGACTGGCCCTCGCCGGTGACAGTGGACGATGCGGCCGGTACCGGCAGCAATCCCAGCCTGGTTGAATCAGGCGGAAAGCCGGCAATCGCTTTCAGGAATGTTGACCTGGATGGGATCTTTTACGCGAGGAGCAGTGACGCCTTCGGTGACCAGGCATCGGACTGGTTCGTCGTGCGTACACTGCAGGCTGATGAAGGAGATTTCCTGGATATCTCGGAAGTGGGTGGAAATCCGGCTGTCACGTATTCCGATGGTCCAGGTGCGCTTTCCTACAGGCGCAGTGCCGGTGTGGACGGTGACGGGTTCGAGGACTGGTTCGGGAAGGTGCAGCTGGAATCCGTGAACTACTCCTTGAGCGACCCGGTCCTGCTGATGGCAGGCGGCCAGCCTGCCGTAGCCTACGTGGCAGCAGACCCGAATACGGTGCTCTTCCGCCGCAGCACAACTGCCACCGGAGCCAACCCGGCGGACTGGTCTGAGTTGTCCGCGCTCGAATCGGCTGAAATCTTCGGCAATGCCGCTGCAGGAATCATCAATGGCAATCCGGCAGTTTGCTACATCATCACTTCAGGCTATGAAATCATCTACCGCCGCAGCAGCACTCCTGCTGGCACTGACGGCACATGGACATATGAGACCGTCAACCCCCTCCAGACGGCAGGGCTGCGCAGCAATCCAACCATTGCTGAAGTCGCCGGGCGTCCCGTGATCTGCTGGGACTCGCTGTTGCCGATACACGGCTACTACGCCACATACGTGGAATAGTTACGAGAATAACGGGCCGGTCCTTCTTGTTTCACGGCCGTTTCATAGGTTCAGCCAGTCGATTTCAGCAAGTATAATGTCTCCTTTGCAACACTAGCAGGAGTCAATGCACTAGATGGCTGAGCGCAAACTGGATGTGATCGTAGCGACGGACTGCGGTTCAACGACTACCAAGGCAATCATGATCGAGCGGAAGGCCGATGGCTACCGCCAGACATTCCGCGGCGAGGCACCGACCACCGTGGAGGCACCCTTCGAGGACGTGACCCAGGGCGTGCTGAACGCGATGCAGGAGCTCGAGGAGCTCAGTGGCCGCAAGATCATCGACTGGAAGGCACTCGAGGATCCGAACCGGGATCCGACCGTGCTGCCATTCGTTTCTCCTGCCGATGGCAATGACGGCGTCGACATCTACATCTCGACCAGCTCCGCCGGTGGTGGACTGCAGATGATGGTGGCCGGCGTGGTCAAGGCGATGACCGGTGAGAGTGCACAGCGTGCGGCACTCGGTGGCGGCGCGATCGTGATGGACATCCTCGCGAGCAACGACGGCCGCCTGCCGCATGAGCGCATCGAGCGCATCCGCCGCCTGCGCCCGGACATGATCCTCCTGTCCGGCGGCGTTGACGGTGGCACCACCAAGCACGTGGCCGAGATGGCTGAGCTGATCGCTGCCGCCGACCCGCGCCCGCGCCTTGGGCACAGCTTCCAGCTGCCGGTGATCTACGCCGGCAACAAGGATGCCAAGGACGAGGTCGAGCTGGCCTTCCAGCGCAAGGACGAGAAGAAGCAGGTCGTGATCGGCAAGGACGGCAAGCCCGAGGAGATGGTGGCGCTGTTCCCGGTGCCGAACCTGCGCCCGACGCTGGAGGAGGAGAACCTGATGCCGGCGCGCGCGAAGATCCAGGACCTGTTCGAGGAGCATGTGATGGCACAGGCTCCGGGATATGACAAGCTGCTCAAGTGGGTCGGCGCACCCGTGATGCCGACGCCCGCCGCGATGGGCTACATCATTCAGACCATCGCCACCCTGAACAAGATGAACGTGGTCGGCGTTGACATCGGCGGCGCGACCACCGACGTGTTCTCCAGCTACGAAGTGGAGACCTCCCCCGGCGTGGAGGAGCGCCTGTTCAACCGAAGCGTGTCCGCCAACCTCGGCATGAGCTACTCCATCTCCAACGTGATGGCGGAAGCCGGCTGGGAGAACGTGATGCGCTGGGTGCCGTTCGACGTGAACGAGCAGGAACTGCGTGACGCGATCAAGAACAAGATGATCCGCCCGACGACGATCCCGCATGCGCTGCGCAGCCTCGTGATCGAGCAGGCCCTGGCGCGTGAAGCGCTACGCCTCAGCTTCGACCAGCACAAGCTCCTGGCAACGGGCCTGAAGGGCGTGCAGCGCGTCAAGTCACTGGATGAGGCCTTCGCCGGCGCCGCCGAGGAGGACACCTTCATCAAGATGATGAACCTCGACCTGCTGGTCGGTTCCGGCGGCGTGCTGAGCCATGCCCCGCGCCGCAACCAGACGATGCACATGCTGATCGATGCCTTCCAGCCGGAGGGCTTCACCTTCCTCGGCGTGGACAGCATCTTCATGATGCCGCACCTCGGCGTGCTGGCGCAGGTGAATGGCGACGCCGCGCAGCAGGTGTTCGACCGCGACTGCATGATCTACCTCGGCACGGTGGTGGCTGCCAAGGGCACCGCCCGCTTCGGCGATCCCTGCTTCGACTACTCGATCAAGTTTGACGACGGCACCGAGGAAAGCGGCGCGATGAAGTTCGGCGAGATGAAGCTGTTCGCGGACTTCACCGTCGGCGCGGAAGCCACGGTCACCGTCAAGCCCACGAAGAAGTTCGACTTCGGCGAGGGCATGGGCAAGGAAGTGTCGAAGAAGGTGCGTGGCGGCGTGGTCGGCCTGGTGCTCGATTCCCGCGGCCGCAAGATCGCACTGAACACCGACGACGGCGAGCGCCGCAGGCAGCTCTTGAAGTGGGGCGAGGAGATGCGCAGCCTGGCCAGCCTCGAGGGCTGACCAGCCGCGCTTCAGGTCGTGTAGTGTGAGTTGAACTTGACGTAGCCGGTGGAGAGGTCGCAACCCCAGCCGGTGGCCTCGGCGCTACCCGCATTCAGGTTGACGATCACCGTCAGATGCTGCTCATGCATCGCCTCGCGCACCTGCGCCAGGTCCTGCCCGGTCGGTTTGCCATTGCGCGCCACCTGGTAGACCTCCTCGGCACCGATGCTTAAGTCCACCTTCTCCTGCTCAAAGGCCACCCCACTGCGTCCGGCGGCAGCGAGGATGCGGCCCCAGTTCGGGTCCTGGCCGAAGATCGCCGTCTTAACCAATGAGCTGTCGGAGATCGTGCGCACCATGCGGCGTGCGCCCTCCTCGTCCGGCGCGTTGATCACGCGGTACTCGATGAACTTGGTGGCCCCCTCGCCATCGCTGACAATCAGCTTGGCGAGGTCCTCCGTCATGCTGAACAGCGCCGTGCGGAATTCCTCATAGCCCGGGCTGTCGACGGAGCTGATCTCCACATTGCCCGCCATGCCGTTGCACATCACGAGCGCCATGTCGTTAGTGGAGGTATCGCCATCGACGGTGATCATGTTGAAGCTGCGGCCCACCGCCTCGCGGAACAGCGAGTCCAAAAGCGGCTGGGAGATCGCGATGTCGCAGGCGATGAAGCTCAGCATGGTGCCCATGTTCGGGTGGATCATGCCGCTGCCCTTGGCAACGCCGGCCAGCAGGACCTCGCGGCCCTGGACGCTGAAGCGGCGCGCGGCCTCCTTCGGGAAGGTGTCCGTCGTCAGGATCGCATTGGCGAGGAAGTGACTGGCGGCCTTCTTCTCACTGAGCTTGCGCGCATTCACGCGGATGCCCTCCACCACCTTGTCGGTGGGGAAGCGCTGGCCGATCACGCCGGTGCTGGCCACGATCACGAGCTCACGCTCGATGCCGAGTTCCTCGGCGGTGGCGGTGACCATTGCCTCCGCGCCCTGCCGGCCCTGCTCACCGGTGCAAGCATTCGCATTGCCGGCGTTGACCACTACGGCCTGCACCAGCCCGTCCGCGATATGCCGGCGGCTGAGCTTGACCGGCTCGGCCACCACCTCATTGAGGGTGAACACTGCGCTGGCATTGGCAGGCTGTTCGGAAAGGATCAGCCCGAGGTCGCGCCGCTTGCTCTTGATGCCGACATGCGCACCCCAGACGCTGAAGCCCTTCACGCCGGATATGGTGTCATTGATTTCCATCTGCATAGACATTTAAAGCCGTCCTTTGTTCAGGGACTGAGGGCCACCTGCCCGAGGCCGCTGCCCTCCGGCAGTCCGGCCATGATGTTCATGTTCTGCACGGCCTGCCCGGCCGCGCCCTTCACGAGGTTGTCAATTGCGGAAACGATCAGCAGGTTGCCACTGCGCTGGTCCAGCTTCGCATGCATGTCACAGAAGTTGCTGCCGCGCACATCGGCAAGGCTGGGCGGGATGCTGCGCAGGCGGATGAACTGCTCCGCGCCGTACGCTTCAGTCAGTGCATCGTCGATTGCCTGCTGGCTGACGCCCGGCTTCGGTCGCGCATAGATCGTGGACAGGATCCCGCGGCTAACCGGCAGCAGGTGCGGCGTGAACTGCAGGGTCACATCGCCACCGGCGGCCCGGCCCAGCGCCTGCTCGATTTCCGGCGTATGGCGGTGCGAAGCCAGGCCATAGGCGCTGAAGTTGCCATGCAGCTGCGGGAAGTGCAGGTTGGGCTTGGGCTTGTTGCCGGCCCCGCTCACCCCGCTCTTGCTGTCAATGATGATCCCGGCGGTCTCAATCAGTCCTGCGCGGAGCAGTGGTGTGAGAGGCAGGATCGCCGATGTCGGGTAACAGCCCGGATTGGCAACCAGCCTCGCATCCCGGATCCGCTCACGGTTGAGCTCGCTCATGCCGTAGGCCGCGCTGTCCAGCAGCGCCGGGCAGCTGTGCGCATGCTCGTACCAGTCCTCATATGTTGCGGCGTCCGCCAGGCGGAAATCGCCGGACAGGTCGATCACCGGTGTGCGCTCCAGGTCGTGGCCGGCCACGAAGTCCATGCTGACGCGGTGCGGCAGGGCGAGGAAGATGTAGTCCAGCTCAGCGTTCGCCAGCGCGGAGTTGTCAGCCAGCACGGTGTCCACCACGCCGTTGAACTGCGGATGCAGTTCCGAGAAACGCCGTCCGGCATTGCCGCCGGCTGTCAGCAGTGCAAATTCGGCCTGCGGGTGCCCAAGCAGGATGCGCACCAGCTCACTGCCCGTATAGCCGCTGGCACCGACCACCGCCACCTTCAGCTTGCGTTCGCCAGGCTCATCCATTGCCAATCTCCTTGATTGACTCCAGCAGCACGTCCACCACGCGGTCAAGGTCGGCCTCCGGCATGTTCAGCGGCGGCACCAGGCGCATCACCGTATCGGCGGTGCAGTTGGACAGCACGCCCTGCTCACGCATGCGACTGACGACATCCGCGCCCTTGAAGCTCAGCTCGACGCCGATCATCAGGCCCAGCCCTCGCACATCCTTAACGAGCGGGCTGCCCTGCATTTCCGTGCGGATGCGCTGCATCACGCGCGCACCCTGCTCGGCTGCACGCTCCACCAGCTGCTCGGAGTCGATCACCTCAAGCGTTGCCAGCGCGGCACTGCAGGCCAGCGGATTGCCACCGAAGGTCGTGCCGTGGTCGCCATACTGGACGGCCTCGCGCACGCGGCCATTGCACAGGCAGGCCCCGATCGGGAATCCTCCGCCCAGCGCCTTGGCCAGCGCCATCACATCCGGCTTCACCCCGCTGTGCTCATGCCCGAACCAGCGTCCGGTGCGCCCGATGCCGCACTGCACCTCGTCGTATACGAGGGCCATGTCGTTGGCATCGCACAGTGCGCGGCAGGCCTGCAGGAACTCCGCCGGGAAGGGCCGCACGCCACCCTCACCCTGCACGGGCTCGAGGATGATTGCGCCGACCTCATCCGTGATCGCCGCCTTCAGCGCATCGAGGTCAGCAAAGGGCACACGCTGGTAGCCGGCCGGATGCGGGTCATAGCCCTGGCGGTACTTCTCCGCGCCGAGGGTGACCTGTGCCAGGCTGCGTCCGTGGAAGCAGCCTTCGAAGGCCAGCACGGTGCCACCGCGCCCGCGGCTGTGGGCGAAGCGCCGTGCCAGCTTGAGCGCGCACTCAACTGCCTCCATGCCGCTGTTGCCGATGAAGATCCGCTCCATCCCGGAGAGCTCAACGAGGCGGCGGCTCAGTTCCACCTGTGGCTCGCTCACGTAGAAGGCCGAGATGTGCATCAGCTCTCCGGCCTGGCGCCGGACCGCTTCCACCATATGCGGATGGCAATGCCCGATGCTGTTCACTGCGATGCCAGCCAGGGCGTCAATGTATTCCTTTCCATCACTGTCCCACACACGCGAACCGCTGCCACGCACCAGCGCCAGCGGCTGGCGCTTCGTGACCGGCAGGTAGTTCTGCTGGTCCATTGCCAGCAGCTCGGCTGTGCTGCGCTTCGTCTTCGTTGTCATTGCTTCTCCCTGATCACGGTGCCCGTTGCGGCTCCGTCCAGTGCGGCCAGCAGTGCCTCGGGCCGCGTGCCATTGATTATCCTCGCTGTGCGGGCTCCACCACGCACAGCGGCGATGCAGCCCCTGAGCTTCGGGATCATCCCGCCGCTGATGCCGTCCGCCAGCAGGCCCTCAAGTTCAACCGCAGATATGCCGTCCACCAGGCTGCCTTCATCCGGCCAGTTACGGTACAGGCCGTCCACGTCCGTCAGCACGAGGTACTCATCGACGCCGAGCGCGGCTGCCAGCGAGCCGGCGAACATATCGGCATTGATGTTGTAGTCCGAGCCGTCCGGCCCGGGGCTGACCGGTGCCACCACCGGCAGGTAGCGGCCATCCAGCAGCAGCCTGATCAGCGCCGGGTCCATCTGGCCGACGATGCCGACCTGTCCCAGTCCGGCCGGGCTGAGCAGCGGTTCCGCAGTGCAGGTGTTGCCATCGCGTCCGCAGATCCCGACGGCCGGCGCCCCCAGCCGCTGCAGGTCGCTGACGATGCGCCCGTTCACCTCGCCACAGAGCACCATGCTGACGACGGCCATCTCATCCGCCCCGGTCACACGCTGCCCATCGATGAAGCGGCTTTCCAGTCCCTGCTGCTCCAGCCGGCGAGCGATGTAGGGCCCGCCGCCATGTACCAGCACCAAATGCATACCTCCGTGGTGCGCCGCCACCAGCCGCGCCAGCACGCCGTCTACCAGCTGTGGATCAAGCATGGCGTTGCCACCGTACTTTACTAGGATCGAACGCGGGCGCGCGACCGCCAGCCTGCTGTTCGCACTCTCGGTGCCTGGGATGGATTCGGGCATGTGATTGCTCCGTTGGCAGCTCAGGGCTGCGTGGCGATGTCCTCCATGTCGATCACGCGCGGCACGTCCACCTGCTGCGCGCTGTCCAGCCCGGCGCTGTACTGTTCGATGCCGGGCGTAACCACCTTGTCGATGTAGTGGCTGTGCATCAGCTTCAGCAGCGCGCCGTAGCTCAAGCGGAAGCGGATGCTGTCACCGAGCCGCAGTCCGGCGTCGTCATCGCCGACATAGACAACCACAAGGTCGCTGCTGCCACCGATCACGCGGTGCCCTGGGTCTACCGGCCGCAGGCCGCCGATGTCCGTATCCAGCGCGCCAACAGACAGCAGCGCACGGTAGCCGCGCTGGCCCGGCGTGAATTCGTTGTCATCCGAATACTCAAAGGAGCTGAGCGAGTCATGTGTCTCAACGAGCGGGATCAGGCCCTTCTCCTTGATCTCCACGATCTCGCCCTCCAGCGTGATCGCGTCATCGTGCAGGTCCGGCAGGCAACCTCCGCTGATCAGGTCCGTGCCGAGGAACACACTCTCGCCGATGCGGAAGTGATTCATTTCCTTGGGCACCCGGCCCTCCGGCAGCATTGGCAACCAGGCCGAGGAACCGGCGGAGATCATCGGCAACGGGTGCTTGAACTTCAGCTCAAGCAGCTCACGGTACAGCGCCAGCTGCATCATTTGTTCCACGCTCGGTACGGCCCCGCTCAGGCAGCCGAGGTTGGAGCCGATGCCCAGCACCTCGATGTTTGACAGGCTGAACACATGCTCGTAGAACTCCACCAGCGAGCCCGGCAGGATGCCCTCGCGCAGGTCGCCGAGTTCGATCATGATGATTATGCGGTGCATCCGCCCCTGGCGGCGCGCCTCCAGGTTGATCGCTTCGATGATGTCAATCTCGCTGTTGAGGCTGACCTCGCAGCGCTCGACGATCTCCGGGATCGCGCTGAAGTGCGGCAGGCGCAGGTACCAGTTCTCCTGGTTGTCATAAACGCGGTCAATCGCACGGATGTTCGTCAGCCGACTGTCACCGATGCTGCGCACGCCGATCGCCTGCAGGGCGCGCAGTGTGTCATGGTGTCCGCACAGCACCTTCGTCACCAGCGTCCAGCTGGCGCCGTGGCGCTCCATCCAGCCGTTGACAGTGTCAATGTTATGCTGCAGCTTGTGCAGGTCGATCACCACGCGGTTCATCGCTTGTACCTCATCTCGTCGTACACATGCACGAAGCCGAGGCGCTCATACAGGCGCTTGGCCGGGTTGCCGAAGTCCACATGCAGCTTGACCTGTCCGTCGCACTCCGCGATGCAGCGCCTGATCAGCTCCCCGCCGATGCCATGTCCGCGCATCTCCGGATTCACGCTGACGAACAGCAGGATGTTCTCCGGCACATAGCCACCCATTCCGGTGTTGAGCATCACGAGCGCGCCGGCCAGCCTGCCCTGCATCTCGACCAGCATGATGAAGCCTCCGGCGTACTTCTCACCTGAGAATGCGTAGGTGATTGCATTGTCAATGTCAGCCGGCTGGTCCTCATAGGGCTTCATCGTCGTATGCAGGAAGTCCACCAGCTGGGCACGGCTGCACCAGTCCGGCCAGCTCGTGTCATCGCGCAGCAGCAGGAACTGCGGCGCTGAATCCGTCTGTCCCTCGTTCATACCCTCACCTCCTGTGGTGCAGCTTCCTCAGCCATCACCGGCGGGCCGTCCCGTGGGTCCGGCATGATGTAGGAGAACGCAATGAAGAACAGGGCCGATGCCAGGATGCCGAAGATACTCAGGTCCAGGTTGGTGTCCCCGAACCACTGCAGGTTTCCCGTCAACTGATCATTCTTGTCCATGATGTACAGGGTGATTGTCACCAGCCCGCCGGCCAGCATACCGAGGAAGGCTCCCCAGCGGCTGGCCTGCCGCCAGAAGAATGCCCCCAGCGTCGGGATGAACAGGCCGCCGACCATGAATCCGTAGGCGTAGAGCATGCCCTCCAGCACGGCGTCAAACTGCCCGGCGATCACGATCGCCCCGACTCCGATCACCAGTGTGGCGACCTGGGAAACGCGCACGATGGTCTGGTGCGAGGCCTTCTTCATGAAGTAGCGCTGGATGATGTCATTCACGAAGTTGCCGCTGGCAGCCAT
>JAGRNR010000044.1:0-33037 GCA_020440645.1 bacterium | reverse complement strand
TCTCGAAGGGTGATTCTCAAGGAAACCGTTACCTATGTTCTGAACCTAAACCATTACCTATGTATTGAACCTGTACCCTACTGCCGCCGGATTCAGGAGCTCAGACGAGAGTCAGGAGGTCAGACGAGAGTCTGACAATCAGGTTGCAGGTTGCAGGTTGCAGGTTGCAGGTTGCAGAGGGCAAAAGGCAGAAGGCAGAAGGGAGTGCGAGGTTCCAGCTCGAGGAAGCGGCTGCGGGAAAAGTCAAAAAGTCACGGAGTCAAGGAGTCAATGTGCGGCAGCGAGGTTGTAATGCTGACTGATTGACTATGTGACCAGGGGTTGGCATAATGCCCAGTATTCCGAGTGGAGAAAATAAATGAGTGCATATGGTTATGAAGGACAGTCAGCTGAAGAGCTGCTCGCATTGGAAGGGACTAAGGAGGTCTGGGAAATCACTGGCATGTTCGTCGATGCGCTTACCTATGGTCGCATGTTGAAGCCTCACCCGGAATGCTCCCAGGAAGAAATGACCATTATCGTCATGAGCAACATGGAAATGGGGGTCAATGGCGAGGGGATACTTGGTTGGATGGCAAACGATCCGCATCTGGCACCGCTTGCACTCGAGGGACTGAAGGCCATCGGTTGCCAGCTGATTGCGAAGAATCTGGAAGACATGATTACCGGAATCGGGCTGCCGCTTGATTTCACAGCAAAGCAGATTGATGAACTGGACAATGAAATCATGGAACTGCAGGACAGCGAACAGGGTCAGTCAAGTCCCAGAATGAAGCAGATAGATGATCATTCAGACTCATTTGATGAGTTCTACTATGCTTTCGGTGAAGCCCATAACGAAAACACGACCGATCTCCTCTGGGACTACATCAAGGCCAACAGGCACAGAATCAGCATTACAAAGACTGAGGTCAAGGAGTAAACCCAGCTACCGGATTTGCAGTTCATCGCCGCCGGCCGGATTGCCATTCCCGCCCGTGGCGATCACGCATCCTGCGTGATCCCCCCGCCCTGGATGTCCGGCGGCAATAAAAGTGGGCAGTTGGCAGAATCAGAATCAGGTATTGGCTATTGCCAGACTTGCGTCTGGCCTCCAATGCCCGGTTTGCACCGGGCCTCCATCGCCTGGCTTGCGCCAGGCCTCCGTTGTCAGCTTTACAGCTGACCTCCGTTATGCGCCGACGCTGTTGCCAAGCACGCCGAGGCGTTCGCCAACCTTGGTGAAGGCTGCAATCGCGCGGTCGATATGCTCCTCGGTATGCGCAGCCGAGACCTGAACGCGGATGCGCGCCTTGCCCTGCGGCACCACCGGGTAGCTGAATCCGATCACGTAGATCCCTTCATCCAGCAGCTCGTCGGCGAAACGTGAGGCCAGCGCGGCGTCACCGAGCATCACCGGCACGATCGGATGCGTGCCGTGGATGATGTTGAAGCCGGCCTGCTCCATGCCCTGGCGGAAGCGGGCGGTGTTGACCTCGAGGCGGTCGCGCAGCTCGGTGCTTGCCGACAGCATTTCCAGCACCTTCAGCGCGGCGCTGACAATCGCCGGCGGTACGGTGTTGCTGAACAGGTAGGGTCGGCTCTTCTGGCGCAGGTACTCCACGATCTCACGGCGGGCGGCGGTCGCGCCGCCACAGGCCCCGCCGAGCGCCTTGCCAAGCGTCGTCGTCACGATGTCGATGCGGTCCATCACGCCGCAGAGTTCATGCACGCCGCGGCCGGTGCGGCCCATGAAGCCGGTGCTGTGGGATTCGTCGATCATCACCAGTGCGCCGAACTCGTCTGCCAGCTCGCAGACCTTGTCCAGCGGGGCGATATGCCCATCCATGCTGAACACGCCGTCGGTGGCGATCATGATGCGACGGGCGTTGGCATCCTTCGCGGCCTGCAGCTGCGTGCGCAGGTCGTCCATGTCGGTGTTGTTGTAGCGGAAGCGCATAGCCTTTGAGAGGCGGATGCCGTCGATGATGCTGGCGTGGTTGAGCGCGTCGCTGACGATCGCGTCCTCCGCCCCCATCAGGCTCTCGAACAGGCCGCCGTTGGCATCGAAGCAGGCGATGTAGAGGATTGCGTCCTCCATCCCGAGGAAGTCAGCCAGCCTGCGCTCCAGCACCTTGTGGATGTCCTGCGTGCCGCAGATGAAGCGCACGCTGGACAGGCCGTAGCCATGGCTGTCGAGGCCTTCCTTGGCGGCGTCGACCAGCTCCTGGCGGCCGCCGAGGCCGAGGTAGTTGTTGGCACAGAAGTTGATCACCTCGCGCGGGCCGCTGCCGTTGCCTCCCGGGCGTGCGACGATGATGTCAGCGCCCTGCGGTGATGTGATGATGCGTTCGGACTTGTAAAGCCCCTGGGCGCGGATCTCGTCGAGCTCGCGCTGCAGATCTTCCCTGATTGTGTACATGCCTTCCTCAAGGACGCGACCACACTTGCGTCCTCACCCATATTCTATCGCTTGCGGGCCGGGATTAACCTGCCGCGCCGTTGCCCTTCAGGCGGGGCGTGAGCTTGGCCAGCATGTCTTTCACCATCGTGGGCATATCGAAATCATGCTGCCAGCCCCATTCGCTGCGCGCCGCCGAGTCGTCGATGCTGCGCGGCCAGCTGTCCGCGTAGTTCTGGCGCACATCCGGCACGTAGGTGACCGTGAACTCCGGCAGGTGCTTCCTGATCTCGGCGGCCAGCTCACCGGCGGTGAAGCTCATCGCCGTGATGTTGTAGCCCGCCGCGTTGGACAGCTTGGCGCGGTCGGCCTCCATCAGGTCCAGCGTGCACTTGATGCAGTCCGGCATGTACATCATCGGCAGCATCGTGTCCTCCCTGAGGAAGCACTCGTAGCTGCCGTGCTGGATCGCCTGGTAGAAGATGTCCACGGCGTAGTCGGTGGTGCCGCCGCCGGGCAGGGTGTCAGAGCTGATGATGCCGGGGTAGCGCAGGCCGCGGCAGTCCACGCCGAAGCGCTGGAAGTAGTAGTTGCCGAGCAGCTCGCCGGAGACCTTGGTCACACCGTAGATGGTGGTCGGCTCCAGCACGGTGCTCTGCGGGGTGTTGTCACGCGGGGTGGTCGGGCCGAAGGCGGCGATGCTGGAGGGGCAGAACACCTGCTTGAGTCCCAGCTCGCGGGCGACCTCGAGCGTGTTGTAATGCCCGCCGATGTTGATCTCCCAGGCCGCCTGCACATGCTGCTCAGCGGTGGCCGAGAGCAGTGCCGCGAGGTTCACGATGCAGTCGCAGTTGTGCTGCTGCACCAGCGCGGCGATGGCGCTGCGGTCGCGGATGTCGAGCGTGGCATGCGGGCCGGATTCCTTCAGCGGGCCGTCCTTCAGTTCGTGCACGTCGGAGGCGACGACATTGGCCGCGCCATAGCGCTCGCGCATCACGAGCGTGAGCTCACTGCCGATCTGGCCGGCGGCACCGATTACGAGGATCCGTGAAAAGGGGGACATGGGGGCTCCGTTTACGGGATGAGGGAATAGTAGCAAAGGAAGTTTGGAGGTGGGAGATTGAAGTTGAGTCACGAAGTCAAACAGTCAAGAAGTCAACAATGCACATAGAGATAGCTTCGACCTCTTGAAGCTTACTGGTATTGACTAAAATAGCAAAATAAGTTATATATAAAGTATGAGCACTGATGATGTAAAGGACTTTCAGGATCTGATTATTTGGCAACGTTCTTTCCAGTTGGCTGAGGAGATTTATTGCCTAACTGAATTGTTTCCTAAACAGGAGATTTATGGAATGACAAGCCAGCTAAGGAGGTCTGCGGTTTCAATTCCTGCCAACATAGCTGAGGGCTATGGGCGCTTTTCCCAGAAGGACTATGCAAGGTTCATTGGGATTGCGCTTGGTTCCTGCACTGAGTTGGAGACTTTGATTCTGCTTTCAGTCAGAGTTGGCAATACAACTGATGAGCGTTCAGCAAAACCAATGGCTCTTGCCAGGGAGTGCAAAAGGATGCTCAGGGCAATCAGGTTCAAGCTCCATGCGAACCTTCAGGCAGGCAAGCAATCTTCAGGTTGACTAATTGACTTTGTGACTAAGTGACTGAGTATGCTGAACCTCCGGTTCAGCTCGAGACGTCAGGCATACTGTGGATATGCGCTGGGGTGACAAGCTGCACAATTCGAGCGGGTTCCGGGTCTCGCGGGACACCGCATTCGGCTTCGCGTTCGGCTACATCCTGCTGGTGCTCGGCTCCTACGCGCTGCTCGGCTTCGAGTTCTACCTGCGCGTGCCGGACCTGATCGGCTTCTACCTCTGGGAGGCGATGCTTGGCATGCTCGGGCCTTTCATCCTCTACGGGATCGCGGACATCTACGTGATGGAGCAGTACCGCGAGACCGGCTTCCAGATCCGCAACAACTACGTGGTGCAGATGATCATGGACGACGAGCGCTGCGAGCAGATCCGCCGCAGCACGCGCTTCCATCCGTTGCTGATGTGGCTCAGGCCGCGCCCGGTGCGCAATGTGCGCAGCGAGCTGGCCGGGATCGCACTGTGGTTCGGTGCGCTGACCGACCCGGAGGGCAGCCGGATGGCACGCAGCATGCGTGACCCGCTGATGCTCGGGCTGGGCGGCTGGATCCTGTGCGTGGTGATCCCGGTGCTGCTGCTGCCGGCGCTGGTCGGTGGTGGCGGGGTGCCGCGCTGGCTGGTACTGATCGCACTGGCGCTGGCCGGGCTCGGCTGCCTGATGGCGGGGATGGTGATGCTCAAGCGCAGCGCGGTGCAGATGGCGCTCGGGGATTTCCTGCGCGGCGAAACCCACGACAGGGTGCTCTGAGCGGCTGCGCGGCAGCTCCCGCTGCAACGAAACACGGATGCCGCACACGGCGTCTGATAAAGCGGGTTGATATATACTGGATGTGTGGAGGAGAAGGACGCAAAGACCGTCTGGCACTGCCCTTACTGGAGAGTTGAAACCAGGAAGTTCCGCAGTGGGGACGGCGAGGAACACATCTGGTATTCGGCCAAGCGCCCCAACCCGGAGACCGTGCACATCCTCGGCCTGACGAATGACGGGCTGGTGCCCGTGATCCGCCAGTGGCGCTATCCGCTGGAGGCCCCGGTCTGGGAACTGCCGGCCGGGCTGTGCGACATTGAAGGAGAAGCGATGACGCAGACCGCCCTGCGTGAACTCGAGGAGGAGACTGGCTACCGCGGCCAGCAGGTGCTGCACCTGATGCGCGGCACGGTCACCCCCGGCCTGAGCGATGAAATGTACAACGCATTCCTCGCGCTCGGGCTCGAGAAGGTCAGCGCGGGCGGCGGCACGGCGAGCGAGGACATCGAAGTGGAGCTTGTGCCCTTTGCCGAGCTTTTCGACACGATGCTGGCTCGCAGCCGGGCCGGAGAGCTGGTAGACTCGAAGATATTCAGCCACATCGGGCTGGCGGTCCACATGCTCGGCGAACTGAACAGCCAGCTGGACCGGATGGAGCGGGGACAACAGGATGATTGATTTCACGAGGCCGGTATGGCTGCTGCTGCTGCTGGCAATCCCGGGGATCGCCTGGGTGGCGATGCGCATGAGCTTCGCCTCGCTCGGCCCGGTGCAGAAGTGGGTCAGCCTCGGCCTGCGCATCGTGATCTGGTTCCTGCTCGTGAGCGCGCTGGCCGGCGTGCAGCTGGTGCACCGGCTGGACCGCGTGAGCGTGGTGGTGGTGCGAGACAGCTCGGACTCGATTGACAACGAGGACGTCGGCACGGTCAACAGCTCACTGGAAGTGATGCGCGAGGGGATGAAGAAGGATGACACGCTCGGACGCGTCAACACCGGCGCGCTGGCCTACGTGGAGAACCTGCCGATCAACGGCATGGACGCAGACATGCTCTCGCAGTGGCAGACCACGCCGCGCGGCAACTTCACCAACCTGGCGGAGGGCATCCAGCTCGCCACAGCGATCTTCCCTGACAACTCGCAGAAGCGCCTGCTGCTGATCAGCGATGGCAATGAGAACATCGGCAACGCGCTGGCCGAAAGCCGGGTGGCGCGTGACAACGACGTGGAAATCTACGTCGCGGAGGTCGGCAGCCGCAAGGGCGAGGAGGTCGTCTTGAGCGACCTGAAGGCCCCGGGCCGGGCCTCGCTTGGTGAGAGCGTGCGCCTGCGCTTCGTGGTGGACAGCACCGTGGCCACCGGCGCGGACATCACCCTGCGCAAGAACGGCCAGTTCGCGCAGAAGGAACGGATCAACATCAAGCCCGGCAAGGAGCTGTACGAGTTCATCACGGACGTGGAACAGAGCGGCGTGACGACCTACGAGCTGCAGCTCGAGCCGGACAGCGACACCATCGCCGAGAACAACAGCGCCTACGCCTTCAGCGTGGTCAGCGGCCAGCCGCGCCTGCTGTATGCGACGGGTGACCCGGGCGAGATCAACTACCTGCCGCAGACCATCCGCACGAACAACATCGAGGTTGACGTGGTGCCGCCGGGCGGCATCCCGTACGCGATGGAGGACTTCCAGATCTACGACGGGATCATCTTCTCCGACGTGGCGGCGTATGACATCACGCCGGACCAGATGGAGATGATCAAGATCCTCGTGCATGAGTTCGGCAAGGGCTTCATGATGATCGGCGGCGAGGAGAGCTTCGGCCCCGGCGGCTACTTCAACACCCCGATCGAGGAAGTGCTGCCGGTGGACATGGACTTCCGCCGCAAGAAGATCACCCCCAGTTCACTCGTGATCGCGCTCGTTGACAAGTCGGGCTCGATGTCGATGACCGTCAACGGCGTCTCCAAGATCGAGATGGCGCGCGAGGCCTGCAAGGAGCTGGTGCGCCTGCAGCGCGAGGAGGACTACGTCGGCGTGATGGGCTTTGACAGCGTCGGGCAGTGGGTCGTCGAACCGCAGGCAGGCATCAACAAGCAGGAGGTGCTGGAAGTGCTCGGCTCGATGCAGGCCGGCGGCGGCACCGACCTCTACCCCGCGCTGAAGAACGCCTACGACGCCGGGCAGCAGATCAACGCCCAGATCAAGCACGTGATCATCTTCACCGACGGCGTGGTGGCACCGGGCCCCTTCGAGGAGCTGGTGACAGACATGGTTGACAACAAGTTCACCGTGTCCACGGTGGCCTTCGGCGCGGATGCTGACATCCCCTTCATGCAGGACCTCGCCGAGGTCGGCCAGGGACGGATGTACGAGGCGAAGGACCTCTCCGACCTGCCGCGCATCTTCACGCGCGAGGTGTTCATGGCCAACAAGGCCACCATCAACGAGGACCCGTTCAGCGCGATCCCGACGATGGACCACCCGCTGATCAACGCGATCGGCTGGGGCAGCGCGCCCTACCTGTACGGCTATGTGGCAACGAGCGCGAAGGACAGCGCCGAGGTGCCGCTGGTGACGCACAAGGAGGACCCGCTGCTGGCGACCTGGCACTACGGGCTGGGCAAGAGCGCGGCCTTCACCAGTGACGCAAAGAACCGCTGGGCGCGGGACTGGCTGGGCTGGGGCGGCTATGAGCGCTTCTGGACCGGCGTGGCACGCTGGATCCGCAGCGACCTGGATGACAGCGGGGTGGACGTCGTCACCGAGATGAATGGCAACGAGGGCCACATCGTGGTCACAGCCACGGATGATGCGGGCTCGAGCGTGAACTACCAGAGCTTCACGGCGACGGTGGTGGACCCGGAACTGAAGACCCAGGAAGTGCGCCTGACGCAGACCGGGCCGGGCACCTACGAGTCGGACTTCGACATCACTGACAACGGCAACTACTACGTCAACATCACGCGCAAGGAAGCGGATGATGAGGGCAATGAGGAAGTGGCCGGCGTGCAGCTCAGCGGCCTGAGTGTGAGCTATTCACCGGAGTACCGCGACCTGCAGCCCAACACCTTCCTGCTCAGCCAGCTCAAGGACGGCAGCCTGGCCCCGGCGCAGCTCGGCATCGACCAGCTGTTCACCGAGAACCGCGTCAGCCAGCGCAAGACCGAGGACTTCTGGGAGCAGTTCGCGCTGATCGCACTGCTGCTGTGGCTGATTGACGTGGCGGTGCGCCGCCTGGTGCTTGACTCCAAGGAATGGCGCGAGGCCTTCGCGGCCCTGCTCACCGCCGGTGGCAGTGCGCGGGCGAAGCAGACATCCGAGAGCCTCGCCGGGCTGCTCAACGTGAAGCAGGGCGTGGCAGGGAAGACCCAGGCGCGCCAGATCCAGACGCGGGAGGCCCAGGCCCAGAGCAAGGCCCATACCGCCAACCGCCGCGAGCAGCTCGACCGCAGCGCGGGGCAGATCCAGCAGGCGGGCGGGCGTGTTGCCAGCGAAGCGCCGAAGGATGTGCCGGCCGGCAACATCGTGCAGAAGCAGAAGCCGGAGCAGGACAGCGGCGGACTGGCCGACCTGCGCCGCAAGATGGCGGACCGGGGACAGGCCGGCAGCGGGTTCGACCCGAGCCGCTTCCAGACCGGCGGTGGAGACAGTGCCGCCCGCAAGCAGGAGCCGGAGGCCAAGCGCCCGCAGACGGAGCGCGAGCTGACCAGCTCCCTGCTGGACAAGATCAAGAAGAAGAAGTGATTTTCAGCAGCAACATCCGCACGCATATCCGGGCCGCGGGCCTCGCGTCCGCTGTGCTGCTGTGCCTGCTGTCCGCCTGCGGTGAACGCAGGCAGGCCGAGGACCCGGCCCGCCACGTTGACAGCGCAAGGCTGGCGGAGCTGGTGCATGGCAGTAAGCTGGAGGGCAATGACAGCCGCGCCTGGCTGTCAGCCTACGGCGGGCAGGGCGACAGCAATTACTGCAGCGCGGAACTGAAGCTGCCGCTGTCCCGTCAGTCCAGCTGGGACTGGCAGTACAGCGCGGGCAGCTTCTCGCGCTGGTGGCTGTCCGGCATGACGCACTATGACGGCCGGCTGTACATCACGGCCTATTCGCAGCAACTGGCCTGCCTTGACGTGGAAAGCGGGGAGGAGATCTTCAACCGCTACCTGATGGGGATGCAGGGCCCGGCGCCTGCGCAGAATGCGACGCGCAGCCGCGCTGCCCGCAGCAACGGGGACACGATCCTGTTCTCCGGGCAGTGCATGCATCCCAGCGGGAAGCTGCTGATGCTGATGGGCCTGAATGGCGAGAAGATGATCTTCGATGTCAGCGTGGATGAGCCGCAGTGCCTGTGGCAGGGCTTCCGCGACCGGCGGCCGATCGGCTTCCTGCTGCATGACGAATCGATCACATTTGGCGACGAAGACAGTGTCAACGTGCTCGGGTTGGATGGCGAGACCAGCTGGCGTGGCGCGACACAATCCACCCCGGTTGACATCGTACGCTCGGAGGACGGGATGCTGTTCGCGCGCAACTCGGCTCGCAATATCTGGGCCTGGGATGCCGCCGGCGGGGAGCTGCGCTGGAGCATGGCTGACGCTTCAGATGTGACCGCGATGGCGGTGGATGATGCCAATGGCCTGCTGTACCTCTGCTTCCTGGACGAGCGCTGCGACGCTCTTAACATGGAGGATGGCAGCCTGGCATGGAGCTATGACTACAGCTACCTGCTGGATGATGCACAGCGCGAACGGATGGTGCAGGACGCCAACGAGCGGATCGGGCTGGAGGGCCAGAGCGCCTTTGACGGGGCGCTGCTGGACAACATCTCCACCGTGGTCCGGCCGGACGGCATCGTGCTGGCCTTCGACTACGGCCTGATGCTGTTCATCGGCAGTGATGGCCAGCTGCGCTGGGAACGGCGCGACCTGCAGCCGGTTGCCAGCCTGCGCGGCTTTGCCAACGGCCTGCTGGTGCAGAACTACTGGTACCAGCCGGAGCTGGCACCGCAGGACCTGTTCATGCGGGTCTCGCCGCTGCCGCTGGGCGCCCCGCCGGACTGGCAGTCGATCGCTGCCAACCGCGAGCGGCTAGAGCAGCTGACCGCTGACACGCTGGCCCTGCGCCAGATGGCCAGTGAGGAGCAGCAGGAGAAGCAGCGCGAGATGCGCCAGGCGGTGCGTGACGGTGAACCGCTGCAGGTGATGTACACCGCACTTGAGGTGCTGGACCCGCAGGACGGGTCGCGGATTGACGGGATGGAGCTGCCGCACTGGGTGCGGGGCGGCTTCGTCCCGGCTGTTGACAAGGTTGTCTTTGAGTCCTCCGGGACCGCCTCCTGCTGGTACATGAGCTTCTGGCAGGGCGGTGACCGGGGAATCAGCGCATTCGACTGGCTTGAGCCAGGGGGGGAAAGCTAACAGTGTTGTCAATCATCCTGAAGGAATACAGGCAGCGGGCACGGGGCATCGCCACCCTGGGGCTGATCATGACATATACGATCATCCTCGGCGGCGTGTCATTCTTCGTGTACCTGGCCCGCTACACTGAACTGCAGACACGCGCCTCGACCTCCAGCCAGGTCGGGCTGGCGCTGTGCATCACGACATTCATCGCACAGATGATCATGTCGCTGCTGCTGGCATTGTCACTGAACGCCTCGACGATCGCGCATGAGAAGGACCAGGACACCTTCGAGCTGCTGAACCTGACACTGTTCAAGAGCTTCGAGATCGTGCTCGGCAAGTACCTGAGCTCGACGGGCTTCCTGTTCCTGCTGGTGATCACGGCGATGCCGATCTACGCGCTGGCCTTCACCTTCGGCGGCCTGACGACGCTGCAGTTCATGCAGCTGGCCGTGGTGGTGGTCGGCATGACGCTGATGATCTCGGCGCTCGGGCTGATGCTCTCGCTGATCAGTGACGACGTGCGCACGGCACTCGGGCGCAGCTTCTTCTTCCTGATCACGCTCGGGGCGGTGACGCTGATCTTCGGAGGCATCATGAAGGGTGCGCTGTCATCCACCCCTCCTGTGGTGCCGATCTACTGGCTCGGGGTGTTCTCCTTCCTGATGAACCCGCTGTTCAGCGCGATGGAGATCTTCAACCCCTCGGTGTTCACCTGGAGCCAGGGGCCGGTCACGATGCCGTTTTTGATGAACAACGGCCTGCTGTGGATCTGGAGCGCACTGCTCCAGACGGTGATCGCGGCGCTGATCCTGCTGGCAACGACGGTGATCTACCCACGCTACCGGGCCTCCAAGGCAGGAGGTGTCGGATGATGAGGCAGCTGGCAATACTTGCAATCGCACTGTTCGCCCTGCTGGCAGGCAGCCGGCTGGCAATCGCCGCCCCGCCCGAGGGCGTGGGCGTCACATACGAGGTGGGCTACGACGGCATCGTACAGAAGGGCCGCCTCAACCCGGTCACGGTCGAGATTGACAACCAGAACCCCGGCGGGCTGAACCTGTCCGGTGAGCTGGTGCTGAAGTACGAGGGCACGGAGTACACCACACGGCTGGAGCTGCCGAGCCCCTCGAAGAAGCGCTTCTACCTCTACTTCCCCTGCAGCCAGGCCTATCCGCAGCTCAGCCTGATGGTGCGCACGGACCAGTGGACGGACGAGATGGACCTCGGGCAGATCAAGACCTGCGAGGCCTCGGACACGAGCATCGTCGTGCTGACGGACCAGCCGGGCAGCCTGCAGGCCGCCAACCAGGTCGAGAGCGCGCGCATCACCCGTGACGAGTGGGTCAGCGAAAGTGCGGGGATGGAGTCGTCAAAGAGTTACGTGTCCTACTTCGACATCGACGAGGTGGATGACAACGCCAAGTTCTTCGAGCGTGCCGACAGCATCGTGCTGGCGGACATCGACTACCTGCAGCTGGATGAACCGACCGGCCGCGCCCTGATGGAAAGCGTGTCGCGTGGCGCGAACCTGATCTTCTCGCTGGGCAGCAACGGCAACCGCGTGGCCTCCAGCCCGGTCGGACAGCTCTGCCCGATGGGCTACAGCGGCACGGTGGAGACCGGCGAGCTCGGTGAGCTGGGCCGCCGCTACGGCATCAACCCCGGCAATGCGCTGGCGACGCTGTCAACCGGCCCGCTGCGGGACGGGGTGGAGGTCGTCAGCTACGCCGGCAGCTACCCGGCGATCGTGCGCAGGAGCTGGGGCGCTGGCAATGTCTATGCGCTGGCCTTCAGCTTCACGGACCGGCCCTTCCGCCAGCATCCGGGGCTCGGGGAGATGTTCTCCGACCTGACGATGAACGTGCGCAACAGCGTGGACGTGAACAACTGGTTCCTGCACCCGCAGGCGATCTTCAACCTGATGCGCAACCTGGATGAGGCCAAGCCGATGGACCCGGGCTTCGTGGCCCTGTTCATCGTGCTCTACGTGCTGCTGATCGGCCCGCTGAACTTCTTCGTGCTGGGCCGCATGAAGCGCAGCACGCTCGTCTGGCTGACGATCCCGATCATCATCATCGGCTTCTCCTGGTTCGGGTTGGAGACCGGCCGGATCACGCGCGGTGCCGACAACGTCGTCGCCAACTTCCAGGAGGTGCACGTCTACCCGGACAGCACGCTGATGCCCTACCAGGATGCGATGTACGTGTTCACGGCGGAGCCGGTGCGCTATGAGCTGGAGGTGCAGGACCCCTCGGCCTTCCTCTACACGGACTACCCGGTGGTGAGCGGCAACCAGTTCGGCACCCAGATGGCCAACCGCGGCGGGATCAACCCGTTCATCACGAGAAGCCTTGACAACACGGTCAACCCGAAGCTGAACATCAGCCAGGGCAAGTGGGCCGCGAAGGAATACTATTACCGCGGCTTCCGCAACCTGCAGGCCGTTGCCAGTGGCGACCTGAAGGACACCGACAGCTCGCGCGACGGCAGCTTCACGCCGGAGGGCTCCTTCGATCTCGACCTGCCCTGGGCGCTGCATGGCTGCCGCCTGCTGGGTCGCCAGAACTACAGCCGTGACATCGGTGACCTCGACGCCAAGGGCAGCTTCCAGCTTGACCAGCTGGGCAGCGGCCGCGGCAGCTGGTTCGAGGATGACAACTACGTGGCGCGCTACCGCGAGGACCTGCTGGACGGCGTGCGCAACTCGATGAGCGAGGGCCTGCGCTACAGTAACGACCTACTGCTGGTGGGCTTCACCGAGGACCTTGAGCGGCTGGCGGAATTCGACCGGGCACACGTGCAGCACACGCTGTCAATGGTGGTGATCCACCTGCCCTGCGAGAAGCTGCACACGCGCAGCGGCGGCCTGCGGCTGGCCAGCAACGGACCGCTGCTGACCGGCGGGCGCAACTTCCGCCTGTTCCAGAACAACTACTACAGCGGATTCGGTGGCTACCGGCCGGACATCGACACCCGGCGCTATGTGGTGCTGGCAGGCGGCTACCTGGAATTCCAGCTGGACATGCAGGGCAGCCCCTCTGAGCGCGACTTCATGGCGGCAACGCTCAGGCTGTTCAGTGATGACCGCGACGCGATGATGGTCAGTGACGCCTCTGGCATCGCCACGCTGGAGGGCCTGAGCACGAATGGAGACTGGGTGGCGATCCCGATCCAGGCCGGCACACGTGATGCGATGCTGCCGGTGGCGGAACTGCTGCAGCCTGACAATTCGATCACGCTGCGGGTGCGCGCCAAGACCGACCTGCAGGCGGAGAATCCGGAGATCACGATCAACTAGGCGGCCAGCCCCGAATGTGGATCAGGCGCCGGCGTCCGTGTCCGCGGCGGGCTCGGCTGGCTCAGCCTCGGCACCGCTGTCCTGTGCGTCCGCGCCAGCGGGCGGCTGCGGGACATCCTCCGTGGGCTGCGGCACTGAGCCGGCGGCGCGGTCTGCCTGTGCGAGGAAGGCGTCGCTGAACGGACGGGCCTCGTAGTCGTTCTTCCACCAGGTGCCGCGCAGGCGGTCCCAGTCATCCTCGACGATGAAGGCCGCGAAGCCGCTGCCGTTGTTGGCACTGTCACTCCAGGCCATGTTGAGGATGCCGTCCACAAGGTAGCCGTTGAGCTGCCAGCTGCTGCCGTCGGCGGTTGTCAGCACACCGTAGTAGGACTGGCGGCCGACGTTCGTGAATGTGAAGGTGCCGAGGTTGCTGTCATAGCGGTTCCAGCCGATCTGCTGCACTGGCTCATCCAGCACCTGGCGGGCGTACCAGTAGCCGCGGTGGTCACTGTAGCTCCACATGAAGAGGAAGTCCGCGTCGAACATCTCGCAGTACATCTCAGTGGTGATCGGGTTGCCATTCTGGTCGTTCACGAGCAGCGTCAGCACGCCAGGGGCGGTCTTGTCCCAGTTGCCCGAAGTCTCGCGAGAAAGCTGGCCGTCACCGTAGACGAACAGGCGGAACATGCCGTTGGACTGGATCGTGAGCGTGTTGTAGACGGTGTTGCTCTGCAGGTCGAGCCGTTCATTCACGCAGGAACCGACCATCACCCAGGAGCCGGGCAGCAGGCCCTCCTCAAGGGTGTCCTGCGGCAGGAAGTCCGGGCCGCGGCCCAGCGGGCGGTCCACCTCGCCGTCGGCCGGGATCTCCGGCGTGTCGGCCAGGGTCGGGCGGCGGACGTAGTCATCGGAGCCGGAGGGCAGCTGCCAGGGATGCGTGGCATTGTTGCCACTGATGCCGCGCTCCTCGCCGGACATGCTGCGCTGGCAGGAAGCCGTTGCCAGCAGCAGGAGGATGATCAGGGTCAAGTGGCAATGGCGGATCATGCCCCGGCCTCCTGCTGTGATACGAAGTCGTCGATGAAGTACTGCGGGTTGAGCCGTTCGCCGGTCAGTTCGCGCAGGGTCTCGTTCCAGTGCAGCAGGCTGCCGCGGCGGAACAGGCCGTCGCGCAGCCACTCACCGGTGCGCGGCTGGCGCACCAGCGGTTCGTTGCCAAGCTTGTGCTCGATGTAGTGCTTGAGCTGGCTGGCGGTCATCTCACCGAGCAGGTAGTTCTGGTAATAGACCGGGGCCTGGGCGATGTGTGTCTTGGTGGCCCAGTCCGGTTCGTCGCGATTGTCGGGGCGCGTCACCATCTGGTACTGCCCGACCAGGTCCCACCACAGTTTGTTCAGGTCCTGGGAGGGGTCGTTGTACAGGCTGCGCTCGAAGTTGACCATCACCATCATCCAGCGCACGAACAAAAGCATCGCCCAGGACTGCTGGCGGCGGGCATCAGCGGAAGCCGCGGCGGCCTTCGCGCTGTCCACGCCAAGGATGTCAACCAGCCAGGCTTCGTCATGGGTCAGGCGGCCGAAGAGCATCGCGATCGCCTCGGTGGAGGAAATGTGCGCGCAGTCCCGCAGGAAGTACTGCTGCAGCGGGTCCAAGCCCATGTCGTAGACGGCGTGGCCGTACTCATGCAGCATCGTGGCGGCCCAGCTCTCGTTGTCACGGCAGTTGCACAGCACGTGCACGCGGGAGGGATCGCGGCCGACCATCATGCAGAAGGCATGCTGGTCCTTGTTCTCACGTTCGTAGAGGTCGCTGATCGCCAGCGAGGGGCGGATGTCCAGCCCGATGCGGTCGAAGGTGTCGGTTGTCAGCTTCTCGAGGTCCGCTCCGGCGAACAGGCTGTCGAGGTCCAGCTCGACGATGGCCGGGGCCTCCTGGAAGAAGGGGTCCTCATAATGCCAAGGGCGCAGCTCCTCAGTTGATCCGAGGCGGAAGCGCTTCACGAGCCTGGCGTCCAGCCCGGCCTTCAGCGCGGCAAAGGGTTCACGGGTCAGTTCCTCCAGCTTGCGGAATCCCGTGAGCATTTCATGCTCGTCGATCTCCTGCAGCTTGAGGGACATGTCGTAGTAGTCACGGTAGCCAAGCTCACGGGCGGTGCGGTTGCGCAGGTCCACCAGTTCGAGGATCTTCGGAGCCACCACCGGACCGATGCGCTTTGCGGCCTGCCAGGTGGCCTTGCGCACGGGGCTGGCATTGCAGTGCTTCAGCACATCAAGGATGTCGTTCGCGCTGAGTTTCTCGCCGTTCAGCTCCGCCCGGAAATTGGCATAGTCGCCGTCAATCGAAGTGGACAGTTCGGCCTTGCGGCGTGCGATCTCCTCGCTTTCCTGGCTGCCGGCGAATTCATTGTGCAAAAGCTGCAGCACGCGGCGGGTCTCGCCACTGTACTGCGGGTCGTCCAGTGCCTCACGGATGGTGGTGAAGGCCTGTGCATCGGAGAAGATGGCGTGCATGCCCATCTCCAGCTCCACCATGCGCTTGTGCAGCTCCTCGTTGCCGGTGTTGGCCATCTCCCAGTAAACCTCGCAGATCTCGCGGCTGAGCGGGTCCACGCGTGTCTCCAGGGAGCTGATCAGGTCTGAAATAGCGGTCATCATGCCTCCGGGCTCAGATTGTAGCAGGCTGGGCTTTTGCCCGCCGGCAGTGGGATTTTCCATAATGTACCGGGATTCCTAATACGATGGGGTAATATCAGTTTGCAGTGGGGATTGCACGGTATTGAGACAAGTGCAGTCAGGACTGCACGGTTTTGCGGGCAATTCAGTGGAGGTGGATGCAGCTTGTCCCGGGTCGTCCTCTACGATCCAGGCGACAATGACCTTGGGTTCCTGGCGGACTCACTAGACGCGGATCGCTACGCGGTAAGCATCGTCAGGGGAAGCACAGACTACGTCAGGGACATTGCCGCTGTCGATCCAGAATGCGTGATCGTCTACCTTGATGGCCATCCCGAGCTGGCCGGCCTGATCCGGGGCATCAGTGGTGACACCCGGCTGCGCGACGTGCCGCTGCTGGCGGTCCACGATGAAAAGTCCGGCCTGCAACCCGAGGAAGCCGTCAGCAACGGCGCAATGCAGATCCTGCGCACGCCGCTGCAGGTCGAGCTGCTCAATGCAAACGTCGGCTCGATGATCCGCTACCGCCAGCAACTGCTCGGCATGCTGGACCGCAAGCGCAGCGATCCCGAGGGGGAGGAGCTGCTGAAGGGCCAGCAGGTACAGCAGAGCATGCTGCCGCCGGCCGGGATGCAGACGGGCTCGTTCAGGCTGGCATCACGGCTGATACCCGGTGGCCGGCTGTGCGGGGACTACCAGGACTACCGTCTGCTGGACGAGCAACGGCTGGCGATCCTGCAGGCCGATGTCAGCGGCAACGGCTTCGTCACCGCGATGGTGGCCTCCCGCATCAAGGGCTGGTTTGATGACAATGTGGCCCTTTGCGAAACGCCTGATGCTTTCCTGCGCGGTCTCAATACGGCGATGCTTAGTTTCGGCGAGCACTTCCAGATATCCACGGCCGTCTGCCTGCTGATCGACCTCAGCAAGCGGCGCTTGCGGATCGCCAATGCCGGCCACCGCAACAGCTACTGGCTGAACCGTGACACTGCGGAATTCGTTTCGATTCCATCCAGTGGCCCGGCACTCGGGATGTTTGACAGCTACGAGATCGACACGGTTGAATTGCAGCTGGGCTGGAGCAGCAACCGGCTGGTGCTGTTCACGGACGGGCTGGTGGAGTTCAAGCAGGATGACAGCCGCTGGCTGAGTGAGGACCAGTTCCGTGACCAGGTGATGCGCAGCGGCCTGGAGCTGGATGCCGACGAGTACTGCGACATGCTGCTGAAGCGCAGCCGCGAGCTGACCGAACATGGCCAGTGGCGCGATGATGTCTCGCTGATCACGGTAGATTTCAGCTGAGCCCGGCTGGCAGAATCCCCTTATCTGATAAGCTGAACAGGTGCAGTGGCACTGCGTCTGGATTGGTTAGCCGGCGCTGCAATGCCGGCCTGCCACTGATGAGATGAATGACCTGACGAACCTCTGGGGACTGATGCGACTGCCTATGGCGCGCTGGTGGGACAGGGCCGGACGCTGGCTGATCCTGCCGGTCGCCCTGCTGACGGCCGGGGCGGCGCTGCACTACATGCTGATGCCAAACATGCCGCTGCAGGAGTGGCTGATCAACAAACAGGTCGCCAGCGGTGCCATGATCAAGAGTGCGCAGCGCTTCCTGAGCATCCCGATCATGCTGCTTCTGTACGCTTTCATCGGCCTGTGGGCCAGTGCGGCAATCAGTTGCCAGCGGGAGATGCGCCGCCTGCTCTACGAAAGTGCTGCGCCGAGCTTTGACGCCAGCCCGCTGCAGCGCCTGCTGGTCTGCTACGGGCAGGGAACGCTGATCATGCCGGTCGCCCTGATCGTGTACACCGGGCTGGGCTTCCTGAGCGCACTGGCGGACCGGATGTCACCGCACAGCATCCAGACCATGGTGCAGTTCGGTTCCAGCTTCGGCGGCTCCTCCACCAATGTGCTGCTGCCTGGGCACTATGTCAACCTGGTTGAATCCATCTCGCAGTTCAGCTCCAGCGCATTCGCGATCGGGGCTCTGTCACTGTGGATCACTGCGCTGGCCGTGGCCGGCGGATCGCTGGCCGGCGGCAGCTTCCTCGCGCTGCGCTCGCTGGATGTGGCAATCCTCAGCGGTGTGCTGGTACTGGGGGACGGACATATCTTCAGCGGACGGCCGCTGATCCGCGAAGCCCTGCCGGTTGGCGAGTTCTGGTGGTGCATTCCGCTGATGCTGGCGGCCGTGGCGCTGTTCGGCGTTGCCCGGCGCTGGTCACGCACTACGGCCCTGAGCCTGCTGGCAATGCTGGCGCTGGCGCCGGCCTTCTTCACTACTGTGCTGCCAACCAGCCTGTTCTATGAGGACACCTTGTTCGCGCGGCTGGTGAACTCGCTGCGCTACATGTACTACGGCATCGCCGGGCCGGTGTTCCAGGTCAAGGCCACTGTGCTGGAAGGGGAGCGAGCGCTGCGTTTCCGCGAGCACCTCGTGCTGTACAGCGACTCGAGCCTCGTGCTGTTCCCCTGCACCGGCAGCGCGATCATGCTGTCCTGGCTTGGCAACCTGCTCGTGCTGGGAGTGATCCTGCTTATGGTGATGGCGGTGCTGAAGCTGAGCCTGCCGGCACGCCTGAGCCGGACTCATTAGGGGACATGCACATCCTGGCAGGCGGTGGAACTCCATCGCAGTTGCAGCTTCGCTCAGCAATGAAGACTGGGCAATGAGCAATGAGTGTTTCGCTCGTCGAGATTTCCATCAACCGATGTCAGGCTCATTCTTCAATGCGCACCACTTGCTAGCCCGGCTTGCGCCGGACCTCCGCGCCCGGCTTGCGCCGGACCTCCGCGCCCGGCTTGCGCCGGACCTCCGCGCCCGGCTCGCGCCGGACCTCCTAGACGGCGTGCACGCAGAAGCCGTCGATGAAGGTTGCCAGCACGTGGTGCCTCGTGTCCAGCAGGTCGCCATCCGTGATGAACAGGTCGGCATCCTTGCGCGCGGCGATGCTGCCGGTGCGCTTGTCTATGCCGAGCACCTTCGCCGCGTTGATGGTGATGCTGTCAACGGCCGCCGCCTCGTCCATCCCGTCCTTCACGGCCCAGGCGGCCGCCAGCGGCAGGGTCTGGATCGGCAGCACCGGGTGGTCGGTCTGGAAGGCGAAAAGGATGCCGTTGTCATCGAGGATCCCGCCGCTCCTGGTGCTGCGCTCGCGCAGCTCATACTTCACGCGTGATGTGAGGTAGGGCCCGAGCGTGCCCTTGATCTTCTCGCGGCCGATGTACTCGGCGATCTTGTAGGCCTCGGTCATGTGCTCCAGCACCAGCTCGAAGCCGTACTCCTTGCTCAGCCTGATCGCGGTGTAGATGTCGTCAACGCGGTGTGCATGGCAGCGCACCGGGTACTCACCGCGCAGTGCGCCGAGGATGTTCTCCAGCTTGCGGTCGCGCTTGAACGGAGTCTTGGCCTGCTCGGCCTTGCTCTTCTTCTTCCAGCCATCCAGCGTCGCGCCGTAGTGCAGCGCATCGTCCAGTGCGGAGCGGATGCCGGCCGCATTGCCGAAGCGGGTCTTCGGAAAGCGATTCTGGCCCTGGCCATAGACCCGCATCGGGTTCTCGCCGAGTGCCATCTTCAGGCCCTGCTTCTCGACGATCACCATCTCGTCCACTGTGCGGCCATACATCTTGGCAACCACGATCATGCCGCCGATCAGGTTAGCGCTGCCCGGGAACACGGCGGCAGTGGTGATGCCCGCCTGGCGCGCATCCGGCACCGCGAGGTCCTCCGGCCACATGCTGTCCTTGATGTCGAGGTGCGCTGTGTTCGGGTCTGAGGTGTCATTGCCCTGTGAGCCGACGGGGCCGGCGCCATCCTCGAAGCAGGTGATGTGGCAGTGCGGCTCAATCATGCCGGGGTAGATCCGCAGCCCGCTGCAGTCGACCACGAGGTTGCCGGCATCCTTCGGCACCGGGCGCTTGCCGACCTCGGTCAGCGGGCCCTGGGTCCAGTCGAGGTACTGCTCGTGCAGGTCGCCGAAGCTGACGCGCTTACCCCCGCGCGGCGGGGCGGCCGTGCCGACGGACTTGATCTTGCCGCCGGAAATGGCAACATTGGACCGCTTGTCAAGTTTCCCGCGGCCGGCGTAGACTTCAGCATTGATCAGATGTACTGGCATTCACCAATTCTAAATCATGCGGGCTGTGCTGTCCCGTTATACTTTTTCCCAGAGGTGAGCAAGGAAGGTCACTTTGCACCGAGTCACAACCGTGGCGGACAGCAGACTGAAGCTGCCGTCTGAATACTATGTGAAGGAGTATACCTGCCCGGTCAGCAAACTGCCGTTCCAGGCCGTGGTGGTGAAGTCGCGCGCATACAGCCTCGAGGGCCGCGACCCGGACTTCCGCCCGCACTACAAGGGTGTCAATCCGCTGCATTACGCGATCATCGTCAGCCCCTTCGGCTTTGCGGCGGAGGAACCGCAGTACAAGCGCAACCATTCCGTGCTGTTCCGCGACCGCGAAGGCCTGGCGGCCAAGCTCAGCGGCGGGCTGCGGGAGGACTTCAGCGGGCTGCGCACCGTGCAGCAGGCGGCGCGCAGCTATGAGATGGCGGTGGCGGTGAATGAATGCCTGCGGGTGCCGCAGTATGAGATAGCCGGGCTGGCCCTGCGCGGCTCCTGGATGAACCTTGAATGGCATGAGCTGGAGGCCAACCCGAGTGCGCTGTCACGGGCCAGGGTGCTCAGGCGTATCGCACTTGAGAAGTATATGCACGCCTTCCAGAAGGAAGATGTCTCGAAGCTCAAGCTTGGCAGCCACGGCGTGGCGCTGATCGTCGCCGAACTGCTGCGCGAGCAGGGCCGCTTTGAGGAGTCACTGCAGTGGTTCATGCGCCTCGTTAGCGACCGTGCCTGTTCATCCGAGATCCTGCGCAATGCGCGCAACCAGATGGACCTCTGCAAGGAGCAGCGCAAAGAGCACGGTGGCGACCTTGAGGCCAGCCCATCCGGTGTGCCGGTGGCGACCCCCGGTCCGGCGCGTTCGCTGGACCGCAGAAGCCTGTCGCTGTACCGCGACCAGCGCAAGTGGCTGGAGGGCTCACTGGCCGAATCGAAGCTGGACGAGGGAAGTGTATGCCGCGCGCTGCTGGATGCCCTGAAGGAGAGCGGCCGCGATGTGTCGGGTTTCGCCTCCGAGGATGCACTGCGCCACTGGGCGACGGGCAAACTGAAGGCCTGATCCGGCGTGCAGGCCTGATCCTGCATTACACTAGCGCTGATGGGAAATGAGGACGAGCACGACGACCAGCCGCAGGAGCCCGGTGGGCAGGGCGGCAATGGCAACGGCAACGGACAGGGAAACGGGAATGGCAACGGCCGCAAGGGTGAGCCGCTTGAGGTGGAACTCAGCCGCCAGCCGAGCTACCTCGCCGACATGCATGCCCTGCGCCGCAACCGCAGCCTGCGGATGCTCGTCGGTGGCGACCTGCACAACCACCAGCGTGCGATGCGCTGGTTCTACAAGCTGGCGGAGCAGCAGCAGCCCGACCTGATCATCTTCCTCGGCGACTTCGTCAACGGCGAGCCGCTGGAGTACATCCGCGAGATCTGCGCCTCACTGCGTGCGCTGGCCGCACACGTGCTCGTGATCCCCGGCAACCATGACCCGCGCCAGTCGCTGATCACCTTCGAGGAGGAGAGCTACGACGGCCTGAAGAGCATCCACAAGTCGAATGCCTTCGTGGGCGGCTACAGCTTCGCCGGGCTGGGCACGAGCATCACCACCCCGAGCGGTGCGTCGCCATTCGAGTTCCCGGATGAGGGCTTTGCCGACGCGCTGGCCAGCATGCTGCCGGCGGACATCTGGGTGCTGCACAACCCGCTGGAGGGGATCCTCGACAAGCTGGCGGACGGCCGGCGGCTCGGCAGCCGCTCCCTGCGGCAGCTGTATGACGAGCAGCATGACAAGCCGATGCTCGTGATCAGCGGGCATGTGCATGACGCACACGGCATGGAGCAGCAGGGCGGCACGGTGTTCGTCAACCCGGGAGCACTGGTGGACGGGCGCGCGGCAATGCTGACTCTCGGCGGGGACAGCCTCGAGGTCAAGTTCAAGGCAATGGGATGAGCACTGCGGCCCACAGGCTGAGCGTGGTGATCCCCAGCTACAACGCGCTGGGCACCATCGAGCCGCTGCTGACCGCATTGTCAGCGATCCAGCCGGACTTCCCGGGCGGGATGCAGGTTGTCATTTCCGATGACTCCAGCACCGATGGCACGGTTCCGGAGCTGCGGCTGAGCTACCCGCAGTTCAGTTACCGCGAGGGCCGGCGCAACCTCGGCTTCGGCGGCAATGTAAATGCCGGGGTGCAGGAGGCGGACGGCGAGCACATCGCGATTGTCAACACGGACATCGAGCTGCCGGCTGACCCCTTCCGCATCCTGCTGGATGAGCTGCGCACGAGTCCGGAACTGTTCGCGGTGATGCCACTGATCTGGAACACGAACTTCATGAAGGTGGAGAACCTGCAGTACCTGATGGTGCGGCGCGGGCTGGCCTGGAACGCCGACATGTCCCAGGAGTTCGAGTACACGCAGCTGGTGCGCGAGCTACTGGAGCAGAGTGGCAATCCGGCCTTCCGCCTGGCGGACCTGATGGAGGGGCGTGAGCCGGTCCAGTCCATCCTCTGCGGCGCGCTGTTCGTGTGCAGCCGCAAGCGCTTCCTCGATCTCGGCGGCTTCGATACGCGCTACCGGCCCTTCTACTGGGAGGATGTCGGGCTTGGCTATGAAGCGAAGCGGCGCGGCTGGCAATGCGCTGCGGTGCCGCGTGCGCTCTGCCTGCACCGCCACAGCGTGAGCATCGACCGCAAAGTTGGCGCTGCCAAGCTGGACTACCTGCTGCTCAACCAGCTCAGGTTCGTGCTTGCCAACCGCGACCAGCTGCACGGCCTGCGCGGCGCACGCTTCTGGTGGCTGATGCGCGGCCTGAGGATGCAGTTCGGCGGCAGCAAAATGCTGCGCGAGGCCTACATGCATGTGGCAATGGGCCGGGATGACGTGTAGGAAGTCAAACAGTCAATCAGTCAAGAAGTCAATTGACTCAGTGACTTATTGACTCTGTGACTCTTAAGCCACTTCCTCGAGTTCACTCGCACGCGTTGCCAGCATCTTCTCCACGAACTTCGCGAACAGCGGGTGCGGGCGGGTCGGACGGCCCTTGTACTCGGGGTGGTACTGCACGGCGAGGAAGAAGGGGTGGTCCTCCAGCTCGACGATCTCCACCAGCTTGCCATCCGGCGAAGTGCCGCTGAACTTCAGGCCGGCCTTCTCCAGCTGCTTGTGGTACTTCGGGTTGACCTCCCAGCGGTGGCGGTGGCGCTCGCTGATGCGCGAGGTGCCGTAAGCCTCCGCCGCCAGCGTGCCCTTGGCCAGCTTACAGGGGTAGGCGCCCAGCCGCATGGTGCCGCCGAGGTTCTCGATGTCCTTCTGGTCGTCCATGATGTCAATCACGGGATGCGGGGTGTCCGGGTCGAACTCGGTGCTGTTTGCGCCGGCCAGGCCGCAGACATTGCGCGCGAACTCGATCACCGCGGTCTGCAGGCCGACGCACAGCCCGAGGAATGGCAGCTTGTTCTCGCGGGCGTAGCGGATGGCCTCGATCTTGCCCTCCATTCCGCGGTAGCCGAAGCCGTATGGCACGAGCAGGCCGTCCACCTTGCGCAGGCGGCGCTCGACAGTCTCGCGGGTCAGGCGCTCGGCATCGATCCAGACGAATTCCACGAGCGAACGGTTGTGCGTCGCGGCGTGGTTGACACATTCGAGGATGGAGATGTAGGCATCCTTCAGCGCGTTGTACTTGCCGACGACGGCGATGCGCACGCTCTTGTTGCTGGAATGCAGCTTCTCCAGCATGCGCTCCCATTCTGTGAGGTCCGGCTTGCGGCTCTCAAGCCCGAGCAGGTTGGTGCAGACGCGGCCGAAGTTCTGGCCCTGCAGCATGATCGGCACGTCGTAGATGCTCTCGGCGTCGAGGCCCTCGATCACCTGCTCCATTGGCACGTCGCAGAACAGCGAGACCTTGCTGCGGGCCTCCTTCGTCAACGGGCGGGTGGTGCGGCAGACGATGATGTCCGGCTTGATGCCCAGCCCGCGCAGTTCGCTGACACTGTGCTGGGTGAGCTTCGTCTTCAGTTCGCCGGCGGCGGCGAGGTGCGGGATCAGCGTGACATGGATGTGGACGCAGTTGTCAAAACCGACCTTGTGGCGGAACTGGCGGATCGCCTCCAGGTAGGGCTGGCTCTCGATGTCGCCGACGGTGCCGCCGACCTCGCAGAGCAGGATCTCGCTCTTGGTCTTGCTGGCGACCTGGCGCAGGCGGTTGTTGATCTCGTCGGTGATGTGCGGGATCACCTGCACGCAGCGGCCGAGGTACTCGCCCTCGCGCTCCTTGGCAATCACCGCGCTGTAGACCTGGCCGGTGGTGACGTTGTTGTAGCGCGTGAGGTCCTCGTCGATGAAGCGCTCGTAGTGCCCGAGGTCCAGGTCGGTCTCGGCGCCGTCATCGGTGACGAACACCTCGCCGTGCTGGATAGGGTTCATGGTGCCTGCGTCCACATTGAGGTAGGGGTCAAACTTCATGATGCTGACCCGGTAACCCTGGCCCTTCAGGAGCAGGCCGAGCGATGCGGAGATGATGCCCTTGCCGATGCTGGACACGTTTCCACCCGTGATGAATACATACTTGGACATGGGACTATCCTTCCTTTTTCCTCTTGCGACCGTACGCCCTGGCGGGCTTTCTGCATCACGGGACACCATTCTATCAGCATCCACGCGTTTGTGTCAGGAAAAACGAGGTGGACTATGCCGATTTTTCAGCACTTCGACCGTATGGTTTGTTTTTGAATATAGCAATTGGGACCACATGGCCAGCCGCTGGCGCATGGCTTGACCGGGGCGGCGGCGCATACTAATATTCGCGCGAATCATTTAGCACTACATCCCGCCGTGCGGGAAACGGAGAACCAACCATGGCGTGGGAACGTACATTCGTGATGCTCAAACCTGACACCGTCCAGCGCGGCATGGCCGGCGAGATCCTGGCCCGCTTCGAGCGCAAGGGCTTCCGCGTGGCGGCAATGAAGCTGATCAGCGTCAGCCAGGAACAGGCCAGCCGGCATTACGCCGTGCATGAGGGCAAGCCCTTCTACGAGGGGCTCGTGCAGTACATTCGCTCCAGCCCGGTGGTGGCGATGGTGCTGGAAGGCCCGGACGTGATCACCCAGGTGCGCAGCATCGTTGGCGCGACCCGTCCGAACGAGGCTGCACCCGGCACGATCCGTGGCGACTTCGGCCTCGACATCTCCAACAACCTGGTGCATGCCTCCGACAGCAATGAGAACGCCGCCTTCGAGATCGGCGTATACTTCACTGATGCGGAGATCGTGGGCTACGAGCGCGACTCCGACAAGTGGCTGGTGGGCTGATCAACCTGCGGCCAGTGGAGCCGTGATGCGAGCCGCAAGCGAGTGGCAAGCCGGGACTGACCTCGTCGTCTGTGTGGACGGCATCTTCAGCGCGACCTGGCGTAGCATGACGCCGGACATTTCCTGGCAGTGGTACGTCTCGCACCTGCGCCAGCGCCGCCCTGACCTGAATGTGCTGCACCTCTCGCAGCCGGCGGACATGGTGGAGATCCTGCTCGGGCAGAGCGCGAACTACTCCTCATACATGCGCTCGCTGTGCCGCACGGTGCTGCGCAACATCTCACCGGAGATCCGCAATGTGGTGATCATCGGATTCAGCTTCGGCGGGATCGTGGCGCTGGATGTGATCACGGAACTCTCCAAGCTGGTGCCGCAGGCCGCGCCGGAGTACCTCTGCCTGGTGACAATCGGCTCCAGCTTCGCCGGCACAACCCGGCCGCAGGACATCGTGCTCAGCCGAAGCGAGGTGGATTACCTGCAGCGGATGTTCGACACTGAGCGCACCCGCAGCCAGATGGAACAGCTTGCCCACTTCAGCGAGCGCGGGCGCAGCCGGATCCTGGTCGGGCGCATCGCGCGCGACGAGATCGTTGGACCGGACAGCCAGCGCCGCGCACTGGAATGGCTGGAGGGGATCAATGTGGCGGGTGACTTCCGCTTCGGCGAGTTCAAGGTGAACCCGGACAACCTGGTGCGCCCGCATGACGGATTCCTGTATGACCTGGTCGGCACGAGCTTCGTGGACGGCCTGGTTGACGGCCTGCTGCCCCGTCCCTGGGCGGAAGCCTACGAGCCGCAGATGCCGCTGCAGCCGCGGGGTGGCTGGCTGGCCGCTATTCGCCGGGATGACCGCATCTCTTCACGCTAAATACACATAGCGGATATAAACTGCCATTGCTTTCCTCCGATCTGGATATTAGGGGTAAACAAGGCATGGACTACGACATCCGGGAAGGGCTGGATATCTTCCTCAACCGCGACCTGAGCTGGCTGTCCTTCGCGGACAGGGTGCTGGCATTCGTCGAGGACCCGAACCTCCCGCTGCTGGAGCGGGTCAAGTTCGCCGGCATCATGGGCGTGCTGCACGACGAGTTCTTCATGAAGCGCGTCGGCGGCCTGAAGCGCATGATCCGCAGCAGCCGGGACACGACGACGAGTGAGGGCCGCTCTCCGGTGGAAGTGCTGATGCAGTGCCGCGAGGAGGTGCTGAACCAGATCAGCCGGCTGGAATCAATGCTGTCCGGAGAGATCACCGCTGCGCTGGCGGAGGCCGGGCTGCCCTTCCAGCGCGTGGCCGAGCTTGACGAGGAGAGCAAGGCTTACTGCCGTGAGTACTTCAGCGAGCAGATCAAGCCGCTCCTGACACCGCTGGCTGTCGATGCAGAGCATCCCTTCCCCTTCATCTCCAACCAGGGCCTGAACCTGGCGGTGCGCGTGCGCGACACCAAGAAGGACCGCAAGCGCTTCGTGCGCATCAAGGTGCCGGGTAACCGCCCGCGCTGGGTGGTGCTGCCCGAAGGGCGCGGCCTGGTGCTGATCGAGGACATCATCTCCGAGAACCTGGACCAGCTGTTCCCCGGCACGGCCTCGATCGAGGTCTACACCTTCCGCGTGACCCGTGGCGCCGATGGCGACGACCATGAGGATGAGGGTGGCGAACACCTCGTGAGCGAGGATGTGATCCCGGGCAGCATCATCGACCAGGTCACGAACGAGCTGCGGGCGCGGCGCTTCGCCGGCGTTGTCAGGCTGCAGGTGCAGAACAGCATGCCGGACAAGCTGGTGAGCTGGCTGGCTGAGCAGCTCGGGGCGGCGGATGACGACATCTACGTCTGCGAGAGCCTGCTGGGCAAGAGCGACCTGCTGAACCTGCCGACGGACTCGATCGAGGGCCACCGCCTGCCGGAGCATGTCGCGGTCAACCACCCGCGGCTGTCGATGCTGGACAGCAGTAACCCAGAGGAGGTGTTCGCGGAGATCCGGCGGAGTGACATCCTGCTGCACCATCCCTACCAGAGCTTTGACACGACCGTGCTGCGCTTCATCCGCGCCGCTGTCAACGACCCGCATACGCTGGCGATCAAGCTGACGATCTACCGCACATCGAGCAAGTCGCCGATCATCTCGGCACTGGTCGAGGCCGCCCGCCAGGGCAAGCAGGTAGCGGTCTGCGTGGAGATCACCGCGCGCTTCGACGAGATGCCGAACATCGAGTGGGGCCGGATGCTTGAGGCCGCAGGGGCGCATGTGAGCTACGGCGTGGAAGCGCTGAAGACGCATTCCAAGATGGCGCTCGTGGTGCGCGAGGAAGGCGACCAGCTGCGCAACTACGTGCACATCGGTACCGGCAACTACCATACGAGCACGGCCCGGATCTACGAGGACCTCGGCCTGCTGACCGCCAACAAGGCGATCTGCCAGGATGCGCTGAACGTGTTCAATGAGCTGACCGGGGCGCATCCACATACCGATTACAGGAAGCTGTTCGTGGCCCCGCGCTACATGCGCGACCACTTCATCGAGCTGATCCGCCGCGAGGCGGAGCATGCGCGGGAGGGCCGGCCGAGCGGGATCATTGCCAAGATGAACCAGCTGCAGGACAGTGACATCATCCGCGAGCTGTACGCCGCCGGCCTCGACGGGGTGCCGGTCCATCTCGTGGTGCGCGGGCTGTGCTGCCTGCGTGCCGGCGTGCCGGGACTGTCTGACAACATCAAGGTCTGCAGCGTGCTCGGGCGCTTCCTGGAGCACAGCCGGATCTACCGCTTCGAGAATGCCGGCGACCCGGAGTTCTTCATCGGCAGTGCGGACTGGATGAAGCGCAACCTGGACAAGCGCGTGGAGACAGTGGCTCCCGTGCGTGACGAGGAATGCACCGCGGAGCTCGAGCGCATCCTGCAGGTTTACTTCGCTGACAACAGCTCAGCCTGGGACATGCAGCCGGACGGCAGCTACATCAGGCGAGTGCCCCGTGAGGATGAGGAGCGGATCGCGGTGCAGGAAGCGCTGATCGCGATGTACAGCCCACCGCTGCCCGTGCTGGCCTGATCAGCCGTTGTCAAGTACTGCGTTGGCCATTGCGTCGGCGCGGGCATTCTCGGCGCGCGGCACATGCCTCAGTTCGAATGAAGTGAAGTACATCAGCAGGTTCATCGCCTTCATTGACAGCGGCTTCAGCTCTTCCTTCTTGACCTTGTACTCGCCCTTGAGCTGCTTGACGACGAGCTCGCTGTCCAGCCGGCACTCCAGGTGGAAGTCGTGCCCGAGCTCGCGCTCAACCCATTCCAGCGCCTCAATGATCGCGCGGTACTCCGCCTGGTTGTTGGTGCAGTCCTCCAGCCGGGTGCCGCCCTCATGCACCAGCAGGCCGGCCCCGTCCATCACCACGAAGCCGGTGGCCGCCTTGCCGGGGTTGCCACGGCTGGCGCCGTCACTGTAGACGTACAGCGTGCTTCCCGGCTCAGGTGCCTGGGCGCGGGGCAGGGGCGGCAGGCCGCTGCGCACCGCCTGTTCGAACTCGCGTGCTCTCCTTGGCAATGTCGGGTCCTCCAGGATGTCCGGCTCAGGCTCTGATGCCCTGGCCGGCTGTGGGTTGTCAAACAGGCTGCGGGCCGCCTCCGCGGTGCGCTCGGCACGGCTCGGGGCGGCAGCCTTCGGTGCAGTTGCAAATGGGTTGCGGCGCTGGCAGAGCACGGAGGCAAAGGCGTACATGCAGTCGCCGTCCATTCCATCCGGTACTGGCCCGATGCCGAGGCCGATGCAGTCACGCTCGACCTGCAGCGCACTGGCCAGCATGCTGCACATCTCCTCCCAGTGGGCGGAGATCGCCTGCCAGTCCGCCAGGTGCAGGCTGATGCTGGCACTGCTGACGGAGTCAAGCTGGCGGCGCTTGAGGGCGCTGACGGTCTGGCTGAGCAGCACCAGGCTGTTTTCGCGCAGGGCTTCCGTGTCGTCAGCGGGGAACAGGGTGTCGATGCCCGGCAGGGACAGTGCCGTCATCAGGGCAGCTAGCACCGCCTGGCTGGCAACGTCTCCGTCGCTGCTGGCATCACCGACCTGCAGCTCCACGCTCATGCCGGCCAGTGCGGCCGCCTTGCCACTGGAGATGCGCTGTGAGCTTACGCCCTGGCCGATGCGCAGGCCGAAGTCATTCCTGCCCGCTGCTACCAACCGAGGCCCCCGTACTTGCCGTCCTGCTTCTTCTTTGAAGGGCCGCCCATGATCTTCTGCATGATGCGCAGGTCGTCATGGCTGACGACTCGGAAGTTGCCGCTGCGGCCCGGCACGAGCACGATGTCGCCACCGCCTGCCATGAACACCTCGCTGTCGTCAGAAAACCGGGCGAGGTCACCGGCAGCTTCAGCCTTTGAGATGTAGTCCTCACGCAGGAAGGCCTGCGGATGCTGCAGCAGCACGGCCTCAGCCGCCGGTAGGTTGCCCCGCAGCATGCTGCGGGCGTATGAGTCTGTCTTCTTCGCACCGAAGAAATCGGTGTCGCCACCGTCACCGGCCACCTTGTCACCGCGGCTGGCCGGCGGATCGGTGCAGTCCAGGCATGGTGCGCAGCCGGTGCCCTCCGCCGCTTCGCGCAGCACGCGCTCCAGCAGCTCATCGCCGCTGTAGGGGCGGTTGCCATCGAGCACCACCAGCAGGTCACTGCTGGCAAGCCTGGCGGCTGCCAGTGCGGAGGACTGGCGGTCTGCCTGCGCATCCACGAGCTTCATCTTGGAGCCGGAGAAGGTCAGCACATCACACTCGATCCAGCTTCGGATCGCCGGGGATACGCTGACAAGCACCTCGCGGCAGTGCTCATGCGCCTCGCAGAGGTCAATTGAATGTGACAGCATCGACTTGCCGCCGAGTTTCTCCTTGTAGACATCAGTGCCGCCGAAGCGCGAGGCCTTCCCGCCGGCGAGCACTATCGCGCTGAACTCAGCCATCGCCCTCTCCGTTGGCAAGGTCCACCCGTGCGAACAGCAGGCGGCCCTGCGCGGTCTGCGAGACGCTCGTGATGCGCACCAGCTTGTTCTGGCCGATGTAGCCGCCGCCATCCTCGATCACGACCATCGTGCCGTCCTCGAGGTAGCCTACGCCCTGGCCCTTCTGCTTGCCGCGGTCAGTGATCTTGATCACGATCTCGTCGCCGGGCAGGTGCCGGGTCTTGACGGAGTTGGCAAGCGCGTTGATGTTGAGCACCTTGACATTGAGGATCGCCGCCACGCGGTTGAGGTTGTAGTCATTGGTGACGACCTGGGCCCCCATCTCGCGGCAGACGATCATCAGCTGGTCGTCAACGCCGTTGGCCTGGCTGTCGAACTGGCTGTCATCGAAGATCCGCAGGTCGACACGGTTGTCATCCTGCATCTTCTGCACCAGCTCCAGCCCGCTGCGTCCCTTGATGCGCTTGCGCTCATCCGCGCTGTCGGCCAGGGTCTGCAGTTCACGCAGCACGGAGCCGGTGACGACGAGGTAGCCGTCGAGGAAGCGGGTCTGGGCGATCTCGTAGATCCGCCCGTCGATGATCACTGAGGTGTCGAGCAGCTTCGGCGCGGCATTGCGGCGAAATTCGATGTATTCGTCAACGAGGTCCGGGTCCTCGCGTGGGCCGAAGTAGGTCGCGCCGGTGATGGCCCCGATGCCGCTGATGATCAGCACGATGACCGTCCCGACCAGCACCTTGAACCAGCTCTGGTCCATGATCGACTGCTCAAGCGGGATCACGGTGAACAGGAGGAGCAGCACGACAATTGCCAGCAGCATACCGGCGAAGAAGCCGATGGCGGCGGGCGTGCTGCGCTGTCCCGGCCCGAAATCAAACTCGCGCCAGTTCTGGGCGATGCGCTTGATCAGCCGCTCAGCTATGGGATGGGTCAGGTAGCCAAGGATCGTACAGATGAAGATGATCGCCAGGCTGATCAGGTCAATCTGGCCGATGAAGCGCTCCGTGACGGAAATCACTTCCTGGTTCAGCGTGACGGACAGCTGGAACTTGGAGTATTCGTTGTCAACCTGGATGTAATCATAATCCTTGCGGCGCAGTTCCAGGAAGAGCAGGGCGCTGGTAATCAGGTCCGGGTCGAACTCCAGGGATGTCGCCGGTACCGCACTGGCCTGTGCCTCAGCCTGGTCATCAGCCGGTGCAGGACTGCCGCCCGCGAAATGGAACTTGCCGAAGAACTTGCCGCGCACGGCATCGTCAATCGTCCTTTCCTCCGCAGGTTTGCCTTCATCATCCGCCAGGATTTCGTACAGTTCGAGGATCAGCTGGTCCGGGTTGGATTCCAGGGCATCCAGCATTTCCTTGGTACTGCTGCCGGTGCTTGACCGGAGGTTGTTGAATCCCTTGGTGAACAGTTCCAGCAGGTCAGCATCAACCTGGTCGTCATATGATTCCTTGGCGGCAGTTCGTTCATCATATGCCTTCTGCCATTCCGGATTCATCTGGGCGATGCTCTTGTTCGCCTCGTTGATTTCTTCCTGTGCGCTGCTGACCTTCTCCTGCTGCTCCGGCAGCAGATTGGAGCTGACCACGGCGGTGATCGCCATACCGATGATCATGCCGGTCAGGGTGGCCAGCAGCTTGGCCAGCAGCATGCGCACACGAGGATCATCCTTCTGGCCGTTGTGCCTGCCGTTGCCCTGGCCTTTGGAATGTGCCTGCACTACGGGAGGGGCTGCCTGTTGATCGCCCCCATTCTCCCGCGGCTGTTGGTCCTGTTCCACTTAGTGATTATAGCGACGAGCCGTGGACAGCGCGTGGATAAGTCCAGCGCTGCAACTCATCAGCCTTCCGGCTCGGATTCAATGATGTTCATGATGTTGTAGATATTGCCGCTGCTCTCCAGCAGCTTCTGCATCTGCTGGCTGAGCCGCAGGGCCTCCGCCTCATCTCCGTTCTCGAAGGCCTCGGCACAGGCGCGGGCCAGCTCGGCGTACTCCGGGGGCAGGCCCATCACGCCTGAGGGGTCGACGAACATCTCCATCACGGGCTGGTCGGCGGGTTGCAGCTCCTCCAGCTCCTGCTGGAGCTGGGCCAGCTCGGCCTGGTCGTTGCGGCGGGCTGCCTTGCTGATGCGGTGCTGCAGCTCAAAGTACTCCCGGGACATGCGCTGCACGTTGATCCCGAGGCACTGGGCGATCTCGATCTGCTGCTCGTGCTGGCGCATCACCTCATCCATGTTGCCGCGGTACAGCGCCATGGCCAGCGAGCGCATGGTGGCGAGGTACTCCGGCGGGACCTGCCGGTTGAGCTCCTCCTCCTGTTCGAGGAAGGCCTGGTAGGCCTGCTCCTGCCGCTCCATGCCGGGCTGCGGGTAACCGTAGAAGCGCATCCGCTCCAGCCACTGCTGGGACAGGCGCACGCTTTCCGCCATGTCGGCGCGCTCGGCGGCCTGCTGCATCCGTTCCTCGATCTCACGCAGCTCGGCGGGCTTGCCGGCCCCCATCGGGTCGTCAATGCGCTCCTGCGGGAAGCCTGC
>JAGRNR010000043.1:0-33823 GCA_020440645.1 bacterium | reverse complement strand
CTTCCCGCAAATGCGCAGCTGTGTCAGGCTTACGCATGCCTGCGCTACGCGCTCCCACATCCCACATCCCGCATACCTCATCCCGGATCTGCAACCTGCTCCCTGCACCCTGCAACCTAACAAAAAGGGCGCACCTCGCGATGCGCCCTGATGGGTGGGGGATGGATATCCCGGGAAGCCCTCTTTCCCGCTTCCCGGATTATCGTCTGGGTTGTAGTTACTGGTTCCGCTGGCCGCCCTGGCCGCCACGCTTTCCGCCGCGCTTGCCGCCCTGGCCACCCTGTGCGCCGCCGCGTCCACCGGGGCCGCCCTGGCCGCCACCGAACTCCTCGAGGTACTGTCGCACCCGCTCATGGGCCAGCGCTGCATCCACGATCGCCTTGGCACCGCCGGCATCCGGGGGACCGAGCACGATCACCTTGTCGCCGACCGCGAAGGGGTTACTGTCAACCAGGCCGTCCTCGCCGACGAAGCGGGTCTCCGCGCTGATCTCCCAGGTGATGCTGTCCGGCAGTTCCGGCAGCTCGCGGCCGTTCTCCTGCATGCGCTGCTTCATCTCCTCCGGGATCTCCGGCTTGATGGTGATGCTGTCGGCGCTGATCGCGGTGATGCTTCCCATGGCAGGCGGACGGCGGTCACCACCGGGTCCCTGGCCGCCGGGGCCTCCATGGCCTCCCGGCCCGCCTTCACCGCCCGGTCCGCCCTGGCCGAAGCCCTGCCCGCGTCCGCCGCCTCCACCGCGCTCATCCATGCGGCGCTCGACGAACTGCTTGGCACTGTCCTTGTCGGACACGGTGCGGGCGATGCCGTCCCTGTCCTTCACCACGACCACGATGTCCCCGGCCTTGAAGTCGGAGCTGGAAGCCATCTCGCTCTCGATGATGAACTTGGTGTCAGCCCCGATCTCAACCGCCATTTCGGCGGGAAGCTCAGGCAGCTCGCGGCCACGCTCCTGGGCCATCTCCGCCATCTGCTCCGGGATCATCGGCTTGACCACGATCTCGTCCGCACTGATCGACAGGATCTCACCGTAGACGATGTGGTCCATCAGGCGACCCTGCCGCCCTTCACCATCCTGTCCACGGCCTCCCTGCCGGTTACCGCCCTGCCGTCCCTGGCCACCCTGGGCCCATGCCACGGAGCCCGCCAGCAGCAGGACCAGCACTCCAATTGCTATTCCGTAAGTCTTGTGCATCTCTGTTACCTCTCGCACTTTGTTTCTCAGCCGATTCACTGATGCCTCTTGGAGCATCTGTGGGGTCCAGTCAGTTTCAGCAGGGCGCCGGGATTTTTCATATCCGGGTTAAATCAGCATTGGAGCGGCCCCGGGCTGTTTCAGGCGCCACCGCGCCTGTTAATCATTATGTGTGAGACGGGTATAATGCATATTCCGGGCAGATCAGGAGATTATGGGACGAGCTTCACACAAGCGCCAGGCGAGGATTGAATCCCTCGTGCTGCGAACCATCAGCGAGATCATCAGCGGTGAGCTGTCGGACCCCCGCATTGAGGGCTACAGCATCACCAAGGTGGAAGTCTCGCCTGACCTCGCGCATGCGGAGGTCGGCATCTCCACGCTGGAGGGCGGCGAGCGCACGAAGGAATGCGTCGAGGCGCTCAACCGGGCTTCCGGCCTGATCTGGGGGCGGCTGCGCGAGGAGACTGACCTGCGCATCGTGCCGCGCCTGCGCTTCATGGAGGACCATTCGCTGCAGTATGCGGCCGAGGTCGAGAAGCTGCTGAATGAAATCCCCGAATACCGCGACGACTACTCGAGCCTCGAGGAGGAATAGTCATTTCCAGTTCAGATCACAGCACCGCCAGCGTGGCTGACGGATACATCACGGCTGACCAGCGCGACGGCCTGTTCGAGCGCATCGGCAGCCTGCTTTCGCAGGCCAGCACAGTCTGGCTGTTCTGCCATGAGAACCCCGACGGGGACACCGTCGGCTGCAACAGCGCGGTCTATGAAGCGCTGACCCGCATGGGCAAGCAGGTTCGGATGTTCACGCCGGACCCGATGCCGCGCATGTACCGCGACCTGCCCTACGCCGACCGCTTCGAGCATGTCTCGGAGCTGCCGGGCGAGCTGCCGGACATCATCATGGCGAATGACAACGGTGCCTTCGACCGGCTGGGCCGGGCCTACTGCGAGCAGCTGACCGCGCTCGGGATCGGCCCGGAGACGCAGCAGCACGCCGAGGGCTGCCTGATGATCAACATGGACCACCACCTCGGCAACCAGTGCTACGGCGACATCAACCTCGTCGACCCGAGCTTCGGGGCTTGCGGCGAGCTGTTCTACCGCTTCTTCGGCCACCTCGGCTGGGAAGTCAGCCTGGAGATGGCGATCAACCTCTACGCCACGATCATCACCGACACCGGCCGCTTCAGCTATGGCAACACGAAGCATGAGACCTTCGTGATCGCCGGCGAGCTGATCGAAATCGGGGTCGACCCCTTTGATGTATACAACCGTGTGTACAACACGCGCACGCCGGGGCAGATGCGCCTTCTGGCGATGATCCTCAACACGATGACCGCGAATGACGAGCTGGGCTACTTCTATTGCTACGTCACACAGGAGATGGTCCGCGAGACCGGCACACTGCTCAGCGACACGGAAGGCGCGACGGACATCCTGAAGACCGTGGACGGCTACGACGCCACCTACTTCCTCAAGGAGGAGGAGGATGGCAACGTGAAGGTCAGCGCACGCTCCAACGAGGGCTTCGACGTGCGGGCCGTGGCGCGGCGCTTCGGCGGCGGCGGGCATACCGCGGCCTCCGGCTTCCGCATCCATGCCGGGATCAATGAGGCCCCGGCGATCCTCGAGAGCACCCTGCGACTGCATATGGAGGAGCTGCGCCTCGGCAGCGGGGACTGATCCCGCAGCCTTGGCGAGCTGGTGAGAGATGAGTGGCAACAACGGCCCGAGCGGCTTCCTGACAATTGACAAACCCTCCGGGATCACCTCCTTTGACGTGATCCGCGAGCTGCGGCGCATGCTGCGCATCCGCAAGATGGGGCACTCAGGCGTGCTGGACAAGCCGGCTACCGGCGTGCTGGTGGTCGGCATCAACCGCGCCACCCGCCTGTTCCAGCACTTCGCCGGCTTCGAGAAGAGCTACACCGGGGAGTTCATCCTCGGCATGTCAACAACCACCGACGACCTGGCGGGCGAGCTGTCCGCCGTCAGCGAGCAGCCGCTGCCGACGCGCGAGCAGTTCGCGGCGATGCTGGCGCAGTACACCGGTGAGCTGCAGCAGATCCCGCCCGCCTTCAGCCTGACCAAGGTCGGCGGGCGCGAACTGTATCGCTATGCGCTGGCCGGCGAGGAGGTCGAGGTGCAGCCCAAGCAGGTGGAGGTGATCTCCTCCGAGCTGCTGGACTTCGAAAGCGGGCTGGACCCGAAGGACGTGCTCTGGGAGGACAGCCAGCTAATGGAGCGCATCGACGAGATCGGCCCGCTGGCGCGCGCGCGTGTGCGGGTGCTGGGCCGTGGCGGGGTGTACATCCGCTCGCTGACGCGCGATGTGGCGGCGGACCTCGGCAGCCTCGGCTGCATGGGACGCCTGCGCCGCGAAAGCGTCGGCCCTTTCAGCCTCGATGACGCGATGCGGCTCGAGGATGTGGCGGCGCGGCTGGAGGAAGGCGCGACTGTGGAGGACCTGCTGGAGCCGCTCGGTGCGATTGCCAATGGCCAGGCCAGCCTGCAGCTGGACGCCCAGCAGTGCGGGATGCTGCGCAACGGGATGGGCATCCGCTGCCCGCGCAAGGCGCTGCCGCCGGGCAGCTACGGCGAGGGGGACACCGTGTTCGCACTGGACGGTCGTGAGCTCGTGGCGGTCCTGCAGTTCCACGGCGTGACCCCGCAGGGCCTGGTCGAGCTGCGCCCGGAGAAAGTACTGGGGTAGCTGGCCTTCGGCCAGGTTGCAGGGTGCTGGGTGCAGGTTGCAGCAGGAAACAGAGTGCTGCTTGTGGCGGGCGCATCCGGCAAACGGGCTTTAGAACCTTACTGTACCCAGCAACCAGTAACCAGCAACCTGAGCATGAGACAATACACGCATGCTGAAGATCGTTGAATGCGTGCCCAATATCTCGAACGGGCGCGACCCCCATGTATACAACGCTGTGGCCCAGGAAGCGGCGGCGGTGGACGGCGTCACCCTGCTCGACGTCGACCCCGGGCATGACACCAACCGCACGGTGATCACCTTCGCCGGCGAGCCGGAGGCTGTGCTGGAAGCCGCGTTCCGCGTGGTGCGGAAGGCCGCGCAGCTGATTGACATGTCCCGCCAGCATGGTGAGCATCCGCGCCACGGCGCCACCGACGTCTGCCCCTTCGTGCCTGTGCAGGGCGTGGAAATGGCTGAGTGCGTCGAGCTGGCAAAGCGGCTCGGCGAGCGGGTTGGCAGCGAGCTGGGCATCCCGGTCTGGCTGTATGAGCATGCGGCGCGCAAGCCGGAATGGCGGAACCTCGCCAATGTGCGGCATGGGGAATACGAGGCGCTGAAGGGCAAGCTCGGCACAGAGGAGTGGCGGCCGGACTACGGCCCGAACGAGTTCAGTGACAGCGTTGCCAGGACGGGAGTGGTGACGGTCGGTGCGCGCAACTTCCTCGTGGCCTACAACATCAACTTCAACACCAAGGCGCTGTACAACGTGAACCTGATCGCCTGGACGATCCGCGAGAAGGGCCGCCAGGCACGCGATGAGAACGGCAGGTTCGTTAAGGACGCCGATGGCAACGATGTGTACGCGCCGGGCCTGTACAAGGGCCTGAAGGCGATGGGCTGGTACATTGACGAGTACCAGTGCGCGCAGATCACGATGAACGTGACGGACCTCAACGCCAGCCCGTTGCATGTGGTGTTTGACAAGGTGGATGAGCTGGCGCGCGAGTATGGCCTGAGAGTGACCGGCAGTGAGCTGGTCGGGCTGATCCCGTTGTCCGCGCTGACGGATGCCGGGCGGCATTTCCTCAGGAAGCAGAAGAAGGTCTGCACCGGGGTGAGTGAGCGTGAGCTGGTGCGCGTTGCCATCCAGACGCTGGGCCTGACTGAGCTGGGCGAGTTCGATCCGCAGAAACGCATCGTGGAGTATGCGATTGACGACAGTGTGCGGCCGCTGGCGAAGATGAGCGTGACGGACTTCGTGGAGGAGCTGGCCTCGGTCAGCCCAGCTCCCGGTGGAGGCTCGGTGGCGGCCCTGGCCGGCGCGCTGGCGGCGGGTCTTGCAGCGATGGTGCCGAACCTGACGGTCGGCAAGCCGGGCTATGCGCCGGTGAAGAAGGACATGAACCGGATCGCAACGCGGGCGCAGCAGCTGAAGGATGAATACCTGCGCGCGATTGACGATGACACCGCGGCATTCAACATCCTGATGGATACCTTCGGCATGCCGAAGAACACTGACGAGGAGCAGAAGGCGCGCTCAGCCGCGATCAAGGCTGCGACGGTCGGCGTGACGGAAGTACCCCTGGCAACGCTGAAGCGCTGCGTGGAGACCCTGGAACTCTGCCGCGAAGTCGCCGAAAAAGGCAACCAGAACGCACTGTCGGATGCCGGCACTGGAGCGGCGATGGCCCTGGCCTGCGCAGAGGGCGCCTACTACAACGTGCTGATCAACACCAACTCGATGCCGAAGAAGAGTGAGTACCGCGCGAAAGTACGCGAGGAAGCAGATGCAGCGATGGTGAAGTCACGCGAAATCGCAGGCCTTGTCAGGGAGCAGATGGAGAAGGGGCTGGGGTAGCTCAACTCCCCGCATATTCCAGATCCTCGTGTTTGTTGCCAAATGATGCGAGCTTGCCGTCCTTCTCCCAGAGGTGCTGCAGGCTGATACCGAACACCAATGGGCGGACTGCGCTGAAGGAGAAGAGCTGGATGCCGGAGGACTGGTCCTCCACGTGCAGGCTACCCGCGGGGGACGCGGGATGTGGGATGGGGGATGCGGCTTCGCGGGATGAGGGTTGCGGGATGGGGGATGGGGAGTCCTGCGCAGCTGCTTCCGGCTCATCGCCGGAGTCCGCTACGCGCTCCGCTTGTGCGACTGACGCCGCACCTCCATTGTCCCCTCGTGCACCAGGCAGGGCAGTGTTGCCAGAGTTTCCTCTGGCCTCCAGTTCGGCGGCCAGGTCGTAGCCATCCGAGCGGTCGTAGGCCAGTTCCAGCGAGCCGCTGGTGGCCTGGTGCTGGGCATGGCAGGCGAACCAGTGCCCGCCCGAGTATGTCGGCGGCACCGTGTATCCCAGCAGGCGTGAGAGGGCCGCCAGTGACAGCGTCGGCCGCACGTAGTCGTTCAGGGTCACCTTGGCAACGAAGCTGCGGCTGCGCAGCCGCTCCATCTGGAAGTCCAGCACGCCGAAGCTGCGCAGCACGCTTGAGAGGATCCCCGCCGACTTCCGCTTGTGCTTCTCACTGGCGATGCTGAACTCATGAGTGCCGACGCGGTGCACCACGCTCTGCTCAACGAACACCCTGTCCAGCTCGGGCCAGGGCTGGCCGTACCAGTCCGGCGGCTGGCTGTTCTTGGCACGGTGCCAGAGGTGGCCGAGCCGGGAATGCTCGGTGTCCAGCATCGTAGTGTAGAGCGCGATGGGGAACTGCATTGCCATTGCTACAGCCTCACCACCACGCACTGGCTTTCATCCAGTGGCCGCGCATGCGCATATACGCCCTCGCCCTCGTCGCTGCCACGGTGATTTGTGTTGCCCTCGACCGTGCTCGCCCTGTTGCCACTGACACCGGTGATCACGCCGACATGCTTGAAGCCCGTTTCGCCGCCGCGTTCCACCCAGAGGTCACCGGGCTGCGCGTGCAGCGGGTTTTCAACAAGCGAATGATGGAGCCGGGCCCATGCCACCAGGTTGCTGCAGGAACGCTTCTGCACAGGCTCTAACACCGGAGGCATCTGCTGCTCGAGGAAGTATGCGAGGTCCACCACCGCCCAGGCAAAGGCCATGCACCAGGCAAAGGCGCCATCCAGGCCGGCATGGCGCAAAAGCATGCGCACGGTGGCACCAGAGTTGCTGCCATGTTCACGTATTCCGCGGGCCTCAGCCGCCTGGGCGATCTCCACGATCCGCCTGGCAACGCGGTCCCTGGCAGGGCCGGCAGCCGGCAGCGGTTCGCCATTGCCAACCGGCGCTGTTTCGCAGACCTCGGCGATCTTCTTCCAGCACGCATCATCGACGGTATCCGATTCAGGCAGATTCTTGCTTCGCTGGAATTCGTTGACAAGTGCCAGCAGAGAGTCATCGAAATGCCAGTCGACATCGACAGCGGGGTTCATCCAGTGGATCGGTGCAGCGCCGGCCATGGCCAGCATCCGGCGCAGCAGCTTGACGTGCCAGGACCTGTCGCCGGCAGATATCTGTTCAGTAGAGGGCAGCTCCTTATAAAGCTGCAGAGGGGTCTTTCCCATGCCTTCCTCACAGCAAAACCAAGTTCTAACTTTATATAGTTTCCATTAAGCTGTGTCAATGGGTTTTGCTATTTATTTACTAATACATTATTTGTAAAATCATTACTTACACTTGAAGTATTTAATGTGCATTGATGTTTGGCAACGCGATTCTTGTCGGTTATCTGGCCTCTGGGCTGGGGCCTGCAGATTTGGCAGTGTGGATGAAGGGGCAAGCAATTAAGCAATGAAGGATGTGGGATGTGGGATGTGGGAAGCAATGAGCAATGAAGAATGAGCAATGATCCAATCCTGCATTGAGGTTGCTTCGCTCATTGCTCCGCACTCAATGCTCTATGCCTGCTCTGCTCATCTCGCATCCCGTGTTGTCAGTCCAGCTGGCGGTGGATGCCCTCGTCGAAGTCAGGCATCGGTTCGGCGCGACGCGGGATGTACTGCAGCTGCTCACGCTTCAGGCCGAGCAGCACATCCCAGTAGTAGTCCGTCAGCGCCTGCCCCGTCAGCTCATTCGTGTTGCGATTGGAGATCGGCGCGAGGAACTCCACGCGCGGGAAGTCGTCAGTGTTGAGAACCGCTCCCTCGCGCCTCGGCCAGTCCCCGACATACAGCTGCAGCAGGTCCTTCACACTGCGCAGGTTCGGGTCCGGCAGTGCACTGTGGCGTGGCAGGCCGGCAATCCGCACCGTCAGCGCATCGGCATCCAGCACCGGCGGTTCATCCGAGCCACAGACCATCATCAGCGGATAGTTGTTGTCATTGAACTCCCCGCGCCAGAGTGTGACGAAGGGGAACACGGCGGCCATGCTGTCGCAGATCATCTCGAACTCGCGCGCGTCCAGCTGGTACAGCGGCAGCCACTGGCAGAACATCCCGCCCGTTGCCAGCCGCGCTTGTGCTGCACGGTAATGCTCCACCGTGTAGAGGTAGCCGGTCTGGCTGTGCCAGGGCACGAACAGGTCGCTGACGATCAGGTCGTAGTCCTGTTGCGTGCCATACAGGTAATGCCGCGCGTCATTGATGATGATATGGCTCTTCGGGTTGTCATTGATTGAGTTGTTGTCAGCGGCGAAGTAGCGCGCGGCCTGCGCCACCTCAGGAATCAGCTCGGCGGTATCCAACTGATCAAGCTCCGGGTGGTCCAGCGCGGCCCCGGCGGTGATGCCGGTTGCCAGTCCGAGGAAGCAGACCCGCTTCGGGTCCGGGTGCAGCAGCATCGGAATATTGCCCTGGCGCAGTTCACTTTCGATGCCGCGCGTGGCACCGAGCGTGTAGTGGTTGTTCTGGCGCAGGTACAGCTCCGGCTCGCCGTCCACATCCACCTCGACCACACTGACAACGCCGTAGGCGGTTTCCTGCACCATCAGCTTGCGCCCGGCCTTAGTGACGACGGGCCAGTTGGTGAACCAGGCCAGCGCGAGGCAGGCGGCCAGGCTGACAGCACCCCAGCTGGAAAGCTGGGCCATCCGGTTGTCACGCCACAGAAGCGTCAGGCCAAACAGCAGGTAGAGCATCGACAGCAGCATGAATGAATGCCACAGCCCGAGCAGCGGCAGCATGATGAAACTGGCGGACAGGGCTCCGGCCGCGGCGCAGACCGTGTTGAGCGCTACAAGCCGTCCGACGAGGCGTCCGCTGTCAGCGGCGTGGTCCTTCAGGCGACGCAGGCACATCGGCAGCAGTGTGCCGGCCGCCACCACCGGCAGGCCGATCGAGATCAGGATCAGCAGCGTTGCTGCCAGCATGTATCCGAGGAAGCTGTGGTCAACGAGATCGCCGCCGAACAGCGGTACGCTGACCCCGAGGTAGCCGAGCCGGGTGCTGCGCTGGAATACCAGCACGCCGAGCAGGATGGCAACGGCGCTGAGCAGGGCGGCACGTGCACTGCGCTGGGAGAGGTGTGCGGCGGGCCAGCGCGAGACCAGCCAGCCGGCCAGTGCGAGGGCCGCAAGGAACACCGCGATGATCGCACCGAAGGAATAAGTGCTGTTGTGGAACACCAGGCTGAACATGCGGTTGTACAGCACCTGCACCGCCAGCATGCAGAAACCGCTCAGGCCGGCGAGCAGGTACCAGCGCAGTGGCAGGCGCTGTTCAGCTTGTTTAGCCGCCGGTTCAGGTACAGCCGAATCCGCCGCAGCCCCCGGTGCCGGCAGCAGCCAGGCCGCGATGCCGCAGGCCAGCGCGATGGCAACGGCGAGGTGCAGGCTGCCCTGGATGCCGAGCTTGAGGATCAGCACGAAGGTTGCCAGCATCACGCCGCCGAAGGCCCCGAGGGTATTGATGCTGTAGGCCAGGGTGATCCGGTGCGTGTGGTCGCCACCACCGCGTGCGAGGTGCTGCACCACGAAGGGCAGGCTGGCCCCGAGCGCTGCCGTGGCGGGCAGCATCAGGAGGAAGCTCAGCAGGGCGCGCATCGTGACCTGCAGCATGGTGTTGTCATTATTGAGCAGGGCGGCCAGCGCGCCGGTGGCCAGCGTGCTTAGCAGGAGCGGGATTGCCAGCGACCACAGCGCTGCGATGATCTCGGCGACAGCGTAGCCGCGCAGGGGCCTTACCAGCCTGCCGGCCAGCCGGGCAGCCAGCAGGTAGCCGATCGTCATCCCGCTGAAGTAGGAGCCGAGCACCACGGCGGCGGCCTGGGCCGTATGGCCGAACAGCAGGCCGAACTGGCGCGACCAGACCACCTCGTACACCAGCGCGCAGGCCCCGGTCAGCAGGAACAGCAGGTAGATCATGCGCTTGGATTATATAGGTTGCAGGTTGCCGGGTGCGGGTTGCAGCATGGTTCGCAGGAAACGTACTAAGGCTGGATGCTATGTGTCGATGATCTTCGGGGTGCCAGGTTGGCAAACTGATTGAGCACATGACAGCTGAGGGTGAATCCTTTAAATCTGAAGCCTGGCACCAGGTCTGTAACCAGCAACCAGCAACCTGAAACCTACAGTTCCAGAGTCATGAACACCTTGTAGGGGTCCTCACGGTAGTCGGCGAAGGGGCCGCATTCCGTAAAGCCGGCGCTGCGGTACAGCTCGCGGGCGGGGCGGAAGAATTCCTCCGAGCCGGTGTCCAGGCTGAGCCTCTGGTAGCCGCGCTCCCGCGCAACGGACACGATGTGGTCCAGCAGGCAGCGTGCCACCCCACGGCGTTTGAAGGCCGCTACGGTGCGCATCGACTTGATCTCGCCATGCGTACCGTCCAGCTCCAGCAGGGCTCCACAGCCGGCCAGCGCATCATCAATGCGCAGGTTCCAGAAAGTCAGCTTCGGCTTCTGCAGCGCGGAAACATCAAGGGTATGGGAGCTGCCCGGCGGGGCCATGCCGCGCAGTTCGCTGACATGCTCCGTCAGCAGCGCGATCACATCTTCGCGATCGAGGCCGCCTTGCTCAATCCGCATCTGAAGCTCCAGTCGTTGCCAGGTTCACCTGCTCAGCATCCTCGTCCTGCATTCCAGCATCGCGGCTGCCGGGCATCGCAGTCCACAGCAGGTAGGCGAACACCATAAGCAGCGCGGCACTGGTGCCGAGGCTGCCTTCCGGGCCAAAGGGCCCGCCGCTGATCAGCTTCAGGCCGGCCCCGTTGATCCCGCCCAGCAGCGGCTGGCAGACCAGGATGCCGCTGACCGGCAGGCCCATCACGGCCTGCCCGAGGTTCCAGACGATGTGCAGCGCCGCCGCCCCGCCGACCGAGGCCTGGTTGAGGAACAGCTGCCCGAGCACCATCCCGGCCAGCCCGATGTTGACAATCGCCAGGGTGTCAACCTCCGGGTTGCCGCTGTGCCAGATCGCGAAGGTCGCGCTGACCAGCAGGTTGACCACCAGCCCGCTGCCGATCCAGCAGGTACGGGCCCACAGCTCACCGGCGTCTGCGGGCCGCATGTAGCGCATCGCCGCGGCGAACACTCCGGTCACCAGCATGCTCATCGCGAAGCCGCGGTAGACCAGTTCCTCCGCCAGGCCCTGGAACAGGAAGAAGCGCAGCAGGTTCAGGAAAGGCACGTTGTCAGCCTTGCCATGCGGGTCGAACAGCACGAAGCCGCTGGCATCCGGACGGAAGGCCCCGCTCCACAGCGCGGGCTGCAGCGCCAGCCACAGCGCGAAGATCCCGAGCAGTGTGCCAAGCAGCAGCTTGGCAAGGATGTTCTGGCGCATGCCCGTCGGCACCTGTTCCAGCCGCGCCACCACGAAGCGCTGCATCAGCTGCCAGGCCAGCAGTGCCAAGAGGCCGGCAAAGCCGCAGACAATGATGTAGCCAACCAGCCTGCCGTCCAGTTCCGCGGCACTCACAGCGTGAGCTCCCGCAGGTACTCCAGCATGCGCGTTGTCACCTTGTCCCAGGAGAACTGCTGCGCACGGGCCAGCGCCTGGCTGGACAACTGGCGGCGCAGCCCCTCGTCACTGCTGAGCTTCAGCGCGGCGGCGTACAGCTCATCCAGCCCGCCGTTGATCAGCATCGCCGTCACATGCTCACCATGCGCACCGACGTTGTAGGCGATGCTCGGCACGCCGTGCCAGGCGGCCTCGACGATCGGCAGGTTGAAGCCTTCCCATTTCGAGGCGCAGAGGTAGATGTCAATCGAGCGGTAGAAGTCCGGCATGTCGCGCGGCGGCAGGTTGAGCACCGGGATCGCCCCGGCCTCGCGCACCCAGGCCGCGTCATCCTCGCTGCCGATGCCGGCCATCACAATGCAGGCCTCCGGGTTGTCCTTCAGCATCCGCCGGGCGATCTCCAGCAGCTCGCCGGTGCCCTTGTAGGGCGGATGGTTCCGGTGCAGGCGGCCGACGAAGCCCAGGATCACGCTGCGCGGCGGGATGCCGTGCTCCATGCAGAAGCGCAGCCGGGTCTGCTTGTTGGCAGGCGCCTTGTAGTGGTCGCCACCGAGGTGCAGCACGCGGCCCTTGTGCCAGAACTCACGCGGCTGGCTGCGGTGCAGGAACTGGCTGATCGAGATAATCATCGAGGCCCGGCGCTTGAGCCAGTAGCGCTCGGAGATGTCGAGCCACTCCCAGTTGAGCTTGCCCTTCCAGGAGAAGCCGGTGGTCGGCACATTGCCGAAGTTGAAGAACACGCCGGGGCAGCGGAAGTGCCTGGCCGCATTGTAATAGGGGTGCGTGCAGGGAATCACCAGGTCGTAGCGGATCTCCTTCGAGAACAGCTCCTTTGCCAGCTTTTCCATCGCGATGTTGGCATTGCGCTCCAGCACCGGCAGGATGCGGTTGCGCTCGCCGCCGTAGACCGTGATCTTCTGCAGGTTATATGGGGCGTCGTCGTAGGTGCCGTCTGAGGTCGGGGTCCAGACATCAACCTCAATCTCATGTTGCTCCACCATCCGGCGGGCGATTTCGTGGATGGTCAGGTCCACGCCATAGCCCAGCATCATACGAGTGGTGAAAAACGCGATCCGCACGCAGGCAGTATAGCAATCGCCAGACTGTTAAGGGGAGGTTAAATCTCCGACGCCGGCAGTCATGAAAAAGGGAGGGGCCGTAGCCCCTCCCCGTCATAAACAGTTGCGGATCCTGCCTAGCGATCCTGCGGGCGGGTACCCTTGCCGCTGCGGTCCGGATAGGCAGGTACCGGCGGGATGCTGTAGGGATGCTCCTCCACCGCCTTCATGATCTCGGCGATCGCGCGGTCCAGCTGCGGGTCCTGGCCTTTCGCCAGCAGGCCTGGGTCGTCAATCACCTCGATGTCCGGGTCGACTCCGTAGCCCTCAATGCCCCAGGTGCCGTCCAGCTCGAAGAAGGCGAAGATCGGGATCGTCGGGCGCGTGCCGTCCACCAGGTTCGGCTGGCCGCTGATGCCGATCAGGCCGCCCCAGGTACGGGTGCCGATGATCGGGCCGAGGCCCTCCTGGCGCCAGTAGTAGGGGAAGCAGTCACCGCCGGAGCCGGAGTGGCTGTTGGCGAGCATCACTTTCGGGCCGTTGTGCGCCAGCGTCGGGGTCGCCCAGGTGTTGCCATCGCGGCGCGCCCAGTAGCTGCGGGACTTGCGCGAGAGGATATCGATGAAGTAGGTCGGGATGTAGCCGCCGCCGTTCCAGCGCTCGTCTACGATCAGGCCCTGGCGGGTGAACTGGCCGACGAACTGGCGCATCAGGTTGTTGACACCGTCCTGCGCCGTGTCCGGCACGTAGATGTAGCCGACCTTGCCGCCGGTCTTCTCCTCGACGTAGCGGCGGTTGGCCTCGATCCAGTCGCGGCGGCGCAGCTCATAGTCCCAGCCGATCGGGGTGACGACCACCTCGCGGTCATCGTCGCCAACCGTCGCGTCGTCACTGATGGTCAGCACGGTGGTCTGGCCGGCGAGGCCCTGCATCGCCGCATCGAGCGGCATGCCCGGGTCGACCGGCACGTTGTTGACGGCGATGATGAAGTCGCCCTCTGCCACGTCCTCACCAGGCAGCCAGAGCGGCGAGCGGGCATCAAGGTCCCAGTCCGCGCCGCCGAAGATGTGGGCGATGCGGATGCCGGACTGGCCGTTGCCATCATTCACGTATTCGTAGTCAGCACCAAGCAGGCCGACGCTGCGGCTGGGGGCCGGGTCGGAGGGGCCGCCGTAGTAGGAGTGGCCCACGTTCAGCTCGGAGATCATCTCGGAGATGATCCAGGTGATGTCCTGGCGGTTGACGGCGTCGTCAACCATGCCGATGTAGCGCTTGCCGACCTTGTCCCAGTCCACCTTGTGCAGGTTCGGGTCGTAGAACAGGTACTTGTACATCCGGTGCGCATCACGCACCAGTGAGCGCCAGTGCCCACGCGGCTCGTACTCCATCACCAGGCCGGAGGTGTCTACCGGCTTGTCCAGCTTCTGGTTCGGAGCGGCGTTGATGATGCCCATCCGGCCACCGACGCTGACAAGCATGCGCTTGCCGTCGGGCAGCAGGCCGAAGCCGAAGGCACCGCCGATTACGGGGGCGGGCTGGTCCTCACCGGCGCCGAACATCATGATCGTCGGGCCGGCCGGGTTGTTGCCATCGACGTAGAACACCTTGCCCTCGCCGGCCTCCAGGTTCCAGTAGTTGCCACCGGGCAGCGGCATCAGGATCGCACGGCCCTCGAAGCCCTCGATGTCGATCTTCAGGCCGGGCTTCTCTTCCTCCGCGGCTGGCTTCTCCTCATCGGCGGGCTTATCCCCGTCGGCGGCCTCATCGCCCTCGCCTTCGGCCTTGGCCTCGTCCTTGGATTCGTCAGCCTTCTCCTCGGCCTTGATCTCCTCATCGTCATTGCCGCCGGCCCAGGGGTCCTTCACGTCATTGCGTAGCGGCACACAGGCCATCAGCGTGCTGTCCGGGAAGACGTAAGTCTCGTCCAGGTCGCCGAAGCTGTGCTGGAAGCTGCGGTTGGTGAGGAAGTACAGGTAGTTGCCATTGCGGTCAAAAGTCGGGTTGGTGCTGGAGAACATCGAGCTCGTCACCTGGTGCGCCCAGGCGTTGACGACGTCGTACAGCACGATCACACCGTTGCCATTCTCATTGTCCATCCGCGAGTAGGCCAGCCAGCTGGAATCCGCCGACCAGACCACATTCGTGTAGGGGTAGGCCGCCCAGGGGTCCTCGTCGATCAGGAATGTGGTCTCCTGCTCGATGCTGTGAATGAAGATCGATCCTGTGCGGTCGGCAAAGGCGATCTTGCTGGAATCCGGGCTCCAGACCGGGTTGGTGAACCAGGTCTCGTCATCCGTCGTGAGCTGGCGCGTCTCGCCGCGGCCGTCACTCTGGGTCACATACAGTTCATAGTCACCGTCGGCATCGCTGAAGTAGGCGATCCACTTGCCATCAGGGCTCCAGACCGGGTAGCGCTCATTGCTGTCCGGGGACATCGTCAGGTTGCGCTTGATGCCGTCCTCGACGGGCACCGTCCAGATCTCGCCGCGGGCCTCAAGCGCGAGGCGCACTCCGTTCGGGGAGGGGCTGGCACTGAAGATCAGCGGGCTGACATCCTCGCTCTGGGTCATGAGTGTCGGGCGGTCACCCGGGATGCGGATCTTGACGGACTTCAGCTCGCCGCTGGCGATGCCGTAGAGGTAGAGGTCGCCACCGTTCTCGAGCACGATCTCGGAGGGACCCATGCCGGGGAACTTGCAGTCGAAGTCCTTGAATTCAGTGAGCTGGCTGCGCTTCTTCGTAGTGCGGTCATAGACCCACAGGTTCAGGCGGTTCTCCGGACCGGCATCGGACACGAAGTAGACCTTGTCGCCGTGCAGCATCGGCTGGGCATCGGTGCCGGGGAAATCGGTGATGCGCTCGCTCGCGAGTGTCTTCTTGTTGAGCAGCCAGATGTCCTGCGCCAGGCCACCCTGGTAACGCTTCCAGGTGCGGTTCTCGCGGGTGGACGGCGTGAAGGCGATGGTGTCACCCTCCACGCTGCAGAAGGCGCCGTACTCCAGCGGCAGGGCCTCGGGGATCCCGCCATTGGGGCTGATGCTGTAGATCTTCCCGCCGCCATAGTTCTTCATTTCGCTGGCGTTGGAGAACAGCACATTGCCCTCGGAGTCGAAGCCGACCACCATGTCCTGCATCGGGCCGAAGGTCAGGCGCTTCGGGATGCCGCCTTCGACGGGCATGATGTAGACGTCCTGGTTGCCTTCGTAGTTGGCAGTGAAGGCAATGGACTTCCCGTCCGGGCTGAAATGCGGCAGGATCTCGGTGCCGGCCGGGCTGCTGAGCGGCACGGCCGTGCCACCACCCTTGGGGGCGATCCACAGGTCGTTGTTATAAGCAAACGCGATCTGCGTGTCCGAGACATCAGGGAAACGCAGCATCGCGGCGTCGATGTCAAAGTCGGCAGCGGCCGCCGGTACTGCTTGGGCGCAGCACAGCAGAAGCACCGTGGCGATAAGGTTACGGTAAAGCATTATTCCTCCATGGCTCGCGCCAGGATATGTGGATGAATACAGCGGGGCTTCCCCCATGGGAAGTCCAGACACCATATCCATATGATTATGTTTCAGGCGACGCAAGTTTATCGCCTACTTCTCACTTTCCTTCACGCCCACACCGCTGCGGTCCGGCCAGGGCGGGGTGCCCGGCTTGCGGTAGGGCTGCTCGAAGATCAGGCGGCGGATCTCGGTGATCGCCGCGTCCAGCTGCGGGTCCTGGCCCTTTGCCAGCAGGCCCGGGTCGTCAATCACTTCAATATCCGGATCGACGCCGTGGCCCTCGATGCCCCAGCTGCCGTCCAGCTCGTAGAAGCCGAAGATCGGGATCGAGGGGCGGCTGCCGTCGATCAGGCGCGGTGAGCCGGAGATGCCGACCAGGCCGCCCCAGGTGCGGGTACCGACCAGCGGGCCGAGCCCGGCCTGGCGGAAGTAGTACGGGAAGGCATCGCCGCCGGATCCGCTCTTGGCGTTGATCAGCATCACCTTCGGTCCGTTGTGCGCGAGGTCCGGCGTGCTCCAGTCCTCACCGTCGCGGCGCGCCCAGTAACTGTAGGTCTTCCTGCCGAGGATGTCGATGAAGTAGGTCGGGATGTAGCCGCCGCCGTTCCAGCGCTCGTCGATCACGAGCCCGTCAAGGTGGTACTGGCCCTGCAGCTGGCGCATCAGGTTGTTCACGCCGTCGCCGCTGGTGTTGGGCACGTAGATGTAGCCGACCTTGCCGTCGGTCGCCTCCAGCACCTTCTGGCGGTTGGCCTCGATCCAGTCGAAGCGGCGCATGCCCTGCTCGTTGCCGACGGGGCGCACCACCAGCTCGCGGTCGTCATCATTGCCAAGCACCGCGTCGTCTGAGATTGTCAGGATGGTCGTCTGGCCGGCCATGCCCTGGAAGCCGGCCCAGACCGGCAGTTTCGTTGACAGTGCCACGCCATTGACGGCCAGCAGGAAGTCACCCTCGCCGACATCCAGTCCGGGCTCGGAAAGCGGGCCGCGGCTGTCCACGTCGAAGTCCGCGCCGTGGAAGATGTGGCTGATCCGCCAGGCGCTGCTGCCGTCCTGCGTTGCCAGCTCATAGTCAGCGCCAAGCAGGCCGACATTGCGGTTCGGCTGCGCTTCGCCCGGGCCGCTGTAGTAGGTGTGTCCGGTGTTCAGTTCGCCGATCATCTCGCCGATGATGTAGCTCACATCCTGGCGGTTGACGGCGTGGTCCACCATCCCGATGTAGCGCTTGCCGACCAGGTCCCAGTCCACCTCATGCAGGTTCGGGGCATAGAACAGGTCTCGGTAGAAGCGCCAGGCGTCGGTCACCAGCTGCTTCCACTCATGGCGCGGGTTGATGTCGGCGGTGAGGTTGGCAACGCTGACCGCCTTGTCGAAGCGGGCATTCGGGCCGGCCTTGACGATTGCATAGCGGTTGCCGCGTCCGCTGATCAGCATCTGCTTGCCACCGGGCAGCAGCTGGAAGTCGCCGATGCCGTCACCGAGCTTCTCCTCCTTCTGCTCCTTCAGGTCGTAGGTGTAGGCCTCGCGGCCGCTGTTGAAGCCGCCGAAGGTGTAGAAGATGCGGCCCTCGGCGGCCTGCAGGTTGCCATAGCTGCCGGGACGCAGCGGGATCTCGATCGCGCGGGACTCGAAGCCCTCAATATCGATGTCGATGCCCTTCTTCTTGTCCTTTTTCTTGTCCTTGCCATCCTTCCTGTCGGCTTTCTCTTCCTTGCCCTCGCCAGCGCCGTCCTCGCCTTCCGCCTTCTCCTCATCCTGCTTCTCATTCTCATCCTGTTTCTCTTCAGCCTTGATCTCCTCCTCGTCATTCGAAAGCGCGAAGGGGGAGTCCACGTCATTGCGCAGCGGCACGACGCACAGCACCTGGCTGTCGGTGTAGATGTAGGTCGAGTCCATGTCGCCGAAGCGGTGGTTGAAGTTCAGGCGCGAGATGTAGTACAGGTAGTCGCCGGAAAGGTCGAACACCGGCTGGACATGGCCGAACATCGGATCCGTCACGCTGTGCAGCTTGTCGTTGTCAAAGTCGTAGAGCATCACCTGGCTGTTCTGGTTCTCACGGTTCAGCCGGCCGTAGGTCACCCAGCGGCTGTCCGCGCTCCAGTTCACGCTGGTGTAGGGGTAGTAGGCCCAGGGGTCGCGGTCGATCTCACGCGACTCGTCCTTGTCAATGTCGAAGATGTGGATCCGGCCGGTGCTGTCCGCATAGCTGATCTTCTTCGAATCCGGCGACCACTCGGGCCGTGTGTAGAAGGTCTCGCTGCCCTTCGTCAGCTGGCGGGTCTCGCCCTTGCCGTCGGACTGCGCGATGTAGATCTCGTAGTTGCCCGTGTTGTCACCGAGCCAGCAGATCCACTGCCCGTCCGGGCTCCAGCGCGGGTTGCGCTCGGCGAAGCCGTCCGTCATCGTCAGGTTGCGGTTGATGCCCTCCTCCACCGGGATGGTCCAGACATCGCCCCGGGCCTCACCCACGAGCCGCTTGCCGTTGGGGCTGGCCATCACGTCGCCGAACTGGTCCGTCACATCCATCGCAGTTGTCATCAGCGTCGGACGGTCGCCGGGCAGGCTGACGGCCACCTTGGAGGCCTTGCCGGATGCCTTTTCATACAGCCAGAGGTCGCCACCGTTCTCGAACACGATGTGCGCGGGGCCCATGCTGGGCCACTTGATGTCGTAGTCGGTGAACTTGGTGAGCTGGGTATGCTCTTTCGTCGTACGGTCGTAGCGCCAGATGTTCAGGCGGTGCGCCGGGCCCCGGTCAGACATGTACCACACATCGTTGCCATCGATCATCGGCAGGGCGTCGGTGCCCGGCCAGTCGGTGATCTGCTCGCTTTCGAGGCTCTCGATGTCCAAAAGCCAGATATCCTGCGCCAGACCGCCCTGGTAGCGCTTCCAGGTGCGGGTCTCACGGCTGGAGGGCGTGAAGGCGAAGGTCTTGCCATCCTTGTCCAGCGTGCCGTAGACGGCGAACTCCATCGGCAGCGCCGTCGGGATGCCGCCCTGGCTGCTGACCCGGTAGATCCGCCCGCCGCCGTTGTGCTTGCTCTCGTAACCGGAGTAGAACATCACGTCGCCGTCCGCGGTGAAGTCCACCATGTTGCAGGACCCGGGGTTCCAGGTCAGGCGCTGTGGGATGCCACCCTCGCGCGGCAGGATGTACACATCGCGGCTGCCCTCGTAGTTGGCGCTGTAGGCGATGTGCGAGCCGTCCGGGCTGAAGCGCGCGAGGATCTCCTCGCCGGAGGTGCTGCTCAGCCGGGAGGCGGTGCCGCCGCTGATCGGCACGGTCCAGACATCATTGCCGAAGCTGAAGCAGATGCTGTCGGCGCTGACATCGGGGTAACGCAGCAGCCCGGCATCGACGGTGTACTCGTTGGCGCGGGCATTGGAATGGAGCGCAGCAGTGCAGATGCACGCCAGCGCGGCAGTCAGGAAACGGTTACGCATGAAGCCTCCCGGGGCATTGCGGGGCAGGTCCGGCGCTTCCCGGCCCGGGAGCGCGGCACGTGGGGATCCCCTGCATCCTCGTCCAGTATCTCTATTAATCTAGCAAAGGCGGAAACATCAGTAAACAGTAGTCAGTGGTCAGTGGTCAGTGGGCAGAAGGCAGAAGGCAGAAGCAGAATGCAGTGGAGGTCAGGCCCATGGCCTGACAGGAGGCCATTCCCGTGGAATGGCAGGCAGGCAGCAATGAAGAGTGAGCAGAATCAGAATCAGAATCAGAAGGAAAAGGATCAGATCAGAAGGAGAAGGATCAGATCAGGAAGGGAGTGAAACTCAAGGCATGAGCCGGCAGGCTATAGCCTGAGTGCTGCTGCTTCTGATTCTCATTCTGATTCTGCTTCTGTTTGCTTCAAGGTACAATCCGCCTATGCAGCAGGATCTGCAGGGGACAGCCTGGCAGGAGCATCAGCGGGAGCGCGGCGAGAGGGCAGCGCATCCAGCAGCTTCCACGCCTGAACCTGTGGACCGCGCGCAGCAGGTGCGGCAGGCCTGCGAGCTCGTTGAGAAGGAACTCGAGCTTGCCATCCGCGAGGGCCAGCCGGCCCTGATCCGCTGCCTGTGGCTGTTGCCGGGCCTGCTGCCGCTCAGCGCCTGCCTGCTGGTGGCATTCCTCGTGATCGGATTCGGACCCGACCCGTTCCAGCTTCCCTATCCCCAGGCAGGCTGGCTGCTGCTCCTGCTGCTGAGCATACTGCCGCCGGCTGCCTATGCGATCTACCGCAGGCTGGAGAAGCTGTACTACCGTGACACGCTTGCCCTGCCCTATCCGCTGCTGCCTGCCCCCCTGCGGGTACATAACAGCATGGCGCAGGCCGCACTTGAGCGCTGCCTGAATAGCAGCGGTATCGCCGAGCAGCTGGCAACGGCCGCAATGCGCGACCCGGAAAAAGTTGAGGAGTTGCTTGTCAGGCTCGGGCACCAGTTCAAGCTTGCCGAACCGGGCCCAGGCAGCAGCAGGCGCTTCACAATGAATCTCTCACTGGCTTCTGCTGTGATCGGCCTCCTGCTCCTGCCAATCAGCCTGACTTTCAGGCATGTCGAACCGGTGCTGCCGATGGTGGCCCTGCTGTTCGCAGGCATCGGGACTGCCCTTCATTTCACGGAAGCCAGCCGTTACATCGTCGGGCTGAAGCTGGCAGCGCCCTACCTGAAGTCCGCCCTGCGCTACTATGCCGCCAGTGGCAGCCTGCAGGCCGAGCGCACGCGAGATGCGGAAATCCCGCCGGCGGTGCAGGTCGAGCAGGGCAGCGGGCGGCTCGGGCGGATGACGATCGAGCTGGCGGCGGAGCTGGCGCGGCGCGGCAGCGGACTGGGCTGGAGCGTGCCAATCGGCACGGTGGCTCCGCTCCTGTTCTCGATCGTTTTCTGCGGCATGATGGCTGTCCTGAACATGTTCGAAGTGACAACACCAGGCGAGGTGTTCACCAATGGCGTCTCAGCAATCCTGCTGTTCCTGCTGCTGCGCCTGCTGAGCTGGCAGGTCGGCCGGCAGGCCCTGGCGCGGATGGAGCAGCTGGAACACAGCATCCGCCGGCGCGGGTTGGTCAGCCAGATGGCAATGGGCCTGTTGCCAATCCGCGAACTGCAGCTGTCCTGCCCGCCCTTCCTGCAGCGCATGCTCTACCTGCCCACGATGCCGAAGCAGCTGCGCGGCACCGCCAATGAGCAGGCCTGGCTCCTGATGTGGAATGCCGACTGGTTCTGCGGCGAGCGGGTGCCAATGGTACGGCCGCGCTGGCACAGCAACTGGCTGCTGCCACTCGGCCTGCTGCCGGCGATACTAGTGCTGGTCGGTGTGCCAGTCTACCTGGTCGGCATCCTGGTCGGAGAGAACCCGTTGCCTGACAACATCACGCTCATAGGCTGGTATCTGGCAATCCTGTTGCTGACAACCTGCCTCATCTACCTCAGTATGCTGGGGGCCGCCCGGCACCTTGCCGGTGCCTGGGCGGTGCTGAGCTGCATGGAGCAGCTGGTGCAGGAGGGGGAAGGCGATGGAAGCTGAACAGGGAAATCTGTTGCCAGATCGTGCAGGCACTGCCGAGGCCGCAGCTGGCCCAATCGCGAGAGAGGGAAGCGCACCGCCAGCCCAGCGGATCAATGAGATCCGGAAAGCGATGGCGGCACTTGAAAAGGAGTGCACCAATGTCAGGCCACGGGTGTTCTGGATCAACGGACTGGCAAGTGCGAACTGGCTGCTGTATTTCGGCCTGATCCTCGTGCTGCCGATGTACAGCATGCGCTCCTTCCAGCCTCCCTTGAGCCTGGCGCTGTTCATTCCCCTGCTGCTGCTGGCCTACCTGCTGCTGTCGGCCGCGATTGCGCGCTACCAGTCACTGGCCTATGCGCGGGATCCCGGGCGCCTGCCGGCGGTGTACAACCCCGGCGGCAGCCTGCTGAGCCCACAGCCATTCCTGAAACTGCTGAAGGAGGGCCTCGCAGGCAGTGGCCTGGCGGAGAAGCTGGTTGCCAACGAATTTGACGACCCGGCCATGCAGGCTGGACCGCTGGCACAACTGCGGCGCATCGCCGGGAAACTGCCAGAGTACTCCGACTACGGCAAGGACAGCCGGACCAGGAACATCTGGTTTGTCAATGTGATCCAGTGGCCCCTGATGATGCTCATCATCGTGCCGATGGTCTTCCGGCTGCCGTTTTACTACGGGATAGGCCTGGCGCTGGCCTGCCTGTCAATCGGCCTGCCGGTGGAACTGATGCGGCAGGGTTACCGCTTTGCATTCCTGCTGCCGGTGCTGCGGGATTACCTGGAGCCGGTGCTCGAACACCTGGAGAGTGGCCGGGAGGGCGAGGAAGCCGAGGCGGCGATTCCCCGCGAGGTGCAGGTTGAGCGCAGCACGGAGGTTTTCCGGCGCACGGTGGCACTGCTGTCCTACTACGGCAGCATGGTTTCTGACAACCGCAGCGGCTTCCTCGTGCGGCATTACATGGGCTTCAACATGATGCTGTTCTTTGCCTTCAGCTTCGGAGTCAGCGCCTACCTGCCGCTGTTCGGCATGCTGTCCGGCTTCGTGGCGGTCGGCATCGCCCTGCTGGTCCAGGCCCGGCTGATGCCTGGCCTGCTGGAGCCACACATGGTGCAGCGCATCACGCAACGGCGTGAACAGATCCGGCAGCGCGGACTGGTGGACCAGGTGGTGCAAGGCACGCTGCCGATGCAGGAGATGCTCAATGCCTGCCCGGCCTGGCTGCATGGAGTGCTGTCCTTTCCACCGATCGCGAAGCAGCATCGCCAGCCCGGGATGGAGGCCTGCTGGTCACTGATCTGGAACCTCAACTGGTACCTGCGGCAGGAAGGCAGCTCACTGCGGCCGGGCATCATCGCGGAAGCGCTGGACATGCTCGTGACCATGGCACCGCCGCTGCTGCTTATGCTGGTGCCGATGTCCTACTTCCTTGGCAACAGCAGCCCGGGCAGTGGCCTGAGCCTGAGCGGGATGGGGCCCTTCATGCTCTGGCTGTTCCTGCTGTCCCTGCCCCTGCATGCATGGATCCTGCGCACCCGCCTGCTGCAGCAGTGGGACTCTTCAGCCGTGATCGCCGAGCTCGAGCAGCTGGTGCAGGAGGGGGAAGCCGATGGAAGCTGAACGGAATGCGCAATCACTGCCCCCTGGTGGTAAGGCGGACAGGCTGGCAACGGAGCCGGCGGAGCAACCACGGGCCGTATCCGGCACAACTGTGGCGGAGGCAGCGGACCGTGTGGAACGGGTGCTCGCGGACATGCTGGATAATGCAGCGGATGAACGCCGCCGCAGCCTGGCAATCGTCTACGCCCTGCTGGCAGCCGGCATTGCCTGTGCAGTTTCCCCAATGCTCCTGTTCGCAATCTCAAGTGCCTGGTCCTACTATTTCAACGCTGCGGATTCCCAGGTTGCACTGACAGCCATCGGAGCCTTGCTGGCAATCGCCTGGCTGGCAACCGGGTATGCGCGGGTCGTGGCACCTGGTCTTGAAGCAAGCGGAAACGTGCCGCAGCCTTTCGCACTCGGATTTGTCAGTGGCCGGTTCGAGCGGGACCGGCAGCATGTGCGGCGCAGCCTGCTTGCCGACGGATCAGCCCAGCAGGTCCTGCAGGCAGCTATGTCCGGCGCCACGGATGAGCAGCTGCGGCAGCTGCTGGACGGCCTGGCGCGAAACCTCGCAGTCAGTGGTGCCCGGCCCGGCCTGTGGGGCAGCCTGCGGCTGATGGGCCTGCGCTGGCTGCACTTCACAGTGCCGCTGGCCTACATGCTCCTGCTGTCAATCTTCGACGGTTACCTGGCAATGTTCTGCCTGCTGTCCGTGCCACTGCTGCTGCTGGCGGTGCTGCAGGCCGCGGGCCGGCGCGGTGCATTCCTGCTGCGCCATATCGGCAACGCACTGCGGCCGGCGCTGGCATACTTCCGCTCGCAAGGCAGCCTGCAGGCCGGCCGGGGCTGGTATGACAATGTCCCGCCGGAGGTGCAGGTCCAGTCCGGCAGCGGCAGCCTTGCGCTGCTCTCATCCCAGTTGCAGGCCGAACTGCACTCGCGTGGCAGCTGGATGGGCCGCTTCGTGGCCCCGGCATACACCATGCCCCTGTTCTTGCTGCTGTTTGTCGGCAGCCTGATCACCTTGACTATCCTGCAGGGCGGCGAAGGGTCACTGGGGATGGGCAGCCTGTTTGGAATGGCACTTGTGGCAATGCTCGCGATCACTGGCGCTCGTGCACTGGACAGCCATGCCCTGCTCCACTATCACCGCATGCGGCTGCAATGCGGGCAGCACGGCCTGCTCGCGGAAATGGCAATGGGCAGCCTGCCGGTCGACGCCCTGCGGGAATCCTGCCCGGTGTTCCTGCAGCCGCTGCTGTTCCGTCCGGGCCGGCCCCAGGCCGTGAATGCGCGCGGCGCTGAGCACTGCTGGACGCTTCTATGGAACGCCGCCTGGTTCTGCGGGGAGGATCAGCGGCAGCTGAGGCAACGCTGGCTCAGCTACCTGCTGCTGCCGGTGGCAACACTCCTGCTGGCACCGGCCACAATCCTGGTGTTCTCCATGTTCGCATTTGGCGAGAGTTACTTCGCCAGCGGGGCTGCGATCCCCCTGCTGTCACTGCTGCTCCTGTGCATCGGCTACATCTACTACTTCCGCATGCTGCAGTATTCAGCGGAGCATCTGGCGGCGGCCTTGGCCGTCGCCGACGAGCTGGAGGAGATCATTGCGGAAGGGGAAGGCAGTTAACTGTAAACAGTAAACAGTTGCCAGAAACAGAATGAGAAACAGAATGAGGATGAGAAGCAGAATGAGAAGCAGCATAGGATTGGTCTGAGTTGCTTGGCAACCTTTCACACCCTGATGCCCCTATTCTCTGCTGCAACTGCTTCTCATTCTGCTTCTGCTTCTGTTCCTGCCTCCTGCCTATTGCCTTCTGCCTTCTGACCACTGACCACTGACAGTCAGGCCATGGGCCTGACCTCCTTTACCACCACCAGCTTGTCCTGGCACATGTCACGCATCGCGTAGTTGATTCCGCCCACGCCCAGCCCGCTCAGCTTACGGCCACCAAATGGCATCCAGTCCACCCGGAAGGCCGTGTGGTCATTCACCATCACCGCCGCAGCGTTGAGGCGCCTGACGCAGTGCATGGCAACGTCAATGTCCTTTGTGAACACTGAAGCCTGGAAAGCATAGGGTGAGTCATTGGAGCGCGCGATTGCCTTGTCAACCGAATCACAGCTGTACACGCAGGCCACCGGGCCGAAGATTTCCTCGCGCGTGACCTTCGCATCATCCGGCGGGTCCAGCAGCACAGTCGGCGCATAGCAGGTGTCGCTCAGGCGCTGGCCTCCGCACAGCAATTCCGCTCCAGCTTCCACCGCTTCCTGCACCCACTGCTCCACGCGGTCAACCTCGCCGGGACGGATCAGCGGGCCGCAGTCCGTATCCGGCAGCGTGGGGTCGCCGACCTTCAGCCCGCTGGCAATCTCTGCCAGCTCATGGGCAATGGAAGTGGCAATGCCCTTGCAGCCGTAGATCCGTTGCACGCTGACGCAGACCTGCCCGCTGTGGTAGAAGGCACCCTTGGCCAGCGGGGCCAGCAGCTGCTGCGGCTCAATTGCCAGTGCGTCCTCCCCGAGGATCACAGGTGCCGTGCCGCCATGCTCCAGCGCGAGGCGCGTGCCGGGAGCCAGCTTCGAGCGCAGCATCCAGCCCACCTTCTGCGAGCCTATGAAACTGAGGTAGTCCACCCGCGCATCCGTTGCCAGCTTCTCGGCGTTGGGGATGTCCGTCAGCAGGACCTGGCAATACTCCGGTGGCAGGCCGGCCTCATGCAGGATCTCCACCACTGAATAGGCCGACAGCGGCGTGCCGTCCGCCGGCTTGACAATCACCGGGCAACCCACGGCGACGGCCGGCACCGCCTGGTGGACGATCAGGTTCACCGGATGGTTGAAGGCCGATATCGCCGCCACCACTCCGATCGGCTCCGGCATCGTCCAGGCCGTGCGGCCCATGCTGGCAGTGTTGAGCCCCATCGGGATCGTTTCGCCAGTCATCGTGTTAAGTGTATTGATTGCGATGTCGAAGCCGTTGATCGCCCGCGTGACCTCCACCCGGCTGTCAATGAGCGGCTTGCCACCCTCGCGTGCAGCCTGCACTGCCAGCTCCTCCGCCCGGTGCTGCATCAGGTTACGTGCGCGCGTCAGGATGCCGATGCGCTCCGCAACATTCAGGCGGGCATCGTAGTTGTCAGCGAGGGCACGTGCGGTATCAAGCGCACTGTCAACCACCTGCCAGCCGTCCAGCGGCAGCTCCCTGATCAGGGACAGGTCCCAGGGCGCGGTGACTCGGTTGGTCTTGTTTGCATCTGCGGACATACCCGCAGTGTAGCGGCTGAAGCGGTAGCTCCTGCTCTATTGATCCTTTGTCGTTTCCGCGTCTTCAGCTTCCGGCGGCGCAGACCTGGTCTGGTCGCGATACTGCTTGTCATAGTCGGAGTTCGTCTGGATGTTGTTGCTTGTGACTCCGGGACGGCTGAAGAACACATGGCGGTCCACATAGTTCATCAGCGGCAGCTTTAGCTCTGCATTACCGACGAGATCCAGCACCGCCTGAGTGCGATACACAATCCTATACTGCTCAGCGTCAATCTGCTCAAAGTCCCCCGGCTGATCGCTTTCCTGCATCGCCTTGCCGGTATATGGGTTCGTCCAGAATGCCGGAGCAAGTTCGTAACTGTCAAAATCACGCACCAGCTCCTCGAAGTCCTGGTCATGGTACCAGCCCAGCAGGATGTCCCGGCGGGCATCCGCGAGCCAGCCCGGGCTGTTGGCACCCTGCACCATGAATTCATAGGTCTTTTTGCCACTGGACTGGTTTGAACTGCCGGGGATATTGCCGAGCGGCTTGTGCATGTCAATGCCTGCCGGGAAATGGGTTACAGGCCAGAATCCGCTGTCAATCAGTTCCTGCGGACTGACGGAGAAATCGAGCGTACTGATCGCATAGTATGTCGCGGCCAGCTTGATGGTTTCAGCTTCCCTGACGTTTTCAGGGAATGGATCACTGCCTTCAGAGTCAAACTGGATTGCCAATGGCAGGGTGATCTCAAGCTGGACGGTTTCCTCCGCTGAATGGTCAAGTACCCGCCGCAGCCGTTCCTCTTCGCTTTGGCTTGCAGCATCCCCTTCCTGCGCCATAGCCGCATTGCCCACCAGCAGCATGCCGGCCAGTGTTGCCAGCCAGATAAATCTTGCAATCATTTCCACATTCCCCAGTGATGCTTCCTGCTTCACAGACTCGGTCGGCGGCCGTGCTGTTCATGCATCCCGCACTTTATCAGCCTGCCCGCATTCCCGATCATTTAAGCATGATCCCAAAGCCATCATTCAGGCACCTGCTCACAGCCGCCATGCTGCTGCTGGCGGCCGGCACCGCGCTCGTGCTCTGGCGCAATGAGGCGGACGCGCGCCAGGCACCGCACAGCACGCTGGTCTGGCCCGGCCCCGATGGCCGGCTGCAGTACAGCGCGGACGAACGTGGCAACCTCATCCCGGACTTCAGCTACGCCGGTTACTTCGCCGATGGCCGCCAGCCGCCGGCTGTCCCCGCCGTGATGGAACTCCAGCCCGGCAGTGGCGACGATACGCGGCGCATCCAGCGCAGCCTAGATGCCCTCGCCCAGCGCAAGCCCGGCAGTGACGGCTTCCGCGGCTGCCTGCAGCTGGGCCCCGGCGAGTTCCGCATTGACGGCACGCTGCGCATTTCGGCCAGTGGCATCGTGGTCCGGGGCAGTGGCCAGGGCCCCGGAGGAACAATCCTGCGCGCCGCCGGCAAGGGCCAGCGCAGCCTGATCCTCGCCAGGCCGGATGGCAAGCTGCCGGCCTATCCCGAGATTGCGCGCACACGCTCAGCCGTGGCGCAGGACTTCGTGCCACTCGGGGCGCGCAGCCTGCGGGTGCAGGACGCCTCGCTGTACCAGGTCGGCCAGCTGGTCGTGGTGCAGCGTCCGAGCACGGACAAGTGGATCAGCGAGCTCGGGATGGACCGCATCCCGGAAAGCCGCACGGAGAAGATCACGCAGTGGACCGCCGGCAGCCGTGACCTGCGCTACCTGCGCCGCGTGAGTGCGATCAATGGCAACACGATCAGCTTCAACGTGCCGCTGTTCCACGACCTCGACCGTGACTGGGCGGACAGCTTCGTCTACCGCTACGACGAGTCCGTACTGATTGACAACATCGGTGTGGAGGACCTGCAGCTCGTGAGCGACTACGCCTCCGAAACGGACGAGGACCACGGCTGGACCGGCGTCGAGTTCGACTACTGCCGCAACATCTGGGTGCGCAATGTGACCAGCCGCCACTTCGGCTTCGCGCTCGTCAGCTTCGGGCATGAAAGCTACCACGGCTCGGTGTTCAACTGCAGCAGCCTCTCGCCAAAGTCGCAGGTCGTGGGCGGGCGGCGCTACAGCTTCAACTGCGGCGGGCAGAACCACCTGGTGAAGGGCTGCCTGGCGGAGGGCGGGCGGCATGATTTCGCCGTTGCCACGAACCGCAGCGCGGGTACCGTGTTCACTGGTTGCCAGTCGCGCGGCACGCATTCATCGAGTGAACCGCACCATCGCTACAGCACCGGCACGCTGTATGACAACATCACGTTTGAAAAGCCGGACACGCAGCTCGTGCTCGGGCTGTGGAACCGCAGCAACTACGGCACCGGGCATGGCTGGAGCGCGGCCTACTGCGTGCTGTGGAACTGCCGCGCGCCGGGGGCCGGCATCGCCTGCGAGAAGCCGCCACTGGCCCAGAATTACGCCATCGGCTGCGAATCGAAGTGGATGAGCGGCAACATGCGCTGGGGCGAGGACCCCGGCCTGAAGAAGCGGCTCAAGCCAAACGGCGCGCACTGGGAGCACTGGAACAACGGCCCGGTGGAGCCGCTGTCACTCTACGAAGCCCAGCTGGCGGACAGGCTCGGCCGCTGATCCGCTGCTAGCCGCCGGCCTTCCAGCTGCCTTCATAGGAACCATCCTCGTTGGCAGCGGTCCAGCCGCCGGATGCACTGCCGCCGCTGGCTGTGCCGGAGAAGGTGCCGGAATAGGGCTTGCCGTCGCAGACCCCGGTCAGCGTTCCGCTCAGCACGCCGCTGGCCGGGTCGTACATCCCTGACAGGTTGCCGGAATAGGGCACGCTGCCACTCATGTCGCCCCATTTCCAGTTGACAACGCCGCTCACGAATCCCGTGAAGCTGCCCTCCGCCGCATTCAGCGTCAGCTCGAGGCGCCCCGGGGCCGGTTCCGAGAAGCTGCCGACCAGCACACCCTGCAGGATCTGCTTCGTCACTTCCACCGAGGCACTGACTTTTGCTGTCTTCCCGCCGGCATCCGTCACGGCCAGCGTGATCGTGTATGTGCCGGGTTCCTCATAGTGGAAACTGGTGCTCAGCGACCCGCTGGCGGAATGCCCGGCAGTGTCCGTGATCTCAACCTTGCTGAACTGGCCGTTGAAGCATTGGCTGGCCGTGCCGTCAATCGCCACATCGAGCGGGGCCGCGCCGAGTTCGGTGCCCAGCAGGATAGCTGCCACCGGTTCGCTGTAGACAGTGAAGCTGGCCGTCACCTGCTCACTGGCGTTGCCATTGGCGTCATACACCGTGAGCGAGACCGTGTACTGCTTGCGCCCGCCGGGAGCGTCATACTGCAGACTGACACTGCTGCCGCTGTGCACCCCGCCCTTGCCATCGTTGAATTCGTACTTCTGCACACCCTCGCCGCTGGCCGTGCTGCCACTGAAGTCCAGATTGAGCTGCAGCGGGGCATAGCCCCCCGCCGGCACGCTGCCCAGCACCGCCTTCGGCTTGCCATAGGCATTGATCGTCAGTTCCGCGGGCAGGGATCGCCGACCCGCCGCATCAATCGCAACCGCCTGCACCCTGAACTCGCCGGGACTGTTGAATACCTGGGTGTGCCGGTTGCCAACCTCAGTCGTGGACATACCACCACCACTCAGTTCGAAGCGCGTGACCATGTTGCGGTCGACATCCCAGCCGACCATGCTGAAACTCACCGTAAGCGGTGCCGGACCGGCCAGTGTGCTTGCGGTGATGCTGCAGCTCGGCCGGTCACTGTCCGGCAGCGTGTCTTCAGAGGGCAGGCCCTCACCGGATCCGCCGCCGCTGTTGCCGGAACCTCCGCCCCCGCCGGAGCTGGAAGAGCCACCCGGCGCGTTGCCACCGGAACCACCGCTGCCTCCCGAGCCGCCGGAGGGCTGTCCGCCGGTGCCGCCGCCATTGCCACCACCTGCATCACCATTGCCACCGCTGCCCGTATCACCCTGCGGGTTGCCACTGCCAGCCGCCGCCGGCTGGCCGCTGCCCGGTGCACTGCCCGTCGGAGGAGTGCTGATCTGCGGTCCACCCGGCAGGAATGGGTTGGGGCGCGGGTCAAAGCCGGTCAGCCTGTCCCCGCCCCATTCAACCAGCTCCTTGCCAGTGTCAGTGATGTAGCCCTGGCCCAGCGCCGCGGTCAGTTCGCGCACACCGCCGTTGGTGCCCATGCCGGCAGCCGTGCGCACCGCACCACTGACGGAATTCAGCGGGGCGGTCAGCCCGCCCGTGCCCGCGGCGGTCACCGTCAGGCCGATGTGCAGCACGCCGTGGCTGACCTCACCGGGGGTGGAGGTCGGGTCCAGCACCTTGTTGACACCCTTGCCCATTGCGGTGAACAGCCCGACCCCGGTCTTGGCCAGCTTGCCCGCCAGCCAGGGAGCGAGGTTGCCGCCGCCGACCGTGGCATCGCTGAGCACCCTTACCGTCTTTGAAGCGGCCTGCTCGGCCAGTCCTTCCGTCGCTTCCATGTATTCAGTGGCGGTGCGGAACACCCGCGTTCCGCTTGTGCCGTTGCGGTAGTTCTCACCGACCGCCGTGTACTTGCCCTTCACCTCGCGCCAGATCTCCTGGCCGCTGTCACCGTACCAGGCGCCGGCCACCGGGATCACCGCCGTGCTGACCAGCGCATCCAGCGTATCCACCGTGGAGCCGGCCAGGTCCTGCGTGGCGCGCACCACCCCGCCGATCGCATGCGGGATGCCTTCATACTCCGAGGTGGAGCGGTCGAACAGGCGGCGGTCCCGCCGCAGTGCCCGCTGCACGTTCTGTGAGTAGACCTTGTCATCGGCATATGCCGTGTCGATGGACAGCACGAACAGGGCAGCCCGCAATGCCCCACCGGGGCCTTCGTCCGCCATCGCGCGCAGCTCCGCCTCGTCCAGCAGGCGGCTGGTGTCCATGTTGTCAAACTGCTCCTGCAGCTCACGGGACAGGGCATCCAGCCAGTCCACCGTACCGAGCGCCAGCCGGGCACTCTCATTGTCGATGCGGTCCGAGGTGCGCAGGTTCATCGCCCGGAAGCGCACGCTGGCCATCTCAGTGCGCATGAAGGCCACGGCCTCCAGCCCGTAGTAGTAGTCAGCGGTGTCAAGCGAGCGCAGGCCGTCGTCAACGTAGTGCAGCGCATGGTCCAGCCGCGCCTTGCGCGCCGCTTCCCGATCGTGCACCGCCAGCCCGTCCAGCAGCGCCGTCTCAAGCGCGGCGGCATCGGCGGCCGGCAGTGCGGCGCAGGCAGCGCCCAAAAGCACCGCCGCCTCGTAGATCAGGTTGTCAGTCTGCTGCAGCTGCAGGCTCCCGAGCCGCATTGCCATCAGGCTGCGCTGGTACTCCAGTGAGCTACTGACGAATTCGTCCTTCGAGGAGCTGTCCAGCCGCGCGAGGAAATCCGAGGCAGCCCGCTGTTCATCAGCCATCGCCGCATTGCGCGAGGCGATCTCATCCACCAGTCCGCGCTGGCCGGGGGCAGCGGCCTGCAGCCCCGCAGCAGCAGCAGCCACTGCCTGGCCCATCTGCTGCAACACCACGGCATAGGCCGCGCTTGCGTCGACGAGCGCGTAGCTGTCGTCAATCACCTGTGCCACCTTGGCAGCCCGCAGCCGCTCATACTCGGCGGATGCGCCACCGGGAGCCGTACTGCCGGATGAGAAGGGGCTGCTCACGAGGATGTCCTCGAAGCTCTCCCGCGTGTCAAGGAATGCCTGCACCGAGTCGTCACTGGCCTGCAGGCTGAACATCGCGCTGCCCGGCTCGTCAGCCAGTTTCTGGCGGAAGCGCTTGAGCAGCGCCGTTGCCAGTGTGTAGGCCTCCTCACCGGGGGCGGACAGGGCCTGGGCCTCCTCCAGCACCTCGACGGCGGCACCGCGGCTGCCTGACTGGAACAGCGCCAGCGCCAGTGTGGAGCGCACATAGGCGTAGCCGGGCTGCAGGCTGATCGCCTGCTGGCAGGATGTGATCGCCTGCGGGTACTCACCTCGGCCGTATTGCGCCAGCGCCAGGCCGTTGTAGGAATAAGGGTTGTTCGGGTCTAGCCGGATCGCCTCGCGGAACTGGGACTCGGCATCATCCCACATCTCGAGCGCGAGGAACTGGTTGCCCTGGTTGTGGTAGGCGATCACCCTGTCCTGGTCAACGCCGGGCGGGGCCTTGTACTCCTCCACCGGGGCCTGGACCGCCAGCACCAGTTCCGTGCGGGCGGCGGCTTCGTGCCCCATGGACGGCGCAGCAGTGGAAGTGGATTGCAGGCTGGGCTGGCAACACACCAGCAACATCAGCAGTAAAAGCAGGGATGCACGGACAGTGGAGATCCCACGACAGGTTTTGCAGAAATCAGCTCCGGACATGTTCAGCCTCCGGGTTTGCTTCCCTGATTCTAGCGCTAGCATCTATTCGCAGGCGATTGATTCAACGTGCCCGTTCGGCAAGCAGGTTCAGCGCGATGACGCCTGTGGCGCGACTTTCGCCCCAGCGCCAGACCCTATTCTCCTGCTGCCTCACGCGAGCGCTCGGCAGTCTGCATACCGGAGTGAAACAAGTTCCACTCCTCCTGCCCGAAGCATCTCCCAATCTCCTGCAGGTTCAACTCGACCCGGATGCACGAATGCGCAGCCGCAGGGTCAGACCTTATTCTCCTGCTGCCTCACGCGAGCGCTCGGCAGTCTGCAATCCGGAGTGAAACAAGTTCCACTCCTCTTGCGTGATGCACCTCCCAATCTCCTGCAGGTCCAACCCGACCCGGATGCGCGAATGCGCAGCCGCAGGGTCAAACCCGCGAATGCTTGCATGAGCGGGCAAAAAAAAGGTTCTTCTCCCATCAGCGGGGATGGGAGTGAAGTTGGTTCCACAAGAAAAGTAAGGTGGGCATCCCAACTGGTAAGTTGATGTTGCGAAACAAAACTGCCAGGAGATGCCCGTGGAACAGTGTAGTGTCCTGTTCGAGTACTTTCAAGGTTTCTTTCTCAAGGGATTGGAATTGGACCGGGAATCCGCTGAATATGTATTCACGCTGGAACCCGAGCAGAATGCTGCCTGTACTTGCTGCAGATGCGGGCGCAGTAAGCTGCCGGTCCACGACAGAACGATTCGCAGGGTGCGCGACCTCCCGGTTTTCGGCCTCGCCTCGATCATCGAGTTTCCCCGTCGCCGTGTGCTC
>JAGRNR010000042.1:0-34735 GCA_020440645.1 bacterium | reverse complement strand
CGAAGGGTGATTCTCACGGAAACCGTTACCTATGTTCTGAACCTAAACCATTACCTATGTATTGAACCTGTACCACCTCCGTAGAAGTTGCCTCCACGTTGATAGGCTCATTGCTCCCCACTCATTGCTCATTGCTGTCCGGAGGCCAGGCTGTAAGCCTGCCTACTGCCCACTGACTACTGACAACTATTCAAACGCCATTTCGATACCCGGGCCGACGGGCAATACTTCAGGCCGTATCGGCAACGCCGCCATCTCCAGCGAGCTGAAATCGAAGTCCTGCAGGGCGAGGATTTCCTCGCGATGCTCACGTGTCCACTGCAGGTGGTCCACCGCAACCGCCAGCGAATCCTCGTCATTCTCCAGATTGAAGATGACCACCAGCCGGCCAGCGCTGAGGAATAATTCAGTGAACAGTGGAAGCATCTCCCAGTCCCCGCGGGGCAGGTAATCCGGCAGGTAGCTGCCGGTGAAAGGCAGGTTCAGCTTGCGCTTTGCCAGCATCGCCGACATGGCCGGCGTAGCCATGTAGCTTGCAGTTAGCAGCCGCACCTCAGCCCGGTAGGCGCTTAGCATCTGGTAATCATTCACGCTGATATCCGGCTGCTTCATCAGCTCCGAACAGGTCTTGTTCATGTTGCCAAGGCCCTGGATGCTGGAAATGAAGTTGTTGTCTTCACATGATGAACAGCGCAGGAACATCAGCTTCAGGTCGTCCAGTTTCTGCATGTCGTTTTGTGCAGTGTACTGTTCCAGCATTCTGCGGTAACTCAGATAGGGGCCATGCAGCCCTACGAAATCCATGCAGAAATAAGGACTGAAACTGCGCTGCATCATTGCCGGTACAGGCTCCATCGTGACTCTGCCATCGAGGATGGCCGGGTACAGCCTGCGCTCCACGAAATGCCCGCCGATGCTCGTGCAGGGCAGGGCGTTGCCAGCCTCGATCAGCTCCGCGCTGCGCTGCGGCTCCTTCCACCAGATGCTGCCAGCCAGCCAGTACAGGGGCCATGCTTCCTGCATCTGCTGCGCCAGCTGTGTGATCTCTCCTTCGATTCGCGAGTTCTTTGCCAGCAGTGTTGCTGGCACATCTCCAAGGCTGGGACTGTCATATTCAGCAATCTCATTCCAGGTCTGCTCCAGGCGGTACTTCAGCACGGCAAACTCGGCCCAGGGATCGTCCATGCCCTGCCCAAGCGCCTGCTCCAGTAGCAGGATGGCCAGTTCATCGTTGTCCTCTGCGCCCAGTTCGTTGGCAACATCCGCTGGGGGCATGACCTGGTTCATGTCATTGTTCATGTTCAGGCGCAGCATCTCTGAGCGCAGGCTGATCCATTCCGGGTCATTGCCAAGCGCTGGTTCCACCAGCCGGACCAGCGCGTCGTCGTACCAGACTGACCAGTCCCGGCTGAAGATGCCGTTAGTCAGGTCTGTCAACAGCCCCGCGAATGGCTCACGCAGAATGTACTTCTCAATCAGGGCATCGTTGTATGCAACATACCAGTCCAGCACTGCTTCCCCGCTCGGTGTCGGCCTTGGGTGACTGTAGCCTATGCTTGCCACAAACAGGCTTGCCGCGCAGAGCAGTGGTACGCCACCGATCAGCATCACGGCAAGTGGAATGCGTGCTACTGGCCCTGTGCTTTCCGCACCACCACTATCAACGTTGCCAGTCCCCTGCCTGCCAGTATCCTGCTGTTCCCTGGCCAGCCAGTCGCGCATCCGGTGAAATGCTGAGTTGTGCAGGATCCAGAGCGCTGCCAGCGGGAACAGCGTGGGGAAAAACAGGTATAGGATGTCAGTATCCGGCCTGTCATAGTATGCGTAATACGAGTATCCAAACATCAGTTCGTGCAGGCCTGCGATTGTCAGTCCGAGGGCCAGCGCACCGCCGATGTGGAACAGCCAGGGAAGCAGCATGCCCAGCAGCGGGTTGCGCAGCCGCGGGCCGATTGCCAGGCCGAGCAGCATGCTGCTCAGGAACAGCCAGCCAAGCACAGTGAGCAGCAACAATGCCGGCAAGGGCAGCAGCCACCAGGGAATGTGATGAGCATTCCAACCTACGTATACATTGTTGTCATATATCCACAGCCCCGTGTAAACGACTGTCAGCAACAGCGGAAATGCCAATGCAGCCAAAACTCGCCTGGCGTGGAACAGCAGGAAGGCCCGGACCAGCTGCACCGCATCCGGGTTGCTCAGCCTGAGCATGTCGTCAATCCGCAGGCCCGGGCTGCGGCCCGTTGGCTGGAACAGCATCAGCGCCTGCTGGTAGGCACTGAATATCAGTGAGAGAGAACTGAACAGGCAGACCAGTGCAGCAAGCGCAAGGCAGGAGTTGACAGCCGTTACCTGTGCGCTCTGGATGTAGAGCGGGCTGGCGTGCTCTGGGTCAAGCTGCGACAGCATCCAGAACTGGCGCAGGATGAAGAGGCAGCTGAGGATGGCGAGGAATGCACTGGCAGCGACCAGCATCGGCCGCGCTGCCAGGTCCTGCAGCAAGCCCCGGCGGCGCGAGGCCTGCAGCTCAAGCAGGCGCAGCACGGGATTGCCTTCGATCCCCCGCGCACTGTCCCCGACGGCTGGCATGCCGTGTTCCATCAGCTAAGAGATTACATCTGAGCCGCTGATGTTACTGCCAGCAACCTGCAACCTGCTCCCAGCTCCCTCGTTACGCGCCAGCGGCCTGGTCCACCATCTTGCGCGCATCGCGCATGTTGACATCCAGCAGGTTGCTCACGCCGCGCGGGCGGCCCACCACGCCGACCAGCTTGTCGGCGCATTCCATCGTCTTCTTATTGTGGGTCACCACGATGAACTGCTCATCCTCGGAATAGTGCTTGATCAGCTTGGCGAAGCGCTCCACGTTGGCATCATCCAGCGCGGCATCCGCCTCATCCAGCACGCAGAAGCCGGGGCTGCGCACGCCATGCACCGCGAAGAACAGCGCGAGGAAGATCAGCGTGCGCTGGCCTCCCGAGAGGCTGCGCAGGCTGTGGCGGCGGCTGCCGGGCAGCTGCACCTCGACCTCCACGCCGGAGTTGATGATGTCCTCCGGCTCGTCGTACTTCAGGCGCGCAAAGCCGCTGCCGAACAGCACGAGGAAGATGTCATTGAAGCGCTTCTCGATGCGCCGCAGGCTGCGGCGGTAGCGCACCTCGGTGGTGCGGTCGAGGTCAGCCACCAGCTTGCCGAGGTCGGCCACGGCCTTTTCGAGCTCAATCGCCTGGCTGTCGAGGAAGTCGAGCCGGCGGGAGTGCTCCTGGTGCTGCTCGATGGAGAGCAGGTTGACGGTGCCGATGCGGTCCAGCAGTTCCTGCAGGCGCGCCTTCTCGGCACGCAGCTTGTTACGCCCGGCCTCGGCGGCATCCATGTCCGCCTCGACGGGTGAAACCCTCAGGCTGGCGTCATTCATCAGTTGCGTAAGCGTCAGCTGGTGGCGTTCCTCCAGCATTGCCAGCCATTCCGTGATGCGCTCCAGGGCGCGCTCGCGCTGGCCGCTGAGTGAGACCTGCTCCTGCTCCAGCTTGTTGCGCGCCTGGCCCAGGCTGGCAAGCTGCTCCTGCAGTTCGCGGCCCTGCAGTTCTAGCTGCTCACGCTGCTTCGCGAGCGTTTCCAGTTCCGTGCCGCTGTTGCCAAGCTGCTCCTCCAGCAGTGTGGCCTGTTCGGCGGCGCTGCCGGATGTCTGCAGGGCCTGCTGGCGCTCCTTCTCACTGGACTCGATGCGCGAACCGAGCTGCTGCATGCGTGTGCGCAGTGACTGCGCGCGGGCGATGCTGTCCTGCTCCTCCTTCTCGAGGTGGCGCACCTGCTGGTCGGCCAGCTCCTTGCGGGTCAGGGCCTCGGTATGCAGGCGGCGGGCCTCGTCCAGCTCCAGCTCGGCGGCCTTGCGTTGCTGTTCGAGTTCGTTGCCACGCTGCTGGATCTGCGACTGTTGCTCACGCAGTTCGCGCAGTTCCTTCTCGCGCTCGGGGCGTTCCTCCTGCAGCTTGCCGCGGTCGGCTTCCAGCTGCTTTGTCTGGCTGGCCTGCAGCTGCAGTTCCGCGCTGCGTTCACCGATAGAGCTGTGCAGGCGGTCGCAGAGCTGCAGGGCATTGCGCAGGCGCTCCTCGGCGGCTGCGAGCTTGGCCACTGCGTCATCGCGTTCCTGCTGACGCTTCTGCTGGGCGCGGCGCAGTTCATTCAGCTCCGCGCTGGCCTTGTCCAGGCGCACGCGGATGTCCTCTATCTGTTCGTCAAGGTAAGCGAGATCTGATTGGCGCGCCACCTTCAGGGCCTTCTCCGGGGAGGGCTGGCCAATGAAGCTGTGGCTGCGGCCGATCAGCATGCTGCCGTCGCGCAGCACCACCGCACTCACCTCTGCGTTGCCAGCCAGCAGGCCGTCGGCCTCCTGCGGGTCATTAGCCAGCAGCACATCACCAAGCATTGCAGCCAGCGCGTTGATCACACGGCGGTCACCGCTGAGCTGGCGCCACAGTGACTGCTCGTGGAACTCGCCGGAATAGCTGCCGGTCAGCAGCAGGGAATCCGCACCTGCCCCGGACAGGATGCTGGCGGCACGACTGCGGCTGTCGGGCTGGCCGACCAGTGCATCATCCATATGCGCCAGCAGGCGGGTGAAGGCCGGGCGCAGTTCATTGGTGAAGGTGATGCTGGTGACGCGCGCCAGGCTGGTGCCCAGCTCCTCGTCCTCCAACAGCGCAATCGCCCCCTCCTCCTGGCCGGCCTGCTCGGCCAGTTCGGCGATGGTGCGGCGCCGTGAATTCAGCTCGGCCAGCGTATTGCGCAGGCCGGCGCAGTGCTGGTCGCTCTTGCTGATTGCCTCGCGCAGTTCCAAAAGCGCCGAGTTGTGCTCCTCGATCGTGTCCTTCTGCGCACCGGTTTCCAGCGCGAGCTGTTCGGCGCGGGTCTGCTCCTCCTCCAGCTCCTGCTTCATCTCGCCGAGGCGCACGGTCGAGGCCTCGTACTGGCGCTGGCGTTCCTCAATCTGGCTGCTGAGCTGGCGCTCGCTGCGCTCGATGCTTTCCAGCTGGTTATTGATGCGCGCCAGCTGCTGGGCGTTCTCGAAAGCGCTGGAGGACAGGCGGGTCTGTTGCTGGCTCAGTTCATTGACCTGCTCCTGGCATTCCCGCAGGCGGCGGCTGGTCTCGCCACCGCCCTCGGCCACGGCGGCCTGCTCCTCGCGGGCCTGGGAGATGCTGCGGCGGATCGCCTCCTCATGGGCATCCATTTCCGTCAGCTGGTTCTTCAGTTCATCACTGTCATGCCGGGCACGCTCGATCGCCTGCTCATGGCTGGAGACAGCCTGGCGGGCCACGGCGGCAGCCTGCCTGAGTTGGGCGGCCTGCTCGCGCTGGGATTCCAGCCGGCGGTTGCAGCTTTCCAGCTCCTGGCGGGCTTCCTCGCGGGCCTTGTCATTCTCGCCAAGGGCCGCCTTCGCCTCATCCAGGGCTGTTTTTGAACTGACCAGTTTGTTTTCCAGCTCCTCGAGACCGCTTTCAGCATTGAGCTGCTGGCGCTGCGAGAATTCAACCTCTCGCTTTATTTCATTCAGTTCCACGATGCGCAGCTGTTCACGCACCCGCAGGTGCTCTTCAGCCTTGACGCGCTGGTCGGCCAGGTCTTCAACCAACTGCCTGGTGTTTGTCCGGATATCCTCCAGGCGTTCCAGGTTCTGGCTGGTCTTCTTCAGCTTCTGCTGGGCCCGGTTCTTCTGCTGCAGCAGCAGGGCCACGCCGGTGGCCTCCGCCAGCCATTCCCGCATCTCCTGCGGCGTGCCGAGGATCTTCTTCTCCACCTCGCCCTGGCTGACGCTGTACACGCTGTTGCGGCCGAGGTTGAAGCGGTTGAACAGCTCATCCACATCCTTCAGGCGCACCTGCTCATCATTGATGAAGTAGCCGCCGGTGCCGTCGCGGAAGATGCGCCGGGTCAGGCTGATGCGGTCGCCGGTCTTGATGTCGCGCAGCAGACGGATGATGCCGGGGGTGCGGTCCTGCTTCTCCTCGAGGCGGGCGGAGTGGAACACGGTCAGCTGCAGGCCCGGGTAGCCGCTGGACTCAATGTCCACCTGGGACGCGCGCGGGCCATCCTCACCGATACCGCTTTCGGCGAGGGCCTCCAGCAGCTCGGCGTCTTCATCCTCAGGCGGGGTGTCGTCGATCACCTCGAAGTGCAGGGTGACGGAGGCGATGTTGAGCGGGCGCAGCTGCTCGGTGCCGGCGAAGATCAGGCCCGAGAGGTTGTGCGCACGCAGCTCCTTGCCGCTCTGGGAGCCGAAGGCGAAGTTGATTGCATCGCTGAGATTGCTCTTGCCGCTGCCATTGGGGCCGACGATGCAGGTCACACCGCCGTCCAGCTCCATCAGTGTCTTGTGCGGGAAGCTCTTGAAGCCGAGCAGTTCCAGCTGGGTCAGTCTAAGCAAGGGCGGCCTCCGTCAGGGCGGGGCCGCGCATGCGCCATGAAGCGCTGATCATCCGATTTGCCACCTCTTCCTTTCCACCGCGCGGGCGGGCATCAATTATAGGGGAAATCGGGGCGGCAACGGAATGCTTTCAGGCAAAGCGAGGGGGTTTGCGGCCAGTATTGATGCGGGCTCTGGGGATGGATTGTGGATTACTGAGCTGGCTGGCCATGGAAGCCAGTCAGGCCACAGGGAGCTGGGATCAGGCCTGCAATCGTTGCGTTGTGCATGACAATAACCATCCTAGGCCCGCGGCCACAGCCCAGTGGCCTATTACGCCCCAGAAACGCGAAAGCCCGCAGATTTCTCTGCGGGCTTACGTCAAGTTGAAAAGTTGCCGGATTCCCACCGGCGGGCTTTTAGCCCTCCTCTTCCACTGACTCTGTGAACTGGTGATTAATGGATGCGATTCTACACGAGAAAGTTACACCTATAGCCAGTGAATTCCGGTTTTAGCCGGAGTTTTAATTAAGCAGGTAATTACGCCGGAGTTTGCCCATCAATTGTGGGTAAGCCAGTCTGGGAGCGATATAGGGTGAATTGTGGAGATAAGTGATAATGCTAATTCAGGATGGAGAGGATGCATTTTAGCTGGGTTTAATCATCGCAGCGCTGAACAAAAAGGGTATCCGCCACTCCGGACTTCCAGGCAGGCGTCCATAGCGCACCTATAGCACTGCCCGGTATCCATTGCACCAGATACCCGCTTATCTCCTACTGTCCCCGGGACCCCTTACTGTCTTTTTGGCTCTGGGAATCCCCTCACTGTCCTATGAACATTGAGACCTGCTGGTTCAGAGCGGGTTCGGCGGGTTAACCAACATTTAATAAATATCAGGGTGCAGGGACCAGGGTTCGGGGATCAGAAGGCAGAAGGCAATAGGCAGGAGAGGAGAAATGGATGTGAGGTAGCGGTGGCGCCATGCGCTACCTGGTAGAGCCAGCATCAAACTTCCGATACTGAGGAAGCGTGCAGTTTTCGACCTGTTCTCAGAATTCAATGGACCCCGAATTACGCCGGGCTACCTTCAGCGCGACCCGGACAGCTTTGCTTCAGTGCAGGCCCAGACCGACGAGCCCTTGGGCGAGTCGGCAGTGGAAATCGATGAATCTTCCGGCCGACCCACTGAAGCTTTGCTTCAGTGCAGGCCCAGACCGACGAGTGCTTGCACGAGCCGGCAGTGGGAATCGATGCATCTTCAGCGCGACCCGCTGGCAGCGAATGCGCCAGCGCAGCGCTAGACCCGCGAGTGCTTGCACGAGCGGGAAACAGTAATCAGAAAAAAAAGAGCCCCGAGAGATTGGGGGTTCCCTCGGGGACTACCGGCTGAAATATAGGAGGTAATCAAATTTGGTGGCTGATCTGAGTGGGCTACCCTGGCCTCCCGGCCCGGTACCCCTCTCACACCGGCCTTTGCAAACTGGTGTCGGTTAATAGATAAACCTGCCATTGCGAATGTTACAGGCACTCAGAAAATTTCCCCGATTAGTCTGATTGGAGGACTTTCCCCTGCCTCAGGGCAGGCTCCACAGGCCATTACGCCCGGCCAGCACCAGGTATTCCTGCTGCCCCCGGCTGAGCACGACGGCATCCACCAGAGGATCATCGAATTCCACCAACTGCTGCGCCTTGCCGTCCGGGGCGTAGACCGCCATGCGCTCCAGGCCATGCAGCTGGCCCTCGAAGATGATGAGTTCCCGGCGGTCGTCTGAGTCAAGGTCACAGGCCAGCACCTTCAGCCGCTTAACTTCATCCTGATCATTGCTGCCCAGTGCCGGCTCCAGCTCCACATAGGAGCCGCTGACCGGGTCCCACCATGCGCGGCCGCTGTCCACGAGTTCGCTGATCCCATCCCCGTTGAGGTCAGGCATGGCGGATATATCGGCAAAGGGCAGCGGGGTCAGCACCACCCGTGATCCACCTTTCAGAGACAGGGCCACCACCAGTTCACGGCGGCGGTCGAACAGGATCAGCTCACGCCCGCCGTCACCGTTCGTGTCACTAACGCCGGCGAAGTAGGCATCGCGCTCCACCAGCAGGCTGGCGCGCTTCTCGCCGAGGTAACCGTACACAAGGAACTTGGTGCGCTCATCGCCGACCCGGGTATCGGTCAGCACCAGCTCCTTCCAGCCATCGCCATCCACATCGACAGCCGGAATGAACTCCGGCCGGGTCAGGTCCGGCAGGCCATGCAGCACCTTGATTGACTGGCCGTTTTCATCCTCCACCACCGTGGCATTGCTGACCATCATTCCGCTCCAGAGGTATTCCGGCACAGGCAGCTGGGTCTCGAAGATGCTTTCCAGCGAGAACAGCGGCACCACTTCATCGCGCCCGTCGCGGTTGAAGTCCCAGCCCGCCTGCCAGCTGCCATCCAGTGGTGTGATCGAATACGGCAGGCCCAGCGGGCCATCCGGCCCGACGAACTGGATGCTGCCATGCTCACCAAGCGCTGTGAACAGGTACTCCTGTCCTTCAAATTTCAGGCGGCTGAGCCGGCCGTCGATGCTTTGCGGCTTCTCCAGCAGCAGCAGTTCGCGGAATCCCGGCAGCGCGGGGGAGTCGCTGTGCGGCGGGACATCCAGTGCGCCCTGGCTGAACTTGTTGGGATCGCTGCGGTAGTTGACCTTCGGGTGGTTGAACTGCGGTTCCGGTTCGGAGGGAAGGAGTTGTCCGATGAGCATTGTGGCCTCCTGCCGGAGCTGGCCCAGCATGGCCGGTTGCCAGTACCACAGAGCTCCCCCGGCCAGCAGCAGCACGATCAACGGGGACAGGCAGCAGCAGGACAGCGGCCGGCGAGGTTCGGTATTGCGCCTAACCTTTCCGCCGCCATGCCTTGGCATTTTGTAGCTGTAACCGCTGGCCGGCACTGTGGCTTGATTCTAGCGGAGAAGGGCGCTGGTGGACAGTGCCCGCCTGCCTCGGATCCCACGCAGCTACGGCTTCGCCTGCGCAACCGGGCTGCCCTTGCCACTGCCGAGCTTGCGGCGCAGCTTGCCGTCATAGCGGGCAAGGTGTGCCAGCACCCGGGCCACGGCGCGGAACAGGTTGGCAGGCACGTACTGTTCTAGGTCGACGGTGTACAGCGCACGGGCCAGCTCCGGTTGCTGGTAGACCGGGATCTCCAGCTCCTCGGCATAGCGGATGATGCGCAGTGCCGCATAGTCGACGCCCTTGGCAACCACCTTCGGCGCTGGCCAGTCCATTTCGTAGCAAACCGCCACGGCGTAATGCGTCGGGTTGGTGATCACCGCGTCGGCGCGCTGCACCTGCTCCTGCATGCTGCTCGTGGCATACTGGCGGCCCATCTCACGGATTCGGCGCTTGATCTGCGGGTCGCCCTCCATGTTCTTGTACTCCTCCTTGATCTCCTGCTTGCTCATCTTGATGCTCTTCTCGAATTCGAATTTCTGGTAGATGTAGTCCAGGATGGCAATCACCAGCAAAAGCCCGCAGCAGAACATGCCGATGCGAAAGCCGATGGTGGTGGCAAAGGCGACGGAGTCGAAGGGCTGGCGGTCGACACTGACAATGATGCCCGGATAGGCAGCGTACAGCACGCTGAAGCCGACGAGCCCGACGGCTGCCAGCTTGAGTATGTTCTTGAGGAAATCCACCAGCGCTTTCATCGAGAAGATGCGCTGGAAGCCCTTGAGCGGATTGAGCCGGCCGAGCTGCGGGTTGAGCGGTTCGCTGGAGAACACCAGCCCGACCTGCAGCAGGCTGGCGATCAACGCCAGAAGCATGCTGGCCAGCAGGTAGGGCGCGAGGATCTTCAGCAGGGCGACCACATTGTCACGGATCAGCAGGCGCAGGCCATCGTGCGAGAGGTCGGTGACCCAGGCCTTGCCGGCCGTGTCGGTGAAGTAGGCGCTGAACTGGGCGGCCAGCCCGTGGTTGCGGTTGAACAGCAGCAGGAACATGCCGAACAGCAGGATCGCGCTGACAAGCTCGGTGGATTTCGCCACCTGGCCCTGCTCGCGCGCCTTCTGCCGTCTTCGCGGTGTTGCGGCTTCTGTCTTCTCGCCCTGGTCAGACATTAACTAGTCACTTATCTCCACCAAGAGTCTAGGAACTGCAGCCCGCGCAGTGGTTAAGCAGCGGTGAAGCTGTGGTTATGAGGCGGCTAAGCCTGGGCCTGTACTAAAATCTGCGCGTGCCGCAGAACCTCACCATGCTTGTCATCGCCGTGCTGCTTGGCGTGGCCACCGGGGTGTTGTTCGGCTACACCTCAAAGAAGACCGACAAGCAGGACCGCAGTGGCAAGGACCCGACCGCCCCGGTGGTGCTGGCGGAGATCAGCGGCCTCGTAGGGGTCTATACGCTCGGGGCCTGCGCCTTCATCCTCGGCTACATCGGCTGGTGGGGCGGGACGGAACCGCCTGAGGGCAGCCTGCCGGGCCTGCTGGGGGCCTTTCGCAACCCCGGTCTGGTCCTCGTGCTCGGCAGCTGGCTGGCCGGCTTCGGAGCATTTCGCACCTGGAAAGGCTGAGCCGGGCAGGCCCGGAACTGTTGTGATATAATCCCGGGTTCGGGGTAACCATAATGCTTGCAGCTATCAGCGTATTGATCTGGATCATCGGGGCCGTGATGGCCTATGTCACGCTCACGCAGAACACGAAGAGCGAGGGTCTCGGCGCGGCCATCACCGGCCAGACCGACAGCTACCGCGGCGCCACCGGCGTCGAGGAGCAGAAGAAGAAGCTGCTGTCCTACTCCGGTTACGCCTTCATCGGACTGGCCATCATTTATATGGTGTTTGCCCAGAACACCTGGGGCTAGGCCGAATAACGGCAAGCCACTGATCTGGCCATGGCAGCCATGCTAGACTGCCCTGTGAAGCTTCCCGGCATCCTGCTCATCCTCATTGCATTCATCTGCTGCCGTCCGGCGCATGCCCAGGACGGGGCCGCATCCCTGCTCGACCACTACGAAGAGGCGCGTGAATACTGCCTCGAACTCGTGAATGAGCTGCGCTCGGACAATGGCCTGCCCAGTGTCAGGCTGGAGCCGCTGGCCAGCGAGCTGGCCCTGCAGCATGCCCGTGACATGGCCGAGGCCGGCTACTTCTCGCACTGGGACATGCAGGGCCACAAGCCGACCCGCCGCTACAACGAACTGGGCGGGATGCACGGCCTCGGGGAGAACATCTTCTTCGCCGAGTACCAGGCTGGCGGCTGGCAGCGCGTCATCGATGAGGCAATGGATTCACTGGAGGCATCCAGCGGGCATCGGGCCACGATGCTCAATCCGGGCTACACGGATGTCGGGCTGGGGATGGCCGTCAACGGCAGTCGCGTTTACCTCGTACAGGAATTCATCTGCCGGGCCGGTGGCAATTACGCCTGCCCGCTCAAGGCCCGGGTCGGGGATGTGGTCAGCTTCAGCGGGCAATTCGACCCCAAGCGCTACGCGCTGAACTACATCCTGCTTCGGCATGAGCCACTGCCGGAACTGCGCGAACAGCGCTGGCTGAACAATACCGGCACCTACAGCGAGGGCGACACGATGTTCGCCGTCTACACGCCGCACACGGAACGGCGCTTCAATGTGGACACCTATTACGATGTCGGGCTCAAGGATGATGGCCGGATTGACGCGCGGCTGCTGCTGGACTACAAGGGCAAGCCCGGCAGCTACTACGTGATCCTGATGCTGCATGACACGCGCACCGGCGGCGAGGTGAAGGCGGCCTGCGTGGCAATCGAAGTGCTAAAGTAGAGCCGTGAAGGACTGGGAGAACTCCAGCGTCCATTTCAACTTCCGCGTCGCCGGAGTGGCAATTTCGCGCGGCCGCCTGCTGGTGCACCGCAATGAAAAGGAAGCGAACTGGAGCCTGCCGGGGGGCCGGATCCAGCCCCTTGAATTCAGCAGCGATGCCCTCGTGCGTGAGATGTCCGAGGAGCTCGGCGCGGTTGTCACGGTGGAGCGTACGCTGTGGGTGATGGAGAACCTGTTCGGCTACGAGGAAGGCAAGCAGGTGCATGAGATCTGCTTCTACTACCTGATGAAGCTGGCTGACGACGACCCGCTGCATGCCAACGACGGCCACTTCGATGGCGACGAGGCCGGCGAGCGGCTGATCTTCTTCTGGCTGCCGCTCAGTGAACTGGCAACGGCCCCGTTCAACCCGGACATGCTCAAGCAGCGCCTGCTCAACATTCCGGACGGCGTGGAAGTGATCGTGGCGAATGATCTTGGCTGAGCAATGAGCAATGAGCAATGAGCGTTGCCATAAGTATCGCTTGTTCACGGGTTTGTTGCTTTTATGACGGGGACTGAATGGGGCTGGATCCGCCAAACAGATAACACCATCAGCGATATGGGCATTGCAGGTCCGTAAGCTGGCAACAGAGAAGCATTGGCTCAGCACTCATTGCTCCTTACTCATTGCTTCCCCACCAACCTCCTCACTCCAAACTCGCCTAATCCCCGTTCCCTGCTCCCTGTTCCCTGGCAGTGCCCCCCGCGCCGGGCTTGCCCTCGGTGCGGTTGTCATAGAAGCGTGTGGTCGCGTAGGCGTAGTCAATGTCCGGGTGCTGCGCGAACTCATCGAGGATCGCCTCCCACAGCAGCTGGGAGGTGCCGCGCCGGCTGCGGGCGTGCGTCAGGTAGCGCAGGGTCAGCTCGACCCCGATGTCAACGACACGCGTATAGACGATCGGCGTCAGCTTGCCGGCGATGATCATGTATCGCTGGGCTGTGGTGCGGATCTGCTTCTCGGCCTCGGGCGTGAACTGCTCGCAGTGCAGCTTTGCGATGTCCGTCAGCAGGCCCTTGGCCTTGCGCCAGTTGCTTTCAAAGGTGACAACCACCGGCAGCTCATTCCAGATGTACTCGAAGCCGGCGGTGTAGTTGGCCAGTGGGTCGCTGAACACGCGGCGGTTTGGGATGTGCACGATGCGCCCGGTGCTCTGGTCCGCATCCACCCAGTTGCCGACCTCCACCACGGTGAACTGGAACAGGCGGATGTCAATCACGTCGCCGCGCAGCCCGCTGATCTCGATGCGGTCCTGCACACTGAACGGCCGGCGCCACATGATGAACACGAAGCCCGCCATGTTGGCAACACTGTCCTGCAGTGCGATCACGAGTCCAGCGGAGACGATTGAGATGTAGGTGCCGAGGTCGGCCAGGCTGCCGAACCAGATCGCCACCAGCAGGATGCAGACGGCGAAGCCGGAGAAGTAGCGCAGCGCCACACGCGCGCGGTAGACCGTCGTGCTGTCCTTCGCCCCGCTGCGGATCAGCCGCAGGATGATCGTGTTGATCAGTGGCACGACCGCCAAGAGGACCAGGGAAAGGATCAGCTTCTCGGAGGTGGCGAGCGATACGCCGACAAGCTCCGAGACGTAGTTGACCAGCGGATTGTGGTCGAGCACATGGCTGGCGAAGCCGCCATCTTCCGAACCGCTGTTTTGCTGCAGGAGCATCCTCACCTATCCTAGTCGATGCGCTGGCCCGCCGGGCAGCCGGGAGGACAACATTGGAAATCAGGCAGTTGATCAGCGAATACTATGGCTGCTGGGTCGGCAATGACCGGGCCGGGGCCCGCGCGCGGCTGGCGGATGACCTTGTGTTCCGCAGCCCGATGCATGACTTCGACGGGGCGGATGCCTTCCTGGACTGCTGCTGGGAATACGCCGCCGGATTCAACAGCTTTGAGCCCGTGCAGGAGGCCTACGGTGGCAATACCGCATACGTGGCCTACGGCGTGGGTGACATCAAGGTCGGGGAATTCATCCGCATGCGCGACGGCAAGATCAGCGAGATCTGGGTGACATTCCGGGTCACCGCCTGAAAGTGTCCCTGCCCCACAGGGTTAAATCCTGATAGAATCAGTGCCAGCAATACTTACAGGGGTACTTCCATGAGACTACCCGGCTCGCTGGCAATACTGGCGCTGCTCATATTTATTTCTGCCTGCGGTGGAACTGCAGACAGGGCTGGCGTGCAGCTGGCTGGTGCCGCAGGGTTTGATGTGGAACAGGAGTTACCAGACGCCAAGCTGGCCCTGCCGGCAGACGGTGTGCAACCCTGGGAGGCACTCGACGGGCAGGGACATGTGCTGCCCAGCGGTCGCGGATCATCCTCGATCACGGCAAACACGATCTTCACGCCGGGAGTGGAACTCTTCCTCTCCGCCGGAGACGCTGTCCCCAACGGAGAGGCACTGCGCCTCAATGCAACGAGCACCAATGACATCGCCTACGCGATCTACCGCATCAGCCTGCAGGACCAGCAGCCGGGCATCGTCAGCATCGATGCCAACCTGCTTGGGCCAAAGAGCCGCTACTACGTCGGCGTGAGCAACTATGGCGGCGTGCGCTGGGAATGGAACGGTCCATTCAGTGACGGGCGGATCCGCCTGCCGGTGCTGACGGATGGCAACGGAAACTACACGAGTGAATTCGGCAACACTTTCGTCACGGTGCTGGCGGAGGCCGGCAACAGCCTGGACATCGTCGGCGTCGGTGTGAATCAGTACGACCCGGCGGACGCAATCAAGCCCTCCAGTCCCAGTGGCCTTGCCCTGACTCCGGTGAATGGCGGGATTGAGTTGGCCTGGAACCCGGTGCCGGCCAATGACATCGCGGGCTACATCGTCTACCACTCCGGCCAGCCCTTCAGCAATCCGCATGCAGCTGGTGTCAAGCGTGTCAGGCAGCTGGAAGGTGCACCGCGGCATATCCTCAGTGGCCTGTCCGCGCGGACCTACATTGCGGTCAGCGCACTGGACTTCGGTGGCAACGAAAGTGACCCGACGGCCGTGCTGAATGCATTGCCGCTGGCAGGCAGCCCCGGCCAGCTGATGCTGGCGACGGACATGGTCAGCGGCAAGCTCAACCAGGCCGCCGGACTCGTTGCCAGCGGAGCGGACCTGTATGACTGGGACCTTGATGGCGACGGAGTGTTCGAGCTGACGGATGATGCGTCAGGCAGCCAGCAGGCCTACACCGGGGCATCCGGCGTGATCCGGCCGGCGGTCCGCGGACGGGATGCGCTCGGTGAGGCTGTCGCGCTCGGCTCGGTTTCGCTGCTGATCATCGGCAACAACCGCCCGGTGGCCAGCGCCGTGGCCGATCCGCAGAGTGGCCCGGCCCCGCTCAGCGTGCAGTTCACGGGCACCGCTGAGGACCTTGAGGATGACCTGTCCGCGCTGGAGTTCGCCTGGGATTTCAATGGCGACGGCATCTATGAGGACAACACTGACCTGCTGCAGCCCCCGGCGACTGACTACATCGTCGATGGCACCTGGAACGCGAAGTTCCGTGTGACAGACAGCGAGGGGGCCTGGGACGTTGACAGCGTGGCGATCAGTGTCGGTGAGGGGCTCGGCGGCTGGCCGACGGCGGCATTGTCAGCCAGCAGTATGCGCGTGGAGAAGAATGTGCCGGTCAGCTTTGATGCATCGGCATCCACGGATGCCGGTGGCGGTATCACGAATTACGAATGGGATCTGGATGGCGACGGCATCTTCAGTGAGGCTGGCAACGGTGAGGCTGCACTGGAGGGCCAGCCGCTGATCAGCCTGTGGTGGAGCGAACCCGGCAGCTATCCGGTTGGCGTGAGGGTGACGGATGCAGACGGCCATACCGGCACCGCCGGACTGGAGGTGGCCGTAACGGGCTGGCGCATCACTGCGCTGGAACTGCCGGTGGAACCGGTGAATGACATCGTGCTGCTGGACGTGCATGGCAGCCCGGCGCTGTTCTACTATGACAACGATACTGACGACCTGCTGTATGTCAGGGCAAGCAACCCGCAGGGCAGCCAGTGGCCGGCCAGCACCCTGCTGTCAATCAACAGCTATACACGTGGCAAGCGCAGCGCGCTGATGGTGGATGGCCGGCCGGCGCTCGGCTTCAGCGGCACGGGCGCTCCCGGGCTGAAGTTCATCCATGCCAGTGACGAAACAGGAGGCAGCTGGGGTTCGCCCACGACGATCGACCCCACCAGCGGCAGCACCTTCTACGTGGATGCACTGCAGGTGGCCGGCAACCCGGCCTTTGCATACAGGGACAGCGCCAACGCAAAGCTGCGCTACATCCGGGCGGCTGATGCGACAGCCTCCAGCTGGGATACGCCCGTTGACGTTGACACCCAGGATATTCCCGGCAACTTCTGTTCAATGGCAATCGTCAACGGGAACCCGGCGATCAGCTACAACCTGTTCAATGGGCAGGACCTGGCCTACGTCCGCGCCACTGACGCTGCCGGCAGCAGCTGGGGAACGCGCGTGATCATCACCACAACTTCGAATACTGGCTACTACACAACCTTGGCAGTGGTGCAGGGAGCTCCGGCAATCGGCTACCAGCTGAACACCGGGGCGGACCTGATGTTCGTGCGTGCCAATGATGCGGATGGGCAGAGCTGGGCAGACCCGCTGCCCGTGGCCACGGCCAGCCTGGCGGGCTACTCGGCGAACATGCTGATCCACAACGGCATTCCGCATATCTTCCACCATGACAACACGACAGCCGGGATGATGCTGTCGGTGGCGGATGGGCCACTCGGCACGGGCTGGGCTGAGCCCTTCCTGGTGGACGGGGATCCCGATGTCGGTGATGGAGTCTGCGTGATCCACCTGGGCGGCCGCCTGGCAATTGCCTACTACGATAACCCGAACAGTGACATCCGCTTCGCGATCCAGTACTGATCAGCACCGGCTTGGCCCGGCTGCCAGGCTCTGCTAGAATCAGCCTGACTGTAAAGGAAGGCACAGCATGGCACGCATACTGATTACGGGCTGCATCGCAGCTCTGTTGCTGGCAGTTTCCGCCTGTTCGTCAAGCGTTGAACAGGACCGGCTGGGGAATCCAAAGTCCGGTCCTGTTGAGGACTTGCATTCCCAGGATACATTGCTTGCCGGAGGGGAAGGTTCGGGGTTCCCTTCCGGGCTGCCCGCGGACGGCCTGCAGCCCTGGGAGCAGCTGGATGCGCAGGGCTTCATTGTGCCTGCTGATCGCAGTGCCGCGTCCATCAATGGCAACACCGACTTCACGCCAGGTATCCAGCGCTTCCTCGAAAGCGGTGACGTGGCTGCCAACGGTGAAGCCAGCCGCCTGAACGGCACGGATGACTCGGGCACGAGCTATGCGATGTACCGGGTCAGCCTGCAGGATGAGCAGCCCGGCATCGTCAGCGTCGATGCCAACCTGCTGGGCAGCGGCAGCGAGTACTTCGTCGGAATCTCCGATTACGGACATGCTCGCTGGGACTGGCATGGGCCGTTCAGCGACAGCCACGTACGGATTGAAGCCCTGCCCGAAGCAGGCGGCGACCTGACTTCCACACTTGGCAATGCCTTCATCACGGTGCTTGTAAATACCGGCAGCAGAGTCGATGTGGTTGGCGTCGGTGTCAACCAGTATGAGATCGCGGATGCCCAGGCCCCGTCAGCACCTGCCGGGCTGGCTCTCAGCTCGGTGGCAGGCGGAATTGAGCTGGAATGGTCGCCCGTGCTGGAGGCTGACCTGGCAGGCTATGCGGTCTACTATGCCAGTCGCTCATTCATCTCAGTGCACTCAGCCGGTGTGCAGCGGCTCGCTTACCTCGAGGGCAGCAGCCGGCACCTGCTCAGCGGCCTGTCGGAGCGCACATGGATTGCGATCAGCGCCGTTGACTTCTCCGGAAATGAAAGCGCAGCGACTGCGGTGATGGATGCCAGCCCTCTGGCTGGTGATGCTCCAGCACTGTTGCTGACGGGCAGCGCTCCCGGCGGTTCGATCAATGATGTGATCCAGTTGACTGCCAGCGGAGCGGACAGCTATGACTGGGACCTGGACGGCGACGGAGTGTTTGAAGTTGAGAATGACAATAGCGGCAGCCAGATTGCTGACACTTCCGCCACCGGCATCATCCGTCCTCGTGTTCGGGCCCGTGATGCCTCCGGCGAGGCCGTGGCCCTAGGTGGCCTGTCGCTGATCATCACAGGCAACTCGCGTCCAGTTGCCAGCGCTGTAGCAGATCCGCAGTCCGGACCGGCCCCGCTGGACGTGACCTTCACGGGAACTGCGGAGGACAGTGAGGATGAGTCTTCTGAACTTTCCTACGCATGGGACTTTGACGGGGATGGTATTTTCGAGGATGACACCGACACACTCAGCCCTGCCGTTCAGAATTACACAACCCCCGGCCTCTATGGCGTGAAATTCCGGGTAGAAGATTCCCAGGGTGCCTGGGATGCCAACACAGTGCCAGTGCTGGTCAGAGAAGCAGCGGGCCCGGTTGCCGTGCTGGAAATCAACCCCAACAGTGTCACCACCGGTGAATTGTTCACCTTGAACGCGGCATCCAGCAGTTCGGACGGGAACATTGTGCTGTATGAATGGGATACTGACGGGGATGGCAGTTTCGAGACTGCCACCGCAGGAATTCCGCAGTTCACGATGTCCATGGCGGAGCGTGGCTACTTTTCCCTGGGGCTGCGTGTCACCGATGAAAGCGGTGCTTTCGCGCTGGACAGTGCCCAGCTTGTCGTGCGCGGCTGGTCGCCCCTGCGCATAGTGGACGACAGCACCGCGGCAACTGGCCAGTTCCCCAGCATTGCGATTGTCAATGGCAATCCCGCCATTTCGTATTCCGACCTGAGTGACAACACCGTTCGCTATGTACGGGCAGTGGATCCTCAGGCCAGCAACTGGGGCTCTCCGCAGCTCATCGCAACGGTTGCCAACCCGCCGTTTTTCCCCAAGCTGGTTATCGTTAACGGAAACCCGGCCATCTGCTTCCTGGTGCTGATTGACAACGAACTGCGCTATATGAGGAGCCTGGATTCCAACGGAACGGCCTGGTCCAGCACTCAGCTGCTTGATTCCGCAAACGCAGGTTCCGGCAATGACATGATCATTGTGGATGGCAATCCGGCCATTGCCTACAGCAACGGCAGCGCGCGGCTGCGCTACATCAGGGCCTCTGATGCTACCGGCACCAGCTGGAGCACGCCACAGATTATCGATGACGGCATCCAGGCCGCATACGCCTCCATGCAGGTCGTCGAAGGCCGGCCGGCCATCGCCTGCATGGACACTACAAATGACCACCTGGTCTTCAGTAGGGCACAGGATGCCACCGGTTTGGCCTGGGATGCGCTTCTGACTGTTGATGATACGGCCAACACGGGCACGTGGGCGGACATGCAGATCGTCAATGGCATGCCTGCGGTCGTCTACATTAACAACATTGAGGACAGGCTGCTGTACGTCCGCGCCCTGGCTGCAGACGGCAGCAGCTGGGGCGAGCCTCAGGATCTCGCGGAGATCATTGCCACGAATTTGCCTCCCAGCCTCGAGCTGGTGCATGGAAACCCGGCGATCCTCTTCAATGCACCCGGATACAAGCTGAGCTACATGCGCTCCCAGGATCCCGCCGGCCAGCAGTGGGATCCGGCGCTGTTGTTGCTTCCCGATAAAGTGACAACATGGCCCGATCTCACAGTCCTGAATGGCAGTCCCCTGATGTGCATGACGTCTGAGTCAGCCTCGCTGGGATTCATGAATTACCTTCCATGAGTTACATTTGAAATCCGATGCAGGCTGGGCTCTGCTAGAATCAGCCTGACTGTAAAGGAAGGCACAGCATGGCACGCATACTGATTACGGGCTGCATCGCAGCTCTGTTGCTGGCAGTTTCCGCCTGTTCGTCAAGCGTTGAACAGGACCGGCTGGGGAATCCAAAGTCCGGTCCTGTTGAGGACTTGCACTCCCCGGATACATTGCTTGCCGGAGGGGAAGTTTCGGGGTTGCCTTCCGGGCTGCCGGCAGACGGAGTGCAGCCCTGGGAGCAACTGGATGCCGGTGGCCATGTGCAGCCTGAGCCGGACAGGGTTTCCTCCTCCATCAATGGCAATACGGACTTCACAGCGGGCATCCAGCGCTTCCTCGAAAGCGGGGACGTGCTTGCCAACGGTGAAGCGAGCCGCCTGAACGGCACGGATGACTCCGGCACGAGCTATGCGATGTACCGTGTCAGCCTCGGGGCACAGCAGCCCGGTATCGTCAGCGTCGATGCCAACCTGCTGGGCAATGATAGCGAATATTACGTCGGCATCAGTGACTATGGCAATGCTCGCTGGGACTGGCACGGGCCGTTCAGTGACAACCACGTGCGGATCGAAGCCCAGCCCGAAGCAGGCAGTGACCTGACATCCACCTTTGGCAATGCCTTCATCACGGTGCTTGTAAACACCGGTAGCAGTGTCGATGTGGTTGGCCTTGGTGTCAACCAGTACGACATCGCTGATGCCCAGGCTCCGGGAACACCTGCCGGACTGACACTCAGCCCGGTGTCGGGCGGTGTCGAACTGGAATGGTCGCCCGTGCTGGAGGCGGACCTGGCAGGCTATGCGGTCTACTACGCCAGCCGTTCCTTCATCTCGGTGCATTCCGCCGGGGTGCAGCGGCTCACTTACCTCGAGGGCAACAGCCGGCACCTTCTCAGCGGCCTGTCGGAGCGCACATGGATTGCGATCAGCTCTGTTGACTTCTCCGGAAACGAAAGCGCCGCGACTGCGGTGCTGGATGCAAGCCCTCTTGTTGGCGACGCTCCAGCACTGTTGCTGACGGGCAGCGCTCCCGGCGGTTCGATCAATGATGTGATCCAGTTGACTGCCAGCGGGGCGGACAGCTTTGACTGGGACCTGAATGGCGACGGTGTGTTCGAAGTGGAGGATGATGCAACAGGCAGCCAGTTCGCCGACACCTCCGCCACCGGCATCATCCGTCCGCGTGTCAGGGCCAGCGACGCATCCGGCGAGGCCGTGGCCCTGGGCGGCCTCAGCCTGCTGGTCAGCGGCAACAGTGCCCCCTACACCAGTGTGGTCGCGGATCCCCAGAGTGGCAATACACCGCTGGACGTGACATTTGCCGGTACAGCGGAAGATGCAGAGGACGGCACGGCGCTGGCCTATGCCTGGGACTTCGACGGGGATGGCATCTTCGAGCCTGACACGGACACTGCCGCGCCCGAGCCCTTCACTTACCTCAGCCCTGGCCTGTTCAATGCCCGCTTCCGGGCCCAGGATTCACAGGGTGCATGGAGTGTTGCCAGCGTTGGCATCATGCCTGCCGGGGAGGACTGGGGTGTCCCGCTAGCGTTGCTGAGCGCCATTCCGAATTCTGTCAATATAGGCGAGACCGTCAGGCTGGATGCGTCAGACAGCCATGCTGCATTCGGTGAATCAATTACGCAGTATGTCTGGGATCTTGACAATGATGATTTCTTCGAGACGAACGGAGACTTGAATCCAATCATGCAGATTGTTCCTGACAAGGCGGGCGAGCACACTGTCCAGGTTCGCATCAGCGAAAGTGGGGGCCAGCAGGTTGTCGGCAGTATTGCGATCACCGTACATGGATGGAGTGAGGCAGTCACCCTCATGTCCGGGCAGCTTGCAACTTTTGACATCGAGATGATCAAGACCCTTGATGGCATTCCGTGTGCCCATCTGATTATCAATGACGGTGCTAAGAAGCACTTCATTGCTACTGCTCAGGACGACAGGGGAGAACAATGGAATGAACCGTTGCTTGTTTCAGAAACCCTGGGTTCCGGCATTGAGCAGGGTTTCTCCCTGGTCAACGGGAATCCAGCGCTGAGTGCATACATCAGCCAGACGGGATCGCTTGCCTACATGCGCGCCGTGGATCCAGCCGGCCAAACCTGGCCGGGCCACTTGATCGTCAATGATGTTGGTGATGTGGGGCTGGTTTCCAGTCTGGCTGTCATCAAAGGAAAGCCAGCGATCGCATATTTTCTTGATGATGATTTCGACCTGTACTATATCCGCGCAGACGATGCAAATGGCAGTACTTGGGGAACTCCCGTGCTTGTCGACGATGCAGGCGATGTCGGGTCCAGCCTGTCAATTGCCGTTGTCAACGGACGTCCGGCAATCGCTTACGAGGATTTTGGAAATAAGCATTTGCTGTATGTAAGGGCTACGGAGGGATCGGGTGCAGCATGGGGCAGTCCGCTGATCATTGAAGATGTGGGATCCGATATAAGTTCCCTGAATTTGCACGTGGTTAACTCCTATCCGGTCCTTGCATATGAGGCAGGTGCGCTTAATGCAACATATGTCAGGGCACTTGACATGGATGGAGAGGAATGGGGGGATAAGTACAGGTTTGAAAGTGGTGACCTGACGGATATGGGAATTGTGGATGGCAAGCCCGCGGTAATTTGCTTCGATCAACCGGTAGGCCAGTTAAAATACATCCATGCAATTGATGAGTATGGAGATTTCTGGTCTTCACCTGAAATCATCGACGTATCCGGAAACAGGGCTAGACTGGTTGACGCGGATGGCATGCCGGGCATCCTTGTAGAGAATTTCGTCGACAAGTTGATTGTGTATATGAGGAAATACTGACCTGACCGCATTATGTCTACAGGATCAGCCTTGAATAAGTGCATGACTGGCATGCGCCTGGCGATCTGTTTTGGATAAAAAAACGGGGCCCTTCAACAGGGCCCCGTACAAGTGAATAATTGCTGATGGCGTCCGTATCACACCTGTGGATGCTGATGCGAACGTGAATAACCATAATTCTTCTTCCCGCTCACCCAAGGGCTCGCGGGTCTGCAATACAGCTTAAAGCAAGCTTCTCGCTGATTGCCCGGTGCCTCTTCCAGGCACCGTTTTGCCAGACTCACTTCTGGCCTCCTGTCACTTCAGGCCGACCCGCTGAAGCTTGCCTTCAGCGCAGGCCCAGACCGCCGAGTGCTTGCACGAGGCGGAAGATCAATCTAGAACCAGGCGATGCCTGCGGCCATGCCACGCTTGCGCTCCTCACCGACGAACTTCTTCAGGCGCTTGACGGCGCGTCCGTGGAGGATGCTGATGTTGGCCGGGGTGCACTTCAGGCGGGTAGCCAGCTCGCGCTGGCTGAGGCCCTCGACGTACAGCCCGTGGATGATCTGCGATTCACGCGGGGAAAGCGCCGGCAGGTGTGCGAACACGAACTCCAGCCGGTCGATGCTGTACTTGTCCTTGCCCTCCGCGGCGAGCGAGCTGAAGAAGTCGAACTCACGCAGCTCACCGCCCTTGACGGCGATCTTCTGGCTGCGCAGGTAGTCGATCATCGCGCCCTTGACGCGCAGGTAGGCGTAGCTCTTGAAAGGCACTCCACGGCGGTAGTCGTAGTTGTCCACCGCCTGGATCAGACCAACGTTACCTTCGCTGATGAGATCCACAGCTTCTTCGCCGAGGTTCAGTCCAAGGCGGCCGAAGATGTGGAAGACCAGCGGCTGGTAGGCCTCGACGATCCGGGCGCGTGCCTGGGAATTGTAGTTCTCCCACAGGTTAAGTTCCTGTTCAGGAGTCAATCCCGCATTCTTCCCATTGCGTTCCACGAAGCTCATTGGACGTGTAATTCCACCCGATGTTCTAAATCTCAACCCTGCACGGCCCGAAAGCCGGTTTCAACAGCGAAGCACAATGTACCCACCGTACAAAATGCCCCATAACAGGCGATAACTTTAGCACTCTTTGAAGACTGAGGCAAGTTTACGTCCACAAACAATCAAAATTGAATCCGGGGGCAAAGTCAGTTCGGGCCACCTGCCTGCCACCCGTCTAAATCCGGTTTTGCTATACTGCTGAGTATCTGATAACAGGGGCACGCCATGCGTATACAGCCCGTCCTTCTCATTGCAGCCTTTCTGCTTCCGTGCATTTCCGCATGCAGCGGGTCCGGTTACAGGCCGGCCCAGCGGCAGATTATTCCCAATCAGTCTCAGTTGGGCCAGGATGATGTAATTGGTTTCAAGCTGCCCCTGCCTGATGATGCCGAGCAGCCCTGGGAGCGCTCAGCGCTGGCCATAGATTCATCATCGGATTTCACCGCCGGGCGCGACTGGTTCAGCGCCAGCAGCGGCGTAACCGAAAACGGGGAGGCAGCCCGGCTCAGCGGAATCGGCCTACAGCCGGCCCATGCCATCTGGCGCATTCCCCTGGGAGGTTCCCAGCCCGGCACTCTCAGTGCGGATGTGAACCTGCTGGACCGCGGCAATGGCAGCCCTTCCAGCTTCTACCTGGGCCTGGCCAACTTCGCCAGCGGACGCTGGGACTGGCAGGGTCCTTTCACGGATAGCCATGTGCGCCTGGGACTGGGCAAGGGGATCGGTAATGGGGACAGTTTCCTTTCCTCCGCACAGAATATCTTCGCCGTCATCCTTGTTCCCGGCGATTCGCGGGTGGATGTGCTGGGAATCGGACTCAATGCTTATGACGCAGCTGACAGCGAGGCACCGCCTCAGCCGGCGGGACTGACAGCCGCAGCGGTCCGCGGCGGCCTGGAACTGCAGTGGAATCCCGTGATTGCCGCTGACCTGGCCGGTTATGCCATCTATTACTCCGACAGGGCATTCACCAGTCCGGACTCAGCCGGAGTCAGGAGCGTCATTTACCTGGAGGGATCCACGCATTTCCTGCTGGATGGTCTCAGCAGCCGGACTTACCTCCGCATCAGTGCTCTTGACCACTCAGGCAACCGCAGCCCCGCAAGTGAGCTAGTGGAAGCCCTGCCCCTGGCGGGTAGTGCCCCACCCCTGGTGGTGGAGACGGACCTGGCAAGCGGTGGCATCGACAGCATTGCCAATCTCAGCGCCAGCGGAGCAGACAGCTATGACATCGACGCCGATGGAGACGGCATCTTCGAGATCAGCGGCAGCAGCAGCGGCAGCGTGCAGATCGACACCGGCAATACCGGCATCATCCGGCCACGGGTGCGCGGTGTGACCGGCGAAGCCGTGGCACTGGGCAGTGTCTCAATCCTGATCGCCGGCAACAGCCGCCCGCTGGCTTCCGCGACGGCAGATCCCCAGTCCGGCAAGGCACCACTAAGTGTCAGCTTCACGGGCATTGCCGAGGACAACGAGGATGAGGAAACCACCCTCGTTTACGCCTGGGACTTCGATGGCGACGGGATCTACGATGAGGATACTGACAGCCTGACGCCCACCGCACCTGACTACACCGTGCCAGACATCTACAACGCCAAGTTCCGCGTGACTGACAGCGGCGGGGCAAGTGACGTTGACACGGTCACCATCCTGGTCACGGAAGCAGATCCTCCGGCGAATGACGAGCCGACGGCGGACCTGCAGCTTGACCATGCAAATGTGAACACCGGCCAGTTCGTGACATTCGATGCCTCTGGCAGCAATGACCCCGATGGCACGGTGATGCTGTACGAGTGGGACTTCAACGGCGACGGCACCTGGGACGGCAGCGGAGCAGTGGCATTCGCATCCCACAGCTATCCCGTGCAGGGTGCCTATCAGGCGGTCGTGCGTGTGACTGACAATGCGGGCGGCACGGCTCTTGCCAGCAGGCAGGTGATTGTCACCCACGGTCCCTGGACGATGCGGGGTCACGATCCCATGCACACGGGACGCAGTCCCTATGTCGGGCCACAGACCAATAACGTGGCCTGGACATACACCGTCGGGGATGACATCAGGCCTTCCTCACCGGCCCTTGCCGCGGACGGCACGGTGTTCGTCGGCAGCCTTGACTCACTGCTGTATGCCGTGAATCCGGACGGCAGCTTCAAGTGGTCCTTCGACACCGCAGGCGCAGTGGAAATATCTCCTAGCATCGGACCCGACGGAACGGTGTACTTCGGCAGCAACGATGATCAGCTGCGTGCGCTCTACCCGGACGGCAGCCTGAAATGGTCCTTTCCAATGGGAACTCTCCTTAGGTCTTCTCCGGTGCTGGACAAGGACGGAACGATCTATGCCGGCAGTGGTGACACTGACATTTTCGCCCTCAATCCCGATGGCAGCCTGAAGTGGCAGTTTGAAACGGCTGGCAGCATCCGGGTGCAGGTATCGCTCGGGCCGGATGGGACGATTTACATCCCCGGCTATTCCTCCTTCACTCTTTATGCGCTCAACAATGACGGCAGCTACAAGTGGGAGTTCCCCACCGGAGCCCACATCAGTTCATCCCCGGCGATTGCCGAGGATGGCACCATCTATGTGGGCAGCTATGATGAGTCGCTCTACGCCATCAACCCGGATGGCAGCGAGAAGTGGTCCTTCCAGACCCTCAATGATGTGGACTGCTCGCCGAGCATCGCCCTGGATGGCACGATCTACGTCGGCAGCCGTGATGACAACCTCTATGCAATCAACCCGGACGGCACCCAGAAGTGGAAGTTCCTCACGGGCGACATCGTTGTCACCAGCCCGGCGATCGGGGCGGACGGCACGATCTACATAGGCAGTTTTGACAACCATGTCTATGCCATCAATCCTGACGGCAGCGAGCTGTGGAACTACGATACCGGTGACTCCGTGGCTTCCTCCCCGGCAATCGGAGTTGACGGCAGGCTGTATGTGGGAAGCTACACCGGTGAGCTGATCGCCTTCGGACCGACTCCCTGATTCAGCACGGCAATCCACCACAGGCGGGCGGGCAGGCGCGTACAAACCTGCCCGCCCCGAGGATATTGATGATGGCGGCATCATGCTTCCCCGAGGCAGCCTGCGCTGGCGCGCAGGTATGAAGGTGCTTCCCCAAAGCATCACGTCTACAGCCGGTGTCCCCGATCCATCCCGGTGTTGGCCTTCCGCCCGGCATGCGTGTCCGGCCCTGCTTCCCAGGCAGTGCTCGTTGCTAATCTAGACGCGAAGGACGGCAGCTGGGTGACACTGTGCACTGATATTTACGCAAATATAGGCTCTTTACTCCACGATCAGCAGCTGTGTGCCGCTGCAGACAGCCAGGCGGCCATCGGACAGCGGGGCTGCAGCAGTCACGTCGTCCTCGAAGCCTGCATGCAGGCGCCACAGCTCCTTGCCTGTGCTGTCCACGCAGACCAGCCAGCCGCCGGCCTCGAAACAGATCCGGCCGCTGGCATCCACCAGCGGCTGGGAACTGAATGAGTATGGCCCATTCAGGCTCCACTGCACGCTACCGTCCGGGCTGAGGCAGTACAGCCCGCGGCCGCTGCCGTCCTTCTCCAGCTGCGGCACCTCACGCCGGCCGGCGCCGTTGTCCGTCGCCACCAGCAGGCTGCCATCGCTGTGCAGTGCCAGCCCGCCGGCGATGTCCTGGCCGATGAAGTGGTCCCACAGCAGGCTGCCATCATAGGCATGCAGCGCGAACACGCGTCCGTTGGCCGTGGCACCGAACAGGCGGAACTCATTTCCAAGCACGAGCTGCCCGGCCAGCGGCTCACCCAGGTTGTACTCCCAGGCTTCCACGCCGTCCGAGAACACGGCGTGCACATGTCCGTCCTCCGTTGCCACGAAGACCGTGCCGTCGCCATCGATGGCCGGGGTGCTGCGGATCCCGCTGTCCGCGTGGAACTGGCGCAGTGGACTCAGGTCTGCGGCGAAGGAGTACAGTTCACCAGTGGTCGTTCCGACATACAGGCTGCCATCCTGCGCCACCGCCGGGCTGCTGGCAACGCTGCCGTCGAGGATGTACTTGCTGATCCGTGTGCCGTTGTCCTCGTAGAAGTAGAAGAAACCCTCGCTGTCGCCGAAGGCCAGCTGGCCACCGGGCAGCAGTGCCGGCGTGCTGTAGATCTCGCCATCCGCACTGATCTGCCAGAGCTGCCTGCCATTGCCATCAAAGGCGTAGAGGTTGCGCCCGCCGCTGGAGTAGATCCGCCCGTTGGACGACACACTCAGGCCGTTGAGCCGGCCGCCGTGGACCTGCTGCCAGTGCCTGCGCCCGAGGCTGTCCAGTGCGAAGAAGCTCTGCTCGTCCCCGCAGTACAGCAGTCCATTGTCGCCATCCACCGGGAAGCGGAAGCTCCACTTGGAGCTCAGGCGCCACAGTTCGCTGCCATTGCCGTCAATCGCAGCCAGCAGGTATTCGCTGAAGTCGTCAGGCTGGGCCTGCACGCTGTAGTAGCGCGGAGCACTGTTGACATTCACGCCGAAGGGCAGGCCGTAGCCGGGTGAGAAGCTGGACAGCAGCTCGCCGGACAGGCTGTAGCTGTGCAGGCCGCTTTCACGGTCCAGCAGCAGGATGTCCCCGGCCTCACTGGCACCGCTGAGGCTGAACACCTCGAGGCAGGGCCATTCATCAATCAGCTGGCCGTTGCTGCCGACGATGCTGACATGGAAGGACTGCGCATCGCCTTCGCGGCCGCTCAGCAGCACGATGCTGCCGTCGGGGTGCAGCATGCGGCTGTTGGTTGTCAACGTTGAGGGGTCCACATCCGCCGGGTTGTACTGCCAGAGCGGCGTTCCGTCGACGTCCAGGCAGAACAGCGCGGTGGTGTCGCTGCCGCCGTATACCCTGCCAGCTCCGTCGAAGGCCACGCCGTACAGTGCAAAGGCATCGAGCTGCGACTGCCAGAGCACGCCGCCAGCGGAGCTGAGCAAGCTGAAGCGGTCCTGTGCGCTGCGCACCAGCACTGAGCCGTCGTCACGCATGCCGTAGACCACGGCGGCGTAATCCCCGCTGTCCCAGCGCCAGCGGGTCTGGCCGGCGGGGTCGATCGCCTCCACCCAGTTGCCACGCTGGGCACTGTCCATCCAGGAGGGGTCACCTGTGGCGATCACGCACTGGCCGCCGCTGTCAATGCTCGGCCGGCCGTTGAGCTGGCGCAGCAGGCTGCGTTGCCAGAGCAGGGCGCCGTCCGGGCTGAACTTCTGCAGCAGGCTGCCGGCACCGACGAGGATGCTGCCATCCGGGCCGATGCGCGCCGAGCTGCTGGTCAGGTCGGAAACGCTCGTGATGCTGGCAATCGCCGGCTGGCCGTTCGGCAGCTGCAGGCCGGTGCGGGAACTGTTCCCCGGGCCGCCACCCTGGGCCGGCCAGAGCACGGCTGCCGCCGGCAGGATGGCCTGTGGGTTCTGCACCTCGGAGGGGTCAGCCAGGTTCGGTTCAGTGACGACGGGGTCGCCGTTGTCAGGGTCGCGGTTGCCATCGGGAACCGAACCGCCACCGCCACAGGAGGCGAGCAGCAGTACAGCCATGGTGCAGAGGATCAGCCGGAAATGCATCGTCCATCCATCCTACCTGAACGGGGGGAGCGGCACAATCAATCCAGGCGGTCACTATCCGCGCTATCCGGGGAAACACTTTGCGGCCGGGATTGCCTATTCGTCCCCGCTGCAATCCTCGTCGCTGCCGTAGTGGTTATCCGCATCGAAGGCCTCACGTGCCGCGAGGATGCCTGGCATGTGTTCCGTGGCCCAGATCGCCAGCTGGTCCAGCGGGCAGCGCAGGGAGTAGCCGCTTTCGGTCAGGGCGTACTCCACACTGGGCGGCACACTGGGGTGCACCGTGCGGGTCACGAAACCGTCGCGCTCCAGTGAGCGCAGGGTGCGGGTCAGCATCCGCTGGCTGATCCCATCCACACGGCGCTTCAGCTCATTGAAGCGCAGCGGCCGCTCCGTCAGGGCACGCACCACGAAGATGGTCCACTTGTCACCGATGCGCGCCAGCACCTCGCCCAGTGCCTTGCAGCTGGGGGATTCAACACTGTGGCCTGATGACATTCGTGACACCTCCTCCATAAGACTACCATCAGTTGTCCACAGAAACTTAGTACTTATTTACGACTAAGTATAAAATAGTAACTGCTTTTGGGGATATTACTCCCGGTGCAGCGAGCACAGCATCAGATTGAGCAGCAAGCAAAACGGGAGAAAGCAATGACAAACATCCTTCTTATCAAGAGCAGTCCGCGAGGTGGTGCCTCGGTTTCCAGCCAGCTCGGCGAAGAGCTGGTGCAGCAACTGAAGGAGCAGCATCCCGGCGCGGTCGTGAAGGTGCGTGACCTGGCCAGCCAGCCGGCGCCGCACATCACGCCGGATTACATCGGAGGTGTTTTCAAGCCTGCGGACCAGCGCAGCGAGCAGGAGTCGCAGCTGGTCGGCTACGGCGATGAGCTGATTGATGAGCTGGAATGGGCGAACCACATTGTGGTCAGTTCCGGCATGATCAACTTCAGCATCCCGAGCACGCTCAAGGCCTGGCTGGACCATGTGGTGCGGGTCGGGCGGACCGTGCAGTACACCGCTGACGGACCGGTCGGCCAGTTAGGCGGCCGGCAGCTGTACCTCGTGCTGGCCAGCGGCGGTGCCTATGGCCCGGAGCGCCAGGCATGGGAATTCCAGCTGAGCTACCTGAAGCAGATCTTCAGCTTCATCGGCCTGGATGAAGCGCAGGTATTCTGCGCGCAGGGCACCCTGGCCCCGGCGGAGATCGCCCAGCAGAACATCGCCAGCGCCCGCGAGAGCATCCTGCAGCTCAGCCTGGCGGAAGTCGGGGCCTGATCAGTCCGGTCATGCGGAGGTCGAAGCCTGCTTCGGCAACTGAATCCGGCCTCATGGCTGGCAGTAAGTTCCAATCGGGATATTCCAACACATGCATTTGGCAACGCACTGCGCTGCATGTAGACTTGCAGCCCGATCGCATAGTGCGGTGAAACAGACGGCAAGGGGAATAAGCTTGACCAGAATCCTTCTACTCAAGAGCAGCCCGCGGGGTGCTGCGTCAATATCGAGCAGGCTAGCCGATGAGCTGGTTGAGCGATTGCTTGAACTGCATGCGGATGCGGAACTCAGCGTGCGTGACCTGACCGCCGATCCCCTGCCGCATGTGACGGCGGACTTCGCCAGCGGCACGCTCACCCCTGAGGAGCAGCGCAGCCCTGAGCAGCGCAGGGCACTTGAGCTGAGCGACCAGGTGCTGGCAGAGTTGCAGCAGGCGGACATCATCGTGCTGGCTGCGGCGATGATCAACTTCGCGATCCCAGCCACGCTCAAGAACTGGATCGACCATGTAATGCGGGTCTGGGTGGCCTTCACCTACAACGAGCAGGGCCCGCTCGGCCTGCTGAACGGCAAGAAGTTGTATGTGGTGGCGGCGCGCGGCAGCAGCTATGCCGATCCCGTGCAGGGTGAGTGGGACTTCCAGCTGCCCTACATCGAAAAGATCTTCCAGTTCATGGGCATCATTGACCAGCAGCACATCGTCGTGCAGCCCACGCTCGCGGGCGAGGATCTTGCCAACGCGGAAATCGAGAAGGCGCGAGCGCAGATCGCGGCGATCGGTGGTTAGGAGCTGCCCGCTACAGCGGTAGCAGGAGGCCTGGCGCAAGCCGGGCCGGAGGCGCGTCACGCCGATGGTGTGACCTGCTCGCAATGCATCGCCTAATCACCGAAAGAGCAGAGCTTGAAACTGCTGGAAACGATGAACCTGCCCTGGGAGTCCATCGCCACCGAACGGATGCCGTCAAATGAGTTCAATCCGGGAATCTCAGTGGACCAGACAGTCGAGCCATCCTTGCCGCTCAGGCAGAGCGCAGTGTTGCTGACAACGAGAAACAACCTGCCTTTGCTGTCAACGATCACTGGATGACGCGGCGTCTCCCCCAGTGAACGTCGCCAGCGAAGTTCACCATTGCCATCCAGTGCGAGCAGCTCGTTGTCACTGTCAGAACCTTGCTGTGACTGTTTGCGGCCCAGGTCTGGATCGCTGCCACGAATGGTTCCGGGCTGATCGTTTTCGTCCGCCACCCCCTGGTTCTCAGGCAGCCTTGTGCGCAGCAAGAGGAAACCACCGTCGGGTGCAGCTGACATATCCCTCAGCAGTATCCCCTCAACCGTGAATTCCCATTTCAGCTCACCTGCAGCTGTGTACAGGCTGGCCGTATCACCGGCAGTCCTGACCAGGATATCCCCACTGGGTGCAATGATCCCGGAGGCGAAATTCTCCAGCTCTTCATCCAGGTGAAACTGCTGGCCATCCGTAAGGCTGAATTTCCGCACTCCGTCGATGTTCACGAAGACAAGACTGCCGTCAGGATGCAGCAGGGGGTTACCAGGGAAATGCTCTGAAAATGTGTAGCGGGACTTCTCTCGGCCGTTGCTGGCAAGCAGGTGCATGGTGCTCTGGTCATCAAACACAAGCAGATCATCGGCGAGTGGCAGAGAGGATCCGCGCGGAACGGAGAGTCTGAGGTCGGTATTCGAGTTGAGTGAGAGATTGTCAGCTTCGAGATGTGCATACCCGGCTCTGAAATCCAGTAAAAGGCGATGCGTCTGTCCCTGGTCATGCACGGCTCATTGCCTGACAGGTGGACTCCTGCGGGGAACTCCACATTGCGCATCAATCCGCCATCGGAGTTGTAGACACTGGCGGTGCTGAGCCCCATTGCATAGATGCAGTCATCACTGTCAACCAGCAGATAGTCCGCACTGTCATGGACATGCCTCCACTGCCGGTTCCAGTCAATATCCAGCCCGCTGCATGAATTACGGCTGCTGACCACGATCATGGGATCGCCAGGTGGTGCAAGCTCGATGCCATAGATTTCCATTTCCGTTTCATGCTGCCATTCCAGCCCAAGGAAATGGCTACCGAAGCAACGCACAACCGATTTGCTGTCAGTCATGTCCTTTCCCGTGACGAGCACCTTGCCTGCGTATTCGAGGAAGCTGGAAAAATCCATGTTGGTATCGCGCTCGGCCAGGATTCCTCCATCAGCTGCAAGTTTCAGCAGGTTGCCTTCAGTATTCACGATGAGCAGCCCGTCATCTGCAGTGAAGACCGGATCCCGGTGGAAGTTGCCATCATACTCACCAAGTTCCACGTCCTCGTCAGGATCCCGCCTGAACAGAACCGTGCTCTGACCCTGATAATCCAGTCCGTACAGATTGCCCCTGGCATCCATGTTCCAATCAGATGGGATGTCGCTATCAGTCGTCCAGCTGGCACCATCATCAAGACTGAAGTAGTGGTCATTGTTGTAGGAGTTGCGGACCACGGCAAGCCCGGGCAGCAGGCGGCGGTCACGTGAACCGGGGGCTGCGGAGATTTCCGCCGGGAACTGATGCTGGTTGTGCAGGGAACCGGTGTTGTCAAGCAGTGCAGCAGTCCGCTGATCGAGCAGAATGACGTAGAATCCGCTGCCGCTGTCAGTGCCAACCACCTCACTTATCCCGGGTTGGGCGACAAGTTCCCCTTCCGGCGAAATCAGGCTAAACCTGGTGAGGTTGTCATCATCTCGGCTCTGCAGCAATGCATAGCCGGCGGGACTGACTTTCAGGCCGGAGGGCCGCAGACCTGGCATTACATGGTTCCAGCGCTGCCTTCCGTCGCGGTCCAGGCACAGCAGTCCAAGGCCTGTCAGATGATAGGAGTTGCCTGAATTGTCCATTCCGGCCAGCACTCGCTGCGCACCTCCCAGCGGAATACTCCACAGCAGCCGGCCGGTGGTGGTCCCCTCAACCTGCACCAGCGAATTGCGCTGCGGGTTGGCCTGCGCCATCGGCCATGGATGCGGGCTGGCGGTGCTCTGGCGATCATCCGGCGGATCCAGCTCATTGCCCTTGTTGCCACATCCGCACAGCAGCACCCCAAGCATGATGGATGCCGCTAGAACAATCATCTTATGAGGCCCGTTGCACTTCGTTTCGTGTCGCTGCATTTCCGATCCCCCGGATCATTCCCGTTACAGTGTAACTGCATGAGGGGCCGTGGGGGAAGTATGTTCATTTGCGTCTGGCTGCATCCGCCTGCGGCTGGGATGCAGCAGCCATGGAGGAGGCTATGGAAGCTGCTCTCCACTCTCCAATCCCTGCAACCAGCAACCTGCAACCTGTTGTGCGACTGAAGTCGCACCACCAGTTCCCCGTTCCCTGTTCGCCAGGCTAACAGCCTGGCCTCCCTACTTCACCTTGCACAGCGGGTCGCCGACCACCACGTCCATCCAGCTCAGGCAGCGCAGACCCTTGTAGGCGGATTCGATCCAGTTGTCACCCTTCACGCAGTAGCGGTAGAACACCGCGCGCTCGTCACCGACGGCGATCGTCCAGGGTTCGTAGACATGCCCGATGGCAACGCTGCCGCCCCTGTGCAGGAAGTCGCAGATCTGGCCCTGGCCCTTGCGGTTGATGTCAGAGCGGTCGCCATCCACGGTGGCGCTGTCGAAGTCCGTGCCGTTGAAGCTTTCATAGCTGATCCAGGCAGCGCCCGGCAGGTAGGTGAACAGCAGGTCATCGAGGATGTAGAGATTGCCGCTGGGATAGCTTCCGCCCGAATGGTTCACGCCCCAGCCGGCGTAGGCAATCACGTTGTCAACGCTGCCGGCGGGCATGCCGTCACTTTCCTGGCCGATGATGCGGGTGGTGCTCAGGTCAATGAAGTGATTGTATGCAGCGGCAGTCAGCCACTCGTCCCCGGACAGTGCATCACCGTCCTCGGTGAAGGGCCAGACCGGGTCTGACATCGTATCCAGCGGGAAACGCGCCGGTGTGGTGTCATACACCACCCAGCCGTT
>JAGRNR010000041.1:0-35591 GCA_020440645.1 bacterium | reverse complement strand
CTGTCGGCGGCGTGCTGATCCTCGGTATCGGACTGAACGTGCTGGAGATCAAGACGGTGCGAGTCACCAACTTCCTGCCGGCGCTGTTCATCGTGATCCCGCTGCAGCTGTGGTTCGCGCCGCTGCTGGACCGGCTGACCGGCGGCGCCTGATCAGTCCCCGGAGCCAGCCTGCTCAAGCACCTGCTGCAGCACGTCGCCAAGTTCCTTCAGCTTGAGCGGCTTGTGCAGGTATTCCGTGATGCCGATGTCCCGTGCGCGTTCAGGGGCCAGGGTCTGGCTGTAGCCGGTGCACATCACGACCGGGATCCCGGGGCGCAGTTCCAGGATGCGCCGTGACAGTTCCTCGCCGGTCATCTGCGGCATCGTCTGGTCCGTCAGCACCAGGTCAAAGGCGTCCGGGTCGGCACTGAAGCAGCGCCAGGCCTGGGGCCCGCCCTGGCAGCTGGTGACCTCGTAGCCCAGCACGGTGAGCATCTCGCTGACGATCTCGATGATCATTGCTTCGTCGTCAACCAGCAGCACACGCCCGCGGCCACTGCGCTGCACCTTCTCGAGTGACTCTCCGCCCTGCGTCTCCGTCTCGCACAGCGGCAGGTAGACGCTGAAGCGCGTCCAGTGCGCCGGGCGGCTGCGCACCTCTATCACACCCTGCAGGCTGTGCACGATGCCATGCACGACGGACAGGCCCATGCCGGTGCCCATCCCGACCTCCTTCGTGGTGAAGAAGGGCTCGAAGATGCGCGAGATGTGCTCCTCCGCGATGCCGTCGCCGGTATCCTCCACTTCCAGGCGCAGGTAGGGGCGCAGCTTCGTGCCGGAGTGCTGCATCAGGAAGTCGTCATCCGGCAGGAACTCAGACAGGCTGACCGTCAGCGTGCCGCCATGCTCCATCATCGCATGCCCGGCGTTGGTGCAGAGGTTCATCAGCAGCTGGTGAATCTCCGTGGCATTGGCAAGCACGGTGCAGTTGGCCGCCTCCAGCCGCTGCACGATCTCCACCGTGGCAGGCAGCGAGGCCCGCAGCAGCTTGAGCACCTCTCGCACCAGCAGGTCGACGCGCAGCGGGTTCTGGCTGCTTTCCTTCTTGCGGGCGTAGGACAGCACCTGGCGCACCAGCTCGGCGGCCCGGCTGCTGGCGTCTATGATCGCCTGCAGGTAGTTGCCCGCGCTGCTGTGCTGCGGCAGGCAGTCCATTGCGATCTCGGCGTTGCCAACGATCGCGAACAGGATGTTGTTGAAGTCATGCGCGATGCCGCCGGCCAGGGTGCCGATCGCCTCCATCTTCTGGCTCTGCTTGAGCTGTTCCTCCATCGCCAGCTGGCGCGTAACGTCACGCTTAACCGCCACGTAGCCGGCCAGCTCACCACGGCTGTCACGCACCGGTGAGATGGTGGCCTCCTCCTGGTAGATAGAGCCGTCCTTGCGGCGGTTGATGAAGGTGCCATGCCAGACCTCGCCGCGGCTGATCTGCTGCCACATCTCTCGGTGGAACTGCTCCTCCATCTCGCCGCTGGACAGCAGGCGCGGCGTGCTGCCGATCGCCTCCTGCCGGCTGTAGCCGGTGATCGCCTCGAAGGCCGGGTTGACATATGTGATCACGCCGCGGCTGTCGGTTGTCATGATCGCCTCGTGAGCGCTCTCGACCGCGATCACGACCTGCCGCAGCTGGTTCTCTGCTGCATTCTGCTCCGTCACGTTGCGCACGATCGCCAGGCTGACGCCGTGCCCTGAGGGGTCGATTGACATCTCGCAGTCCAGCAGAACGTCAATCAGCGTGCCGTCACTGCAGATGTAGGTGAACGGGATGTCGTGGATCCGTCCGACCCGCTGGAACTGCGGATCCACCACCTCGCGCATGCTCTGCACCGACTCCGGGGTCATCAGGAAGTCCGCGCGGTGGCCGATCACCTCCTCGCGGCTGTAGCCGGTCTCGTCCAGCCACTTCTGGTTGACGTCGATGATGAAGCCCTCGCTGTCAATCGAGTACATCATCACCGGCGCGTTGTGGTAGAAGTGGCGGAACTTCTCCTCGTTGGCACGCAGCAGCTCGAGGGTCCGTTCCTGCTCGGTGATGTCCTGCACGATGCCGCTGGAACCGAGGAAGCTGCCGTCGCTGGCGGTGTTCGGGTTGGAACTGATCAGGCAGATGCGCTGCTCGTCGTCACTGCGCCGGATGCGCAGGCGGTAGCTGCTGCCCATCCCGGCCTGCCGCAGGCGGTCCTGGCGGTTGACAACGGAGACCTGGTCATCGTCCAGGAACTCGGTGATCGCCCGGCCGTCCAGCCCGCCGCGCTCCACACCCATGATCCGTTCAAGTGCCGGGTTGGCGAACAGGAAGCGGTTCTCACCATCCACCACGAAGATGCCCTCACTGATGTCATTCACCAGCGTGCGGTACTTCTCCTCGCTTTCCCGCAGCACCTCCTCGGTGCGCATCTGCTCGGTCACGTCACGCACCAGCGCCAGGCTGCCGAGGTATTCACCGTCCTGCGCGAAGCGCGGGCTGGCGGTCACCAGCGCGATACGGACCGGGCCGGACAATGGGCGGATCTGCATCGTGTAGCTGTTGCTCTGGCCCCGGCGGCGCAGCTCCTGCTGCTGCATGATCCGCTGCTGTTCCTGCTCATCCATGAACTCGTATATCCTGCGGCCGTTGGCACTGCCCTCTTCCAGCCCGAGAATCCGCTCCAGTGCCGGATTGGCAAATTCGAACACCCCGTTGGCATCAACGCTGGCCAGGCCTTCGGACATCTGTTCCACCAGCGTGCGGTAGCGCCGCTCGTTGTCACGCAGCGCTTCCTCCGCCTGGCGCATCTCGGTGACGTCCTGCACCAGTGCATGGCTGCCGATGAAATCGCCGGTGCTGTTGTAGCGCGGGGAAACGGACAGGTACAGGTCGCGCACCTGGCCATCGGCGCGCTGGATGCGCAGTTCATAGCGGTTCGAGCTGCCACCGCGCCGCAGGTCATGCTGGCGGTCCGCCACCTTGATCATGTCGCCACTGAGGAACTCACGGATGTTGCGGCCAACCAGGTGCTCCGGGTGCAGGCCCATGATCCGGCCCAGGGCGGGGTTGGCATAGACGAAACTGCCATCCGGGTCCGCCATGCTCAGGCCCTCGAACATGGTGTCCACCAGGCCGCGGTACTGCCATTCACTTTCCCGCAGGCGGTCGGAGGACATTCGCCGCTGGATTGCCAGCGCGATGTAGCCGGAGAGGTAGCTGACCAGCTCGACGTCCTGCTGGCTATAGACCGCGTAGGTACGGTAGTCCTGCAGCACGATCACGCCGTTGACATTCTCGCCGTCTGACAGCGGCACGCCGAGCCATGACATGCTCAGCGGACCATGGGGCCGGATCAGGCCCTGGGTGCGCATCTTCTGCTGCTCGTCGCGGTTGACGACCATCGGCCGGCCCTCGCGGCGCACGATGTCCGTCAGGCTGCCGTCCATCGGCTGGGGCTGGAAATCCTCGTCCAGCTCATCAATATGGAATGGGAATTCGTAAAGCTCGGTCTGCGGGTTATACAGCGAAACATAGAAGTTGCTGGCCGGCACGAGGCTGCCAAGCGCCCGGTGAACCGTGGCCAGCAGCTCCTCGAGGCTGGCGGTGCGGCTCGTGGCCTCGGAAATCTCCAGCAGCAGTGCCTGGATTCGCTCGGCCCGTTCACGCTCTGTCACATCCTGGGCCATGCCGACCAGCCGGCGTGGGGAGCTTGCCGGTCCTGGCATCATCCGGCCGCGCACACGCAGGCTGCGCTGGCGACCGGTGCTGGTCAGGATCCGCACATCGCAGGAGATCTCACTGCGATCCCGCAGTGCATTGCGGTACTGGCGCAGCAGCTGGCTGCGGTCCCGCGGCATCACATGCCGCAGCAGGCTGGCGAACTCCACCGGCTCACTGGGGGGCAGGCCGAAGATCCGGCACAGCTCGTCAGTGAGGATGATCAGGTCCTGGCCAGCCTCATATTCCCAGCTGCCCATGCCGGCCAGCTCCTCACCGATGGCCAGCCGGGTCTCGCTTCGTTCGATGCTGGATGCGGTACGGCGGGCCTCGGTGATGTCTGTTGTCAGCAGTGCCAGGCCGATCATGTGCCCGCTGGCATCGCGGATCTCCAGCTGGCGAGCGCTCACGGATACGAGTTCACCCGAGGCGGAAACGAATTCCAGTTCCTGTTCCGCGGATGCCGGCAGTACTGGCAGGCCACCGCCGCGCCGCGCGCGGGTATCCTGCAGGATCCCAGCGGGCTGCAGGCTGCTGATGCTGCGGCCCTCAATGCCCATCAGGCTCAGGCCGAGCATCCCGCAGAATGCGGGATTCGCCGTGATGATCGTCTGGCGGTCGCGGGTGTCCAGCAGCACCATCCCCTCGCGGCTGTTGTCAAAGAAGCACTGCAGGGTCGGCGAGAGCGCCGGATCGCTGGAGGGTGGGGCCGTGTAGCCCGCCGGCTGGCTGAAGGACAGCCTGACGGAACCCAGGGGCTGCTCACTGCCGGGCTGGCTGTGCAGGCTGGCATGCAGCACCCTTGATCCCCGCTGGCCGTGGTCCAGATCGCATTCAAACTGCAGGTTGGCGCCCGGCTGGCGGAGGAATTCAAGCAGGCGGGACTCTATGTCCACATTGCAACGGCCCAGCAGGCTGATCACAGCCTGGTGCACACTCAGGCCGCTTTCTCCGGGGTCCGCCAGTGCCATGAACTCTGGGCTGGGGTCCGCCCAGTGGATCAGGGCATGGATGTCTTCCGGCAGGTTGATGAATGGTCCACTGAGGTCCGTGTTTCCGCTTTGTCCCGGGTTGAGGCTGGCCAGCCTGGCGGCCAGTCGGCGCAGGTCAGCGCTGACACTAGCCCGGCCGGGCTGCTGCTGGAATTCAGCATGGAGCTGGACGGATTCGCTTGCCCCGTGCTGGTCCATGTTTTCCGCTGGAAGCTTACCTTCCATTAAATCCTTTCCCGACGCCGTTCGGTAATCTCCTGCTGGAGATCCGCCTCGCGGCGTGCCCCGGTATGCAATTAGATCAGAATGCGGCCCATGCCGGGCCTGCGCTGCGTTGTGCTCTGCAGCCGCATCTATTTACAATAACCTATAGGGGCTGTTTGCATGGCTGTGCCAGGACCTGCTCCCTGTTTTCATAGATTAAATTCTGGTTTCACCACTATCAGCCGGCTACGGCATCCGGCCACATCCCTGCCAGCTTAAGCTCCATGGTTCGACATGCTTTTGCCATTGCGGGCAGTGCGGCATGCCGCTCGTGACAGCCCTGCATGGCCCTCAGGCTGGCCAGCAGCCTGCAGCGGTCAGGGACACTGTCCCTTTCCCGCTCACTTTCAAGCAGTTCCGGCAGCCAGGCCAGCATGGCCGCCAGCCAAACGAGGTTCCCGGCACTGAACAGCGCTTGAGCGCTGCCTGCCTCCATGCCAAAACCCTGCAGCCACTTGCTTTCAAGCATCGTGATCGTGGCGGAGTCCAGCCGCGTGCAATGGTAACAGCGCAGGGAGCGCATGCCCGGCCAGGCCGCGTCAATCGCCGGATGCCGCAGCCCGGCGACTTCAAAGTCATAGATCGCGAGCCGGCCATTAATGAGTGCCACATTGCTCGGGCAGATATCCGCATGAGTAAGGCAATGGGCTGAGGTATCCGCCAGCAGCTTCCGGCAGTGTGCCAGTTCATCCAGGGCAGGGGAATCCAGCTCAATGGCCAGGCTGGAGAAGTGGCCAGGCAGCTCATCGAGCAGGCGGGGCAGGTGCATCGCCGCATGGCCGGTCCGGTCCTCAGGCAGGCTGGACTCCCACAGGGGTCTGATTCCTTCACTGTCAATTCCGTGCAGCCGGTTGAACCGGCCGAGGGCTTCCATCAGGCGTGCCAGCAATTCCAGGTAACTTCCGTGATCCATGTTGTCACGCAGGTCCGCCAGCCGGTTCCCGCCCAGCTCACCAAGGTCGCTGAGCAGCAGCAGCCCGGCAGCCTCATCCGCGGCAAGCAACCGTGGCATGGAGATGTCAGGCAGGGCCGCATGCCTGATGGAGCGCAGCACCCGGGCTTCGTTTGTGCCATGCCCGCCGCCTAGGTTGGACTGCTTGAGCACCAGCGTCGCCGGACCTGATCCCCCGCTGAGTGAGCAGCGCCAGACTGTGGACCGCCCCCAGTCGGCTGCGACCAGTTCCTGCAGGGGTTCGAGCCGGCAGGCGGAGCCGAACTGCGCGCGGCACAGGCTTCCGGCAAGCTGCAGTACATCCTGGTCCATTGCAGTGATTGTAGGTATCAGTCGCTGGGCGGGCAAGTGCCGCCGCAGTGACAGGGAATATAATCCGGCAATGGCGGACTCCATCGGACTGTACTGGGACAGCTTCGAGACACCATTCGGAGAGATGTACGGCGTTGCCAGCGACAGCGGGCTGCGCGTGCTGATGCGGACAGATGCCCGCTATGCCGCGCGTTGCCATGATGCGCTGCATGATGCCGGGCAGCCGCTGTTCGGGCTGCTGCGCCGCGAACTGGTGGACTATGCCGCCGGCCGGCTGCAGCGGTTCAGTATCCCGCTGGACCTGCAGGGGACTGAATTCCAGCAGCTGGTCTGGCAGGCGGTGGCGGCGATCCCCTTCGGTGAGACCCGCAGCTACAGCGGCATCGCGCGTGAACTTGGCAACGATGGCGCGGTAAGGGCAGTCGGTCATGCCAACGGGCGCAACCCGGTGCACATACTCATTCCCTGCCACAGGGTGCTTGGCGGCGACGGTTCATTGCGCGGTTACGCCGGCGGGCTCGAGATGAAGCGCAGGCTGCTGGAGATTGAGGGACATCCGGCAGGGCAGGCGGGGGGCAGGCAGGAAGCGCTGTTCGGCTGATCAGCTGCGCTGGCTGGCCTGGAAGCCGATGTTGTCAACGGCATCTATCAGCTGCTGGACCTCCATCCCGTTTCCGCTGACAATCGCGGTGCCACTGCCGAGGTCCACCTTCACATTGCTGACCCCGGGCTGCTGCTCAAGCGCCTTCTGGGCTGAGCTGGTGCAATGGCTGCAGGTCATCCCGCGGATCTCAAGCACGGTGGACTGCGGTGCTCCGCTGTCGGGCTTGAGTTCCTCCGCCGCAAGGCCCTTAGCCGGCAGCACAGCCACAACGAGCATGGCCGCCAGTGCTGCGGCACTGAGGTGGTGGAACCCGTTCAGGCTTTCCGCGTGCATATGTACGTAACTGCCCAGCTCGATCGGGGGCAGGAAGCTGTCCAGGATGAAACCGCTCAACAGTGCCAGGCCGGCCACGGTTAGCAGGTAGATGATCGAGGTGCGCCGGCCGAGGATCTTCCACAGGGTCACGATCGATGCCAGGTTGGTGGCCGGGCCACTCACGAGGAACACCAGTGCAGCTCCCGGGGAAATGATGCCCTTGGCCAGCAGCGGCACCACCATCGGCACGCTGCCCGTTGCGCAGACGTAGAGCGGGATGCCGAGCAGCATCAGCGCAAGGTAACCAATGATCCCGCCGCCAATGCTTTCCGGCAGGGCATGGTCGGGGATGAACACATTGAATACAGCCGCCAGCAGCAGGCCGAACATCAGGTTCTTCGCCAGGTCGCGCGGCAGTGTGATGAAGCCGTAATGCAGGGCCTGCATGAAGCGATTGGCACCTTTGGGGGCAGGAACTTCGCAATGGTCGCAGGCATCGCCATGGCTATGGTCATGGCCGTGGGAATGACCGTTATGGTTATGCAGCTGGCCATTGGAGGATGCCTTGCCCGCAGGCTGGCTACCCTCGGCCTTCTGCGAAGGCGTGTCCTCGCCGAACAGGTCAGTCAGCACTCCGCCCACAATGCCGGAAATGAAGGCCGCCACGGTCCGGTAAATGGCGAATACGGGCCCGAGCATGCCCCAGGTGATGGCGATGCTGTCCACGCCGGTCTGGGGGGTGCTGAGCAGGAATGACACGGTGCTGCCACGGCTGGCGCCGTTGCGCCTGAGACCGGCGGCCACGGGAATCACGCCGCAGGAGCAGATCGGGATCGGCACGCCCATCAGGCTGGCCTTGGTGACCGGCCACAGCCCGCGCCCGCCCAGGTGCTTCTCGATCCAGCTTTCCGGGATCAGCACGTGCAGCACGCCCGCAATCAGGAAACCGAGCAGCAGGTAGGGTGCCATCAGCGCGGTTGTGGTCCAGATTGAGTCGAGCAGTTGCTGGCCGTAGGACAGGGCGACTTCCATCACACTAAGAATATATCGAACCCAGCCCAGGATTTACCTTTTCGCTGGGAACTTTTACACGATTTCGTGTAATAAGAGATTCTCAATTATCAACATCGTTGAAATCGGATTGAAGGGGAGTTGATGGCTGTTGATTGCCGGGGATGCGTTGGGGATTTCCCTAGAAAATGAAAAGCTCGAGAGAGGGAGGTGCTTCCTCACCCCCCTCTCTCGAGTTTCCCATAATACCAGAAAGGATGGAGGTTAACGCTGTAGACACCCAGTAAGACCGGGCACCCGAAGTAATTGTTCCAGAAAATCCTGAAAATGTAAGCCCTTTTAGTCAAACTAACCCGAAGATTAGACAAGACAACCCACGCTGAGCATTGATCAATACTAGATCGAGCTAATTAATATGACCGGTCGTCTTGCATGGTATAATCAGGCTGTAAATGCCCAGAAATGCGAACAATCGGGAGCTGATCCTGGATGCGGCATGGTCCCAGCTGTGGCAGCACGGCTACCATGCGATGAGCATCAGCGATGTGGCTAAAGCCGCCAAGCTCCCGAAGGGATCGATCTACAACTACTTCCAGAGCAAGGAAGAGCTGGCCGAGGAAGCGCTTTTGCGCCTGCGCCACCAGTATGAGAACACGATGCGCGTGCGGGTGCTCTCCGGCACGATATCCCCGGCTGAGATCATCCGGCGCTTCCTCGACTACTACGAACAGCAGTATGCCGAGGTCGGCTACGGGCGCGGCGACCCGCTGATGAGCCGGCTCAATGAACTGGCGGATACCAACCCCGACCTGGCCAGCCGGCTGGCGGAGCTGGCGGACGTCTGGCGCTCCGTCGTGGCACAGAAGATCTGGGGCTACGCCACGGCGCACCACGTACAGGGCCTGGTGGACCATGCCGAGTCAATTGCGGGCATGATCCATGCCTCGCTGCAGGGGGTACTGCTGAACATGAAGGTGCGGCACACTGCGGAACCGATCCAGGAGGCGCGGCGGATCCTGCCGGCGATGATGGACAGCTACGTCACCAGCCTGGCGGCCGGTGAGATCGTGGACTGATCAGAAGCCGCCGTTGAGGTAGTCCACCGGGTTGAAGCAGGAGGTTGGCTTGTTGTGGATGAACAGCACCTTCTCGGTGATGCCGATGCGGTTCTTCACGATGTCCAGCACGGCGAACTCGCTGTTCATCTCGCGGAACTCATCGCTTTGCATGTGCTTCTGCTCGATCTCGGCCAGCTTCTGCTGGATCTTCGTGACCTTGCCCTCGAGCGGTGTGCCGGAGTAGCTCTCGCGGTAGTACTCCTTCAGCTCGTCGAGGTTCGTGCGCAGGCGCGAGATCATGAACACCGTGTCGGCGAACTGCGTGCTGTGCAGCAGCTCGAGCACGGCCGGGTTGTTCTCCAGGAACTGGTGGGTGCTGTTGCCACGGTTGAAGTACTCAAAGGTGGCGAGGATGGTGACGTCCAGCTCGCGGGCCATCGCCTTTAAGTGGCTCGTGAGGATGTCAACGTCTATCTCGCGGCCGCCCGTTCCGTCTCCGTTGAGGCTGGCCTTGCCGCTGCGGGCTCGCAGCATGGCGACCATCAGCTGCAGGGAGTCGATCACCAGAAGCACGCTGGAGTGGTTGGCGCCCTGCTCCTCGAGCTCGAGCTTCTTGTCCAGCACCAGCTGGCGGATCCCCTCCAGGCTGCCGGCTGCGCTGCCTTCGAGGATAGTGATGTTGTCACTGAAGGTCTGGTACTTCTCGAAGGCCGAGAACATCCTGCGGTTGAATTCCTTGTCCTCGTACAGCTCGGAGGGCTTGCGGCGCTTGTCGTCAATCATCGGGCTGGGGATCTTGCCGATGTAGGACAGGCTGCGCTTGAAGACCTCCTCCACACCACGCTGCAGGCCGACGAACAGGCACTGCGCGTCACTGTTCATCGCCGCCTCGTTCATCATCTGCAAGACGAAGGTGGATGTACCGGTGCCGGGGATGCCGGCCACGACGTACAGGTTGCCGGGGTACAGGCCGCCTGACAATGTCCGGTTCAGGTGCTCACTCTGGGTCGGCAGCACCTGGCGGCGGTCGTCGAACAGGCGGCGCAGGAGCGTCGGGCCGAGCTGCTTCAGGGAGGTGATCCCGCCGGCGGACTCAGCCTGGCTGTAGAAGATGTTGGCGATCACGTCCCGCTCGTCAGACTTGGAGTCACGCTCCAGGCTGGCGCGGAAGGACTTAAAGAAGTCACTGGCCTTGCTGATTGTCTCGGGCCAGCGGCTGCGTGAGGGCAGGTCCGGGCGCCTGAGCGAGAACTCGTGCAGGCGCTGGTAGCTCATCTTCTTGAAGGCCGTGTAGCTCATGCGGATCTTGTAGATCTCGCGGCCGTCGATTGTCAGGATCGTGCCCGGGATGTTCGTGATCAGGTCCGGGCGGTAGGCTGACAGGTCAATCTGGCTGAAGGCCGCACTGCGCTCCGGGTTGTCAGGGTCGACACCGATCGTGGCGCAGGTCATGCGGCGGAAGATCTCATGCAGGTTGCGGCTCGGCGTGATGCCGAACACGGTGTAGTCCACGTGCACGCTGATGTGCTGGCTGGTGTAGTACACCGTCACCGCGTCATAGGGGACGTCGTAGTTCTGCTTGAAGCGCTCTACGAGGTCGATCGCCTGGTTGATGGCGTGCACGATCTCGGCGGAGCTGCCGGCCTTGAACACAACATAATAGTCGCCCAGCAGCATCACGCGGCTGCTGCCGATCTGCTTCTGCAGTTCCTCGTGGTTGCCGGTGTTGTACAGGAAGTGCGAGCAGTACACATTGCTGCGGTACTGGCTCATGAACTCGTCAAGCTGGTCGAGGCGGATCATCAGGCCGCGGCCGAAGCCGCGCTGGCCGGCGTAGTTGATCTGCACCGGGCGCAGCTTGCCGTCGTCACTTTCAGAAGGGGCGAAGTGCCCGACCTCGACGAAGCGGAACTCACCGAGGTCCTCGCTGGCAATGGCGGACTGGCCAGTGCTTTCAGACACCGATTCACCGGAGTCGGCGGCTCCGCCACCGATTTCCTCGAGCTCAACATTGAGCGTACGGGCGAGGTCAGCGGCCGCCTGGTTGTACTCCTTGCCGAGGATCAGCGCGAACATGCTCAGCAGGTCCTCGCCGCCGTAGTTCATGTTGCTGGCTTCGCAGTACAGGTTGCGGCAATAGGCGGTGCGGGAGTCCTGCTCGATCACGAGCGTCATCTTGGAGCGGTCGTTGCAGACAGGGCAATAAGCCTGGATTTCGTTGTCAGTGGCGTGGTAGTCGCCCTTGCTGACTCCCAGCTCCTGCAGGAAGGTGGACGCATCGAGCCGGGCCCGCAGCTTGTCCAGCGATTCCTTCGTGTACTTCTGATTCATCTGCTACCTGTCACGACCTTGATTGCCCGAAGGCGCATTTTAGCACGACCACATCCGGCAGGCGGAAGGCCGGCCCGATGAGATCAGTTGCGTGTCACGACCCAGGCGGCTGCGATGTCCGTGGAAGTTATCCACCTGGCTGCTGGATTGTACTGTATTTCCGTGGATAAGTGCGAATGGCATATCAGCGGAAGTCACACAGCAAACCCACCTGAGTTTGATACCCGGAACCGAAGTTCCTACATTTATATGTACATGTCCCCTGCCAGGTTTCGGAACCTGAGGATTCCGGGAAAATCGGGGGACATTTTGCCGGAATTGACCAGACATATTACTTTCTAGCTCCGGGAACAATCGTGCTACAATTCTCGATATGCAGATCAAGTCAGTGAACATCAGGATTCCGCTGCTGGCGCTTGCCGGCATTGCCGTCAGCGCGCAGCTGTATGCCGTGCAGGCGCACACCATCGATGTGGACCAGCTCACAGTGTCTGTGCAGTCGGAAGGTGAGACGGAAGCTGGCAGCACCGCTGGTTCTCCGCATGGGCATGGCGCAGCGCCGCAGCCGCGTGAGACCGTCGGCTCGCTGGACCAGTCCATGCTGCATCCCGAGGAAGTGCACCTGAAGAACGTCCGCCAGCTGACCTTCGGCAACTTCAAGGATGACCCGCAGATCGCCGCTGCCAATTATGCTGAGGCCTACTGGGCACCGGATGGCCGCAGCCTGATCCTGCAGGCGGCGGTGAACGAATTCCCCTGCGACCAGGTGTTCCGCCTGGACCTGTTGACCGGCGCACTTGAGCTGATCAGTTCCGGCGAAGGCCGTGTGACCTGCAGCTACTACACGGTGGACATGCAGCACTTCATCTACTCCAGCACCGAGTTCAACAACGGGCCGGAATGCCCGCCGACGCCGGACTTCAGCCGCGGCTATGTCTGGCCGGTGTACGACAGCTATGACATCTACCTCGCGGACATCAACACCGGCGAGATGCTGGAGAACCTGACTGACAACCCGGGCTATGACGCCGAGGGCACGATCGACTGGAACACCGGCTGGCTGTACTACGCCAGCAAGCAGAATGACGACATTGACGTCTACCGCTACAACCTCAACACGAAGGAGCGCGAGCGGCTGACGGATGCCTACGGCTACGACGGCGGCCCGTTCATCAACTACGACGGCACGAAGATCGTCTACCGCCGCAGCATGTTCAAGGACCAGGCCGAGGAGGACGATTACCGCGCCCTGCTGGCTGACAACCTGATCCGCCCCGGCGTGCTTGAGCTGTGGGTGATGGACAGCGACGGCAGCAACAAGCGCGAGCTGACCAACGACGGCGCGGCCAACTTCGCGCCCTACCTGCACCCTGACAACGACACCGTTGTCTACTGCAGCAACCGCCACGCACCGGACGGGCGCAACTTCGACGTCTACATGCTGAAGCTCAGCCAGCCCGAGATGGAGCCGGTGCGCATCACCTATGACGAGGAGTTCGACGGCTTCCCGATGTTTAGCCCGGACGGCAAGCACATCGTGTGGTGTGCCAACCGCAATGGCAGCGTGACCGGCGAGACTAACGTGTTCATCGCGGAGTGGGTGGAGTAGGCAGGGCCCCGGCCATGCTAGGATACGCAGATGCAGGTCGCACACGCTGAAATCATTTCGGCCATCAACCAGGCGCTGGCCAGCCGCGGACTGAGCGGCAGGGTGGCGCTGCTTGAGATCGAGCCGCCGCGGGACTGGGGCGTGAGCAGCAATGTCTGCTTCATGCTCGGTCGTGAGGCCGCCGCGGATGAGATCGCCAGGCAGACCGAGGGACTCGGCAAGAAGGAAGCCAAGCAGCTCAGTGGGCAGCTTGCCAACGAGGCCGGCGTGCGGCTGGCGTGTGAACTGGCGGGTGAGCTGGCAGTGGCCGCGCTGCCTTACATCGGCCGGGTGGAGGCCGAGGGAGCCTACCTGAACTTCTACTACGATGCGCAAAGACTCAGTGCGCATGTGCTCGGCACAGTGCTGGCGCAGGGCGCGCAGTTCGGCGGCGAGTAGGCAAAGAAGTAGGCAGTTGGCAGAATCAGAAGCAGAATGAGAATCAGGAGCAGTGGGCAGGGGAGCGCGTAGCGCAGGCGAAGCCTAAGCTGCGCAGACCAGTGCATTAATCATCACAGGTCAATCCTGCAAAGATTGTTGAACCTGCAATTCCGCTTGTTTACCCCCTTCATTTGGCATCTCTTGATTGCCATCCATGTGATCGGTCAGGGAAAGCGCAGCATCCTCACGCCTTCGTTGTGCGACTTGCGCCGCACTTCCATTGCCTGGCTTGCGCCAGACCTCCGCGCCGAGCTTGCGCTCGACCTCCGCGCCTGGCTGGCGCCAGACCTCCGTGCAGTAGAACTGCCGGCAGTTTCCGCATTGCAGCGGACATGTCCTCCGTGCAAACGTATTCGCGGGAGCACCTTCAAGCTCCGCTTGGCCAGTGACCGCTTCCGGAGAGCACACTACCTTGGTTGGTTGCCAGATTTTCGCCAGGCCTCTGAAGCCTGACTGACATCAGGCCTCCGAAGCCGGACTCATATCCAGCCTCCGTGGGACACCGTCCCCGCGTCCGGGATGGCAGTGGGAAAGGGAGCCATCCGTGTCGTACATGTACTTTCGCTAGCTATGCCTATTGTCCTTAACAATCGTAAAGTGTCAAGGAATAGTGATGTTAAATTAAAAAATAGAGCAATGAAGAATGAGCAATGAGCAATGAGCCAGACAGGCACCGAGGTCACATCTGTGCTGGCAGTCTCATTGCTCAGTCTTCAGCACTCATTGCTTCTTCAGCAGGCACTAAAATAGGCAGTCCCTAGCTATGACTGAGTCACTGCACAACAAGCGCCGCATCATGGTTGAGTACGCGCAGCCCAACACCCACAAGGACTTCCACGTGGGACACCTGCGCAACGCGAGCATTGGCCAGGCGATCGCCAACCTGCTGGAATTCCAGGGGCACGACGTATACAAGGCGACCTACATCGGTGATGTAGGGGCACATGTGGCCAAGGCGATGTGGGGCGAGATCCACCTCAGCGACCCGCAGTACACCGAGCAATTCGCCGAGGCGATTGCAGTGAAGGACAGCCCTGACAGGCTGCTGTTCTGGGGCAGCTGCTATCGCGCCGGCAACCTGTTGTCCGATGACCCGGAGGTCAAGCAGCAACAGCGTGCCTGGCTGAAGGCCTGGGAGGACAACCCGGCGGGACCTGAGCGTGAAAGCTGGATGCTGTCGCGCAATGAGTGCGATGCTGCATTCAGGCTGATCTTCGACGAACTGCTACTGCAGTTCACGGCTGAGCCGGACCTCTGGTTCTACGAGTCCACGGTTGACGACACGAAGCTTGGGCAGAAGACCGCCCAGGAACTGCTCGAACGCGGCATTGCCCAGATTGACGACAGCGAGGAATACAAGGGCTCGATGTTCGTTGACTTCGAGAAGCAGGCTGATGCAATGAAGCCTGACGGCACACCTGTGTTCCGTGACGACGAGAAGAAGCGGATCCGCAAGCTGGGCAAGATGGTGATCCTGCGCAGCGACGGCACCAGCCTGTACCAGACCAAGGAGCTGGGGCTGGCCAAGCACAAGTTCGACCTGATCCGCGAAACCACCGGCAGCGAACTGCAGGAGAGCCTGTACGTCGTCGGGGCCGAGCAGAAGCTGTACTTCCAGCAGGTGCTGGCAATCCTCAGGCTGTGGGGTTTCCCGAACGCCGAGAATTGCCGCCACATTGACTACGAGCTGGTGGTGCTACCTGAGGGCAAGATGAGCAGCCGCGCCGGCAGCATCGTGTCCTATCGCGACCTGCGGGATGAGGCGCTGCGCCGTGCGGAGGAAACCGTGCGTGAGAAGGGCATCATCACGGACGAGGCGCAGATCAGGGAATCGGCGCAGGCAATTGCCATCGCCGCGATCAAGTACACCATGCTGCAGGTCAGCGGCTCGCAGCAGATCGTGTTCGACTTCGAACAGGCGCTGTCATTCAGCGGGCGCAGCGCGCCTTACCTGCAGTACGCCTATGCGCGCGCCGGCAAGCTGATCGAGGGCGGGCCTGACGGACCCGTGCCGGAAGAGCCGGGCTATGAGCTGGACCCGAGTGAACTGGCGCTGGTGCGCCTGTTGTCAATGTGGCCATCGACTGCGCGCCGCGCTGCCGAGAAGTATGAGCCGGCCTTTGTCTGCACATACCTCTACGAGCTGGCCAGCGCCTTCTCCGACTTCTACCGCGACTGCCGCGTGCTCGGCGAGCCGCAGCCGCAGCTTGTGTTCCGCACCGCGCTGGTGCGCGCCTTCCGCCAGGTTGTCAGCACGGGCTTCAGGCTGCTGGCCCTGCCGCTGCCGGAGGCGATGTGAGCGTCAGGCTCGATGACTACGGGCTGGACCTCGATGAGCTGGCCAATGGCCTGCTCGCGCTGGAGGAGCTGCCCAACACCTCGCTGCTGATAAATGAATACATCTATGACGTGCGCGACTGGCGCGGGCTGGAGCACAGCGTGCTGGTGGAGGGCCTGCGCGGCAATGCACTGGCGGTGCTGGCAGCGATCGAGCTGACGGCGGCCGCCCACCACCTGAAGAAGCATGAGGAAGAGGACCGCGACTGGATGCCGCGCTTCCGCTACCCCTACCTGCTGCGCCGCATGACCCTGTCGCGCTGCTCAATGGAACGTGAGCTGCTGCAGGACTTCTTTGACAACAGCATCATGTTCTGCGACAGTGACTGGGACCTGCTGCGCTTCATCCACCGGGCGATCCGCTGGGCCGAGCGCTTTGCACACCTGCAGCCAGGCAGCTCCCGCGAGTTCACGCGCATCAACCTGCAGTATGAATTCGCGCGCGTGATCATCGAACCACCGCTGGACGGGCTGCAGTCCTTCATCATTGACATCATGGAGCTGCTCGGGATCCGCGTGATTGAGTTCGACCCGCGTATCCCGGAGGAGGAGCACCGCAGCTGGGTGCGCCAGCAGCTGGAGATCGACCCGCGTAAGAGCCGCAGCCGCAGCGGACGGCTCGAGTTCCACGAGGCGGGCGGCACCAACAACTCGATCTACGTCGTGCGCACGATGGGCGGCGTGGACGGCTTCGAGGTGCGCGGCACGATGGGCGAGGACCTCGCGCTGATCATTGACATCGGTGAGAGCGAGATCCCGGCCACGCTGACGATGTTCATCGAGGAGCACATCGTCACCGTGATCAACCGCCGCACGGAGATCCGCGCCGAACTGCTGGAGAACTCGCTCAGGCTGCGCTGGTATGACAGTTCGATCACGGCCGAGGACCTCGGGCGGATCATCCACCAGTGCATCAAGGAGGAGTTCGTGCTGAGCGTCGTCAGCGTGAACATGATCTTCGACCCGCTGCGCATCTCCTCCCTGCGTGGCAGCATCCTCGGCTACAAGGAGCAGCGCCGCCTGGACCTGCGGCGGCGTGACCCGGACAAGCTGCCGTTCATCGTGTGCAATGCCTGCCGCAGCTATGCACCGCATGCCTTCTGCGTCGTCAGCGTGGACCGGCCGCCCTGCTGCGGGCGCTCCTATGACGAGCTGGCCAGCCTGGCGCAGCTGACGCACGGCATGGACCAGAGCACGATCGCGCGCGGGATCTGCATCGACCGCCGCAAGGGCCAGTACATGGGTGCCAACAAGGCGGCGCGCCGCCATTCCGAGGGGCATGTCTCGCATATCAACCTGCATGCGCTGCGCGAACACCCGCACCCGACGACGGCGATCCCGCAGTGCATCGCCTACTACATTGACGAGTTCGACGTGATCTGCATCGTGAGCAGCGACTACGAGGGGCGCACGCCGGACGGCAAGACCTTCGACACCCTGCTGGACCGCGTCGCGGGCCGGCAGCTTCCCGGTTTCCTCGGGATCAGCGAGGACTACATCCTCAGCCAGTCCTTCCTGATCAATGAGGGCGGGCTCTCCCGCGTCGCCTGGATGAACAGCACGCTCAAGCGCCGGCTGGCGCTGCGGCTGGAAAACCTGGCAACGGAGAACGAATGTGTGAATCTGCAGGAGTTCCGTGAATTCCTGGCGACTTGGAGCAAGTGATGGAAGCAAGCAAGAAGCGTTTCGAGGAACTCCTCGGCGAGCTGGAACTGTCGTGGTCGTCAAGTGACGGCGAGGACGGGCTGGCGCTGTACAACATCGTGATCGATGCCGAGAACGACCTCGAGCTGACCGCCGTGATGTACGGCAGCGAGCCCGACGAGGAGGGTGTGGCGGAGGACGAGGAGTTCTACGTGCGCCTGCTGGCCTATGTGGATGAGCTCAGCGTGGACACCCCGCTGGACCAGCTCAGCCTGCTGATGAAGCTCAACTGCGAGCTGCCCAACGGCGCCTACTGCATGAACCCGGTTGACAACGTGATCTACGCCACGATGAACATCCCGGTGTCCGACCTGAGCGTGGAGTCGCTGGACTGGGCGATGGACTTCCTGCTGGACTGCCAGAGCATCTTCTTCTACGAGTACTACGGGGACGAGGATGGCGGTGGCAACGGCGGGGCGCAGGCCTAGCTGATTATCACCAGCACGGCCCCGCCGCAGATCAGCAGGCTGGCCGGGATGCGCAGGTGCAGTGGCTCGCGGAACCAGACCGTGCCGATCAGCACGGCCAGCATCACCGAGATCTGGGATGTCGGTTCGATCTGGCTCGGGCGGAAGTACTCAAAGCAGATCAGCAGCAGCACGTAGCCGGTGATGCCCAGCAGCGAGGCCCCGATGCCGAGCAGCGGCTGCTCGCGGATGATCTGTGAGCTCTCGGGCAGCTTGCCGCGGATTGCCAGCACGAGGAAGGCCAGCGTTGTCACCATCGCGTCACCAACCAGCGCGTAGGGCAGCGGTTCGGCCAGCTGCACGCCGGTGCTGTCAAACACCCGGCAGGCCGCCAGGCAGAAGCCGTACAGCAAGGCCCCGGGCGCTCCGGGGCGGCGGATCACCGCCAGCGGGTTGAGCGCCTTGGCAACGGAAACCCCGGGGCTGAGGTTGAGCATGCTCAGGCCGACCATCACGAGCAGGATCCCGCCCAGTGCCCCCCAGGCGAACTGCGTGATGTGCACCGCCAGCTCATACAGGTACAGGAAGATGAAGGACAGGCTGGTGAGCGGCACCAGCAGGTTGATGTCCCCGCGCCTGAGCGCCCACATGAAGGCGATCAGGCCACCGGTGAAGCTGATGCTGGACAGGAATGACCAGGGGATCGCGGCTGGCAGGCCATCCAGCACCGCCGGGTTGCGCCAGACCATCCAGCCGACGACGGGCACCAGCGCCAGGCTGCCGAACAGGCCGAACACCGCAGTGATGGCAACGCTGCCGTAGCTGCGGCTGAGCAGCTTGAACAGCGGGTTGACCAGCGCGATGGCGATGATCCGGGCGGCGAGGAAGGCCAGGCCGGCACTGAGCAGGGCGAGGCTCATCCGCGGTCCGGGATGCCGTCCAGCAACCCGCCGGAGCCTGCGGCAATCGGCAGGACGAGGTCGGCGCGGTTGTTGCGGGTGCTGTTAACGTCTGTGGACACCGCATGCATCCGCAGGCGGTTGCCGGGGTACTGTGCCAGCAGGTCACCGAGCGCACGCGGGTCGCTGTCCGGGTCCAGCCAGCGCTGCTCGGAGGCGGCATCCGGCAGGATCACCGGCATGCGGTCATGGATACGTGACATGAACTCGTTGGCAGCGGTGGTCAGGATCGTGGCGCTGTCAACGTCATCACCGCTCTCCGGGTCCTCCCAGGTCTCCCACAGGCCGGCGAGCGCCATCAGCGGCTGGTCCTGCGAGCCGATCAGGTAGGGCTGCTTGGCCCCGCTGGTGGTCTTGTGCCATTCGTAGAAGCCATCCGCCGGGATGATGCAGCGGCGGCGGCGGAAGGCGGAGCGGAAACTCGGCTTCTCGGCCGCGGTCTCACTGCGGGCATTGATCATGCGGAAGCCGACGGCCGGGTCCTTGGCCCAGGAGGGGATCAGGCCCCAGCGCATCATCGACAGCACGCGGCCGGCGGGCTCGACATGCACGACGGCGATCTGCTGGCCGGGGGCAGTGTTGTAGTTCGGGCGCAGGCTGACGCCGGTGGCGTCCTCGAGGTCGAAGCGCAGCATCAGGTCCTCAAGGCTGCGCGTCATGGTGAACCTTCCGCACATGGCTGAGTATTCTAGTGCGCGCCGCCGCGATGGCATAACGGTGGATTTAATCCGGAGTTTGCCAATATAAGACAGTCGGACAGCATGTAACCGATATGATCTCAGGCAGAGGGAAAAGCGCCTTGAATGGTATTGCCAAGCTGTTGGATGGATTGTCACTGCGCAGCAGGATCGGCCTGATGCTGCTGCTGCTGGTGGCCTGCTTCATCTGCATTGACTACAGCCTGCATACTGCCCTGATCCTGCCCAAGTTCAATGAATATGAGAAGAACCAGGCCCTTGAGCGCATGCAGGGGGTGGCGGCTGAGCTGCAGACACAGCTGAGATTCATGAACCGCCAGAACCTCGACTGGTCCCACTGGGACGCTACCTACGACTACATCCGGGGCCTGCCCAATGAGTATGAGGATGAAAACCTGTCGGATGACATTCTCAACTCGCTAAACCTTGACCTGCTGGCATTCCTAGATGACAGGGGACGGCTGAAGACTGGACTGAGCACCTGGCAGGGCGATGGCCTGTGGCGGGACTTCGGTGAAATGGGCGAGGATCCGCTGCTTGACTATGGCGCCTTGCTCCATGAACCGAGTGGTGAGGTTCCCGTGCTGGGCCTGAGGCAGACGGAGCTCGGGCTGATGATGGTCTGCGCCAACCAGGTCAGGTTCAATGACGGGTCCGGTCCACCGGCCGGCGTGCTGGTGTTCGGCAGGATGGTGGATGAGCGGCTGGTGGATGCGCTGGAGAGCCGCCTTGGCTATGCGCTTGCGATGACCGCCCCGCTGGATGACAACGGGCTGGAGGTCGAGCACTGGCCCGGCGGCCCGGTGGATGCCGGTTACACAGGCCTGCCGCAGCCGAGTTACAGCATCAGCCCTGCCGGTGAGAACCTGATAGTCAGCATGGTGGCGACGGACCTGTACGGTGCCCCGACGATTGAGATGTCCACTTCGATCCCGCGTGAGCTGTTGCGGCAGACGCGCACGATCCTCGGCTACTCGCGCACCAACCTGCTGCTGCTCGGCCTGCTGAGCATGCTGCTGATCTGGTTTGTGATCGAGCGTAGCGTGGTGGCCCGGGTGGAGAAGATCGAGCGTTTCTTCCGCAGCATCAAGGAAAGTGGCCGGATAGACAAGCGTCTTGTGATCGGCGGCAATGACGAGATCCAGCGGCTGGCGGCGGAGATCAACCTGATGCTCGAGCAGCTTGAGGTACGGAGCTCGGAGCTGCAGGTGATGGTGGTGCAGGCCGAGTCGGCAACCGCTGCCAAGAGTGAGTTCCTGGCGACGATGAGCCATGAGATCCGCACGCCGCTCAACGGCGTGATCGGCATGCTCAGCCTGCTGCGCCATACCGAACTGAGCGGTGAGCAGACGGAATTCGTGGAGACCGCCGAGGAGGCAGCCGGCTCACTGCTGTCCGTTGTCAACGACATCCTGGACTTTTCCAAGATCGAGGCCGGCAAGGTGGAGCTGGAGGAGATCCACTTCAACCTGCGCAAGCTGCTGGAGACCACGGTGCAGATGTTCGCGGTCAAGGCCGCCGAGCGGCAGGTGGAGATGCTGCTACATATCGAGCAGAACGTACCGCTGCAACTGGTGGGCGACCCGGGACGCTTCAAGCAGATCATCAACAACCTCGTGAACAATTCGGTGAAGTTCACCGAGGAAGGCTGCATCACGCTCAACATCCGCCGCATCGCGGAGGATGAGGAGAATGTGGTGCTGGAAGTCGAGATCAGTGACACCGGCATCGGCATAGACAAGGACATGCAGGACCACCTGTTCGAGCCCTTCCGGCAGGCTGACAGTTCCACCACCCGCAAGTATGGCGGGACCGGGCTGGGGCTGGCGATCTGCCAGCAGCTGGCCCAGGCGATGGGTGGCAAGATCACGATGACCAGCCAGCCCGGGCAGGGCACGAGCTTCTTCGTGCGGCTGCAGTTCAGGAAGGACCGGGAAAACACCTGGCAGGTCGAGCCCTCGATCGAGGAACTGAGCGGCCGCCATGTGCTGGTGGTTGACGACCAGGCCACAAACCTGCGGATCCTCAACGGGATGCTGGGCAGCTGGGGCTGCCTCGTGGAGGAGGCCCGGGATGGCGACGAAGCCTTCATGAAACTGCTCGCCAGTGTGGATGGCCAGCCCTTTGACCTGTTGCTGACCGACTACAACATGCCGGGAATGGATGGCGAGCAGCTCACGGTACAGCTGCGCTCCATTGAGGAGCTGCGTGACCTGCCGGTCGTGATGCTTACTTCCAGTGCGCGCCGCGGGGATGCCAAGCGCATGCAGCAGGCCGGTGTCAATGCCTACCTGCCGAAGCCCTTCCGCCAGGACCAGCTGGCCGGTGTGCTGCGGATACTGCTCGGTCGTGGCCAGGCCTGTACGGAGCATGATGATGGGCTGGTGACGCGCCATACCGTGATGGAGAACATGAAGGACATCCGCCTGCTGCTGGTGGAGGACAATGTCATCAACCAGAAGGTGGCGATCAACCTGTTGTCACGCTGGGACCTGCCGGTCGAGGTGGCTGAGAACGGCGAGGAAGCCGTCAGGATGGTTGCCGACAGGGATTACGACCTTGTGCTGATGGACATCCAGATGCCGAAGATGGATGGCATGGAGGCCACGCGCCGGATCCGCCAGCTCAGCAGTGCCCGCGGACGTGTGCCGATCGTGGCAATGACTGCCAATGCGCTCAAGGGTGACCGCGAGCGCTACATCGACGCCGGGATGGATGACTACATCCCGAAGCCGATCGATGTGAACCTGATGCGCCGTGTGCTGGAGAAAGTGCTGTCCATCAGGCTGACGGACATCAATGAGAGGCGGGAGGAGGCGACAAGCCTGCCGCACCAGATGATCCTCAAGCCGGCGGAGCAGGGCGCTGATGCGGAAACTGTGGCTGGCAAGCGAGAGCCGGAAATGGACCCAGCTGCAGCCGGCCAGCTTGGTGAAACCACTGTTGCCAGCGAGATCCTGGACATCGAGAGCTCGATCGAGCGCACCGGCGACCGTGAATTCTGGCAACAGATGATCAGCCTGTTCCTGAGCGAGACACAGCGCCGGCTGGAGGAGATCCGCACGGCGGTCAGCGAGGGTGACAGCGTGCGCCTGCAGCGGGAGGCACATACGCTCAAGGGCAGCAGCGCGGAGATGATGGCGGAGCGCATCCGCAGCACGGCATACGAGCTTGAGATGCTCGGGCGCAGCGGTGAGCTGGGGGATGCCCCGGGGCTGGTTGAGCTGCTTGGTGGCAACCTTGTCGAGCTGGAGCAGCTGCTGCAGGAGCAGGGCCTGCTGGTGGAGCAGTAGGGACTATTCGCGCTCGCGTGGTAGGTTGAAGCTTTCGTCGAGCCCGTCCTCGAGCTCAAGCACGCTTTCCATCTCCTGTGCGATCAGTTCAGTCTCCTGCAGGTTGAACAGCAGGTTGTCAATCTGCATGCTGGAGCCCTTCGGGTCGGACTGGGTGGTGATCTGGTCCACGGCGAGGTGCATCGTGTCTTCGATCGTCTCCATCTGCGCCTTGAGGTACTCGAGGTTGCTCTTCGCCTTCTCGAGCTTGTCCAGCCGCTTCTGCAGGACCTCGATGTTCTTCTTCTTGATGCCGACGACGCGCTCGCTGGCCTCGCCGAGCTCCGACTGCAGGCGCTCGATGTTCTCGGTGATCTTCTGCGGGTCGGCGCTGTCGAGGTAGCGGTTGTAGCGCGTGACTGCGACGGCCATGCGCAGGTAGTTGGCAAGCAGGGTCGCCACCTTGCGGCGGTTCTGCTGGAAGAAGGGGTCGTCCTGCAGGTTGCGCGGCAGCTCGTCAGCGCTGATGCGCACGGCCTGCTGCTCCAGCGCACGGTAGTTGTCACGCTGCTCCAGTTCGATCTGTGCCCACAGCTTGTCGCGCAAGGCCTCGTAGTTGAGTGCCTTCTCGTCCTCGATCAGGCTGTCAACGTGTCGCATGTAGCGCGGGTTGCTGGCCATCATCCAGAGGTACAGCAGCTCAAGCCCGCCGCCGATCATCAGCCAGCCGGGGTCAAGCAGCACGCCGAGCCCGCCGAACAGCGCCATCGCGATGTAGTTGTACTGGTTGGCAAAGGCGTGCTTCAGGTAGGTGCCGAAGGGGTTGCGCATCAGCTCATTCCTCCAGCAGCAGATGGTCTGCGAGAACATGTGTATGCCCGCTGTCGCCGTAGATCATCGCGATGATCCGGTTCGACAGGTCCTGGTACTCGCCGCGTGACATCGCATTGCGGGTGTACTCCGTGGCCCGCGGGGCCTCCAGCTCACCGACCATCCGACCCGGCCGTGCACTGAGCACGTGGATCCGGTCGGCGAGGAACACCGCCTCGTCAATGTCATGCGTGACGAACACGAAGGTCTGGTTCAGGTCGTTGTCAGCCAGCAGGCCCGCCACCAGGTCCTGCATGTCGCGGCGGGTGCGCGGGTCCAGCGCGCCGAAGGGCTCGTCCATCAGGATGATGCGCGGCCGGCAGGCCAGCGAGCGGGCGATGGCGACGCGCTGCCGCATACCGCCGCTGAGGTTGGCCGGCAGCATCTTCTCCGTGCCCTCCAGTCCGACGCGGCGGATCAGCTCCGAGGCCCGGTCATCGGCCTCGCTGCGCGGCACATGCGCGAGGTCCATCCCGAAGCGCACGTTGTCAAGCACGTTCAGCCAGGGGAAGGAGCTGTAGCTCTGGAACACCATGCCGCGGTCGGCACTCGGCCCGGTGACGGGCTGGCCGTTGACCAGCACCTCTCCACCAGTGGCCGGGATCAGCCCGGCAATGATGCGCAGGATGGTGGACTTGCCACAGCCGCTCGGACCGAGGAAAACGCGGCACTGGCCGCTGCCGGGCAGGTCGCGGATCATGAAGTTGATGTCCTGCACCGCGGTCACACTGTCAGCCGCTCCGGGGTTGCCATACACCTTGCTCACGCCGCGCAGTTCGATGATCGGAGTCTCAGACACAGGGGCGCTTGTCTCCGGGGTCTGCTGGCCCATGTCGTCCATCATGCCTCCCTCCCGCCGAACAGCTGCCGGGCACCAAGCAGGAAGAGCTTGTTCGTGCCGATGCCGAGCAGCAGGATCACGAACACCAGCGCGTAGATCCAGTCGATATGACCGCGCTTGGCGGACAGGGTGATCAGGTAGCCCAGGCCGTAGCGGGCATTGATCAGCTCGGCGAGGATCACGTAGGTCCAGCCGATGCCGTAGATCACGCGGCAGGCTTCCCAGATGCCGGGGGCGGAAGCCGGGATCAGCACGCGGCTGATGGCCTGCCACTGGCTGGCACCGAGGGTGTATGCGGTTTCCAGATAGACCTCGTCAACCTTCTCCACCTGCTCCACCACGATCGGCAGCAGGTAGACCACCGTGCCAAGGAACAGGAAGGCTATCTTCATCGTTTCATCGATGCCGAACCACAGTACGAACAGCGGGGTGATGGCCGTGATCGGCAGGAAGCGCAGCGGGCCGCTGAGCGGCTCGATCCAGGTCTTGAGCGGCGGGTAGGTGCCCATGATGATGCCGAGCGGGATGGCGACGAGTGCAGCAGCCAGGAAGCCGAGCGTGATGCGCTTAAGGCTGAAGAAGGCGCTGCGCACCAGCGCCTGCTCGGTGTGCAGGTAGCCAAGCGCCTTGACGACAGCAACCGGACTGGGCAGGATGTAGGCCGGCACGATCGGTCGCTTGGAAGGCGCGACTTCCTCAGCCTTTTCCTCTCCGTTGCCATTGCCGTTGGCGGCCACGTCACCCTGGTCCAGCGTCGCCTCATAACGGTGCGGCAGGTCCTGGCCGTCACCGGCCTTGGGCGGCAGCATCGGTGTGGACAGGATGAACCACAGCACGAGGCTGGTGGCGATGCTGGCCATCATCAACAGGCGCTGCCTGCCGGGTTCAAGCTGCTGGCGGATCCTCAACAGGGCAGTCTCCTACTGGCCAAAGACCTCGAAGTCGGTGCGGCGGTTTTGCGCGCGGCCGGCTTCGCTGCCGTTGTCAGCGACGGGCTTGTCCGGCCCGTTGCCGACGACCTCGAACTTGTCACGCGGGAAGCCGTACTTCGTCACGAGGAAGTCAACCACGGCCTGGGCACGCTTGCGGCTCAGCTCGACATTGCTTTCGCGGCTGCCGACATTGTCGGTGTTGCCGATCACGCGCACCTTGGCACTGCCGAAGGTCTGGGCCAGTTCTGCGCCCTCCTCGAGGATCTTCTGCGCATTCGGGTCCAGCGTGGAACTGCCGGTGTCGAAGTACACGCTGATGCGCTTGGTGACGATGGGCGCGGCGTTCTTCTCCGGCTCCTTGAATTCCTTGAACTCCTCCTCCGGCGCGGCTGCCACGGTGGTCGTGTTGGTCGTTGCCAGGTTCAGGAAGGAGGTGTTGACGGTCAGGCCGGGGCGGGTCTTCTCCTCCAGCAGGCCGACCTTGCCCCAGATGTTCTGCGCGGCATCGTAGAGCTGCTCATAGCCGATCAGGGTTGAGTTGTCAAGCTCGAAGAAGGCGCGGTTCTCGGCGGCGTTCGGCAGCTTCACGTCTCCGAGCATGCCGATCGAGTCGTCAATCGAGCTCAGGCCGTCGAAGCCATCGTACATCAGCTGGGCGGCCAGGTCAGGGTTGCTGTTGGCAATCTCGACACCCTCAAGCCAGCCCTCGCAGAATGCGCTGACCGCGTCGGGATACTGCTCGATGAAGTCACCGCGGGCCACGAAGATGTCGGCGATCAGGCTGGTGGCCTCACGGGTGCTGGCGAGGATCTGGGCTCCGGGGCGCTCGTCGGCGACCATGTAGACGTTCGGGCTCCAGGACACGCAGGCGTCCACCTTCTCGGCCTTGAACAGGTCGGCGGCCTCGATCGCGTCATTGGTGAACACCGGCGTCACGTCGCTGGCGTTCAGGCCGGCCTGGGCCAGCATGTAGAGCAGGAAGAAGTGGCTCGGCGTACCCTCCGCCACGGAGATCTTCTTGCCCTTCAGGTCGGAGGCTGTGCGGATGTCACGGCTGACGGCGATCGCGTCGCCACCGCGGGACCAGTCGTACTGCAGGATGCAGCGCGGGTTGAGGTCCTTCAGGCCCGGGTATTCCAGCGCGAAGCTGTCGACCGTGGCCCACATGATGTCCACTCCGCCCTTGTCACCACCGGCGCGAAAGGCGTCGCGGCTGGCAACGAAGTCGTCAATCTGGATCAGTTCGACCTCGATGCCGTGGTCCTTCCAGAACTTGCTGTCCTTGTTGGGCAGCATGCCGTTGTTGGCGCAGAAGCCGCCGGCATAGCCGCCCCACAGCACAATTGCCACACGGATCGGCCGGTCAAGCTTGCTGCCGCCCTTTGGCGGAAGCTGGTCCTTGCGGCTGTTCTCCTGCTTGACGTTCACGTCCTGGTTGCCGAAGTTGAAGTCGTCCTTGTCAACGCTGCCGCCACCGGCCCTGCGCTCGGGGGCGACCGTGTTGATCACCCCGTTCAGCAGTCCGGCCTTGTAAGCGCCGGCACCGATCAGGATCAGGATCACGATCGTCAGGAATACCTTTGCACCTGGTTTGAGTCTCATCTGTTGCTTCTCCCGTGTTTACTGTTCCCTCAGGTCAGCTCGACCGGGTTTTCCCCCGGCGAGACAAAGGGTGTGACGATGTCATACAGGCGCTTCTCCTCGGCCTGCTTCAGCTTGCGGAATTCATCGCGGATCCGGCCGGCCTCGGCGAGGCTCGTGCGATTGCGCTCCATCAGCTCCTGCTTCTGCTTCATGAACTCATCGATCTCCTGCTGCAGTCGCTGGTTGTCGGCCTCGACCTGGCCCTTGATCTGCTCATGCTTCTTGTCGAGGTAGAAGTAGTAGTCCTCCAGCGCCTGGTCGCGGCGGCCGGCATCCTCGAGGATGCTCTCCAGCCCGACACCGGTGGCCTTGAGCGCCATCTTCACACTGCGGGCGCGGATGTCCATCGGCAGGCCTTCCATCTCCGGGTCATCCAGCATCTCGGAGATGCGGTCCACATGGCCCGGTCCGTCATTGCTGATCTGCGCCCGGGCGTAGACCTCGGGCACGCTCAAGAGCTTCGGCACATTGATGGAATCGCTGCCACCGCTGATCGGCGCACTCGATTTCGGCTCAGCGGAAGGGGCGGCGGGTTCGCCCGCGGGAGGCGGGTTGCCGATGTTGATCTTCAGGCCCGCTGCAGGCTCAGCCGGCTTGCCGGCCTGTTTGTGGCTGGCCAGCAGGCCCGGGTCGAGCACGTCCTCCGCTTCATCGAAGTCGGTATGGCCCTCATTTTCCAGGTCGCTGCGGATCTTCTCGATGGCGGCCAGCACATCCTCGCCGGAGCTGGGAGGCTTGCCTGCGCTCGGCTTGGTGGCGGCAGGCTGGGGCGTGCCGTCGTCCTCGAACTCGACGAACATTTCCGCGAACTTGCGCAGTAGATTGGTCATGTCACTCCCAATGGGTCAGGCCATTATACTTTAGACAGAAAAAATCACGGCAGTGCTGCACTGCACAACGAACTGTTGTTGTTGAATTAAACAATGGAATTGAAGTGATAGAATTCCATTGATGCCGCCCCTGCGGCCGACAGGACCCAGACCATGAAAGCAATCAAGACGACAATCATCGCGCTGGCATGCGCGCTGCTGATGGGCAGCCACCGTGCCGCTGCCGCTGAGGAAATGCAGTTCGGCGTGCTGCCGGTGCTGCAGGCCCTGCCGATCTTCGTGGCCGCCGAGCAGGGATTCTTCGAGCAGGCCGGACTGGAGCTCGAGGTGGTGCCTTTCCAGAGTGCCGCCGAAAAGGACATCGCGCTCAAGGCCGGGGCGATCGACGGCTACTTCGGTGACCTGTTCACTCCGCTGGTGGTGGAGGGCAACGGGCTGGACATTGCGATCGTGGCCACGAACTACCGCACTGGTGCTGACACGCGCATGTTCGCCGTGCTGGCCAGCAAGCAATGCGGCATCACGGATGTGGCGGGCCTGAAGGGACATGATGTCGGCATCAGCACCGCTTCCGTGATCGACTACGTGACGCAGCAGCTGCTGGGCAAGGGCGGTGGTCCGGCGGACGTTGAACTGTTGGACATGAAGAACATCGGCCTGCGCATGCAGATGCTGATGAGCGGCGAGCTGGATGCGGCGACCCTGCCGGAGCCGCTGGTGACGGCGGCCGAGAAGGGCGGGGCGGTGGTGCTGGCGGATGACACCGGCATGCTTGTGAGCCAGACTGTGCTGGTATTCCGCCAGGATTACCTGGATGGCAACGCCGGAGCAGTGAAGGGCTTCCTTGCCGCCGTGGACGAGGCAAACAAGTGGATCAGCGAGCACCCGGCGGAGGCCCGCGAACTGATGATCAAGCACACCCGCCTGCCGGAGCCGCTGCAGCAGGTCTTCCCGGTGCCGGTGTTCCCCGCGAAGATGGATGTGCCTTCCAGCACGACGATTGCCGAAGTGGTGGCCTGGCTGAAGGCCGAGGGCATCGTGAAAAAGGACCTCACATATACTGGGCTCGTCAATGGAGACTACCTCCCCTGAATTGCTGCGCCTTGAGGGCATAAGCCACAGCTATGGCCGGCCCGGCAGTGAAGTGGTGCTGGCTGGAGCGGGACTCAGTCTCCGGCGCGGGGAGAGCCTGGCGCTGCTTGGGCCATCCGGTTGCGGCAAGAGCACACTGCTGATGATCGCCGCCGGGCTGCTGCAGCCGAGTGCAGGCAGCGCAAGCCTGGATGGCCGGCCGCTGTTGTCTCCTGACCCCCGCATCGCACTCGTGCAGCAGGCCTATGGGCTGTTCCCCTGGAAGACCGTGCATGCCAATGTGATGCTTGGCCTGCAGCTGCGTGGCCGGCGAGCCGGTCCCGGTGAACTGGAGGCGATGCTCAGCGAACTCGGCATCGAGGGCAAGCTCGACAGATACCCGGGGCAACTCAGCGGTGGCCAGCAGCAGAGGGTTGCCCTGGCACGGGCACTGCTGCTTAAGCCGGAGCTGATGCTGCTGGATGAGCCGTTTGGTGCATTGGACAGCCTGACGCGGGAGCGCCTGCAGGAGCTGCTGCTGGCACTGTGGCGGCGCGAAGGCTTCGCGATGCTGACGGTGACCCACAGCCTGCAGGAGGCGGCGATGCTTGGCGCGCGGATCCTTGTGATGGATGGTGCCCCGGGGCGCATCATCGCGGAAGTTGACAACATTGGGGCAGGTGAGGCGGGCTACCGGGATAGCGACGCATACATCGCCACGCTTACACAGCTGCGCCAGGCAATCGGGGCCGCGGCATGAAGCTGCGCTGGGAATACATTGCCGCAGTCGGCGGGCTGCTGGTGCTGTGGTGGCTGCTTTACCTCTGGCTCGGGGAGCAGATCATCGCCGAGCCGCGTGCGACATTCACCCTGCTGTGGGAGGAACTGGGTGAGCAGAAGTTCCGCGCGCACATCACGGCTTCACTGTGGCGCATCCTCGCAGGGATGCTGGTGGCGCTGGCCGCAGCGGTGCCGCTCGGACTGGCGGCTGGCAGCAGTCCCCGGCTGGACCGCTGGCTGAAGCCGGTGCTGTACCTGACATACCCCCTGCCGAAGATCGTGTTCCTGCCGCTGCTCCTGATGCTGATGGGGATTGGCAATGGCAGCAAGATCGCGCTGATCGCGATCATCCTGTTCTTCCACCTGCTGGCAACCACGCGTGACGCCGCGCGGGCGGTGCCGCCCAGTGCAGTCACATCACTGCGCAGCCTCGGTGGCGGACCATGGCAACTGTTCGTGCACGTCTACTGGCCGGCCACCCTGCCCGCGCTGTTCACCAGCCTGCGCATCGCCACCGGGACCGTGGTGGCAGTGCTGTTCTTCGTGGAGACGATTGCCACAACGAAGGGCATCGGAGCCTACATCTACAACGCCTGGTCGCAGACGAACATCACGGGCATGGCAGTCGGCATCATCGTGCTGTCCCTGATCGGCATCCTGCTGTATGAGCTGTTTGACCTGCTGGAGCGGCGGCTGTGCCGCTGGACGGGGTACCGCTGATGGACACCGTGCAGAGACCAGGCTGGCTGGCGACATGGTACCAGGCCAGCCGCCCGCAGTTCTTCGTGGCAACCCTGATCCCGCTGACGCTGGGCACCGTACTGGCCTCGCGTGAAGTGGCAGTCAACTGGGTGATGTTCCTTGTGGTCGTGCTCAGTTCCTTCCTCGTGCACCTCGGCACCAACCTTGCCAACGACCTGTTCGACCACCTGGCGGGCACAGACGACGGCGAGAGCATCGGCGGCAGCCGGGTGCTGCAGCAGGGCCTGCTCACTACGCGTCACCTGGTGACGGCACTGGTGCTGCTGTACGGCACTGCGGCGCTGGGAGGCCTGTACCTGCTGCTGGCAACGCGGGAGTGGTGGCTGGCGATCTACATGCTGTTGGCATTCTGCTCCAGCCTGTTCTACACCGCACCGCCGCTGAGGCTCGGCTACCACGGTCTCGGGGAGCTGACTGTGTTCGTCAACATGGGGCCGGTGATGGTGACCGGCGCGTATTGCGTCCAGACCGGCTACCTGGACTGGGACGCGCTGCTCATCTCGCTGCCGACCGGCATTATGGTGGCGATGATCCTGTACTTCCAGTCCCTGCCGGACATCGAGACTGACCGGCTGGCCGGCAAGCGCACGATCGCAACCAGGCTGGGGCGGGACAGTGCGATTGGCGGGATCTATGTGTTCGGCATCGCGGCCGTGGCGACAATCGTGGCCCTGGTTGCACTGCGGGAGCTGTCATTGATAGCGCTCCTCAGCCTGCTGACACTGCCGATCCTCAGACGGATCGCAGGCCTGCTCAGGTCAACACCGGACTGGCAGGAGGTGCACGGCCGGGGCAAGGTGGTGCGGCTGTTCTACCTTGCCAACGGGATCCTGATGATCCTTGCCACGCGCCTGCTGATCTAGTCTCAGGCGCCGAAGATCGCGCGCATGCCGAGGAACAGCAGGATCGTCAGCACGGCGGTGAAGGGGATGGTGTAGAGCCAGGAAGCGCCGATATCACGCACCACCTTCATGTCCAGCGAACGCATGCCGCGCGCCAGGCCGACGCCGATCACGGCACCGACAAGTGTGTGTGTGGTTGACACCGGCAGGCTGAGCCGGGAGCAGATCAGTACGGTGGTGGCCGCCCCGAACTCGGCGGCGAAGCCGCGGCTGGGCGTGATCGCGGTGATCTTCTTGCCAATGGTCTGCATCACTCGGTAGCCAAAGGTTGCGAGGCCGATCACGATGAACACGCCTCCCAGCAGCAGGATCCAGTTCGGCACCGGGGCCTTGGCGACAAGCTCCGCGCCGTGGGCCTTCCAGACGGAGTGCACGGCGGCCAGCGGTCCGACGGCATTGGCAACGTCATTGGCGCCATGCGCGAATGCGGTGTAGCTGGCGGTGATGATCTGCAGCACGGCGAAGATCGGCTCGGTCTGCTTGAATTTCTTGACCGGGTCTGTCTCCTCCTTGAGCGGGATGCGCTTGATGATCAGGTAGGTGATGAATGCGGCCAGTGCGCCGATGCCGACACCCCACAGGCAGGCCCCGCCGAAGCTGAGGTTCATGTTGAGGTTCTTCAGGCCCTTGTAGACCATCGATAGGGTCAGCAGGAAGAACACGAGTCCGGTGGCGACAGGCACCAGCCGGCGCAGCAGCTTGCCGGGCTCGCGGCTGCGGTAGATCGGCAGCACGAAGCTGATGTAGACAAGTACGCTCAGCAGGCCGCCGACGAGCGGGCTGACGACCCAGGACATCACCACTTGCCAGACCTTGGGCCAGTTGATGGCCGCCGTACCGGCCAGCACGAGTCCGAAGCCGATCACCGCCCCGACGATGCTGTGCGTGGTGGACACAGGCCAGCCCCACTTGCTTGCGAGGTTCAGCCAGATTGCCGCGGCCAGCAGGGCAGCCGTCATGCCAATCGCGAACAGCACCGGTTCGGCTGCGACGACGTCGTGGTCCACCATGCCCTTGCGGATCGTCTCGGTGACGTGCCCGCCGACGAAGAAGGCGCCGGCGAATTCGAAAATCGCGGCCAGGCCGACCGCGGCGCCGATCGTGAGAGCCTTGCTGCCGACGGAGGTGCCGAAGGCGTTGGCAACGTCATTGGCACCGATGTTCCAGGCCATGTAGGCGCCGAAGATGATGGACAGGATGAAGATGATCTGGATGTGTTCCATAGGATGTTCCGCCTAGTTCGCCAGCACGCGGCGGATCTTCTTGCCGAGTGCCTCGCTGGTGTCCGCCAGCCTGGCGATCTCGCGGGCGATGTCGCGCAGCATGATGATGTCGATCACGCTGATCTGGTTCTCCAGCTCGAACAGGTGCTGTGTCAGCTTGTACATCTGCTTGTCGGTTTCCCACTCCAGGTGGTCAATGCGCACCGTCTTCTCGACGAACTCCTCGGCGATCGGTCCCGCAAAGCCAGCATCCACCAGCATGCCGAATCCGTCCACGACCTCCTTGACCAGCTCATAGCTGGCAAGGCTCTTTTCCATCAGGTTGACAAACTCCGGAGTGAGGGTTTCCGGGATGTGCGTGTGGCGCACGGTCAGCAGGTAGCCGAGGTCTTCCGCCGCATCCGCGATCTTGTCCGCGCTGGCAATGATCTCGAGGAAGTGCCAGCGGTCAATCGGCAGGAACAGCGTGCGGGGCAGCTTGCCGCGGATCTGGCCCTTGACCAGGTCAGCTTCATGCTCGGCCTTGGTGATCTGGCGGAAGTGGTTCTTCACCTCGTCAAAGTCCGCTTCAATGTTGGCGGTCACCATCGGCTTGATATGGCTGACGCAGACGTCGATCTTCTCCAGCAGTTCCTGCAGCGATTCGAACGGACTGCTGGCAAACAGTCTCAGTATGGACATTCCCAACTCCATCAGGTACCGGCCCGTATCCCACTCCGGGATATCCGGTGGCCCTATTCTAGCAAGCAATCTTCACTGAATACTCACCGAATGTTCACAAGGAGGCTGGAGGCAGCAATGGAGCAGAAAAAACGACAGGGGCGGATCAGGAACTCCGCCCCTGTCAATTCAAATGAGGTGAATTAACTGGAAACCTATTGTTTTCAGGAATGCGGGTTCATGGGGGTACGGGGCAGGTCCAGTACCTGTCCCGGTGGATTAATAAGTCCAACCACACATTCCTTGTGGTCCGGGGAAACTCCCGAACCATCTTCTATACCCGCTTTGTCCACATGAATAACTTAGTCCGCTGTCCAGAAGCGGCTACCAGAGCTGGAACTCCTCGCGCAGCTGGCCCTGCAGGCCGCTATCCAGGGCATAGCGTTCCATCCCGGCCGCACTGCGCTGGCGGGTCAGCTCGTAGAGGCACATCGCGGCAGTGACTGACAGGTTCAGGCTCTGCACCATGCCGCGCATTGGCACGGTGATCAGTCCGTCCGCCAGGCTGCGCGCGCTGCGGGTCAGGCCGCGGTGTTCATTGCCGAACACGAGCGCGGTCCGCGGCTGCAGCAGGTCGGCGTCCTGCAGCTCGACACAGTCCGGCCCGATGCCAGTGGCAAGGATGCGGAAGCCCTCCTCATGCAGCAGTCCATAACATTCCTCGATGGACTCATGGAAGGAGTAGTGCAGCCACTTGTGGGCGCTGGAGCTGCTGCGCTGGCCGAACACACGCGGATCGAAGCGACGCTCACGGGAGAACACGAGGCAGACACGCTGGATGCCGAAGGCATCGCAGCTCCGCATCACGGCCTGCGCATTGTGGCGGTCGTAGATGTTCTCGAGCACGACGGCACCCTGCTGGCGCTGGGTGACGACGGCCTCGATGCGGCTGATCCTGTCGGGGGTATGCACAGCGGGATTCTAATGCAGGGTTGGGCAAGCCTGCTATGCTGGACAGGTGCGCATCCTCGTGACAGGCTTTGAACCCTTCGGCAAGCTGGTTGACAACCCCAGCCAGCGCCTGCTCGGCCAGCTCTGTGCGGCAGACTTCGCGGAAGGTGCCGAACTGCACAGCGTGCGCCTGCCCACCAGCTACCGCGGCAGCGAGACACTCATCCGCGAGCTGCTGGATGAGATCCGCCCCGACCTGTGCGTCTGCCTCGGCGTGGCCCAGAACCGCCGGGCGGTCTGCCTGGAGCGCATCGCGGTCAATCTGGACGACTGCAGCCTGGCTGACAACGACGGGGAACTGGCCAGCGGGCGTGAGATCGTGCCCGGTGCCGCACTGGCAATCCAGAGCGTGCTGGACCTGGCCGCTGTGATGGAACAGGATGGGGCAGATGAAGGGGCGGGGCAGGGCCTGCCATTGTCGATTTCCAACCATGCCGGCAATTTCGTCTGCAACCACGTCTACTACGCCGCACTGCAGCACATAGCGGAGCATGGCCTGCCCACGAAGTGCGTGTTCATCCATGTGCCGATGACAGAAGAGTGCCGCGGGCCCGGTGAACGGTACGACTGGCAGCTGCCCAGCCAGGCTACCTTGCATGGACGGGTGGCAGGAGTAGCCAGGCGGTTGGCGCAGTCCATCCAGTCACTGCCGGACCGCCTGGTTGAGGAAGCCGGGGACTGAACTTCGGACAGCCAGGGCCACAATGCGCTGAGCAGCGTTTGCAGGTGTTAGGCTGGTTGAGATGCAAACTCCTGACGAACTGCGCAGGAAGCTTCTCGAACTGGAACGGCAGGTCCGCGAGGCCCCACAGGATCCGGCGCTGCACTGCCGGATCGCCGCCCTGCTCGAGAAGCTGGACCGCCCGGTGGAGGCCGTCAGCGAACTGCGACAGGCCAACCAGTTGCGGCCGGGTGACCCGGCGATCCTCGAGATGCTGGGCAGCCTGCTGATCAGGCTCGGTGAATACGACGAAGCGCTGGCCTGCTACAGCGAAGCGCTGGACTGCGTGGACGGCCGGGCCAGCCTGCACCTC